>DASPPB010000022.1:0-15679 GCA_035625725.1 Burkholderiaceae bacterium
GCCGATTGTGGGAAACACCGCGTACCCGTAGGCAGTATTGAAGAACTTGCCGCTCTCCCCGGCGTCTTTGAAGATTTTGACCGTGTCGCTGTAATCATCGGCCCGAGCCGGCGAAAAAGCGACCGCTAGCATCAGGGCGACAGAAATCGAGATCACGCGGTTCCACATGGTTTTTCTCCGAGTTTGAGTTGGCCGCGCGACCGCGGCTGGACGAATTGGGGCAGGCAAGCTAGCGGCGGCGTGCGTGGTGCAGCGGTGTTGCACGGCAGACCCTCCCGAGGAACAAAAAAATCAAGCGACCGCTTCGAGCCGTTGCGATTATCGGGCAAACCGCCACGACGCACGGTGAGAAGAAAACTCCATCATGTCATCGTCGCCCGTACTCCCTCAGGCCGCGCGGCACGCCGTTCAGCACCTTTTGATCTACGTCAAATTTGGCACCACCGCGCCCGCGCAGGGGCGCTTCGGCTGCGCACTGCCTTTGACGGGCGTCGTTGTTTTCTTGTCTCACGCGCCAGCGGCATGTCGCTTGCGAAACGAGCTGCCGGGGCGCGTGAAATGCCGGTGACAAGTCGTGACGGGACCCCCGGGGCCGGAAGGTTTCCTCAACGCAGTCCGCTTTTTGGTGCGCGCAAAGGTGTCAGAATGTGCGGCGTGTTCCTAGCCAAGCGAAAGGGCTCCGTTGCTCTCACGCATCGGGTGTCGCGACGCGCAGGCCGCCGGTGCACTCGTGAGGAGTGTCATGGCTGCGCGCAGGATGGCTCTGCCCTCTTTTGTGGTGAGACGAACGTGATGCCCTCCAGCCGGGACACCGATTTTTCTCCTGTGGAAATTGCACTGCGCGACGGACGGCGCGTGATCTTGCGCAACGTCATGGCCCAGGACCGGGAAAAGATGCGCTCGGCGCTGCAGGCGCTCTCGGCCGAGTCGCGATATTCGCGCTTTATGGCGGCGCTGCGCGAGCCGACCCCACAGATGCTCGAACGCGCCACCCGACCCGACCCGCAGCGCGAGTTGCAGTTGGTAGCCGTGGCGGGCGAGGGCGACGAGCAGCGAATCGTCGGCGGGGCGCGCTACGGCGCGGGCGCGCAAAGCAAGGAGTGCGAGTTCGCCGTGACCGTGGTCGACGATTGGCAAGGCCAGGGGCTGGCACGCGAACTGCTCAAGGCGCTGATGGGCGCAGCCCGGGCGCGCGGATTCGAGCGCATGGAGGGCTTCATTCTCGCATCCAATGCACGCATGCTGGCCCTGGCAAACCGCCTGGGTTTCCTGCCGGCGGAAAGCCCCGAGGGGCCGAGCGTGCAAAGGGTCGTGTGCGATCTCACCCGCCTTGGCTAGCTGGCAGTGCCCAGCGACGGGCAACGCGAGCGCGCGAAGGCCGTACAGATCCGGTGCACGAGGTGCGCGATGCGCGGGCCTCGGGCGGCAGGAACGGCGAAGCCTCCCGCATAAGCGGCCGGACACAGCACGACTTCATTTGGCCGCTGAGGTGGCGTGGTCCTCGCTTTGGTTTTCTTGCACCCAGGCTGCAACGAGCGCCCAGGCAACGGACAAAACCACAGGACCGAGGAAGAGGCCGCTGATCCCGAAAACAATAGTTCCCCCGATGACGCCGACCAGAATGACAGGCATCGGTGTCGCCAAGCCCGCCGCCAGCACGAAAGGCTTGACGACGTTGTCAATCAGCGCCACCGGAATCATGTAGACGGTGAAGAGCAGCGCCGTTGTGGTCTCCATGACGGTCCAGCCCCAAATGACCACCGGCAGCAGCAAAATGCCGGGGCCGATCTGGATGATCCCCAGCACGAGCGCGATGAAAGTCAAAAATCCGGCAGCCGGGACACCGGCGACCAGAAAACCCAGCCCGGCCAGCAACGATTGCACGAGAGAAACTCCGACCACCCCGCGCGAGACACTGCGGATCGTGCTCGTGGCGATATGCAGCATTTCCTCGCTGCGAGAGCCGAAGATCCGGCGCAGCGACACTCGCAGCGCCTCGGCCAGACGCGGGCCGGGGATGAACAAGAATCCCGCGATAACGATGGAAGCGATGAACTCCAGCAGCCCGAACACCACCGTTCCCGCCACGTCCAGGAGCTTGCCGCCGACAGGTTTGAACTTCGGAAGAATTTCGAGCAGCATTGATTTGGTATCGGTGGCGGCCAGCGTCCAAAGCTCGTAGACCCGCTCGCCGATCAAGGGCCAGCTCTTTACCGATTCGGCCGGCAACGGAACCGAAAATGTGCTCGAATTAAGTCCCTTCACCGCGTATTCGGCGCCTCCGATTACGCTCAGTCCCAGCCACGTCACCGGACCGATGACGACCAGCACGCACAGCAAGGTGAGCAAGGTCGCCGCCGCGCGCGGGCTGCGCAAGCGCTGGCTTAGCCAATCAAATACCGGATACAGCGCGACGGCGAGTATCCCACTCCACAATCCGATAGTTAGAAACGGGCCAATGACCTGAAGCGCCCAGTACACCAGCAGACCGAGCAAACCGACGCGAACGGCGCCCTCGACGGTCAACGAGCCAAACAGCGGTGCGCCGAGCCCCTTGTCTGTGGGTGCGCTCACGGGCGCCTCGCTGCAAAACGGCCGGCTTCGACAATCTGGCAGCTGCCGGCCGCGGACGACGTCCGTAGATGCATGCTGAAATCTCCCTCTCCGATCGCATTCGGCTTGTCCCGCTAACATACACCGCTTTGAAGAACGTGCGTCGCGTTCGCAGCCCGGCGACGTGGGGCATTGAGGGCGCGCAACAATCGGCGCACCGGACTGGCGCAAAATAGCGTCCGCCAGGCGATTCATCCGGGGGGAAGACCATGCCAAAAGAACCGACGGGCGGCGAAGCCGCCAAGGAAAAGATGAAAAACAAGGAATACCTAAAGGAGCTGCGCAAGTTGCAAGTCGAGTTGTGCCGAGTACAGGACTGGGTGAAGGCCAAGGGACTGCGCGTCATCCTCCTCTTCGAGGGTCGCGACGCTGCCGGCAAGGGCGGCACCATCAAGGCCATCACGGAGCGGGTGAGTCCACGCGTCTTCCGGACGGTCGCGCTACCGGCTCCCTCCGACCGGGAAAAAACGCAGCTTTTTATCCAGCGCTACATCGAGCAATTCCCGGCCGGCGGCGAGATCGTCATTCTCGATCGCAGCTGGTACAACCGCGTGGGCGTGGAGTACGTCATGGGATTCTGCACGCCGGAGGAGGCCCGCCGCTTTCTCACCAATTGCCCGCTGGTGGAAAAATGGGTCGTCGAGGCCGGAATCATCTTGATCAAGATTTGGCTCGAAGTCGGAATGAAAGAGCAGGAGCGGCGCTTTCTGGCCCGGATCAACGATCCGCTGCGGCAATGGAAGTTGAGCCCGATGGACCTGGAATCCTACCGGCGCTGGTATGACTACTCGAGGGCGCGCGACCTGATGCTTGCCGCGACGGATTCGGAACACGCCCCTTGGCACATCGTGCGCTCCGATGACAAGCGGCGCGCGCGACTCAATTGCATCGCGCACATTTTGTCGCTGATTCCCTACCAGAAGCTCCCGCGTGAAAAAGTGAGCTTGCCCAAGCGCTTGACCAAGAGTCGGTTCGACGACGTGGCCTCGCTCAAGGGCCGCAACCTTGTTGCCGAGCGCTATTAGAGCGCGGCGGCCCGAAACCCTCGGCCTTTGCAGCAGCCCGCAGCTCGCGAGCTGCCTTTAGGATGCGGGGAGCCTAATACGCCGGGCTGCGGGTCCGGCGCGAAGGCAACCGCGATCGCCCAAGCGGCCGCCACTGCCGCACGCTGGGGCGGGCCGGGCGCTGTTTCTTGCTACATTCGTGCTGCCCGAGGCCCTTTGCAGTGCCGACCGCACCGCGCGCAAGGGCCTGCGCCCTGCATGGACAGACACTTTCACGGCGAGACAACCTTTTGAGCCCTGGCAAGATTGCCCCGAGCGGCGGGGCCGTGGCGACCGGCGATTGCCTCGCGCCGGAGTGCGCAACGGCAGACTCCTCAGCTCCTGCGCTGTCGGCGCGGGAGCTCGCCCGCTATTTGCAGGGCACGGATGTTGATCTGGAAGTGGTCGCTTCGACATCCTCGACCAATACCGATCTGGTCGCCCGAGCCCGCGAGCAGGCGCCGCGGCGCCTGGTCCTGCGAGCCGCCGCGCGACAGACGGCCGGACGTGGCCGTCTGGGCCGCGTCTGGCGCGACAGTGCGTCGGGCTCGGTGCTATTTTCGATCGCAGTTCCGTGGTACGGGGATCCGGCCTCGACTTCCACGGTCACGTTGGTCTGTGGGCTTGCTATCGCCGAATGTCTGCGCGCCTTCGACGTGCCGGCGCAGGTCAAGTGGCCCAACGACATCTTGCTCGATGGCCGCAAGCTCGCGGGAATCCTCACGGAGGCCGCGGAGGATCCGCGCGGCAGCCGGACCCTCGTAATTGGCATGGGCCTGAACCTTGCTCTGGAGCCTGCGCAACGGCTGGCCATCGGGGAGCCAGCTGCCGAGCTGGCGGAGATCTTCGGGCGTGCAGCGGTGTGTGCGCAACGCGAACAATGGCTGGCACGCTTTGCAAGGGCGATGATCGCGGCTGTGCGGCAGTTCGAGGCGCGCGGCTTTGCCGGATTGCGCGAGCGCTTTAATGCCTGCTTGGCTTTTTTGGGTATGCCAGTTGCCGTGCGTGCCGCGGGACAAGCAACGCTGGGCGGCGTCGCGCGTGGCGTCGACGAGCAGGGGCGATTGCTCATCGAGAACGAGGGTAGGGTGCAAGCGATCATCAGTGGCGAAGTGAGCCTGCGCGCCGTCGTAGCGGGCGAGCCCGGGACCACTGGGCGGTAGTATGAGCTGGCTGCTCTTGGACGTCGGTAACTCGACGCTCAAGTGGTCGCTCGTCGCGCAGCTGCCGGCGCCTGCAGCGGGCAGCACTGCAGGCTTCGAGGCCACACGGCCGGAGGCGACCTATGCGCAAGGCGCGCTCGCGATCGATGCCCCCGATCTGACTCAAAAACTTGCGGCCGAGTGGTCGAAGGCGTTTGCCTCGACTGCCGAAGACACGCCGCCTCGAAGCCCGACAGCGGCTTGGGGCTGCGCGGTCGCGGCCCCCGACAGGATCGCCGCCATCGCCGCCGCGCTGCACTTGGCCGGTTCGCCAGCGGCCCAATGGTTTGGCGCCGAGGCCGACTTCGACTTCGGCGGCATCGTGCTGCACAACGGATACTGCGATCCGCAGCAGTTGGGAGCCGATCGCTGGCATGCATTGATCGGTGCGCGAGCGCGCTTTGCGCATGGCGCGCTGCTCGTGGTCAACGCGGGCACGGCCACCACCGTCGACGCAATCAGCGCCGATGGCCGCTTCCTGGGCGGAGTGATCGCGCCGGGCGTCGCATTGATGCGCGCGAGTTTGGCGCGCGGCACGGCGCGACTTCCGCTGGCCGCGGGCCGGTACGTCGCCCATCCGGACAACACCGATGACGCCATTTGTACGGGTGTTCTCGACGCGCAGATCGGCTTGATCGTGCAGCGCCTGCAGCGGATTCGCGAGTCTGTCGACGGTGCCGTGCAAGTGGTTGTCTCGGGCGGCAATGGTCCCTTGCTGCTGGGATTGCTGCGCGGGCAGGCCGGATTGGGCACAATGACGCTCGAACCCGACTTGGTGCTGCTGGGCTTGTGGCATCGGGCGCATGCCCAGACGACCCAAAGGCCTGCGAACCGGAATCAATGAAGTCGCTGCTGCTTGCGTTGCTAACGGCAAACGCCGTTGTAGGTGCATGGCTGCTGCTCAGCGGTCCGTTGGGCGTTACACGCGAGCCCCAGCGGATGGAGCTGCAAATTGCGCCCAACGATCTTCGGGTGCTCAATGAAGCCGATCTGGCTCGCTTGCGCACCCAGGCCGAACGTGCCGCGGCGGCCAGCACACCATCGCCAACGCCCAAGCCGGAACCCGTGCCGGTGGAAACGCCGTCCCTAGCCTGTGTGGAAATCGGCAATTTTCCCTCGGAAGCCTCTGCCAAGAAGGCACGTGCCCGCCTGGCCGCTATCGGCCTTTCGGAGCGCACCACCCTTACGACGGCGGCTCATGCAACGCGCCTGCGCGTGACCGGCGTGGATGCCGCAACGGAGGCGCGCATCGACGAGATTCTGAAGGACTATCCCAAGCAGCAGCTCGAGCACTGCAAGCAGGCGGTCGGCGCCCGCTAGGCGGCGCGCCTACTGGGTGACATAGCCGGTGAGCAGTGCCCGGTGCCACTCCATGCGCCCGCGCCGATGCGCGAGCTCGGCCATCGAGCGAAAGTCGTAGGGCACGGCAATCAACGCGCAGCTCCAGCGCTCTGCGATCCGTTCAACGATCGCGTAGCGCGCATCGGGCGAGCCGTTTTCGACGACGTGCGGATGCGGTTGGCTGGCCACATAGCCCGGCAGCCCGACGCTGCCGGGGTTGACGACGAGCTGTCCGCCGGCGGTGCGGACACTTCGCGGCACGTGACTGTGCCCGCACACAACCAGGGCGGCACGGGTATCGCCCAGGCGCTCCGCGAGTTCCTGCGCGCTGGCCAGTCGCAGATGGCCCGGCTCGACCGATTCGATCAGATACACAAGGTCGCTTTGCGGCGTACCGTGGCACAGCAAGACATCGTCGGCGTACTGCGCGCACGGCCCCAGGCCAGCGATCCAATCGAGTTCCCGCGCCGAGAGCTGGGAGCGCGCGAACTCGTCCGAGACGCCGCGTCGCATGCTGGTGTCGAGAATCTGGCGCTCATGGTTGCCTGCGAGCTGCGTCCACGGCTGCGCCATCAAGTATTCGGCGGTTTCCCGAGGCATCAGCGGACCCGAAAGGCTATCGCCCAGATTCACCACGGCATCGACGCCGCGCCGTGTGAAGTCGGCGACCACCGCCTCGAGTGCCGACATGTTGCCGTGGATGTCGGAGACCACCGCGATGCGCATGGATTCCATGGTCGAGTCCCCCGGGGTTCCGATCAGCGCTTCGGCCCAGCCGGCAGCGCCGCCTTCGCACCCAACAGGCGCAGCAGTGCGGGCTCGAGCCCTTCGAGCTTGGCCACGCGCTGCGCCAGCGCCGCCCGATCCGGTTCTCGCTGGCGCGCGCCCCAGATGGGCTGCGGAAAATGCGCGTCGTCGGGGTAGCGCGCGATCACATGCCAGTGCAAATGCGGCGTGACGTTGCCCAGGCTGGCGAGATTGACCTTGTGGGGTGCAAGCACTTGGCGCAATGCCAGCTCGGCCGCGAATACCGCCGCCATGAGGCGCTCGCGTTCATCGGCCGCGAGATCGCTCATCTCGCGCACGTGGGCGTTCCAGACGACGCGCAGCAGACCCGGATACGCAGGGTCGTCGGCCAGCACCACGCGCAGCGCCGCCTCGCGCCACAGGACGCGCCCGCCGTCGTGCCGGCACAGCTCGCAGCCCGCATTCACAGCAGCACGCGCTCGATGCCGCCCGCGTTGGCGCGCGCGACAAAATCCGCAAGCCAGTTTTCGCCCAGCGTGCGCCGCGCGAGTTCGACCACGATGTACTGTGCCTCCAGATCAACGTCATCGCGGTAGCGCGCCAGTCCTTGCAGACAAGCGGGGCAGGACGTGAGCACCTTGCATGCGCCGTCAAACCCGTCGGAGCGCATTCGGGCCAGGTCGCCGCTGAGTTCCTGCTGCTTGCGAAAGCGCACCTGGGTCGCGATGTCCGGGCGCGTGGCCGCCATCGTGCCGGCCTCGCCGCAGCACCGATCGCTCCTGCGAATGTGGCCGGCCTCGGCGGTGCGTAACAGGGAGTTGACGGTTTTGAGCGGATCTTGGCGCTTGAGCGGACTGTGGCACGGATCGTGGTAGACGTAGCGCACGCCGTCGGCAGCGTCGACGCGCACTCCCTTGTCGAGCAAGAACTCGTGGATGTCTAGGATGCGGCAGCCGGGGAAAATCGCTTCGAAGTTGTAGCCCTGCAACTGATCCAAGCAGGTGCCGCAGCTCACGATCACCGTCTTGATATCGAGGTAATTGAGCGTGTTGGCGACGCGATGCAGCAGCACCCGGTTGTCGGTGATGATCTTTTGCGCGCGGTCGAACTGGCCGCTGCCCCGCTGGGGATAGCCGCAGCAAAGGTAGCCGGGCGGTAATACCGTTTGCACACCGCAGTGCCATAGCATGGCCTGGGTAGCCAGGCCCACTTGGGAGAACAGTCGCTCCGAACCGCAACCCGGAAAATAGAACACCGCCTCCGCATCGGTGCGCGTCCGATGCGGATCGCGCAAGATGGGGACCGTGCGCGCATCTTCGATGCCCAACAGGCTGCGCCCGGTGCGACTCGGCAATGTGCCGGGCAGCCGCTTGTTGACGAAATGAATCACCTGGGAGCTCGCGCTGGCGGCCCCGGTGGTCGCGGGCGGGTGACGCGTCTGGCGCCTGGCGGAAAGCGCGAAGAGGCGATGCGCCGCGCGCTGCAGCGCATAGCCGCCCTGGACGAAACCCGCCCGCAGCAGCTTGATGGTGCGCGGACGGGTGGCATTGAGAAACGCCATCGACACAAACGCAGCCGGACGCAATCGCGCCTTGCCCGTGCGCCGTACCAGATCGCGCATGACCATCGACACGTCGCCGAAATCGATGTCGACCGGGCACGGCGTCGCACACTTATGGCACAGCGTGCAGTGATCGCTGATGTCGCTAAATTCGTCCCAGCGGCCCCGCGGCACGCCACGCCGGGTCTGCTCCTCGTACAAAAACGCTTCGACCAACAGCGAGGTCGCCAGAATCTTGTTGCGCGGCGAGTACAGCAGGTTGGCGCGCGGCACGTGCGTCGCGCACACGGGCTTGCACTTGCCGCAGCGCAGGCAATTCTTGACGGCATCCGAAACGCTGTTCAGGTCGCTGTGTTGCAGAATCAGCGATTCGTGTCCGAGCAAGTTAAAGCTTGGCGTATAGGCGCGTCCCAAGTTGGCGCCGGCCAGCAGCTTGCCGGCGTTGAAATGACCCTGCGGGTCGACGCTTCGCTTGAACTCGGCAAAGGGCTGCAGCTCTTCGTCGCGCAAAAATTCGAGCTTCGTGATGCCGATGCCGTGCTCCCCGGAGATGACGCCACCCAGCTCGCGCGCGACTTCCATGATGCGCGCCACGGCGCGGCCTGCCGTCTGCAGCATCTCGTAGTCGTCGGAATTCACGGGTATGTTGGTGTGCACGTTGCCATCGCCCGCATGCATGTGCAGTGCGATGAAAACCCGGCTCTTGAGCACCCGTGCATGAATCGCGTCGCAACCCCGGAGCACCGGGCCGAAGATGGCACCCCCGAAGATTCGCGCCAGCGGGGCGCGTACCTCCGTCTTCCAGGACACGCGCAGCTTGCCTTCCTGCAACTGGTGAAAGTCGCCCTGCTCGCGCAGCAGCAGCCAGCGCGCCCGGGTGGCTTCGATGAGTTCCAGCGCGCGCGCCAGCCGATCGCCCAGAAGCTCGCTGCGCGCCTGTACCGAGGAGTCCGGATCCTCGCTGCGGCCGAGCTCCAGGTCCGAGCGCAGGTATTGCTCCAGGGCATCGAGCAGTCGCAGCTTGTTGCCGACCGACAGTTCGATGTTGATGCGTTCGATGGCGTCGGTGTACTCGCCCATGCGCGCCAAGGGGATGACGACGTCCTCGTTGATTTTGAATGCGTTGGTGTGTTTCGCGATGGCGGCCGTGCGCGCCCGGTCGGCCCAGAGGGACTTGCGCGCCTCTGCACTGGCCGCGACAAAGCCCTCGCCACCGCGCGCGTTGGCAAGCTGCACCACACGCGCCGCGGCTCGCGCCACCGCCGCCTCGTCGTCGCCTACGATGTCGCCCAGCAGAATCATGCGGGGCAGGCCGCCGCGGGGCGATCGCGTCGAATAGCCCACCGCGCGCAGGTAGCGGGCATCGAGATGCTCGAGGCCGGCCAGACGCGCGCCGCCCGGGGTGCCATCGAGAAAGCCCTTGATCTCGACAATACTCGGGATCGCCTCGCGTACGGGGCCGAAGAATTCGAGGCAGAAGCTGCGCACCTGACGGGGCATGCGATGAACGATCCAGCGCGCGGCCGTGATCAAACCGTCGCAACCTTCCTTTTGCACCCCCGGAAGACCGCCCAGGACCTTGTCGGTCACGTCTTTGCCCAGACCGACCTTGCGAAAGGTTCTGCCCGCGATCTGCAGCACCTCCCGGCGCAACTCGCGCGCCTGCTCCGGGGGCCGCGCGCCGTCCTTCCAAACGAGCTCGAAGCACGCCGTCGCAACCTCGTGGATTTTGCCCAGGTTGTGGTCCAGGCGGCTGACCTCCAGCCAGTTGCCCTGCGCGTCGACCATGCGCCACCACGCGAGGTTGTCGACAGCGGTGCCCCAGAGCACAGCTTTCTTGCCGCCGGCGTTCATCGCGATATTGCCGCCGACGCATGAGGCGTCGGCCGACGTCGGATCGACGGCAAACACGAAACCGGCGCGCTCGGCGGCCTCGGCCACGCGCCGTGTGACCACGCCGGCCTGCGATCGCACCGTCGGGACCGGCTGCGCCAGGCCGGGAAGGACGACGAACTCGACTTCGCCGCAGCGCTCGAGCTTCTCGGTGTTCATCACGGCGCTTCGCTCGGTAAGCGGGACCGCGCCACCGGTATAGCCCGTGCCCCCGCCGCGCGGGATGATCGTCAGTCCGAGCTCGATGCAGTCACGCACCAAGCGGGGGACTTCCTCCTCCCGATCGGGGTGCAAAACGACGAACGGGTACTCGACCCGCCAATCGGTGGCGTCCGTAACGTGCGAGACGCGCGCAAACGCATCGAAGCGGATGTTATCGGCCCGCGTGTGACGGCCCAGCAGTCTGCGGGCACGGCGGCGCAACTCGCGAACCTGAACAAAGGCGGCTGCAAATTCGTGCACGGCGCGCCGCGCCGCATCGAGCAGCAAGCCCACTTTCGCGTCGCGCTCCGCGTCGGCTGGCTCCCGCCGCGCCTGGATCTCGCGCAGGCGGTGCTCCAGGGTCTCCAGCAGCGAAGCCCGGCGTCGGGGGCTTTCGAGCAGGTCGTCTTGCAAGTATGGATTGCGCTGCACGACCCAGATCTCGCCCAGAACTTCGTAGAGCATGCGGGCGCTGCGCCCCGTGCGGCGCTCGGCGCGCAGCGCATCGAGCGTGATCCAGGCCTCCGGCCCAAGCAGCCGGATGACGATTTCCCGATCCGAAAACGAGGTGTAGTTGTACGGAATTTCGCGCAGCCGTGCCGGCGGCTCCAAGGCCGTGTCGGTGGACAGAAGTCGTTTCGGATCCTGCGGCGCGGTCATGACGGTGGGCAGCGTCGTGGGCCGCCCCTGGGGGCATTGCGGCGCCGCCCGGGGCGGCGCCACCGCCTTGTGGACAAGTCCCAAGTGTATCTGGCGCTGCAAACCGATACCCCACATCGACCTAAGGTAAAAAACGCCGGGTGGCGCGGTTCGGACAGACCGCAGCGCCGCGGTTTTGGGCTCGATCAAAGCGGCAGGGGTGGCTCGCGCATGGCGGCGAGTTGCTCGCGCAACTCCAAAATCCGCGCTTCCCAGTAGCGCGGCTCCCGGAACCAGCCAAAGGCGGCCGGAAACGCAGGGTCGTGCCAGCGCCGGGCGATCCATGCGGCATAGTGGATGAGCCGCAGCGTGCGCAGCGCCTCGATCAACAGCAGCTCCTTGCGCTCAAAGGGCACGAAGAGCTCGTAGCCGCGCAACACATCGCGCAGCTGCCCGGCCATCTCGCCGGCATCGCCCGAGAGCAGCATCCACAGATCCTGCACGGGCGGCGCCATACAGCTGTCGTCAAAGTCCACGAAAACCGGGCCCGGCTGGGCTCCCGATTCATTCCACAGCACGTTGCCGCCGTGGCAATCACCGTGCACACGCTGATACCGGACCGGAGCGGCGCATGCGAGGGCCTCACCCACCTGCTCGAGGGCCTGCTCGACGAGGTCGCGGTACAGCGAGGAGAGCTCCGGCGGAAGCCAGCCGTGGGAAAGCAGATACGCGCTGGGCTCGCTGCCAAAAGTCGCAACGTCCAGCTGCCGGCGGGCAAGAAACGGGGAGCGGCGGCCCACCACGTGCAACCGCCCCAGGAAGCGACCCATACGCTCGCGCACCACGGGGTCGGAGAGCTCCGGCGCGCGTCCGCCGCGGCGCTCAAAGATTGCGAAGCGAAACTCGCCGGCATGCTGCAGGGTTCGTCCCCCGCAAGTCAGCGGCGGGACAGCCGGCACTTCGGCTTGCACCAGTTCCTCCAAAAACGCGTGTTCCTCGAGAATCTGGGCATCGCTCCAGCGGCCCGGCCGGTAGAACTTCACCACCACGGGTGGGCGTTCGCGGTGCGAGGCCATGTCTTCGAGCCCGACCTGAAAAACCCGGTTCTCGTAGCTGTTCAGAGCCAGCACCTGGCCCGAGGCGCGCGCACCTTCGAGCGGCCCTCGGCCCTGGAGCGCCTCGTCGATGGCGTTGAGGATGGCATCGGGCGAAAGGCCGGCAAAAGGTTCCTCGGACCTTCCTTTGCCGCCGTCAGCCGCTTCCAAACAGTTGGATTGGGACGACATTGCCTCGGGCGCGTTCCGGTTTGTCATCGACACATACTAGTTCGCATGGTAGAAGCGCGGGCGGCCGTGCGCCCGCGCAAAAGCGCGCTCCAACAGACTCCGGGACCTCGGCTGCGACCTCGGCGCCGGATCCGAACACAACACAAAATGGATTTTCACTTTCTCAAGGAACTGTACGCGAGCTTTGTCCGCGACAGGGCCATCTCCCACCACTTTCGACGGTTTCCGCTGCTCGAAACGCTGTTGCGCGGCGCGGCCCCGCGCGAAGTGCCCACGACCATGGCCGCGACCCTGGCCGCGGCGTCCCGCAGCCACGTTTCGGAACTGCTCGAGCAGTTGCAATCGCACCCGCACGGCCTGACGGAGGCGCAAGCCTCGGAGCGGCGCGCAGTGCACGGCTGGAACGAGGTCGGCCAGGAGAAACCGCTGCAGTGGTGGGTGCACCTGTGGCAGTGCTACCGCAACCCGTTCAACTTGCTTTTGACGCTGCTCGCGGCGCTGTCGTACTACACCGAAGACATCAAGGCGACGATCGTGATTGGCTCCATGGTCTTGCTCTCCACGCTCATCCGCTTCGTGCAGGAGTCGCGCTCGAACCGCGCCGCGGAAAAGCTCAAGGAGATGGTCAGCACGACGGCCACGGTACTGCGCCGGGACCCGGTCGAGATCGCCGCCGAGGAAGCGCGCAAGTACTTCCAGGCGATTCTGCGGCCCAAGCCCCCGCGCCGCATCGAAATCCCGATCAAGCGCTTGGTACCGGGCGACGTGATCGCGCTGTCGGCCGGCGACATGCTCCCGGCCGACGTGCGGCTGTTGAGCGCAAAGGATCTGTTCGTCAGTCAGGCGACGATGACGGGCGAGTCACTGCCGGTGGAGAAATTTGCCGAACTGCGCTCCGAGCCCAGCACCAACCCGCTCGAACTGGAAAACCTCGCCTTCATGGGCACCAACGTGGTCAGCGGCTCGGCGCTGGCCGTCGTGGTGACGACCGGCGACCGGACATATTTTGGTGCGCTGGCGCAGCGCGTCACGGCAACCGACCGCACTCCGACGGCCTTCCAGGCCGGAGTCAACCAGGTCAGCTGGCTGCTGATCCGCTTCATGATGGTGATGACTCCCATCGTGCTGCTCATCAACGGCCTGACCAAGGGCAACTGGATGGACGCCTTCTTGTTCTCCTTGTCCGTGGCCATCGGACTCACGCCCGAGATGCTGCCGATGATCGTGACCTCCACGCTGGCCAAGGGAGCGGTGTTTCTCTCGCGCAAGAAGGTCATCGTCAAGCGACTCGACGCGATCCAGAACTTCGGGGCCATGGATGTGCTGTGCACCGACAAGACCGGCACGCTCACGCAGGACCGCATCTTTCTGTCCCGCCACCTCGACGCCTTCGGCACCGATTCCGATACGGTGCTCGAATATGCCTATCTGAATAGCTACCACCAAACGGGCCTGAAGAACCTGCTCGACGTGGCGGTGCTCGAGCACGCGCAGATGCGCAACCAGGGTACGATCGCCGCGACCTTCCGCAAAATCGACGAAATCCCCTTTGACTTCACGCGCCGGCGCATGTCGGTGGTGGTCGCAACGCCCGATGCCGCCGGCCAGGAAGTGCAGCACCGCCTGATCTGCAAGGGTGCCGTCGAGGAGGTTCTCGCCGTGTGCTCGCAGGTTCAGCGCGCGGCACAAGTCGAGCCGCTCACTGCCCAGTTGCTCGCAGGCGTCCGCGCCGTGACCGCCGAACTCAACGCCGAGGGTTTGCGCGTGGTGGCCGTGGCCGCGCGCGACTCGGCCGCGACGCAAGACAGCTACGGCTTGGGCGACGAGCGCGATCTCACCCTGATCGGCTACATCGCGTTTCTCGATCCGCCCAAGGAGTCGAGCAAACCCGCACTCGACGCGCTGGCCGCTCACGGAATCGCGGTCAAGATCCTCACCGGCGACAACGATCTGGTCACTCGGAAGATCTGCCGCGAGGTCGGTCTGGACGCCGAGCACATCGTGGTGGGCGCCCAAATCGAGGCATTGGACGAAGTGCAGCTGGCCCAAACGGTCGAGGAGCGGCACGTCTTTGCGCGTCTGACGCCCGCGCACAAGGAGCGGATCGTGCGCGCCCTGCGCTCGCGCGGCCATGTCACCGGGTTTTTGGGCGACGGAATCAACGATGCGCCGGCCCTGCGTGCGGCCGACATCGGCATTTCGGTCGACAGTGCGGTGGACATTGCCAAGGAGGCCGCCGACATCATCTTGCTCGAAAAGAGCCTGCTCGTCCTCGAGGAAGGCGTGGTGGAGGGGCGCCGCACTTTCGCCAACATGCTCAAATACATCAAGATGACGGCCAGCTCGAACTTCGGCAACGTCTTCTCCGTGCTCGTGGCCGGCGCCTTTCTGCCCTTTTTGCCCATGCTGCCGCTGCAGCTGCTGGTGCAAAACCTCCTCTACGACATCTCGCAGATCGCCATTCCCTTCGACAACGTCGACGCGGAGCTGCTGCAGTTGCCCCAGCGCTGGCGCCCGCAGGACCTGGGCCGGTTTATGGTGGTCTTCGGACCCGTGAGCTCGGTGTTCGACATCTGTACGTTCGCGCTGATGTGGTGGGTGTTCGGCGCCACCTCGGAGAGCCACCAGGCGCTGTTTCAGGCCGGCTGGTTCGTCGAAGGGCTGGCCACGCAGACGCTGATCGTGCACATGATCCGCACGGCCAAGATCCCCTTTGTGCAAAGCCGTGCGGCGACGCCGCTGCTGGTGATGACCGCTTTGGTCGTGGTGAGCGGCATGTACCTGGTTATGGGGCCCGCAGCACCGCTGTTTAAGTTCGCGCCCCTGCCCGGAGCCTACTTTCCATGGGCGGCATTGATCATTTTGGGCTACGTGTGCCTCACCCAGGTGGTCAAGCACGCCTATCTGCGCCGCTACGGCTGGCAGTAAAGCGAGTTTCGCACGCTAACGCGCAAGACCCTGCGGGCGACGGCGGGTAGCGCCCGCGGTCGCGGTGCTCGGAGTCGCAAAGCTCCCATACAATAGCGGCCGCGATGTCGGCCAACGAATACCTGCGCCGCATTCTCAACGCGCGCGTCTACGACGTCGCCACCGAGACTGCGCTCGAACCCGCCGCCTGCCTCTCGGCGCGCCTGGGCAACCGGATTTTGCTCA
>DASPPB010000023.1:0-5165 GCA_035625725.1 Burkholderiaceae bacterium
ACGACCTGATCCGTCTGGGCACCAGCGTGCTGCTCCAATCCCTGGACCAAGTGCGTTGCGAGATCCAAGCCTGCCGTTCGCTCGATGAGGCGCGCAGCGCTTGCCGCGACGCGGGACCGTTTGACCTGGTTCTGCTGGACCTCAATCTCGGTGATTCGAAGGGTCTGCAGGGACTGCGCACCCTGCGCGATGAATGGCCGGCTCTGCCAATTGCCGTGCTCACTGGCACGCAGGACGAATTCGTCATCCGCCAAGCTCAGGCAATGGGTGCGGTCGGCTATCTGCTCAAGTCGTGGTCCCCAGATCAGGTCAAGACTGCTTTGCTTTCGCTGTTGAAGCCACCCTCGGGCAATCCGAGCAGGGCGACCATTTCCGAGCGCTTTCCGAAGTTGGCCGGAACTCCGCACTACGACCGGGTCGCCGAGCTGGGTCCACGGCACCTTGAGATCATGGAGCTGATCCTCGAGGGCTGCAATAACCAGGAGATCGCCAAGGCTACCGAGCTGTCGCTGGGTACCGTGAAGAACTACGTCTCCGCCATCTTGCTTGCGCTCGACGTCGAATCGCGCGCACACCTCATCAGCTTGTTTCATTGAAGCGCCGGAGGATTCCCGTCACAGTTTGCCGGTGCAGCAATGCTCGACGATGGAGTAGCCCCCTCGTCCAGCGAGCTGGCCGATGTGGTATCTGTGCCGGCGCGGAAACGCCGCGATCCGCGCGTTACCGTGGAGCTGTATCGGACGGCGTTCGCTGGCGATCGGCGCGCCGCGACGGCGGCAATTCTCGCGAGCCTATTTGCAGCGGCGGCGTTGGCACAGCCCGGCATTGCCGGGCCAATATGGGTATGGTGCGGCGCCTGCGTTGTGCTGGCCTCCTTGCGCCTGCTGCTCATCGGGCGCAGCCGATTCGCTGCGGCACCAGCGCAGGCGGTTCTGAGGCTGCGCGGGCGCTGGCTGCTGCTGCTCGCGCTCGCCGCCGGCACTTGGGGTGTGGCCCCTGCGCTGCTATTGCTGCACGATCCCTCGGCCGACATATTGCTCACCGCGATTTGGCTTGCCGCCGCCGGCCTGACTGCGCCGCTTCTGGCAGCCTCGCGCGCGGCGATCTACCTTACGCTGTTGCCGGCGCTCGGTCCCCTGCTTGTGGCCCATGCGCTGCTGGGGTCGGCCAATGCGCTGTTGCTCACCGTCCTGGCTGCGGCTTTTCTGCTCGCAATCATGCGCCTGGCGCTGGAGCAAAACGACGCCCTGGCCCGTGGGCTGGCCGCACGATTTCGCAACGAGGATCTGGTGGGGCAACTGCGTGAACAGGTCGACGTTGCCGCGCGCGCCAACCAGGAGAAGACCCGCTTCATTGCGTCAGCCGCGCACGATCTGCGCCAGCCCCTGCACGCGCTGGGCATGTTCTGCGCGGCGCTTGACCAGCGCTTGCCGGGCACACCGGAGAAGCCGCTGGTGCGCAGCATGATGGAGGCGATCGAGGCGCTGGAGAACTCTTTTGGGGTGATGCTGGACATCTCGCGCCTGGATGCGGGTGTGGTGAAAACAGCGCCGCAACCCTTCCCCATCCGCGACGTATTCCGGCGCCTGTATCAGCAGTTCGATGGAGACGCCGAATCGCGTGGACTCGGACTGCGTTTTCGCGCCTCGCGGCGAGTCGTGCTCAGCGACCCGCAGCTGCTCGAACGTGTCCTTGCCAACCTCGTGCAAAACGCATTGCGCTACACGCGCAGCGGCGGCGTGCTTGTCGCTGCGCGCCGCCACCACGACGGCGTGTCACTGGAAGTCTGGGACACCGGCATGGGGATACCGGCGGACAAGCTCGATGTGATCTTCCAGGAGTTTTACCAAATCGACAATCCGGAACGCGATCGCCGACGGGGCCTCGGCATGGGTCTGGCCATCGTGCAGCGCTTGTGCCAATTGCTCAACCATCCCCTGCAGGTGCACTCGCGCCTCGGCCGAGGCACCGTCTTTCGCGTGCTCGTTCCAGCCGGCGATCGCGAATCGATCGAGGCCCCGCCTCTGGAAGCCGACACGGTGCCGCCGCGCGCCATCGCCGTCGTGACCGTGCTCCTTATCGATGACGAGCGTGCGATCCGCGAAGCCACACGCGAGCTGCTTCGCCCCTTGCAGGTCGACGTGCTGGCGGCCGCGACAATCGCCGAGGCGCTTGAACTGGCGCGCCAGTCCGCGGCACCGATCGATCTCATTCTCTCGGACTGGCGCTTGCGCGGCCAGGAAAACGGGGTCGAGGCGGTACGGGCGGTGCGCGCGGTCTGTGGTGAGACGATCCCGGCGGTTCTGATTACGGGCGATACGTCGCCCGAGCTGCTGAAGCTGGCGCACGAAAGCGGCCTCGTAATTTTACGCAAGCCCCTGCAGCCGCGCGAACTGGTGCGTCTGGTCGAGCGGGTGGCGCGATGAGGCCTCGCGCTGGCTGCGACGAAAACGCTTTGCCAAGTGACTTAGGTAACTTGCCGCGTGGAATCAAAATGCGGTCTACTAATCTGTGCGTGCTGCGTGAAAATACGTTCCCGTATGCCTTCACGCCCATGGAATCATCATGAGCCTGCTCCTGCGAGGTCTGTCGCTCAACGATATAGCGATGAGCCGGCCCTTGGTCGGCCGATTCGATGAACGTGGCGGGAAGATCGGGCGTTCGGATAACGTCACTTTCACGCTCCCCGATCCCGAGCGGATGATCTCGCGGGTCCAGGCCGAGATCCACTTCTCGGCGGATACCTACTGGATTGAAAACGTCAGTGCCGCCAGCCCGATTTTTCACAACGGGCGGCCGCTTAGCGCTGGCATGCGCGTGCCACTGCATGACAATGACGAGATACGCATCGGAGGCTACACGCTGCAAGTCGCGTTTGAGGATGACCTCACCAGCGCGACGATCCTGCGCGGCCGAACCGATCCCATTGCCCCGGCCCCCGTGGCCGCGCCCGTGGCTGCGCAAGAGGAGCCTGCGCGGGCGGAAGCGGCCCCGGCCGCGGACGCCAACGCCCTTTGGCGCGGGTTCCTCGAAGGCGCCGGCGTCACCGTAGCGCTCACGGGCCCGCCCTCGCCCGAGCTCATGGGCACCATCGGCGCCATGATGAAGATCGCGGTGGAAGGCATCCACCGCCTCATCTCGATGCGTACCGTCGCCAAGAGCGAGATGCACGCCGAGATGACCATGATCCAGATGCGCGGCAACAACCCGCTGAAGTTTGCGCCCGATGCGGTGGCGGCGCTGCAGCTGCTGCTGCAGCCTCCAGCGCGAGGCTTCCTCGCCGGCCCGGCGGCACTGCGCGATGCAATGGTCGATCTGCAGTCGCATCAGCGTGGCGTGAACGCCGGGATGCGCGCGGCGCTCGAGGCGGTGCTCGATCGCTTCGATCCGGTGGAACTCGAAACGCAGTTGAGTGCGCGCTCCGTTTTTGACTCGCTCGTGCCAGCCCATCGCCGTGCGCGCCTGTGGGAGCTGTACCTGGAGCATTATCGAGCGATGCGCGAGGAGGCGCAGGAGGATTTCCACCGGCTCTTTGGCGAGGCCTTTCTGCGCGCCTACGACGAGCAGGTGCGCAGCTTGGAGGCGGGGGCCGCTGCCGATGCCGCGCAAGGCCGCAAGCTTGGGGAGCCGTGGCGGTGAACGAGCCCATCGTGCGCGTTGCGCAGCGCAGCTTCATCGGCGCGCGCTCGGGCAACGAGGACAGTCTTGCCGTCGAAGAGTGCGGGGGAAAGTGGTGCCTGGTCCTCTCCGATGGGGCCGGCGGACACAGTGATGGAGCGCTGGCGTCGCGGCTTGCCGTCGAGCGCGTGGTGAGCGGTTTTCGCAGCCGCCCCCCGGCAGATCCTGCCGATCTGGCCGAACTGGTTCTCGACGCCCACGACGCCGTCCTTGCTGCGCAGCGCGTGCGACGCGAGACCAATCCCACCTCGGGCATGTTTGCCACGGTGGTCGTGCTGGTGCTCGATGTGGCCAACGGCCGCGCCATGTGGGGCCATGTCGGCGATTCGCGCCTGTACCATTGGCGCGGGGGAAAGCTCGTCTCGGTGACGCGCGACGATAGCGTGCTGCAGGCAATGATCGACACCGGTGTGGTCGACGCCTCGCGCATGCAGTCCGTCGCTCACCGTAACTTGTTGCTGGCTGCGCTCGGAAGCAGCACTGAAATCGAGCCCAACGTGCAGGGACCACTCGAGCTGGGCGCCTCGGACGCGTTCTTGCTTTGCACGGACGGCTGGTGGGGCGGACTCGAGACGGGACGCATCGGAATGTTCCTCGCGCAGGCCTGCTCGCCCGACGCATGGCTCGACGCGATGGGTGCGCTCATGGCCGAGCATGCCGATCCCCACCAGGACAACCATTCGGCAATCGCCTGCTGGATTGGGGAAAAATCCGCAGGCAAAATCCCGGAGAACGAACTCGACACGATCGTGGGCTGGCCCGGCTCCGGTGGGGCGCAGCGCACTTCGCGCCCAACGTGAAAAAGGCCGTCCACGAATCGGGTGAAACAAAAAAAGTCACGACGTCTTTAGCCCGATCGCCAGCCGGCCCGTCATACGCGAGTCTTCACTGCACTGGCCCAATTTGCATTCCACGTGGTGACGCGGCGCGTCGCGCGCGTCGCACCTTGCCGTCCCCACGATATTTCGCGAAAGCCCATTGCCCTCGCAGTGACGCGCATGGGCCGGCTCAGGTGCATGGGCTTGCGCCCGCTGCTTGATCCGGGCCGCAGGCTGCTCGGTGAGACCATCCTTTGAGGCGGCACACGCCGCGTGGCAGCTCAACCCAAGGACCTTCGCGCAGGCTTTTGCCACCCGCGCTTCGCGCGCGATCCGGGGCGGCCACCGCAGGTTGGAGTGACTCGTCTTCGGAGCGGGCGAAAATTCCGTGCCACCGAATGAGAACCGATTCGTTGCACCCGCGACCTTGGCGCGCGACTGACTTTCTTCACTTTCCGCGCGCGCGTAGCTCCCATAGCATTAGCCCACGTAAGCAAATCCATGCAACGACGGCGCCGGAGTCGGCGGCAAGGTCCTGCAATTTGGTGCCGTTTAGGAGAAGCAAAATGAGTACACGCGAACGAAATGCTCTGCTGGTTGCGCTCACTCCCTCGGGTCCGTACCAGATGACCTTTGTTCGCGCAGCACCAACCCCGGCAATAAGCGACG
>DASPPB010000024.1:0-7213 GCA_035625725.1 Burkholderiaceae bacterium
CTGGCCGACTGTCTGAAAAGTCTTGCGCACCAAACGCTGCCGCCGACGCGGGTGCTTGTCATGGACAACGACAGCAAGGACGGTTCGGCCGATTGCGCGCAGCGGTTTGCCGGTGTGACGCTGCGCCAAATGGGAAAAAACCTGGGGTTCGCGGCGGCAAATAACCGGGCGTTTGCCGAGTCGGATACCGAGTTTGTCGCACTGCTCAATCCGGACGCGACTGCGGATCCCCGTTGGCTGGAGCGTTTGCTTGCGTCGGCAACGGCGCATCCGGATGTGGCCGTGTTTGGTTCGCTGCAACTGATGCAGGCAGCTGAAGAGACTGTCGACGGCATTGGGGACGCGTACCATTTCACGGGCATGGCATGGCGCAAAGGCTTCGGCCGGCGCCTGGCGGGCGTGGATCTTGCCGCCCGGGAGATATTTGCCGCCTGTGGCGCTGCGGCGCTGTACCGGCGCGAGGCACTGATGCGCGCGGGCGGCTTCGATGAGGATTATTTTTGTTATTGCGAGGACGTCGACCTAGGATTCCGGCTCCGCTTGGCCGGCGAGCGCTGCTTATTTGTCCCGGATGCAATCGTGCATCACCACGGCGCCGCGACCAGCGGGGGCAACAGGGGAGACTTTGCGGTTTATCACGGGCACCGCAACCTGGTCTGGACCTACGTGAAGGACGTGCCGGGACTCCTGTTCTGGGTATTTTTGCCGCTACACGTACTGTTGAACTTGGTCTTCATCGCATATCTCTCGATGCGTGGTCAGGGGCGTCTTGTTGCACGTGCGAAGTGGGATGCTGTAAAGGGCATACCTAAGGCGTGGGCCAAGCGCAACGCGATTCAGGATGCGCGCGTGGCATCGATCGCTCAGATCTGGCGCGCGATGGACAAGAGAATCTTGCCGGTCCGGTGACCAACTCGAAAAAGTTTCGTGTCAGATTAGTTGCAGAATGCGCGTTACGCACTCGTTGATCGAGAGGTGTTCCGTGTCGAGCTGCAGCTCCGCGGACTCGGGCGGTTCGTAGGAGCCGTCAATGCCCGTAAAGTTCGGGATTTCACCGCGACGGGCGCGCGCGTAGTTGCCCTTGGGGTCGCGCGCTTCACACACCGGCACGGGTGCGTCCAAAAATACCTCCAGAAAATCCCCGGCATCGAATAGCGACCGGGCAATGCGTCGCTGGTCGCGATACGGGCTGATAAAGGCACAGATCACAATCAGGCCCGCATCGACCATCAGCCTGGCCACCTCGGCATTGCGCCGGACATTTTCGGCGCGCTCGGCCTGGGAAAAACCCAGATCACGGTTCAGCCCCGCACGCAGCACGTCGCCATCGAGCACATAGGAGTGGCGGCCGGCCGCATGCAGGCGCCGCTCCAGCTCCCTCGCAATGGTCGATTTGCCCGCCGCCGGAATGCCCGTGAGCCAGATGCACACCGGCCGCTGCCCCATCCGGACAGCACGCTCGGTCTTGGTAAGTGGTTTTAGCGTCATTTCCGAAGCGATACCTGAGTCCGTCAACCAATTAGCCCCTGTCGCCGGCCCAACGCGAGGTTGGCCGCCAGAAAACCCGTCTTGGAGCCGCAGTCAAACCGCGTGCCTTGAAAGCGCCGCACCATGACCTCGCCAAAAGGCACGCGTCGCGCGATGGCGTCGGTGAGTTGAATCTCGTTGCCGCTTCCACGCTGTGTGCGTGCGAGTTCATCGAAAATCTCGGGCCGCAGCACGTAGCGGCCAACAACCGCGAGGGTCGATGGCGCCATCTCAGGACGCGGTTTCTCAACAATGCCTGTTACGCGTTCTTCTCCGTCCACGGTGTGCGACGCCAGTGGTTCGGTGGCAACGATACCGTACTTTGCCGTGTCCTCCAGAGGCACATCCTCCACGGCCAGCACCGAAGTACCGTGGCGCTCATAGCTGTGCACGAGCTGTGCCGTGACCCCCGGCTGGGCATCGATCAGGTCGTCGGCCAAAATGACCGCAAAGGGTTCATTGCCGACGACCGGCTGGGCGCAGAGCACGGCGTGCCCCAATCCCAGCGGTTCGGCCTGGCGGACATAGACAAAGCTGACCCCGCGCGGAGTGGCCGACATGAGCGCATCGTGCAGTTGCTGCTTGCCGCTGGCCTCGAGCAGCATTTCGAGTTCGGGACTGCGATCAAAGTGATCCTCGATAGCCCGTTTGTTGCGCCCCGTCACGAAAATCATCATCTCGATGCCGGCTGCAGCCGCTTCCTCGACCGCATACTGGATGAGCGGCTTATCGACCACCGGCAGCATCTCCTTGGGCATGGCCTTGGTGGCGGGAAGAAACCGGGTGCCAGATCCAGCTACGGGGAAAACCGCCTTGCGGACCTTCGCCACACGCGCACGATGAACCATCCTTGCATCCTTGTTGACGCGCTCAATGAGCGCTAAAAGGCCTCACGGCCGAGCCGCTGCTGCAACAGTTTTTTGCCGACTTCCACGCCCCACTGATCAAACGCATTGACATTCCAAATTACGCTCTGCACGAAGGTGCGGTGCTCGTAGAGAGCCAGCAACGCCCCCATCGCGCGGGCATCGAGTCGGGGCAGGCTAATGATGTTGCTCGGTCTACCGCCGGGGGTGAGCGCGTACGCTGCGGTGGAGCGCTCCGGCCCCAAAACGCTGTCGCCCCAGGCCATGGCGTCGGCTTGCGCCAGCGCCGAGGCGTGCAATACACGGTAGCGGCGCTCGTCGCTGTCCGCGTGCTGCGCGACAAGGACGAAATCGACCGGTGACCAGTGCGTACCCTGGTGCATGAACTGAAAGACGCTGTGTTGGGCTGTCGTGCCGACTTCGCCCCACACCACGGGTCCTGTATCGACGGCAAGTGGCCGGCCGTCGACATCGACGCGCTTGCCCAGGCTCTCCATCTCCAGTTGTTGCAGATACGAGGGGAGGTTACGCAGCCGTTGCGCGTACGGAAATATGGCCCGCGTGCGGGTGTTCCAGAAATTTACGTACCACACGCCAAGCAAACCCAGGATCACCGGCAGATTGGTTTCCAATGGAGCTTGCGCAAAATGCGCGTCGATTTCGGCCGCGCCGGCACGAAGCTGTGAGAACGCTTCATGCCCGTGGGCGACCGCAATTGGCAGGCCGCAGGCCGACCACAGCGAATAGCGTCCTCCCACCCATTCCGGAAAAACGAAGATGCGCTTGGGGTGCACGCCGAGTTCGGCGGCGCGGCCCGGGTGCGCAGTAACGGCAGCCACGTGGTGGGCGACGTCGAGCGCCTGCGATTGGGAATGGAGCCAGCTGCGCGCCACGCGCAAGTTCTCCAGAGTCTCCAGCGTCGTGAAGGTCTTGGAAATGGCAACGATGAGCGTGGCTTCGGGTCGTGCGCCCTCGAGCGCACAATCAAGTTCAACCGGGTCGATGTTGCTTACAAAGCGCACCGCCACCGGTCCCGACGGCGGACCCAGCGCCTCGGTCACGAGGCGAGGACCCAGGTCCGAGCCGCCAATGCCAATGCACACGACAGTTTCGATCGGCGCTCCGGTGGAGCCAAGTATGCGGCCGGCGCGCAGTGCCTCGGCAAATCCCAAAAACAACCGCTGCTCCTCGTCGAGAGAGCGCGCTACCGAAGGGTCGGACGGTGGCGTGCGCAGGGCCGTATGCCACGCGCTGCGGTGCTCCGTCGTGTTGATTGCCTCGCCGCCCAAGAGGGCGTCGCGCATCTTCTCCACATCGCACGCGCGGGCCAGCGCCACGAGGGCTCCAAAGGTGTTCTCATCGATCCAGTTGCGCGACACGTCAACGCCGATCGCTGCCGCCGAAAAATTCCAGCGTTGCGCTCGGCCCGCATCAACCTTGAACAAGCTCGCGATCGTGCGCGAAGCAAATGAGCGACGCCACTCCTCAAGGGCTTGCCACTGTGGCAGTTCGGTGGGGCTCGATTGCATAAATCCGTGGCTGTTGATATTGACCAACAAGGCGCCTAGAGCGAGCGTGTATCCTCTCAGCCCGGGCCGATTCTAAATGTAAACGTGTCGCTCCCCTAGGGGCGGCTGGCGAGCGGGCATAGTCGTGACGGCGGCATCTACGTCGAACCGAATTGACGCGAATTTGTTCAAGGCGTACGACATTCGCGGCGTCGTCGAGCGCAGCCTCACGCGCGAGGCCGCCCGTGCCATCGGCGCGGCGCTGGGCTCCGAGGCGCGCGAGCGCGCGGTGCGCCAGATCGCAGTAGGCCGCGACGGTCGGCTCTCGGGGCCTTGGTTGCGCGACGCGTTGATCGAAGGCATCCGCGGCACGGGCGTGGACGTTGTCGATATCGGCCAAGTCGCAACGCCGATGCTCTACTTTGCGACCTATCACCTTGCAACGGGCTCTGGCGTCGAAATAACCGGTTCCCACAATCCGCCCGAGTACAACGGCATGAAGATCGTGCTCGCCGGCGAGGCGCTCTACGGCGAGGCCCTCCAGGGCCTGCGCCGGCGCATCGATACGGGCCGGCTCGCCACCGCAACCGCGCCGGGAACCCTGCGGACCCTTGATGTTCGTCAAGCCTACGTCGAGCGGATTGTCGGTGACGTGCGGCTGGCGCGCCGCATGCACGTTGCAATCGATTGCGGCAACGGTGTGGCGGGTGCGACGGCCGGCGCCCTGTATCGGGCGTTGGGCTGCGAGGTCACGGAACTCTTCTGCGAGGTCGACGGCCACTTTCCCAATCACCACCCTGACCCCGCGCATCCCGAGAACCTGCAGGACCTGATCGCCGCGGTGCGTACCAGCGGCGCCGAGTTGGGCCTGGCTTTCGACGGTGACGGTGACCGCCTCGGTGTTGTGACGCGCAACGGCAAGATCATCTACCCGGACCGTCAGATCATGCTCTTTGCGGAGGACGTTTTGCGGGCTTTGCCTGGCTCCGAGATCGTTTTCGATGTGAAGTGTTCGCGTCACATCGCGCCCTGGGTACGACGCAACGGCGGGCGTCCGACGATGTGGCGCACGGGCCACTCGCTGATCAAGGCGCGGTTGCGCGAATCGGGGGCCGCCTTTGCGGGCGAAATGAGCGGGCACTTGTTTTTCAACGACCGCTGGTACGGTTTTGATGACGGAATGTATGCGGGCGCGCGCTTGCTGGAGATCCTGAGCCGCAGCGCCGACCCTTCCGCCGTGCTCGAGGCGCTCCCCGATGCCGAAAGCACACCGGAACTGCACTTGCGCACGGCCGAAGGTGAGAACATTTGCCTGGTTGAAAGCCTGTGCTCTCTTGCCAAGGACGGTGCCGGCGGGCGCGGGTATTTTCCCGGCGCACGCGAATTCATCACAATCGACGGTTTACGCGTCGAGTATGGCGACGGGTTCGGTCTTGCACGAGCCTCGAACACCACGCCCGTGGTGGTACTGCGCTTTGAGGCCGACACGGCCGCGGCCCTTGCGCGCATCCAGGCCGAATTCCGGTGCGCCATCCAGGCTGTTGCACCGCAAGCACAATTGCCCTTTTAACGAGAAAAGACGGCTGCCATCGTGACCACCCCTATTACCGACCACGACGTCTATTTGTTCCGCGAAGGTTCGCACGGACGGCTGTACGAACGGCTTGGCGCCCGCCTCATCCAGCGCGACGGCGTCGAGGGCGTGCACTTTGCCGTCTGGGCACCGAATGCGCGCGAGGTGAGCGTCATGGGCGAGTGGAACCATTGGAGGGCCAAGGTCGACTGGATGTACCCCCGGTACGACAGCTCGGGCATCTGGGAGGGATTTGTGGCCGGCGTGCGCCACGGTTTTGCCTACAAATTTCACATTGTCTCGCAGTTCGACGGCGGCGAGCATGTCAAGGCCGACCCGTTTGCAACCTACAGCGAGACGCCGCCCTCGACAGGCTCGCGGGTGTGGGATCTGGGCTACGAATGGGGCGACGGCCAATGGATGGCTTCGCGCGCGCGGGCCAATACGCTCGATGCGCCGATATCAATCTACGAATTGCACGTGGGGTCCTGGCGGCGTGTGCCCGAAGAGGGCAATCGTTCCATGACGTACCGCGAATTGGCGCGACCGTTGGCCGAATATGTCGTGCAAATGGGCTTTACGCACGTCGAGCTCATGCCGGTCACCGAGCATCCGTTCTACGGTTCGTGGGGCTACCAGACCACAGGCTACTTCGCACCGACGGCACGCTACGGCACGCCGCAAGACCTGATGTACCTCATTGACGTGCTGCACCAAAACGGCATCGGGGTGCTGCTCGACTGGGTTCCGTCGCACTTTCCGGCCGACGCGCATGGACTGGCGCGTTTTGACGGCACGCACTTATTCGAACACGCCGATCCGCGCCAGGGATTTCACCCCGAGTGGACGAGCCACATCTTCAACTATGGACGCAACGAGGTGCGCGCGTTTTTGCTCTCGAGCGCGCTGTTTTGGCTTGACCGCTACCACGTCGACGGGCTGCGGGTCGACGCCGTTGCCTCCATGCTGTACCTGGACTATGGCCGCAAGGAAGGCGAGTGGATTCCCAACATCTACGGCGGCAAGGAAAACCTCGAGGCCATCGCCTTCATGCGCAAGCTCAACGAGTTGGTGTACCGGGATCATCCGGACACGCAGACCGTCGCGGAAGAATCGACCTCCTGGCCAATGGTCTCGCGCCCGGTATATTTGGGCGGCTTGGGCTTTGGTCTGAAGTGGAACATGGGTTGGATGCACGACGCGCTCGATTTTTTTCAGCGCGACCCCATTCACCGACGCTACCATCATGACCGGGTCACGTTCTCGATCTGGTATGCGTTTTTCGAGAATTTCGTGCTGCCGCTGTCGCACGACGAGGTTGTCCATGGCAAGGGCTCCCTCCTGGGCAAGATGCCCGGCGACGCCTGGCAGCGTTTTGCCAATCTGCGACTGCTGCTGGGCTACCAGTGGGCGCACCCGGGCAAAAAACTGCTTTTTATGGGAGGAGAGTTCGGGCAGCCCGCCGAGTGGTCGCACGAGCACAGCCTCTCCTGGCATGTCCTCCAGTACGCGGAGCACGCGGGCGTCAAGCGCTGGGTGTCGGATTGCAACCGGTTGCTGCGTTCGGAAGCCGCGCTGCATCAAATCGATTTCGACGCCGCCGGCTTTCAGTGGATTGACTGTAACGACGCGGAAAACGGTCTGCTCGCGTTTTTGCGCCGTGGCGTGAACCTTCGGAGCTGGTTCTCGTTGCCTGCAATCTGACGCCAGTACCGCGATTGCGCCACCGGCTCGGCGTT
>DASPPB010000025.1:0-10321 GCA_035625725.1 Burkholderiaceae bacterium
ATCCGCTCACGAAAAAGTGCGGCGTGTACACGATCGAGTGGTGGTTGGCGTGAACCAGCCAGCGGTGGCGTTCGGAAAATTGCGCCTGGGCCCAGGGATCGCGCCAACCCAAGGAGTCCCAATAATCGACGTGCAGGGCCAGCCCAAAGCCTTGCGCGCCAGGTCCGAGCACTTCGCCCAGGCGGCTTAATGCCCGATCCGCGGGCGGACAGCTCGAGCAGCCTTCCGAGGTGTAGAGCTCAACGAGCGCGGCCGTAGACGCTCCGCTTTGCGCGCGGCAGGAGGCCGCTTCGGACCGGGGCATGGCAGCCGTCGCCAGGACGCAGGCACCAAGGATCGCTGCAACGCGCAAATTCATGTGGCTCCCCGTTCCAAAGGACGTGCCGGCCGCCCGAACCTTGTGCCCCGCCGAGGTTGCGGTCCACGTACCCGGTAATTCGCACCGAAGTGACGCGCGGTTACAGGGCAAGGCAAAATCCGTGTGCGCTGCGAAGACCTTGTACCCTCCGGGCTTGCTCGGCTGTAACCAAAGACGGTGGCGGTACGAATACACGGAGAAGGCCTGATGCTGTCGAAAGAGGAGCGTCTCAGAGGCCTGCTGCTGCGTGGTCTGGCGGGCGAATCGTCCGCCTACCACGAGTTTTTGAAGGAGCTCGCCGCGCACCTGCGGGCGTTTTTGCGCAGGCGGCTCGCCCGCATGCCGGAGGAGGTGGAAGATCTCGTGCAAGAGTCGCTTCTGGCCGTACACAATCAGCGCCACACCTACGACCCGCGGCAGCCGCTCACCGCGTGGGTGCTTGCCGTGGCCCGCTACAAGCTCATTGACTTGCTGCGTCGACGCTCGCGCACGGAGCTGTTGCATGACCCACTCGACGAGGATAACGAGCTGCTTGCCGCGTCCGACAGCGAGGCGGCCGATGCGCGCCGCGATATTGCGAAACTGCTGCAACAGCTGCCCGAGCGATTCCGTCTGCCCATCGTCTACGTCAAACTCGAGGGACTCTCGGTGGCCGAAGCGGCTCGGCGCATCGGCATATCTGAGTCTGCGGTCAAGGTCGGCGTGCATCGCGGTCTGAAAGCGCTTGCTTCCAAAGTACGGAGCAGCTCGTGAAGACCGAGGAGCTCATCGCAGCGCTTGCGGCCGGTGGCGACGTCGTGGATCCCGGCTCCGCGGCGCGCCGCCACGCTGGCGCAATGGCGGTCGCAGTCCTCGCCGCACTTTTGATGACTCTGGGTCTGCTCGGCTTGCAGCCGGCGCTGCCCAGCGAGGCGCTCATCCCGATGTTTTGGGTGCGCGAGGCGTTTTGCGCGGCTCTGGCAGCCGCAGGGCTCCTGGGCGCGGCGCGTCTTTCGCGTCCGGGAGCACCCTTGGGTCTTGCGCCAGCGGCAATTGCTGCGCCGCTACTCATTTTGTGGGCCTTAGCGCTGGGTCAATTGATGGTCGCCGCTCCGCAGGAGCGTCTGAACCTGGTCTTAGGACAGACAGCCCGCGTCTGCCCCTTCCTCATCGCCATGATCTCCACCCCGCTTTTTGTAGCCATCTTCCGGATCATGCGCAGCTTGGCGCCAACCCGGCTGCGCCTGGCGGGCGCCGCGGGCGGATTTGCGGCCGGCGCCATGGCCGCGCTCCTGTACACCTTGCACTGCCCGGAGCTTGCCGCCCCCTTTCTCGGTATCTGGTACCTACTGGGCATACTGATGCCGACCGCGCTTGGCGCGGTCCTCGGTCCACGGCTGCTGCGCTGGTGAAGCCTGCGCAGTTGAGGTGCCCCTCGCGAGTCGACACGCCGTCGAAGCGCTAGCCGGTACCGCGCAAGCGTTCCTCGCGCGGTGGCGCACAGGGCACACGCGTGCGTGCGCTCGGTGCGTTTGCTACAGTTTGCGTCGATGGCGAATGCGTGCAGAGCGTGGCCCCAGGCTTGCATCTTGCTGCTCGGCGGTTTCGTGCCCGCCTGCATCTACGTACCGCAGACCACAAGCGTGTATGACGAGCAATGCAAGATCTACGCAAGGCACATGACCCTGGAGGCCACGCAGGTCGAGGCCTTTGTACGCTGCACGAACGAGGGTTGCATTGCATTGCTGCTCGGGGCTGGAGCCGTGACAGCGGCCAGCGCGGTCGTCTCGGGCAGCATCGTCGTTGCGGGCAATGTCGTCTACTGGTTCGAAAAACAAGGTCAGTGCGCCCGCCAATGACGGTAGGGCGCGCAGCGGCCTGCCGCGCCTGTTCCGACTCGCGCGGAACTCGCGCAAAAGCCTCCGGCGAAACTCACCATGAGCCCGATTCAGGTCGTAGCGATTAATCTGGACAACCCCTCGCATGCGCACTGGCTCGTTGAACTGTTGGCGCACTATGCCCTGGACCCGATGGGCGGGGGCAAAGGCCTGGCTGGTGGAGCCCGCGAGCGCCTGGTTCCGGAACTGCGCAAGATCCCGGGCTACGCGGGCGCGCTGGCCTGCATCGGCGCGCAGCCGGTGGGGCTCGTCAACTGCTTCACCGGTTTTTCCACCTTCGCGGCGCGGCCGCTACTCAATATTCACGACATTGTTGTGCACAGCGAGCGGCGCGGCCAGGGGATTGCGCGGGCGCTGCTCGATTGGGCCCAGCAGCTCGCCTTGCGGCTGCATTGCTGCAAGTTGACACTGGAGGTGCTGTCGAACAACCAGCGCGCGCTGCGGCTGTACGAGCGGGCTGGCTTTGCGCCGTACGTGCTCGACCCGGCGGCGGGCCAGGCCGTGCTGCCGCAGAAGATCCTTTAGAGACTAGTGCTTCGCGCTCCAGGCGCCCAGTGCGAGCAGCAGCGCCGATCCGCCTACCGTGGCCATCCCCATCGGGCTTGCGGCGAGCACCGAGCCCAGGCGCACGAGTTCGTGCGGGCTGCATTGCTCGACGTAACGCGCCAGCTCGAGTACGTGCTCCGATGAGATGCGGGCGACGTCGTCGAGTGTGATCGGTGTCGCATCACCGGTGAGCCGATGCAGCAGGTGCCCAAAGGCGCCCGCGGCGATCGTCGCGAGCGCCAGCGGCCCGACCGGGCGCAGCAAGCACTCCAACAGCCTCGTGCGCACCACTGCAGGGGAGTTGCCGTAGACCTCGGAGACGAGTTCCGGGGTCGGGCACTGCGCTGCGGTGCCGGGCAGCGCGTCGGCCAAGGTGCAAGGCGCACCCGGTGGCCCGCCCAGCAGGTCTTCCAAATCTTCCATCATTTGCATACCTCGCCGCTACGGCGCCAATATCGGTAAGCATTGTGCTTCGCCCCGCGCCTTCCTCGCATCAAGCAAATGCATTACGCGGGCTCGCGCCTCCAAGCGCCGCGCCGAATTGTCCAGCACACGTAAGACGCGGGTGTGACCCTTCCATCAAGGCGCCGGTTGCGCCACGCAACAAAAAACCGCCAGCGCACTTCTTTTTGCGCCCCTGCAATCACTCGCACATCGATTGGAATCGCTGCCGGCCGGCGGGGCGGCACGCACAGCCGTCAACGTTCGGCCTTGAACTCGGGCCATTCGTTGTAGCCCATCGCTGGGTCATTGGCGCCCAGCGCGCGAATGTAGGCCGCCTCGATCTGACTCACCTCTTCATCAGATGCGTTGTCCGACTCCCAGACGACCTCCTTGCGAATCGTGAAATCGCGGCGCTGCTTGCGGCTGAAGTCCTTCGCCACCAGCGCTTCGTTGACTTGCCCGAAGTACATCAGAGAATCGGTCAGGTCCTTCACGACGTAGATCTTCCCGTTTGGGTACGTGATTTTGTACACCACCTTGCGCTGCGACTTTGCGGCTCCCATCGTTGCTGGCCAAGTCTCGAGTTTTACCTTGTACGCGCACGGCCGCCGGCACCGCGCGACCCTTGCAGCTTTGACTCCGCAAGGCGCATAGGCTAACCCCGCCACCGCCTTGGGCGTCGTGATCGATGTCAAGCTTGTGCCACGTGCGAGCCCACCGTCGGCACCCTTGCCGCGGGAAGTGATTCGCGATTCGCCCGCTACAGCGCTGCTGTCCCTCGCGTCTGGGAAGCCATCAGCCGTGCCGGGCAACTTGGCGCCGGGTTTGGCGCTCCTTTCGATGGCGGGTTTGCGGCCGGTGCTCGCCTTTCGGAGACCGTCACGCCGACAAAGCTCGACGCGAGGCTGGCCCCCCGGCACCCGATGCGGGATCGCTGCTTGCGATTTTTGTCGATCGCATCGAACCCGTGCGGAATCTCTCGTCTCGATTGCATCGGTTCGCCGTCGATTCCGACGCGCACTACACCCCAGAGCCCCTGACCCTTGTCGTCATTGCACTGTCGGAGGCGCCTGGCGGGGCACGCTGCTTACCGTCCGCGAGACGGGCTTCGCCCAACTCCCGCTCACGCGCCGCACACAAGCACGCAACGCGCACGACCGGGGCCGCGAAGACCAGACGAGACTTATCGGCAAGCGGCTTTGGCCTGCACCGCGGTAGCGAGCGTGGCCCGGAGCGCGTCGGGCCAGAGTCTCTCGCCACGAGGTCCGCGGGACAGAGCTCTTGGGTGCCAGCGGCGTGCCTTGCTGCGAATATCGATCAACCCCTGCTTAGGCGGCCGCCGCTGCGCCCGCGAGGCGTGCACGCACGAAATCAATGTGCTGCCGCAGCACGTACGCTTCGTCGGCGAACTGGGCCGGCAGCTTCATGGTAATGACCGCGCTTTCGATCCGATCGAGGCGCTCGAGCAGGCGGCGCGCCGCCTCCGCGCCCGGCAGGCGCTGACTTTCGCGCTCCAGCGCCATCAGTTGCGCGTAGCGTCGATAGATGCGATTGCGGATGCGCCAGGCGTACATCGTCGGCAGCAAGCGCATGGCCGGTACGAGCAGGACTACGGCCGGCACCAGAAGCACCAGCATGCGGTCGACCAGGCTCGCAACCCAAAAGGGGAGGTGTCGATACGCAAAGGTCTTACCCGACTTGTAGTAGCGTGCGGCGTCCTCGCTGATCGGGAAATCGCGCTCCGCGGGGGAGGGAAACTCCCCGGCGCGCTGCAGCAGCGATGCGTGCCCATGGACTTCTTGGGCCGCTTCGATCAGCAGATCGGAGAGCGCCGGATGCAGGTCGCCGCGGGCCACAAGTTCGACCGTGGGCGCCACCAACGTCGTCGGCCGCGCGGGCAGATTACGCCCGAGGTCGAAGGCGCCCATGGGCAAGTCGATACGATTCAGGTAGCGGAAGCGGCGCAGGTACGCATCGGCCTGTACAAAATCGAACAGACGCACTCCGGGCGTGTGCAGCAATCGACTGATCTCCTCCGGCTTTGCCGAGTCGCCCGCAAGAAATACGGCGTCGACCCGATGCGCGAGCATGGCCGGCAGCGCCTCTTCGTCCGGAAGCGAGAGCAGCGTTGTCGTTCCGCCGGGCGCAATTTCGTTTGCCTTCAGCAGTGCGAGCGCGAGGGCCTCGGCGCCGCTTCCCTCGCGGCCGATCGCCAGGCGCCTGCCATTCAGACCCGAGAGACGGTCGATCGATGACTCGCTTCGGTACAGCACGAACAACGGCTCGTAGAAGACGCTGCCGAGGGACACCAGAGTCTCCGAGCGCAGTTCGGCAGGCAAGCCGCCCTGCACGAAGCCAATGTCCACGCGCTCCTTCGGATCGGAGAGGCGTTTGAGGTTTTGGACCGACCCGAGCGAAGCCACGAGTTCGAGTGTTATGCCATTGCGCGCCAGGATCTTTTGGTAGCGCTCGCCGTAGTGCGCAAACGTGCTGCCGGCAGTACCCGTGGTCATGACGAGCTTCGTCGGTGGCGCCGGCTGGATGAAACGAACGGCAATTGCGAACGCGGCGATCACCACCAGGATGAGCGGAAGCCCCACCGTGGCCAGATCGCGCCACGAAACCCTCGTAAGTCGGGAGGAGAGCGGCACGCGGGCCTTCGGCTCTTGGCGAGGTTCATCCATGGTGCTTGAGCGGCTTACAGAATCGCCGGCAGTTCGATGTCGAGCCAAGAACGCAGCCGCGGTTCGATTCGCGCCGGCAGGACTGTAGTCTTCGGGACCCGAAGTCGCAATCCCGCGCTGGCCGAAGACGTCCGAGAGTGCACACGGCCAAGCGCGATTCCCGTGCGACGGCGCACGGCCGCGTTGTGCAAATCTGCTGTAATGGGCTTTGCATACCCATGAAGAGAGCCGGAGGCAACAATGCTCAAGAAGGTGCTGATCGGGATCGTCGTACTTGTCGTAGTTCTCGCGGCCGCCACGGTCGCGTTTGTGGCTTCGTTCGATGCCAACCGATACAAACCCGAAATCGAAAAGGCAGCTCTGGACCTCACGGGGCGGGCGCTGCAGATCGACGGCAATCTTTCGCTGTCGATATTTCCGAACCTGGCGCTAACGGTTCCCCACCTCACCCTAAGCGAACGCGGATCCGCGCAAGCCTTCGCCAGCCTGGAGCACGCGCGCGTTTCGGTGGCCCTACTGCCATTGCTGGCCGGTAGAGTCGAGGCCGACACCGTCTCCCTGGTGGGACTGCACGCGACGATCCGGCGCCACGCCGATGGCAGCACCAGTGTCGATGACCTCACTGCCGCTTCAAAGACCGGCCCGCAGGCACCCGCCCAAGGCACGAGGGCGCCGTTACCCACACTCGAGCTCGGTGGCCTCGATATCGTCGATGCGGCCATTACGCTGCACGATGAGAGCGACAACAGCAATTTGGCGCTCTCGCAGGTCAATTTAAAAATCGGGCGCATCGCGCCCAACGTCGCCACCCGGGCGCAGGCCAGCGCGGCCCTTGACCTGAGCCAGCCGCCGACACACGTTGACCTCAAGCTCTCGGCCGATGCCGTTGCGCGCGAAGGCGACCGAGCCCATATTGAAAAGCTCGCGCTTGACATGAAGGCAAGGCAGGAGGACCGGGCGGCCGCGCTGTCCGTGCAGGGACCGGCGAGCTTCGATTTTGCGGCCGGTCGCATGGAGCTGCCGAAATTCGAGGGCAGTGTGGAGCTCGACTTGCCATCGCTACCGCAAAAAACGCTGAAACTCGCGCTCGCCGGCGCACTGTCCATTGACACAAAGCCGCAGCATGTGCGCGCGCAGAGCACGATACGATTCGATGAGTCGGTTGCGACCCTAAAAGCGGATCTGGAGGGCTTCTCCCAACCGCATATCGTCTTCGAGGGCACCGTCGATCGCCTCGATATCGACCGCTACCTCAAAACCGCGTCCACGGGCGCGTCCACGGCAAAGTCGGCCGACCATCCAGCGCAAGCCAATCCGTCGGCCGACACAAAGGTCGATCTCTCGGCACTCAAAGCGCTGCACCTCGACGGCCGGATTGCGCTTGGCGCGCTCAAGGGTCTCGGGCTAAAGGCCGCCGACGTGCACGCGGCGATGCGAGCCGCTGGCGGGGAGCTCGAGGTCGCACCGGTCTCCGCTGTGCTCTACCAAGGAAAGCTCAGCGCCTCTTTGCGGGCCCAAGCCGCTGGCAACCGGCTAGCGCTCAAAGGCGATCTGGCCGGTATCTCGGTCGGTCCGCTGCTAAAAGATGCCACAGGCAAAGAGATCCTCGACGGTCACGGCAACACGGATTTTGACCTCGCGACGCAAGGCGCGAGCGTCGGTGCGATGCGGCGCGCGCTCGCCGGTTCCGCGGCCATCGCGCTGCACGATGGTGCCGTGCACGGCATCGACGTGGCGCAGAGGCTGCGCGCGTTGCGCAGCGCCATAAGCACCGGATCGCTCCAGACGGCTTCGGCCAACCCCGCCGAGAAAACCGATTTTTCGGAGCTCTCGGCGCATTTCGTCGTGCACGATGGCGTGGCAGTCAACCACGACCTGCAACTGAGCTCACCGCTGCTGCGCGCCACGGGCGACGGCAGCATTGATGTCGGCGCTCTCGCGCTCGACTATACGGCCAAGATTTCGGTTGTCGGAACTCTCGAGGGACAAGGTGGCGAGCCGCTGTCGGAGCTAAAGGGGATAACCGTTCCTTTGCACATTTCAGGGCCTTTCGAGAACCTGGCCTTCGGTCTGGACTGGCGCAAAGTCGCGCAGCAGGCGCTCGAGCAAAAGGCGGGCGAGCAGCTCAAGTCCCGTCTGGGCACTGGCGCCAAGCCCGCCGACATCTTAAAGGGATTGCTGGGACATTGACGAAGCTCCCATCGCCCCGGCGCCTCACCGGCGGCCGACGCAAAAGCCCCGAGCGCTTTCTCAACCGGCGTATTCGGGCCGATACATGGCGCCCAGGACCGCAGCGCGCGGGTCCTCTAAGCCCGCTCGACTCGCCAGACCGCTGTCCATCGCGACCTGCACGACGGCCGTTGCCACCGCGACGGCCACGTCGCGCATCCGTTTCTGCGGAGGGAAAATTCGGCCCTGGCGCAAATCGTCGTCGGTCACCTGGTCGGCAAGGGCCTGCGCCGCCGCCAGAAACATCGCATCGGTAACGCGCGCGGCACCGCAGACCAGAACCCCCAATCCAATTCCGGGGAAGATATAGGAATTGTTCGCCTGGCCCGGCGCAAGGGTCCCGTTGGCGAGTGTGACCGGCTCAAAGGGGCTGCCCGCTGCAAAAATCACCCGGCCATTGCTCCATCCATAAGCCTGCTGCGCCGTGCATTCGGCCTTCGATGTCGGGTTCGAAAGAGCGAAGACCACCGGCGTAGCGCAGCTGCGGGCCATTGCTTGCAACACGGGCTCCGTGAATGCGCCTGCCTGACCACAGGCACCGATCAAAACGGTGGGACGAAAAACGTCGATGGTCGAAACGAGGTCGGGAAAAGGCGCCACATTCTGTGCAAATGCGCGCTTGTGTGCCGCAAGATCACGGCGCTGCGCAACGACAGTGCCTTTCGAGTCAATGAACAGGCAACGCGAGCGGGCCTGCTCGGGACTGAGCCCGGCGCGCTGCAGGGCGGCGACAACGGCTGCACCGATTCCCAGGCAGGCTTCGCCTGCGCCAACGAACAAGATGCGCTCTTGCGTCAGTTCTCGGCGCGTAAGTCGGCTCGAAGCGTAGAGTCCCGCGAGCCCCATTGCCCCGCTGCCCTGTACATCATCGTTAAAACAGCACAGGCGGTCCCGGTAGCGTTCGAGCAGGCCAAACGCGTTGGGGTTGTTGAAGTCTTCGAACTGCACGATCGCACGCGGGAAGACGGTTTGCACGGCCGCAAGGAACTCGTCGAGAAACGCGGCGTACGGGTCGCCCGCAAGCCGCGGCAGCCGGCGGCCCAGGTAAAACCGGTCCTCGCGAATGCTTTGCGTGTCGGTGCCAACGTCGAGCATCACGGGCAGGCATCGGCCGGGAGGTACGCCCGCGCAAGCCGTATACAACGCCAGCTTGCCGATCGGAATTCCCATGCCGTTGGCCCCGAGGTCGCCCAATCCCAAAATCCGCCCGCCGTCAGTCACAACGATGATGCCGACGTCGCGCTGCGGCCAGCTGCGCAGAATCTCGCCGATTCTTCCGTGATGTTCCGTCGTAAGGTAGAGGCCGCGCGGCCGCACGTACAGCCGGCTCCATTCGAGGCACGCCTGACCGACCGTGGGCGTGTAAATGAGCGGGAGCAGTTCCTCCAAATGGTCCGTGATCGCGCGAAAAAACAGCGTTTCGTTTTCGTCTTGGATGCCCGATAGATAGACGTAGCGCTCGATCGGTTCGGCCTTGGCGCGGACGGCCGCTACCACGCGCGCAACCTGTTCCTCGATGGTTTCCACCCGAGGAGGGAGCCGTCCCTCCATGCGCCACCGAACGCGCTCGCCGGCGCGAAACGCGGTGCCCCGGTTAGCGAGGGGATCGTGCAACACAGCCGCCGCATGTTCCACTTGGTTCGAGGCCATCGTGAGCTCCCGTTTTGCTTGCGATCATTGTCTCAGCATCGGGCGGAGCCGGCAGCACGACTTCACCAGCGCCGGCCGAAGCCCGACGTGAATAGCCCCAGGCCAAGCGCATACGATTTTTGGGAGTCGCCATGGGAAGGCGAACAATTGGGTACGCCTGGCGTTCGAAGGCCGTTAGCGTTCGGCTCCGAAAAAAAGCGGGGCGTTGGGAACGCTCCTGCACAAATGCGCTTCGTGCAAAGACATGTCACACCGCCTCGCGGCTGGCGTACCGCCGCGTTCGTTGCGAAATTAGGCGCGGCGCCCGATGGAGGTCGTCACCTTGCCATGACGAATTTTCCGTAGCTCCACGATGGTCTCGCCCAAGGCCGAGGACTCCTGGCGGCGCGCGGTCGAACGGCGCGCGACCAGTGCGACCGTTCGCTTGGGGGCCGGAGAAGCCAACGGGCGCGCGACAAGGCGCACGGGACTATCGCGTAAGAAACCGGGGGATGGTGCGGATCACCGAGGAGACAAGCGTGGGGCGCGGCGCG
>DASPPB010000026.1:0-147948 GCA_035625725.1 Burkholderiaceae bacterium
TTCGGTGCTCAACTCGAAGAAGAAAACAACCGGACTTCTCGGCGCCTTTGAAGCTCAGTTTGGCTAGTTGCGCGAGTACGACCACTGGATTTGGGCGTAGTTGAAAGACACACCGCCAGCGACCTGGCTAAGAGACGATTCGTCAAGCTCGATAAGGCCATTCGAATCGGTTGCTGTGGCGGATTCGAAGGCTTGCTGGGTGGTCTTCATGGTTCGCTCCTGTTGGATCGGCTGGAACGAACTTTGCGCCGCGTTGATGATCGGCGAAAGTGCCGAAAGTCATCCGAACCGGTTTCTCGCAGAGAAACCGCGCAGATCAGCCTTTGCGGGGGATTCTGCTACGCGGAGAAGTTGCGAACTTCGGCTCTTGGCCGACCGCGTCGCTTCGCCGGCGTCAGCGTAGCCCAAGGCCGCAATCCCGGTCTAGATAGGTAAGCAGCAATCCGGAATCGAGATGGCTGCAATGCCTCTGACAGCGGCCGCCACGGGGGTGCTGCCGATGGCGGCCGCGTTCCGGCGCTGCCGACCTATAGCCGCCGTCTCGGTACGTCAAAAGCGACAAGCCAAAAATTGGGAACCGGACAGGTAGTGAGCGCCTCACCTTCGCGCAAGTTAAGCCCGAAGTTCACCTGGTCAGTCCTTCGCGCACACCGCGGCGGCCTGCTCGCTCCCGTTTACAGTTGAGGAAGCCGAACTTCTGTTCCATGCAAGCTTTGGTTACCCCGGTCAGTTTACGATGACGTCGCTTGATCCCGGGAAAAGCAGCAATAAAAAGGGGCAACGAGCGTTTGTTGCTGGCGGTCGACGACGGAGTCGAGGCGCGCGAGCATGCGAGAGCCAAATCACAATCCGCAAACGTCAGCTTGTACACTGACGTCCATGGGGTATCGACCTTCACCACGGCAGCAAAGTGTTTTCCAACGCTGCGCGAATCAACTCGCATATTCGCTTCTACGAGAGCATGACGCACGGTAACGCCGCCACAACACCCCCGGACCTCCCGCGCTTTCCCAAGGATTTCCTCTGGGGCGTCGCAACCTCCGCCTACCAGATCGAAGGTGCGCTGACCGAGGATGGACGCGGGGCGTCGATCTGGGATCGTTTTTGCCAGAGTCCGGGCCGCATCGCTCGCGGTGAAACCGCGGCCATAGCCTGCGATCACTATCACCGTTATCGGGAGGACGTTGCGCTGATGGCCGACCTGGGTGTCGGCGCGTATCGCTTTTCTATTGGGTGGACGCGTATTCAGCCGAACGGCCGCGGTGCACCGAACCCGAAGGGAGTGGACTTTTACTCGCGTTTGGTTGATGAGCTGCTCGCGAGCGGGATCCGCCCGATGACGACGCTGTACCACTGGGATCTGCCCCAGGCCCTGCAGGATGCCGGCGGTTGGCGAAATCGTGACACCGCCAAACACTTTGCGGATTTCGTTCAGATTGTGGCCGAGAAGCTCGGTGATCGCGTTGCGTACTGGGTCACGCACAACGAGACGTTTGAACATTCCACCCTCGGGCATTCCGTCGGCGCACATGCGCCGGGGCTCATGCTATTGATGGATGCGTTTCCGATCGTGCATCACCTACTGCTATCACATGGCATGGCCGTTCAGGCCCTGCGAGCGAGCCTGCCGCGTTCGACTCAGATCGGCATCGCGCAGAGCATGGCGCCTGCGCGGCCGGCAAGTGACCGTCCGGAGGACCACTTCGCTGCTGGCATGCTGGAGGTATTGCACTGTCGCCAGCACCTCGATCCGCTGCTGCTGGGTCGGTATCCGATTGAATTGGCTGGGTTCGGCATTGATCAATCGGTGATTCTCGTCGGTGATCTGGCAACCATTGCGCAACCGCTCGACTTTCTCGGCATCAACTACTACAACCCACATTACGTCCAGGCCACTCCACCGGGTTCGCCGTTGCCACTGTTGTTGGCTGAGCCACCTGAGCAGTACGAGCGCACCGAGATGGGTTGGCCGATCATTCCGCAGGGCCTCGCGGAAGGGCTGCTGGGGTTACGTGAGCGCTACGGTGCGATGTTGCCGCCGGTCATTATCACGGAAAGCGGCATGGCGCTGGCCGACGCGGTTGACGCCAATGGCCTCGTTCATGATCTGCGTCGCGTGCGCTTTCTGCACGATCATCTGAACGCCCTGCGCGAGGCGATGGAAGGCGGCGTCGATGTGCGTGGCTACTTTGTCTGGTCCCTGTTGGATAACTTTGAGTGGGCCGAGGGATATCGACCAAGGTTTGGCTTAGTGCACGTCGATTACCCTAGTCAGCGGCGCACGGCCAAGACTTCGTTCCTGTGGTACCGCGACCTGATCGCTGCGCAGCGATGATCGGTCGCGGCAAATCGCACTCGCGCGCGTCCGGGCGTGCCAAGAGCGCAGCGCCGACGGTCCGCTGGCGTTTGGAGGCGGGTCAGCCGCTAACACCTCAAAAGCGCGTCGCCCGATCCGGCGGCCGGGACGCAATGCCTGGCAGTTTGCAGCGAGGTTCTCTCGGCTAGACTTGCACGTGACGGATGAGACGACAGGCTCTGGTGGAAAAGACGATCGACTTGGTCTATTTCAATGCCGGCGGCGGGCACCGCGCCGCGGCCACCGCGTTGCAAGCCACACTGGCCGCACAAGGACGCCAATGGCGTGTGCGGCTAGTCAATCTTTTCGACGCGCTTGATCCGCAGGGCCAGTTCCGCCGCCTTACGGGCATGGCCCCCGAGGATTATTACAACGAGCGACTGGCCCGCGGCTGGACAATCGGCCTTGCCCAAGAGCTCAAGTTGCTGCAGAGCATGATCCGGCTGGGCCATGGCATGCTCGTAAAGGCACTGCAGCAACACTGGCTTAGCACCGAACCCGATTTGGTCGTCTCGCTTGTGCCGAATTTCAACCGGGCGTTGTACGAGAGCCTGGCGGACACGCAGCCCAAGGTGCCCTTCGTGACGGTGTTTACCGATCTGGCCGATTTGCCACCGCATTTCTGGATTGAGCCGGACCAGCAACAGGATCTCATCTGTGGTTCGCCGCATGCAGTCATGCAGGCCCGTGCATCCGGATACCCACTCGAGCGCGTGCATCCAGTCTCAGGAATGCTGTTGCGAGCGGACTTCTACAATATCGTCGCGTGCGACCGCCCGGCCGAGCAGCGCCGCATTGGTCTGGACCCTCAGCGGCCCACTGGTCTGGTGCTGTTCGGCGGCCACGGCTCGCGCTCTATGGCCACCATCGCGGCTGCGTTACCCGACACGCAGCTGATCCTTATCTGCGGCCATAACGCGACGCTTGCCAAGCGGCTGCGCAGCATCGCGGCGGTCGCACCTCGGTGCGTTGTTGGCTACACGACGGACGTGCCGTACTACATGCAACTGGCCGATTTCTTCATCGGCAAGCCCGGTCCAGGTAGCCTCAGCGAGGCGGTCCACATGAACTTGCCGGTGATCGTCACACACAATACTTGGACGATGCCGCAAGAGCGCTACAACGCGACCTGGGTCCGCGAAAACGGCGTGGGGATCGTGCTCCCCAGCTTCCGGGCGATCCGGTCGGCAGTTGCAGAGCTTGTGGCTTCGCTGGACACGTTCAAGGCCGCCACCTCCCGTTTGCAGAACCGTGCAGCCTTCGAAATTCCCGAGCGCCTTGCCGTAATCCTCGCCCGCTCCGAGCAACCTGAGGCCCTCGCCACTGCCATCGACGTCGCGTGAAGACCAATCGGTGCACCCCTTGTGGCACGGCCTAAGTCCGCTTGCCGACAAACTCACCCCGGGGCACCGATGACCGCTTGTGGCGGAAAGCGCAGTTACGCCATTTCTGCTTCTTCGCTTGCTGGAGGTCCGGTTTCCGAAGGTTAGCGCCCGTTGCCGATCTTGCCTACAGGCGCCGGACGCCACGACTTATACCGCGGTTAGCCGGGCCATCTTCAGAGCGTCAGTCGATTTCAACCGATGGCCGGCGCCACGGTTTGGGGCCACAGTAAGAAGCACGCTGGCCGCTTATCAACTGCCTCGTGCTCCGGCTGCCAAAACACCGTGCCCACGCGCGGCAAGCCAATTAGTTGCCGCCGACTACGTTGCTCGCATAGCGGTCGCCTGGCGTACTAGCGTCTGCGGAAACGTGCCGGTGTGGTGGCCCCACGCGCCATGGCCAGCAAACCGGGTGGTGCCGAGTAAAGCAGGCGGGGGCGGCCACCGCGTCACCGAGTAAGAGGACCCTTCACGCTATCCCAGCCTGTTGCAACGGGATTGATGGGTCAGCTGATGGGCACGACCCGAAAACGGCAGGTCTTCGGAGGGAAACTTGCGGACCACCGCCTCCGCCACCCGACTCCTGTCCGGGCCGGAAACATGGGTTACGGAACATGCCTACCCCCTGTGCGAGGATAGCTGTCGATTCACTCGGTTGAATTGGGAACCGGACGAACAACGTGACCGGACCGTACTCGGAAGCCTTCAAGCGAAAAATCCATTTTTTCGTCTGAAAAGAACGCCGCAGAGCGCTGCATCCGTATCTTTGTCATTGCATGCAGCCGCAAGTTTTGTGGGCCAAGTTGTAAGACAGAAGGTTTTCGAATGCCTACGCGTGCCCATGCATCGGAAGCGCCTCGGGTAAAGCGGCTGAAGGAACCCGAGATGCAGACAATGGAGGGCGTCTCGCGCCGGGACTCGATCGCGGTGCAGGCAGGCCTAGGCTGCAGCCTGTACACCGGGGCCGGTCGCACCCGGGGCCGCGCGGGGCTCCTGTTCGGAGAAGATGGCGCTGCTTAGTCGTTCGAGCATGGTGACACCCTGAACCTCGGTCTCATACAGCGGGACGATGGCTCGCACGCTGTCGTCAAACTCTCGCCAGATTGTGCGCATGTATTGCTGCTGCATTGCGACGCGGTTGCGCACGAACTCGGCGGCGTCCGGGCCCGCAGATGTCGGATCCATGACCATGTTTACGAGAACACCGCCTACGGGTATCCCAAAGTCCTTAAACCACTGGATGAATCGCGTCACGACGGCAATAGGAAGAGCCTCGGGCAGTGTCACGAAATAAAAGGCTGTGAGCTTTGGGTCGGTGAGCAGCGTGCGGGCATGCTCCATGCGGTCGCGCAAAGTGACGAGGTATTCCATCAGGGGGTCGGCTTCTTTCTTTTTGGTGAAAGACAGCATCTCCCGAAGGGTGCGGGCGTCTTCCCGGCTTTTGAGCATCTTGTTGACCCAGATCGAATACACCTTAGACATCCCCAGCAGGCGTCGCGCATTGGCTGTGGGCGCAGTATCAAAGACGTAGACGTCGTATTCGTTCTTGAACATGATGTCGATCATATTCTCGAACATCGCCGACTCCTCGAAAGCCGGGTTCATGGTGGCTGACTCGACGAAATCGTCTGCTTTGGTGGTGATATCCGCGAACTTGAGGAACCAGCGGATTTTTTCGCGGATCTCGACTTTCTTGGCTTCGATGCTTTGGCGCGTGTCGATCTCCAAGGCCCAGAGATTCGGCACCTCCTGAATTGGGACGCACTTGCCGAGCAAGTCCATCCCAAAAAGCCCGGTCAAGCTGTGGACAGGGTTGGTCGAAACGAGTAGCGTGCGGCGGCCTTGGTGTGCCAGTCCAATGGCCGCGGCCGCGGCGAATACAGTCTTTCCGACACCTCCTTTGCCGCCGAAAAACAGGTACTTCAGGCCAGGGTGCTCCCGCAATTGGCGCCCCATGGACATGGAGATTTCGTCCACCGCGTTCCCCGTCAAGCGAACATGACGTCCGCGAGTCGTTCGATCATCGCCAGCCCCGTCACATCGCGCTCCATTTCTGGCACCATCGCCATCAGCTGTTCGCCGAATGCCGAGCGGACGCTGCTCAGATGCCGGTCTTGCATGGCAATGCGCCGGCGCAGGTAATCGGGTATGTTTTCTTGGAGCAGACTGTGCGGAATCACGCGGTTTGCCACGAAGCCCGCAATGGGAACGTCGAACTGCGCGAACATCCGCGCGGCTTTCTGAGTATCGTCGATGACCATGGCCTCGGGGACGACGACGAAGAAAAAGCCGGTCTTTCGCTTGTCGGTCAGGATGCTGGCCGATGTATTGATGCGCTTTTTGATGTAGAGCAGTTCTTGCAGGATCTGGTCTTGCTCGCTCGGTTTTTCGCGGCGAAGCCGGCTCACCATTTCTTCATACTCGCGCATTTCCTCGCGTAGCTTGGTGATCTTGTTGATCCACTCGTCATAGACCTTGGCCATCGACAGGTAATAAAGCGCGTGGCCTAGAGGAACGAGGTCGTAGATGTAATAATCAAAGTCGCCCTTCATCACGACGTCCACCACTGCGTCGAAGATCGCGCTTTCTTCCATCGCCGGTTCGGCGCTCGCCGCTTGGATGTAGTGCTCGATTTCCTCGGGGACGGCGGGCAGGCCATACATGTCGAGAATCTTCTGCCGGATTTCCTGCTGGTAGGCGCGGATATGGCTATCGGCGTCGATTTCCTGGGCCCAGAGGTTGTCGATGATTTGAACCGGACCCTTCCCGAAGATGTCCCGCTCGAATATGTCTGTGAGAGAGGCCTGCGGGTCCACCGAAAATACGAGCACCTTTTTTCCCTGCCGCGCCAGCCAGAAGGCCGCCGCGGCGGAAAACGTGGTCTTACCCAGCCCACCCTTGCCGCCGAACATGATGTAGCGGCGTTCGGGATGCTGCAAAAATACGTCCTTGAGAGTCAAAACAGAATCCTCTCTAGAACATGGCGTCCGCAACGTCCTTCTCGCGTAGCATGCGCCGCTTCCATGTTGCGATTTGGGGAACGACGTACGGCAGCAAACGCAGACTGTAGTACGGCGGCAGAATCGGGATACCGAGCAAGTCCCCCATCGTGATCAGGATGAACAGGTGTTCCATCGATGCCCGCGTGCGCAGCGCGGCACGGCTCATGTCATGGGCGGCCATTCCGTAGATGGTTTCGCGCAAGCCTTGCCAAAGTCCTTTTCGCGCCGCTTTCTCTTCTTCGCTCATGAATCGCCCCTTTCAAAGCCCATGCAAGTGATGTTCGTGATCTGTGCCGAGCTCCCGTTCTCGTAGCAACCGGTGCTTCCAGCTCTCTATCTGTGGCACCACGAAAGGCAGGATCCGCAGCCCGTAGTATGCCGGCACAACCGGCACGCCAAGCATGTCGCCGAAGACTCCTAAAATGAAGAGTGTTTCGATCGTCGAGCGGAGCTCTAGCGCCTGCTGCGCGATTTCGTATCCGGAAAGCCCGTAGGCGAACTCGCGGATCGCGCGCTTCCATTCACCAGGAAGTCGCGTGTTATCTTTGGGCGCACGATGAACGCTCTCATCGGCATCTGCGCGGTCGCCGTCGTAGCTTGGTTTGCCGTCGGATCGATCCGGAACGTCGGTCGGGGACGCGCACTGATGCGCTGGATGCAAGGCGGGTTGCCCTTGTTTGGCGAGCGTGCCACAGTCCGGTGGCTCGGCTCGACGGCAGTCGAACTCGTTATCCGGGAAGCGAAGGCGCCCTTCGCGGCCGTGACGCTGGTCTTGTTCTTCGAAGCGCGCGACTTGCCCTGGATGTGGGCGCTTGGGCGTCTGCGCGGCCGTCGGGACACCTTGATCGTCTACGGCGAGCTGCGTAACGTTCCGACAATCGATTTCGAGGCGCTTGACACCGCGAGCTGGTCCGGCCGCGAGGCACGCCGGCGAATTCCGGCGAACTGGTTGCAGCACCGCGCGGGCGGGCACGACGCAATGACCGTGCACCTCGCCGATGCCGCGGCGTTGTCGCGCGCGAGCGCGCTGGTGAGTCTGGCTCAGCGTGGTGCGAGGAACGTGTTTAGGCTCTCGGTGCGCAAGACGGCGCCGAATTTTCAGCTTCACGTTGCGCTCCCCGACGTGCGGCAATCGGCGCGCGGGTACTTTGAGGCACTCGAAGCCATCGCCCAAGGTGCTGCGGGCTGACGCGAATCGCACCCTTTCATGCTGCCCCCGAAACCGTGGCCGCACGCGCTGCCGGGGCGCCCGGTGCCGCCCTGTGCCGGACGTACGCTTTGTATCCGTCCCATCCAATGAGGATGGCTGCCACGAACAGCAGTGCCGAAACGCCGATCATGGCCCAGGCGCCGCCAACCGGAAGCGCCGACAACTGCGGATTCGAGGCGATGGTCGTATATAGGTTGCGCGCCGTCACGAGCGTGGCGGCTAGCGTTGTCACGTACATGAAGAGCATGGGCAGCAGTACGAAGTTCGGATTTCGCCTCTCGGATCTGAGCCAGACTGCCACCACGAGAAGGCCGAGCGCGGCCATCAATTGGTTGGATGCGCCGAACATCTGCCACAGATACACCCACGTCCCGGTCAGCACGAGCGAGAGCGTTAGAGACATCGAGATGAGGCTGGAAACGTGCGTGTTTCGGACCGGCGGAACGAGATCGCCCACCCATTCGGTTAACGTAACCCGCATTACGCGAAAGACGAGTTGCGTGACGGTGAGCACGATCATCACGAAAGTTCCGAAGCCCAGCGCTGTACCAAACACTTCCGGGACAGCACCGAATGTTCCGGCGTATATGAGTTTGCCAACCCCCATCGCGAACCGTCCTCCGCCACCGCCAACCCCTACGATGGACACGGCGGTGAGTGAAAGCAGAGCCAGGGCGTTCTCGCCGAACATGGCTCCGGCGCCCACCGGTAGTCCGTCGGTCTCGTATTCGAGTTGACGCGCGGTTCCGACCGATCCGACCAAGGAGTGCCAGCCCGAAATTGCACCGCAGGCGATCGTCACGAAAAGCATTGGCCAAAGCGGCTGCCACGCCTTGCCTTCGGTCATGGCGAAACCCAAATCCTTCAACGCCGGCAAGGCGAAGGTGCCGATCAAATTGCCTCCCGCATCACGGGTCTCGAGAATCGGGGCCACCACCATTCCTAATGCGCTTAGAAGGACCGTTATTAACGTGATCCAGAACCCGATGTAATTCACGGGCTGGGCGAAACGCCAGATTGGCAGATTTGCCCCCAAATAGCTGAACACGAACAGCAAGACGGTCCACAGGAGGTAATTGGGCAGCGTTTTGATCTGGCCGGTCGTTGCGTCGAACGCGGGCGTGCTCGGCCGCATTCCATCCTTGCCCGGTGCCGGAATCCGAGGGTCGGAGAGCGTCGGATCTTCGACACGAAAGAGCGGCTCGTGGCCGTTGATACCGTCGACGGCATTGTTGAGCCGCGCCACGACGGCCGCCACGGGCCCATTGACGAGTGCGCCGTTCTCGTCGCGATGCTGCCCGAAAGGCCCGGCGGCCATACCGCCAAGAGTCAGTGCGACGACGAAGACGGTGACCGTCATGATCCCCATCTTCCATCGGTACATCATTTGTCCGGCAAGAAGACCCGCGAGCGCCAGAATCACGATGCCAAAGGGCACGTCCGGCCGTGCGGACAAGATTGCGGCAAGGATTCCGACAAAAGCACCGGCAAGGAGCATGAGGTAGAAGAAGATGAACACGAACAGCATCGTGCGCGTGCGCGGTGCGATGAGTTTGTGAGAAATGGCGGAAAGGCTGTTTCCGTCGTTGCGCACAGCAACCATGATGGCCGAGTAGTCGCTTGCCCAGCCGATGAAGCTCACACCCAGAATCAGCCAGGCAAGTGCGGGACCCCATCCCCAAAGATTGGCCGCGGTGATAGGACCCACGATGGGTCCGGCAGCGGCGATGGCTTTAAAGTGATAGCCGAAAAGCACGTTGCGGCTCGTCGGCATGAAGTCGACCCCGTCCATGTACATGCGCGCCGGAGTCGCGCGCTTGGCATCGGATTGAATGACGTTGCGGTCGATGCGCTTGGCGTAAAAGTTGTAGGCGAGATAGATAGTCAGCACGCTAAGAGCGACGATCCACAGTGAGTTCATAAGAGGAACCTTTTACTTTTCGCCCGAGTCGCCGCGGCCGCGCCGCGCGCGCGATTCGAGCGTCGTGATTGCAGGTGCAACCGTGCGTTGGCCGAAAACCCATTCCCAGTTGAGAATTATTTACCGATATGCATCCCGCATGTTGACTTCTCGCAATACCTTCGCGCGGCGGTCAAATTGCACATGCGATGGCCAGGACCTCGCGACCGATCCGGGACCGATCTTTTGCGTCGCAGCAATAGATATTCAAACTTCGGCAGACGCATGATCGACGCGCGATTTCGTGCGATGCCGTGAGGGTGCTCAAAGCATCCGCGCGAATCTTGGCCTTCTACCGCCACGGAGCGGAGGTTCTGAAGCGGGTCGACAAAGAAACGGGCGCAGTGGGAAGTGCCCGTAAGACTGCCCAAGGACTCGAAGGAATGCGCTCGAGGTAACGATCGTGTTCCGCTGCGACCCTTGGGCCCCGGCATGGATGCGGCGAGCATGTTCGATTTGCTGGCCGTCAATTGCGCGCGAGGCCTTGGGGGAGGGGGGGTCGAAGGCGTGCTCCAGACTCACGAGACGTCCGGTCCTACGGTTGACCGGGGGAATTCAAACGCGCCTTTTCCTGCGTGCACCACGGAGCTGCGCACTTTCTTTTGATGCACGCAGACAGGCCCCCGGATGACCGCAAGGTGCGTTACACCGCGTGCGCGTCGCGACCGCTTCTCCGTCGCCAGCGCTGACACCAAAAATCGTCGCTGAACTCAGCTTCGCTTAGCCTGAGCGACATCGCCCCGATACTCTAGGCGCGCAACAGATTCGTCGATAACGCGAAGGCACCTCTCCTGGGGCGAGCTGCGGACCGACCGGAGACGGCATCGGAACACAACGCTTGGGGATTTTGCTGCTGGCCGGACTCGCGTACGCTTTGTTCGCACGCCTTGTTTATAGGAGGGGTCAAGGTGGATCAGTTTTCGACGATGTGCGCGGCATTCCAAGCGACAGCGGCTCGGTGCAGCGACCTCGTCGCGCTGCGGACGAAAGGGGACGCTACCCGGATCACGTGGCGGGAGTACGCGACACGTGTGCGCGCACTTGCCTCCGGCCTCGCCGGTCTCGGCGTGGGCCCAGGCGACACCGTGGGGATACTGATGACGAACCGCCCCGAGTTCAACCTCATCGATACGGCCGCGATGCACCTCGGGGCCGCGCCGTTTTCGATGTACCTGACATCCTCTGCCGACCAACTCCGCTACCTGCTCACGGATTCGGGCGCGCGTGTGATCGCCACCGAACGCGCGCATCTGCCGCGACTTCGCGCTCTCGGGCTCTCCCGAATCACCTTCATTGTGGTCGATGGCGACGGCGACGGTGCCGCACTTTCGCTCGCCCAGCTCGCCCAGTCCGCGCGGCCGGACTTCGACTTTGACACCGCGTGGCGCGCGGTGACGCCCGATACCGTGCTTACGCTGATCTATACCTCAGGGACGACCGGCGACCCCAAGGGAGTCGAGCTGACCCATGCGAACATGGTTGCGCAGATCCGTGGCTTCCTCGCGCTGCGCCCCTTGGATGGGGATCAGCCGGTGCGCGTGGTCTCGTATCTTCCGCATGCCCACATCGCCGATCGTTTCGGCACACACTACCTCTGGATGTGGATCGGGGGCACGGTCACGGCCTGTCCGGATCCGCGGCTGCTCTTCGACCACGTCCCGGATGCGCACCCGACCGACTTCACCGGGGTGCCGCGGGTCTGGGAGAAGCTCAAGGCCGGAATTGAGGCGAGGATTGCAGGCGAGACGCCGGAGCGGCGCGCGATGGCGACCGCGGCGATCGAGGCGGGCCTGGCCAAGGTGCGGCTTGAGGCCTCTGGCCAACCGGTGCCACCGGAGCTTGCTGCAGGCGTCGCGCGCGCGGAGCAGCAGCTCTTCGCCCCACTGCGCGCTGCGCTCGGTTTGGGCGACGCGCGGAGGTTCTTCGTCGGAGCGGCACCGTCGACGCGCGAGGTGCTCGAGTTTTTCTACGCACTGGGCATGCCGATCTGCGAGGTCTGGGGGATGTCGGAGCTCAGCGCGTGCGGGACTGTTATGCCGCCCGGAAGCATGCGGATCGGGACGGTCGGCGTCGCAATGCCCGGCGTCGAGTTGCGGCTCGCTGACGACGGCGAGTTGCTCGTCCGTGGGCCGATCGTGATGCGCGGCTACCGCAACCGGGCGAAACTGACGCGTGAGACGATCGACCGGGAAGGCTGGCTGCACACGGGCGACGTCGCCGATATTGCAGCCGACGGGTACGTGCGCATCATCGATCGCAAGAAGGAGATCATCATCAGTTCGGCTGGCAAGAACATGTCGCCGGCCAATATCGAGGCGCGCCTCAAGGCATCGAGTCCACTGATCGGTCAGGCCGTGGCGTTCGGCGATGGCCGGCCTTACAACGTTGCGCTGCTGGTGCTCGACCCGGACGGTACTTCGGCGTTTTGCCGCGCGCGCGGTATCGACCCTGTGATCGTATCGCCCACCCATCACCCGGCGGTGCGAGAAGAGCTCAATCGGGCCGTTGCAGCAGCCAACGATCACCTGTCGCGACCTGAGCAGATCAAGCGCTACACGCTGCTGACGGTCGAGTGGCTACCGGGCGGCGATGAGCTCACACCAACCATGAAACTGAAGCGCAGGGCGGTCGCAACGAAATATGCACGCGAGATCGACGCGCTGTATGCGGGCGAGGCGGCGGAGTAAGGACGACGCGACCGAACGCTTGCATGCAGCGGTGAAATACTCGCAGGCCGCTGCGGAAACCGAATGGTGCACCTTGCGGGCGCGGCCGTGCCGCCGAAGAGCCGACCTCGGAGTCGGTACTGCCCGCGAAGCGGTTGTCATCGGGGCCGTTAAGATAGTCGCAAAACACCTGTAATCGAGCGTAAAAGACGATTTGCTGCCATGCGAAACAAAGCAATGACACTTTCGGTTGCCTCACTTCTTACGGCGAGCTTGTGGCTGCCCGCTTGGAGTTGGGCGCAAAACTATCCACCCTCCGTGACGGAGTTGATCGCTCGGGCGAAGGCCCAGATAAAGACAATCGACATGGCGACGTTCAAGTCGGAGTTCGACAAGAAAAGCCTCGGACTCATCATCGATGTGCGCGAACCCGGCGAATACGCCGAGGGGCACATTCCGGGGGCGATCAACATTCCCCGCGGTCAGATCGAGTTCAAAATCTGGCCACACGTGGGGTTCCCTGACAAACTCGATCTTGCGACAAAGATCACGCTGTATTGTGCTTCCGGATTGCGCGGCTCCCTTGCCGCAAAAAGCCTTAAGGATCTGAAATTCGCCGACGTGACCGCCGCGGACATGAGAATCGAGGAGTGGCGGAACGCAGGCTACCCGCTGGATCGGGACTGATTCGCTTGGGCCTCTGATTTCAGCGATCGAGGGATCCTGCCGAATACGACGCCTGGTACGAAACGCCTCGGGGAAGTTGGATCGGCGACACCGAGTACCGTTTGTTGCGCAGAATGCTGGCGCCGCCCCCAACGAGACGCTAATTGATATTGGATGCGGGACGGGGTAATTCACGCGCCGGTTCGCCAAGGAGGGCGTCGTCGTGAGCGGCACCGACCCCGACCCGCGCATGCTGGCTTTCGCTCACGCGCACTCCGCGGCCGGCGAACCGTACGTCTTGTCCGATGCGCGGAGCCTGCCGTTTCGCGACGGCGCCTTCGATCTGTGCGTGTCGGTGACTGCCTTGTGCTTTATACGCGACGAATCGAAGGCGCTCGCCGAGATGCTGCGGGTCACGCGGCGCCGGATTGCGATTGGCCTGTTGAACCGCCGAAGCTTGCTATCTATCGCCAAGCGTCGTGGCGGTGGTCGCGGCGCCTACCGCGGTGCTCACTGGCACACGGCTGCGGAGGTCAAGGCGCTAGTATCGGCGACGGGATCTCGAGGTATCGCGGTGGCGACTGCCGTGTTCATTCCCACCGGCGGCACGTGTGCCCGCCTAATCGAGGGATGGTTGCCCGATGCGCTGCAACTGGGCGCCTTTCTTGTTGTGGCTGCGGCTGGCGCAAATACCGACATCGCCCCGCCTCGCATAGGAACCCAGCACGGCTCTCGAAGACGAAAATCCCAAGGCCGCCGTTGGCGAACTGCAACTCCAGGCCTCTGAGCGTTTTCGCCAGGATCCCGTAAAGCAGCCGGTTCCACTCGCCAGGTGCCCGCTCACCGGATGCAAAGAAGCGCGGGCAAGGAACTGCGGCATTGGTCCTCAAGGGGTCACCTGAACGAAGGTGCCAGGTGTCTTTTCGGATCACTGCGTCTGTGGTGGCGCGTTTTCGGCGAAGCGCGCCATCTGGTCGGCCAGCGCCTTCTGGAACGCGGGCCTTTCCTCGCCGCGAAGCCGATAGGCGTCGAGCAAGGGGAACTCCGAGAGCAGGTTCGTATGGCGCAGGTTGCGAAGCACGGTTGTCATCAGTAGGTCCGCTGCGCTAAAGCGACCACCGACCAGGTAGTCGTTTTGTCCGAGGCGATCGCCCAGGGCCGTGAGACGCTTGCCAATCCGCTCGAGCACGGCCGCGCGGACCGGCTGCGCCGACTGCGCATCCTTTCCGAGCAGGTCGAGCTGAATTAGGAACTGAATCGGCGGCTCAACCGTGTTGAGGGCCGCAAACATCCAGGCCAACGTCTGCGCGCGAGTCGCCGGATCGGCCGACATCAACCGCTCGCTTCGTCCAGCGATGTGGTAGACAATCGCACCCGATTCGAACAGTACCAGACCATCCTCCTCGTAGGCCGGTACCTGGCCGAAGGGCTGCAGCGCGCGATAGCTCGCGGATGACTGCTCGCCGAAGCCAAGAAGTCGCTCCTCGTAGGGCAAGCCGGCCTCCTCCAGCGCCCAGCGCACGCGAAGATCGCGCGCCAGCCCTTGCGCGAATGGCGGGACCCAGCGATAGGCACTGACTCGAATCGTCGTCATCGCTTTCTTTCCTTCCTTGGCGATGCAAAAGTCATTGACGCGCGATCGAACTGCCCCCGCGCCCCTTCGCCCGGAGAGAAACCATTGAGCATGCATCGCGCCATTGCCCAGGGATCCAAGTATTCCGAGCAAGTGGAATACTACCGCTCCCGCAGCCAATATTTAGTACATGACTGGCAATACCGGTCGTCGCAGCTATGTCTGACGCGAGACTCTCGCCGATCCCCAGCCACGAACAGCACGTTCACATAGCTCGCTTGTCCGCGAAGAGAAAATGATCCACGCGGGTGCGGACGCCCGACAATCGACTCGCCCCGAACGGATTGTTCTTTTCCGCAGCGATAGTCACCGGCAGAAGGTGCGGTAACGAAATGGTTATTTCATTTTTTGCAGGCAATACGCAGCAAGGACTCGGCAAAGGTCCCGGCGGGGGCGTAATTCCAGTCTGAAGTCTCGCCTATGGTTTGCGCCTCTCCCTTGCCACTTTGTAAGGTAAAAACGGTCCTATCCACGGTGCGCCATCTTCCCTCTTCGCAATCAAACTCCTCAAGGCTGACGATTGAAGAATAGGTGGTCCCATGATCGTCAAGTGGTTTGCCAAGATTCCTCAGGACCCACATGCGCACAAATCCGCCTATATGTCGGATGCTCTTGTAATCAACAAAAAAGGTTGTGTTGTCCTTATCGGTGGTCCCGATATTTGTCCACTCCGCAAATGCTGACGGAGTTGATAGGGCCAGCAGCAGAAGTGCGCCGGCTCTGGCCTTCATAAGTCCTCACATTCAGCTAAACACCTGCACGGAGACCACGGCGTCTCCACGGGGCGCGATAGCGCATCTCGAAACGGGCGTCTCACGTCTGCTCCTGAATACTGGCCTCTTCCCACCGTACCGTGACATCTTGCACGCGCTTGCTCGTCAGCTCCAAGTAGTACGCTTTTGGATGCAGTTCAGTGCAAGACCACGACGCCGGCGCGCGGCTCCGGTCCCAGCTCTCCGAAGACAAACCGGCAGAGGACGCCATGAACGCAGGGGTGATCACTGGGCTCCCCAAGGTCCCCGACGGATCAGCAATCGGCGCGTACTACGGACCAGGCCGACAGAGGATTTCTGCGAGCTGGCCATCGGGCGAGTCAGGAGTGTTGTATGTCCACGGCTGCCGGGCTCCGTTCAAGGTGAGTCCGGTTTCACCGTTTTTGTTGAAAAAGGTACCGTCAAGAATGCGCATGCGCTTTTTGCGGCACTCAATTTCAACATAGAGGATGCTTCTGGGATGGATCTCGTCGACGTCCGCAATCAACTCCATGATGACGGCTCCCGCAATGAAAGCGCTGAAATCATCTTTGCTTGGATAGACTTTCGCCGTGGATCGAAGCCGAGCAATGTCCGGCGAATACCCGAGACGCAATTTGGCGGCACCTTTGTCGGTCAATTCCTTTTCGTGCTCCATGTAGTAGGCGAGCATTTCATTTTCCCGAAGCGTTTTCACCCAAACTCGGACGAAATCTGGGGAGGGTCGAGTTACGCCTTCGTTTTCGAAAAATTGTTCCTCCGCGATTCCGTTGTCCGTTGTGTCACTATATAGGCGCCAGTCAGAGGCGCTCGCGATTTGGCAGAGCAGGAGAATCAAGCCACAGATAATCGATCGCGGAACGCACCTCATTTTCGCGTGTCGGGTGCCGCGCGCGCCGGAAAAACCACGGACAAAATCACGAAGAACGGTGTCGAAGATACGGCCTGGTTCCATGGCGAAAAAATCCCCTGAGCGCCTCGGCCCCGAAGCCGTCATCGAGGCTTTTCGAGTGGCAATCCATGCGGATTGGGAGACACGGCGCGCGATCTATCGAGCGAACGTTTCGCCCGAGGGGAGAAACGTGGTGTCCCTCGATGATCTGCGCATTCGCACCGAATACCAGCGCATGGGTTTCGGAACTCGTGTTCTCGCGCTGCTCATCGACCTGTGCGACCTCAATGCACTGGCCATCAAGGTGGTGCCCGCCCCGCCGGAGAGCGACCCGCACTGCACGGTGTCCGTGACACGCGAGAACCTCATTCGATGGTACGAGGACGCCTGTTTTCGTAGATCGACCAAGTATGTGTGGATACGCAAACCACGCTCCTTGATCAAGGTCAAAGCCCGCAGCTGACAAAACCCCGTGGCCGACGCTCCTGCTTCTGTTGTTGCGGTACTTCGAAGGCGAAAAGATAGCGGGATCGCGTCCAGTCGAGTAGCATCTGTCGTTTTCATGCAAGAAGATTCAAGCATCATTCGATTAATTGCATATAAGGGGAGACTCAAATGCTGAGCAAAATTGTCCGCATAGCGATTGCCGCGGCAACCCTGGGCGTCGTTTCCATTGCCTCCGCGCAGTACCCGCCGCAGATGAGCCACGCGGTGCAAATCGCGCAGGCTCGCCAGGCAAACGCTGCGTTGATGCATCAATACACGTGGAATAGCCGGACCGAAATCATTGTCGATGGAAAGGTGAAGGACATCCGCATAGAAGTCGTGCAGTTCGGGCCCTACGGGCAACTTCAACACACGCTTTTGAACGATCAACAGTCCAAGGGTATGTATTTGCCGACCCCTATCGGCTTCCTGCGCCGTTCGATCGCCGAGAACGAAAAGAAGGACCTGGAGCAGTTTCTTCAAGGTATGAAGCAGCTTCTGCAGCAGTACACGCTTCCGACTACCGGAAAGATTTACGACTTTCTCTCGACGGCGGTGCCGGCCGGTCCCGATGCGGACGGTAATTTCACGCTGACGGGCTATAACGTTGTGCAGCCGGGTGACAGCATGACTATGGTCGTCAATGCCTGGACCAAGCAGCCGCGCCAGGTGACAGTTAACACAACGTTTCAGGGTGATGCAGTACAGCTCACGGCGACGTTTCAGACGGTTCCCGTGAGCGGACTTAACTACGCCGCGTTTGCCGAAGCAGATGTGCCGGCGAAGAACCTTTCTGTGCAAGTCCAAAATTACAACTACGCGCGGCTCGGCTACTGAGGCGAGGGCATCGCCGGAGACAAGGGAAGCGTGGCGGGCGCTTTGCGGGGAGGAACACCGACGGCCGCCACACTCTTCCCCGGGCGGACTGACTCTCGCCGTTGGTACTGCACCGAAGGCTCTTTGCATTTCAGAGCGTCTGGCGCCGTTCCGATAACAGCATTGATGCGCTATTTCGGGTTCGAGTCGAAGGGCGAGAATTTGGGCCGTCCGCATACGCCGCGAACGGATCTGGCGGCCCTTCAGCGCAGAGCGCGCGGGCAACGCTAACGGCAGAGCAGCCGGGGCAAGTCGTTGGGCCATTTGCGGCGCTGACCCACGGGCTTCGCTGAGGAAGCGTCTGAAGCGGTGATCGGGGCAAATCCGCAACCGCGCGCGCTTTTGCGCGCGATCCGTGGAATCGGAAAACCTATGCCGGTTATCGCGCGACTCTCTACCAGATCGTCACGCGTTTGTCCGGGGCCAGATACATTTTGTCGCCCGGCTTGACGCCAAATGCACCGTAAAAGGGCGCCAGATTGCTCTCGGGCAGCAGTCCGCGAAATTCCGCCGGCGAGTGGGGGTTGGATTTGATCCAGAGTATCGCCTGGTTTTCGCGCGTCTTGCTTCGCCAGACTTGTGCCCAGCCGATGAAGAATCTTTGGTCGCCGCTGAATCCGTCCATGACCGGCGCCTGCGCGCCGTCGAGCGAAAGGCGGTAGGCCCGGTACGCGATCGCGAGCCCGGCGTTATCCGCGATGTTCTCGCCCAAGGTTAGTTCCCCGTTGATCGGAAAGCCGGGTACCGGTGCATAGGCTGCGTACTGCTCGACAAGCGCATGGGTGCGCTCCCGGAACCGCGTGAGGTCCTGTTCCGTAAACCAACCCGGTGTTCCGAGCAGTTTTCCGTCGCCGTCGTACTGACTGCCTTGATCATCGAAACCGTGACTGATCTCGTGCCCAATGACCGCACCGATACCACCGTAATTTATCGCGTCGTCCGCGCGAGCGTTAAAGAAGGGCGGTCGCAAGATCGCGGCCGGAAAAACAATTTCGTTCATTTCGGGGTTGTAGTACGCATTGACCGTCTGCGGCGTCATCTCCCACTCCCCGCGATCGACAGGCCGCCCGAGCTTACGCAGCTCGCGGTCAAATTCGAAGGCGCGCGCTCGCAGAACATTGCCCAGCAGATCGCCGCGCTCGATCCGCAAAGCGCTGTAATCGCGCCACTTGGCCGGATAGCCGATCTTGGTCGCAAATTTGGCGAGTTTTTCCTGAGCCCTTTGTCGCGTCACCGGACCCATCCATTCCATCGACCCGATAGCGGTCTTACACGCCTCCAATAGATTTTTTACCAGCCGGTCCATGCGGTCTTTGGCTTGCGGCGGGAAGAATTCATCTACGTAGAGCCTGCCCAACGCCTCGCCAATCGACTGATCCACGAGTCGGATTGCGCGTTTCCATCGGGGTTCGTCTTGCTCCGTGCCACGCAACACCTTGCCATAGAAGGAAAAATCCTCGTCGACGAAGTTCTTGCTCAGGTAGGGAGCGAGATCGCTGACCAAGTGCCAACGCAAATAGGCTTTCCACACATCAAGCGGTGTATCGCGCAACACCGAGTTGAGCCCTTCGAAATAGCTCGGTTGAGCGACGAGAACGAAGTCGGTTCGCGTGCCAATGCCATTTCCCTCAAGGTAAGTCGCCCAGTTAAAGTCGGCGACAAGAGACGCAAGCTCTCCAAAGGAGAGCTTGTTGTAGGTCTTGACCGGATCGCGATTCTGGACTTTGGTCCACTGAATCCGTGCAAGGGCTGTCTCCAAGGCGAGCACGTCTTTTGCATTTTGTGCCGCCGCCGGATCTCCCACCAGCGCCAACATCTTGGCAACGTGCGCCTCGTACTGGCCGCGTATTGCGACGAACTTCTCGTTGTTCAGCAGGTAGTAATCTCGATCCGGGAGACTCAGTCCACCTTGGCGGAGCTCGAACGCGTAGCGCGTCGGGTCCTTTGCATCCAAATGAACCCGCGGCACAAAGCCTGCCGAAATCCCGAGCTTGTGGAACCGGGCGAGCAACGGGGCGATATCGGCCTTGTCGCGCAGTGTCTCGATTTCCGCAAGCTGCGCGCCGAGCGGTTTTGCGTTGAGTTGTTCCAGCGCCGACTCATCCATGAAGCTCGCATACAGATCGGCGACTTTGCGATCTTGGGGTTCGGCTGGGCTGGCCACCGATTGAAGTTTCTCGATAATGCTGCGCAGCTCGCTAAGCGTCTCGTCCCGCAGTTCGACGAAGGATCCATAGCTGCTTTTGTCGGCCGGAATATCCGTTGACTCGAGCCATTTGCCGTTTACGTACCGGTAAAAATCGTCCTGCGGGCGGACGGATTTGTCGAAATATTGCAGTTCAACACCCGAAATCAGCGGCACCGACACCGGCCTTGGCTGCAACGGGGCGGTGTCATGCGCATGCGCGAGGGCGCTCGCGGTGCAGAGCGCCGTCGCGCATGCCGCGAGACAGAATTGCCTGGGTTTCGATCGGGGACGCCGTCGATGGCGACCGAAGACGTTCGCCTCCCAGAACGACCGCTTTGCGAGGGAAAGCCCTGCTCTTTCGATCACCGAGGTTCTCGGTTTCGGCGGGCAAGTTCGCGGCGGGTGCGACCGCCGCTTAACCCAGCGAGCGACCGAAAAAGCGCAAAGTTCGGTCCCACGCCTGTTGCGCCCAGACCGGGTCGTACTGGGTTGCGGGGATGCGCCCCGGTCCCACGGCGGTCTCGTTGGCAAACGCATGATGCGCGAGATAACGATGAAACTCGAATTTGACGCCTGCCTCGTGCAGCTTCTTCTCCAGGGCATCCACCGTAGCGATCGGGAAGAATTGGTCCTGGGTGCCCCAGTGCGCTAAAAGCGGAACCTTGATTTTTTTCGCATCGATGTTTTCCGGGGACGGGTAGCCATACCAGACTACGGCCGCGTCGATTTCCGGGGCGTTGCACAGCGCAAGCAGGGCAAGCGCGCCGCCCATGCAAAACCCCGTGATGCCGACCTTGCCGGTGCGTGCCTTCAAGAACTGCACCGCCCCGCGCGCGTCTTGCGTTGCCGCGTCGCCAAAATTCAGACCGGTCATGAGATGATTTGCCTCTTCGGCTTCGACGGTGGACTTACCCCGATACAGATCGGGCACGAGAGCGACGTAGCCCGCACTCGCAAGACGGTTCGCCACGCTGCGGATCTGCTCGTTGATTCCCCACCACTCTTGAATGACGACGATGCCCGGTGCACCCGCGGCTTGTTTCGGTTCGGCCAGATAACCCTGCAAAGTTTGCCCATCCGGGCGCTTGAAACTCACGGTCGTTCCCATCTTTTTAGCTCCTTCCCCCGCCTCACTGTCAAACAGACCATTGCGCGCTCGTGCGCCGAAGGCCGCAGGACTTCTCAGTTGCCGTGGACTCGGCGGCGTGAACCGCTCGCTGCGGCCATTGTATGCGCCCGTGGGTGCCACGACCGTCCTGAATGCGCGAGAAGTGGGGCCGGCGGCTCGTGCGAGCGTTTTGGGGATGGGTCGCCAAGTGCAACCCGAAAAACAGGTGGACATGCGCTGTGTGCGGCGCCGGAGTGTCGTGCTCGGAAGTTCCTGCGGGACGGGGGAATCGGGTCGTGCGCGCTCCGAGACCCGGATAAGCAACTTGTTGCACCGTCAGATTCGTGTTACATGACGCATGGAGTGAGCGGGGGATTGGCTTCATGCGGAAAACAGGCGTGGTTCCGGCCATCATGGAGCTTGCATGTCCGAAGGCTGACCTAGGACCCGAGCCTTTACGTTGGCGAGAGCGCGAATCATGGCAAGAAGCCAAAGAATGAACCCGGTCGACATCACCTGGCTGCGGATGGATCGACCCGCAAATTTGATGACGATTGTCGGCGTGCTCGCCCTTGCGGGCCCAATTGACGTTAAGCGTCTGGAAGCGACGCTGGCTAAGCGCATGCTGTCGTTTGACCGGTTCCGGCAGCGTGTGGAGACCCACGCTGGCGATTTCTGGTGGTGCGAGGATCCGCATTTCGAGATCGGTCATCACATCAAGCGCGCGCGTCTGCCCGACGCCGCTGGCAAAAGCGAGTTGCAGCGCTTCGTTGCCGAACTTGCGGCGCGGCCGCTCGACCGAGCGCACCCGTTGTGGGACTTTCACATTGTCGAGGATTACGAAAATGGTGCGGCCGTGGTCGCCCGATTCCATCACGCGATCGCGGACGGCATCGCGCTCGTCAATGTCTTGCTCTCCCTGACCGACGAGCGTCCCGACGCGCCCATGGTGCAACGCAAATCGCGCGTCGATAAAGCCACAATGCAGAGCAACGCGTGGGAGGAGAACTTCGGGTTTGCCGGCCGCTTCGTGGGTGCTGGAATTCGCGTTTCGGACGATGCCTGGAAGGCATCGCTGGATCTCGCATCGCACCCAAGCCGGGCCGTGGATTATGTTCGAGCGGGAACCGGAGTTGCGGGCGAACTCGCCTATCTGCTCTTTATGCCCACCGACACTCCGACTCGCCTCAAGGGTGTGCCGGTGGGCGACAAGCGCGTCGCTTGGACAGACCCGATCCCGCTGCCCGAAGTCAAGGCAGTTAGTCGAGTACTGGGTTGCTCGGTCAACGATATGCTCTTGGCTGCCGTCGCCGGTGCCGTTGGAGGTTACCTGAAGGAAAAAGGTGACCCTACGGAAGGAGTCGAAATTCGAACTCTGATACCGATAAATCTTCGGCCACCGGGCGGTGGCGATGAACTTGGAAACCGGTTTGGCATCATTGCGGTCGAGTTGCCGGTGGGTCTTGCCAGTCCGCTCGAGCGTCTCTACGAAATCCGCCGTCGCATGCAGACGCTCAAGACCTCGTACGAACCGGTCGTTACCCTCGGACTGTTTGCAGTCCTTGGCTACGCTCCGCAGATCGTTCAGGACCGACTTTTCGATTTGCTGCTGAGTCGCGCCACGGCGGTCATGACAAACGTGCCGGGACCCCAAAAACCGCTGTTCCTGGCGGGATCCGAACTCGAACAAGTCATTTTCTGGGTGCCACAGTCGGGCAACATCGGTGTGGGGGTCTCCATCCTGTCGTTCAACGAAAAGGTACATTTTGGCCTAATAACGGATGCGGCCCTGATCCCTGACCCGGAGGCCATCATCGACCGATTTGCACCGGAGTTCGAGCGTCTGCTCTATTTCGTCCTTATGGGCGCTTGGGCCGAAGGCAACGTGGTTGGTGGGGGTTCAGAATCTGCGATGCCCGCGCGCGGTTCCCGTGCAAAACGCGCGACGCGGCGCCGGGCTCCCGGCAAGCGCATCCGCGCTTCCACGTAATCAATGGCTGAGTTCGGTCTTCGCGAGCTCTACGTCGAGCCGCTCCATCGCGTCGGCGGCTTTACACTTCGCGGCCTCCTCGTAGAGACTGGTTGCGCGTGCAAGCTTTGCCTGGCCAAATAACATCGCGAGTCCGTTGGCGTATTCGATGCGCGCAATGGCCGAGCCCGGATTGAGTTTGAGTGCGGTCTCGAAGTGCTTGATTGCCTCATCGCGGCTCGCGCCATATGTCAGGGCGCCGAGCGCCGCTCCGACCTTATTGATGACTTCGGCGTGATAAGCCCCCATCGCAATGTGCGCATCGGCGTGGTGCGGCTCCAGACGAATCGCCTGCTCCAGGCTGTTTTTGACCTTCCCGCCCAGACCTTGGGCCAGCGCCTTTACGACGGAAATCCCCTGACTATATCGACCGAGGGCCTGCGCGTGAAAGTACCAGGCGTTGGCCAGTGATTTGACATGGGTAATGAGCCATTCGGCCCTGCGGGCGGACTCCAGAAACAGCGCGAGCTTGGCCGCATCGCCGCTTTCCAAATACGTCGCGTAAATGTTGGCTGCCTTGTTCGCGACGCTGTAGCCAAGCGGACCGACGGCCAAGCCGAGCTCAACGGCGCGTCCGAAGGCGCCGCGATGGTAGGCACGCCATGCATCCTCGAGCTTGGAGGCGGCCTGCTCCAGGGAACCCGAGGGTGCGACTTCGGGGCATAACTCGACCAACTTTTTTAATTCGCCAACCGCCGGATAGGGTTCGCGATCTCCCTGATGGAGTCGAGCCCAATTTGCCTTGAGGCGAGCGCCCGCATATTCGTAGGATGGGTCCTCATATGGAAAGGGCTTCCAGCGCGTTTTGGCCATGGTGCGACCCCCCTCAAGCCGAGTGCCGCTCGGCTGCGCGTGTCGCGCAACGTTTGATGAGACTATCGAGCTGATCGAGCGTCTCATCGAGTTTGCGTGTGGTCAGTCTTATACCGCTAGCGGAACGTCGGCGCTTCGCATTTCCGTGCGGCAGCAGTGTCCTGTCTTCATCCGCAAGCACCGGGCCGTTGATCCGGATGCCGTGTCGGCGGAGGACCTTGCCCAGTTCGCTGCGCCGCCGGCGCAGATCCTCGCGCGTGCGCTGGTAGGCATGTTCGCAAAGGCGCCGTCGGTCCGAGTAGCTGAACACGTTGGTGAAAAACATTTCGACGTCGTCACGTTCCGGCTGGAACAACACGATATCGGCGTTTGGGTATTCCTTGCGGTAACGCTCCATGCCCGTTTGCATGCGCGAGTAAATGAGCGTACGGAACGTCTGTGACATGATGGACGGCAATCCCCCCTGGACGACCGACGTCGCCCTGCGGTGCATGCGACTCGCCGCCAGCCTCGCATCGAAGGGAACCAATGGGTTTACGCAAAATAGCAATCTGGCTCCCGCGCGCAGGCCCACGGAAGCGTGCAGCGTCTTGGTAAGGGCGCCATCGACGTAGTAGCGCCCGCCGATCTCCACGGGCGGGAAAAGACCGGGGAGCGCTGCACTGGCCTGGACGGCACGCGCAATTGGCACGTCGTCCCAGCCTGGTGCTCCGAAGGGCACCGAGGCCCCGGTGTCGATATCTGTTGCGACCAGGAACAGCTTGTGTTTGAGCTGGCGGAAATCGTTCGTTCTCGACGGGACGTTGAGCAACCGTGTCAGGTAGTCGCCGACTCCGGCGTTGTCGAATACCCCCGCAGGAAGCGCCCGCGCCAACCGCCCGAAGGATTCAATAAAGCCGGTTGAGCCACCCCGCTGCAGGTAGTCGCGAACCGCCGGAGCCAGCAGCCACGGTATCGAAGCGAATCGGTTCGCGTATTCGGCAAAGGCGGGGTGCAACAACAAATCGGGCTCGAACGGATCGTCGGCAAGGTCGCTTTCGATAAACATCTGGTGCATCGACCTTGCCGATATGCCGTTGGCAAGCCCGGCCGCAATAAACCCGCCGGAGCTCACCCCCACGTACACGCCGCAGTCGGTCAGATCGAGCCCGTCGAGCGCCTCCTCGACCGCCAGGAGGGCGCCGATTTCATAGATTGCGCCTAGCGGTCCCCCGCCGGCCAGCGCAATTCCTCGCGACGCCTTGGCGATTGATGCCACCTTCTACGTTCTCAAGGGCCGCACCAAACCGTTGCCTGGCCGCCGCACGGGCCGGAATGGCGCTGGGGTGCTACGAACGGTTTTCCGTTTTTCAGGCGCGTTTGGCGGTCGACGTGCGTCGAGTACGCCGTGGCCGCGCACCCATGCTTTCCGAGAGCTTCTTCGTGACCGCGGTCAGTTCCGCGACGCGCTGCGAGAGGGTGTCCAAATCCTTGCGGGTCGGAACGCTCAGGGCGTGCAGCGCACGGGCAACGCGGTCCTCAAAAACGCGCTCCATTTGATCCCACGAAACCTGGCCCCAGGTTTTGGTGGCTTTGTCCTTGATACCACCGAAAGCCTCTTCGGCAGTCTTCTTGGCCTGCTTGTGAATCGCCTGGCCTTCCTCGACTAGCAGATCGAAAATCTTGGTTCCTTCCTTCTGCGTCTTGGCAAAGGCGCCCAACCCTGCAAGCCATATCTGATTTGCCGACTCACGAATCGCCGACGCCAATTGCCCCTCTCCGCCTGTTTGCGCCAATTCCTTTAATCTTCTGGCCATGGTGACCTCTCCTCTAACAAATAAGTCATGATATACCACGGATTGACTTCTTGAGCGCCCCGCGTGGAGCTCGTTGACGAAAATCAACGCGGTCCATAGGACGGGCCCTATTCTGAATTTCGAGTAATGCCGCAGTCCCGCAACGGGGCCTCGAGGCGGCAAAACCGTGACGCTGAGGCGTCGCGATGATTCCGGAGCGGCAACCATGATCTATTTTGTAACCGGGGCGAGCGGTTTTATTGGCAAACGACTGGTGCGCAACCTGCTGGCGCGCGACGGCGCCACCGTCTATTTTTTGATGCGGGAGGCGAACGCCGAGCGGGTGGAGCAGCTGCGCCGCTACTGGGGCGCGGACGCGCGGCGGGCCATTGCCGTCCAGGGGGACCTAAACGAGCCCGCGATCTGTGCGTCAAGCGACGATGCCAGGTCACTCGAAGGGCGCGTCGACCATGTATTTCACCTCGGGGCAATCTACGCCCTCGAGGCGGATCCCGAGCTCGAAATGCGCACGAACATCGAGGGCACTCGCAATGTCGTGCGTTTTGCGGAGCGAATCCGCGCCAAGCGTTTCCATCATGTGAGTTCGATCGCCGCGGCCGGACTCTACGAGGGCGTGTTTCGGGAAGACATGTTCGAGGAGGCGGAAAACCTCGACCATCCGTACTTTGCCAGCAAACATGAATCGGAGAAGGTCGTTCGCAGCGAATGCAAGGTCGCCTGGCGTGTCTATCGGCCGGGCATCGTTGTCGGCGACTCTCGCGACGGGGAGATGGATAAGATCGATGGGCCGTATTATTTTTTCAAGCTCATCCAGAAGGTGCGCCGGCTGCTGCCCCCTTGGATGCCGAGCATCGGCCTGGAGGGCGGACGAATCAACCTCGTTCCGGTCGATTTTGTGGCGCGCGCTCTGGATCACATCGCCCACTTAGACGGACAAGACGGCAGATGCTTCCATCTGACCGATCCGCATCCCAGAAGGGTTGGCGACATACTGAACATTTTTGCGCGAGCGGCCCACGCGCCAGAAATGACGCTGCGCCTGAACGCGGCCCTTCTGAACCTTATACCGCAAGGCGTCGTGCGCAGCCTGATGGCGCTCACCGCCGTGCAACGAGTGCGGGAGGCGATTCTGAAGGATTTGGGGTTGCCGGAGGGCATTTTTTTATTTATCAATTACCCCACACGCTTTGACTGTCGCGATGCCGAACATCTTCTAAAACCCGCCGGTATCTGCGTTCCGCCGCTCGAAAATTACGCATGGCGGCTTTGGGACTACTGGGAGCGTCACCTCGATCCGGAGCTTTTTGTCGATCGTTCCTTGCGCGGCCGCGTGGGGCGCCGCGTCGTGCTCATTACGGGAGGCTCCTCGGGCATTGGACTGGCCACGGCGCTAAAGCTTGCCGCAGCGGGTGCGGTCACGGTCGTTGCCGCGCGGGACCCTGAAAAACTCCAGGCCGCACAGCAAGACGCCGCTCGCCAGGGCGTGCAGCTCATCACCCGTCCTGCGGATATCACGGATCCAGCTCAGTGCGAGGCGCTCGTGCGGTGGATCGAGGAGGAACTCGGAGGGGTCGATATTCTCGTAAATAACGCGGGGCGGTCGATTCGTCGCGGCATCGAAAATTCCTACGATCGCTTTCACGATTTTGAGCGCACCATGCAGGTGAACTATTTCGGCGCGCTTCGGGTCACGATGGCGGTGTTGCCGGGGATGGTCAGAAAGCGAAGTGGACACGTCGTCAACATATCGTCCATCGGGACGTTGACCAACCTTCCGCGGTTTTCTGCCTATCTGGCGTCGAAGGCGGCGCTCGAGATGTGGACCCGGTGCGCAGCGGCTGAATTTCTCGATCGAGGCGTACAGTTCACGACGATCAACATGCCGCTAGTGCGCACCCCGATGATTGCCCCGACAAAATTCTACGAACAGGTGCCCACGCTCAGTCCGGAAGAGGCCGCCGACTTCGTTGTCGATGCCGTCATTCGGCGCCCGGTGCGGATTGCAACACGGCTGGGGATTTTCGGGCAGTTTTCTAACACGGTCTCCCCGCGCCTTACGCAGGTCGTGATGAATACCAGCTTTCGAATGTTCCCGGAATCGGCGGCGGCCCGAGGCGAGGCGGCTGGGGCCGAGAGGCCAACGGCGGATCAGATCGCATTTGCGCAATTGATGCGCGGAATGCACCTCTAGCAGACGCGCACGGGCAAGCTGCGCCGGTCGGACCTACGCCTGGCTGTCGCTCACGAATACGATCCGAGCGCGAGTTCGTCTTCCAGACAAGCCAAGACACGTGGCGAAAACACCATTGCCATGTGACCCAGACCATCGAGAACGATGTCTTGCGCGCCATCGATGCGACTTGTCTCCGCGGGCGCAAGAATCTCATCGTCCCGCGTCCAGATGCTGACAATGGGGATCGGCACGGGCCGCAGAGTCAGTGCCCGGAGCCAAGCGCTGTCGGGCCGCATTTCACGGGCGTTTGCGCCTATTCCAAGGCGCGCCACATGGGTACCGTGCATCGGCGCGGCCAGCATTACGAGTTTGGCCACACGCGCGGCGCCGTACTTGCGCAAATAGGCGAGAGATATCAGGCCGCCCATGGAGTGGGTGACGAGCACGACGCGCGTGCGGCCTGTCGCTTGAACCAGCTCCTCGATCCGCTCATCGAGTCGCGCCGCCAATTGATCGATACCGGCACGTGGAGGCTCCAGGTTCACGGTGGCGACCGCGAGCCGTCTTTTCCGAAATTCTCGGCGCATCCACCACCAGAGACCGCGGTTGCACATATAACCGTGCACAAGTAAAAGGGGGGCATGCCCCGGGGCAACACTTGGGACCCTCTCCCGGCCCATCCACCAGCGCTCGAAGGGCTGAAACACGAAAAAAACGGCGAACAGGGCGAGCACTTCTTTGGCGCTGCACCGCCAAGAGGGTCGACTTGCGCCGCGCCGAGGAGGGCACCGCGCGGCCGCGTAACCGCGTACGAACGCGTAGCCGGCGGCCACACCGCATGCGTTCAGGAATACAAATGCGGTGCAGGCGGACAAGGCGACAGCGCCCGTCAATGCGCCGTTGCCAACAAGGAATACCATCAACAGGAGCAGGAGGAGCACTTGCAGAGCTGTTATGGCAATAAGCGTTCGGGAAACCATCAGACGGCCATTCTTCGAGTGCTCCCGAAACGCGGCTTTGATGTCGCCGTTGGCTCCTGGAGGAGAAAGACGCAAAAGCGAAATACCCTCCTGCGCGCCGGTAGGGATATAAAGGAGAGGCGGCGCTGCGACGTGACGTACGTCAAAGCGGAGCGATCGTGGCGCGATACAGTGACGACGTCTGGTTGACGAGTTTGTGTCCCTAGGTGACGCCCATGGACCGCATCTGGCTTCCGAAATACCCGGCCGGCGTGCCAAGCGACGTCGACCTTGCGGCGTACCGTAGTGTCTGCGATGTGTTTGAGGAGAGCACCGCAAAGTTCGGTCAACGGGCGGCGTTCATAAACCAGGGATCGACGATCAGCTACTCCGAGATGGATCGGCTGACGCGCAATTTCGCGGCCTTTCTGCAGACCGAATTGAAGCAGACGCGAGGTGCACGCGTCGCGCTGATGCTGCCTAATGTCTTGCAGTACCCCGTCGCACTTTTTGGCGTCTTGCGCGCGGGCTGCGCGGCGGTGAATTGCAACCCGCTTTACACGCCGCGAGAGTTGCGGCATCAACTCGCGGATTCCGGAGCCGAAGTTATCGTGGTTCTGGAAAATTTTGCCTGGGTTGTCGAGCAGGTCGTCGCTTCGACGAACGTAAAGCATGTGGTGGTGACCGGGGTCGGGGATCTGCTGAAATTTCCGATGGGATTGCTGGTCAATTCTGTCGTGAAATATGCCAAGCGGCTCGTGCCGAAATGGCATCTGCCCGGCGCCATCCGCATGACAAGTGCGCTGCGGTCGGGAGAAAGCCGGCCGTTTGAGCGTGTGCCCCTTGGCGCGAGCGATCTCGCGTTTTTGCAATACACCGGTGGCACGACTGGGGTGCCAAAGGGTGCGATGCTGACACACGGAAATATCATCGCAAATTTGCAACAGGCCCACGCTTGGCTCCGCCCGGTCCTTGAGGAGGGACGCGAAACGGTTGTTACCGCACTGCCTCTTTATCACGTGTTCGCGGTGACTGCGAATTGCATGCTTTTTTTGAAAATCGGGGCGTCGAACCTGTTGATTACAAACCCGAGAGACATTCCGGGTTTCGTGAAGGAACTGGCGCGGCACAGGGTGACGGCAATCACCGGCGTCAATACCTTGTTTAACGCGCTGCTGGCAAATCCGGAATTCGCCAAGCTGGACTTTACGCCGTTGCGAGTCGCGGTAGCGGGGGGAATGGCGGTTCAAAAAGCCGTGGCGGAGAAGTGGAAGCAGATCACCCGCCGGGCCCTGATCGAGGGCTACGGACTTACGGAAACTTCGCCCTTCGTCGCTTGCAATCCCTTGGATCTTTCGGAGTACAACGGTTCGGTCGGTTTGCCCTTTCCCTCGACCGAAATCGCGATTCGGGACGAAGAAGACCGCGATGTGGCAATTGGGGAAGTGGGCGAGCTCTGCGTACGAGGACCACAGGTGATGCGCGGCTATTGGAACAAACCCGCAGAAACCGCGAAAGTGATGACATCCGATGGTTTTTTGCGCACAGGCGATCTGGCCACCATTGACCAGGGCGGATTTGTGCGGATCGTTGATCGCAAGAAAGACATGATCATCGTCTCGGGGTTCAAGGTGTTTCCGAACGAACTGGAGGACGTGCTGGCAATGTGTCCGGGCGTTCACGAAGCAGCGGCTTTCGGCGTGCCGGACGCCACCTCGGGACAGGCGGTGCGGGTTGCCGTGGTGAAAAAAGATCCGGCGCTAACGGCGCAGGACGTGATCCGGCACTGCAGGGAGCACCTGACGGCATACAAGGTGCCACGGCTGGTGGAATTTCGCGACGAACTGCCTAAGTCGCCGATCGGCAAGGTTCTTCGCAGAGTGTTAAGTGAGATGAGTTCGCAGGCAGCAGGCTGAACGCAATCCGGCTGAGCGTCTGTGAGCCTCCATGGCAGGGTCAACGCGGCGCAACAGCGAAACGTCGGGACTTGTCCTGAAAAATGCCCGACCAGGCCGCTCGCACGGGAGGTTTACGCGTCTAGCAAACGGTCATCCCCGGCAAACAGGGCGTTGAGTAACCGGCGCTCTCGGCCGACCACCAGGTGCAGAAACTCCTCGGCACCATTCATTTTTACGAACGCCGTATAACCGCGCTGCAGAAAATCTTGCAGCTCACCCAAGCCTGCGAGATGCGCCGGCCAGTACATCATCGACAGCGTGGTCCCAATAAGCGGCTGATGCACGAGACGGTCGAGCGCGTGCCCCACATCGTCGATGATGGAGATCTGGCGCTCCCGATCGGCACGGCGGCCGACTTTGCGGTAGGCGTCCGCATAAATTGCGCCGTCGATATTGCTCGGCTTATCGCCGAGCACTTTGGCCATCGCAAAATCGAGTTCTTCCGACAATGCTTCGAGTTCGATTGCTTCGGACACGATTTCCATGCCCGCCGCCGGAAGCACGCGATTCATGGTCGGCGCAACCCGACGTACGTTGGCGTCGAGTTTGGTCAGATCCTCGGACCCATAGAGATCGCTCAGAAAGAAAGCGGCGGCCAGACCCATGCGCGGGCTCGCGAGCAAATCCGCATGGGTGCGCGCCAATCGCGCTGCCTGCCAACCGCGCAGCTGCTGGCGGCTCGCCTCGAGTTTGGGGTCCGCCGCGGCGGCCTCGCGCAGCGCAGCAGCGCGGTCAAGGTGGTACAGCAATCGTGCCACCGACTCTGCGGGCTTTCTCATCAGAGCTCGGTTCCGACGGGCCGGGAAAGGCCTAGCCCTGCGACGGTACCGGCAAACGTCATGAGCGGGCGCTTTCAAGAGGCGGCGCAACGCCGCGATGGTAGGCCATTTACGTCGACGGTTCGGCGACGAGCGCCTTTAGCTCTTCGTCGGCAAGCGTCTCCTTCTCGAGCAGCCGTTTTGCACCACGCTCGAGGATAGAGCGTCGATCAGTGAGTATCTGCAGGCTCTTGGCGAACGCCGCATCCACAAGCGCCCGTGTGGCCAGATCGATTTCGCGGGCGGTCTGTTCTGAGTAGCGTTGCGACCGGGAGGGCCCTAACTCCTCGATTTCGAGAAAATTCGGCCGATCCTGGTCGTAGACGATGGGTCCGAGCGTGTTATCCATGCCGTAGCGCGCCACGATGCTGCGCGCGATCTGCGTGGCCTTGACCAAGTCGTCGGCCGCCCCGGTCGAGAGCTCACTGAAGACGAGCTGCTCCGCGGCACGCCCCCCAAGCAAGACCGCCATCTTGTTTTCCAGCTCGGTACGGGTCATAAGGTACCGATCTTCTATGGGACGCTGCAGCGTGTAACCAAGGGCGCCGACGCCGCGGGGAATGATGGAGACCTTCTGCACAGGATCTTGTCCGGGTAGCGCGCTCGCTACCAGCGCATGGCCCATCTCGTGGTGCGCGACCACGGCCCTCTCGGTCGGGTTTAGCAGGCGACTGCGCTTCTCCAGCCCGGCAACGATGCGCTCTATCGCGGCCGTGAAGTCGTCCATGCCGATGGCGCGGTGTTCGCGCCGTGTGGCCTGCAGCGCCGCCTCGTTGACCAGATTTGCCAGATCGGCGCCACTGAATCCGGGCGTGAGCGCCGCGATCTTGTCAAGATCGAGTCCCGGTTCCAGGGTCACTTTTTTCGCGTGGACCCGCAGGATCTGGACTCGCCCGATCCGGTCGGGTCGGTCGACGAGCACCTGTCGATCAAAGCGGCCCGCGCGCAGCAATGCCGGGTCAAGAATCTCCGGCCGGTTGGTCGCTGCGAGCAACACCAAACCCGATCGCGGGTCAAAACCGTCGAGTTCCGCCAATAGCTGATTTAGCGTCTGCTCCTTTTCGTCGTGGCCGCCGAATCCTCCATACCCTCCGCGAACACGCCCGAGCGCATCGATCTCATCGATGAAGATGATCGCGGGCGCCTGCTTGCGCGCTTCCTCGAACAAGTCGCGCACCCGCGCCGCCCCGACGCCGACGAACATCTCGACAAATTCCGACCCATTGATGGAAAAAAAAGCAACACCGGCTTCCCCCGCGACTGCGCGCGCAAGCAAAGTTTTACCTGTGCCGGGTGGCCCGACGAGCAAGACTCCCTTGGGTATGCGCGCGCCAAGGCGCCCGTATCGGGCTGGGTCTTTGAGAAATCCCACGACCTCCCGCAACTCCTCCTTCGCCTCATCGACGCCCGCGACGTCTTCAAAGGTGACCTTGACGTCCGTCTCAACGTAAACTTTTGCTTTGCTCTTCCCGATTGACAGAAGACTCGCGCCCATGCCGCCCCTTTGTTGCAGCCGGCGGACCAAAAAGAACCAGATTCCGAAAAAAACAAGGGCGGGCACGATCCAGCTAAGCAGGTCGCGCAGAAAGGTGTTTTCGACGATACCGGAGAATTTAACTTTGTATTGGTCCAGGTCGTGCGCCAATTCCGGGTCGACGCGAGTGGTCACGAACTGTTTGCGGCCGTCTGGCAGGGGCGTTTTCAGCGAGCCCCGGATGAGATTGGAAGTGATTGCGATGTCTTCCACGTTGCCGGCTTTCAGCTGTTCCATGAAATCGCTGTATGCCATCGGCTCCGTGGAGCGGTACTGCATCCACGCCTGCTGCAACATAAGGACGGCAAAAAAAGCGAATATCAAGTAGACGATGTTGAACGAGATCTTTTTTTGCATAACGAAACCCGTCGACAGCGGAAATGAGACCAGGGCCAGGTCCGAGCATGATAGCGAGTCAGCGCAGGCGTGCGACGGGGCCTCTTTGGTCTTTCCTCGCGCCGGGGAGGCGGTCGAGGACGCCAAAGGTCGCCGGGCCGCGCACCGAAGCGTGCGCGAGCCCACAGGGACCGTTACCCAAAGGGGGGGTCGGCGGGCGCGATCGGGTTTCCCGGGGCGCTCGCTTGCCGCGGACGTCGACAGGGGCGGCTGCGACTTACCCGGTACGTTCGGTCGGTGGCATCGATCCCGGCGTTTCGATCTCGGACAGAGCTCGGGCATGACGGAAATCAAGCGTCGTAGTAGTGACCCCCGTCGTTCGGGGCTATCCTATTCGTCTGAGAATTGACCCGGACCGAGGCAAGGCCCACTGCGTGCTGTAGGGGCGCGCGTCGGCTCGTGGCGTGGCATACAAACTGGTCGATGCTGCGCGATGCGCCGCGCCAAATCGTCCAACCGGATCGTGAAGCCTTGAAGGGGTATGACCATGAAAATCCCGTTAGTTGTGGCCGTACGCGGTTTTGAGCACTCCGAGGCGCTTGAAGCGGCCGTTCGCGAACATGCTCGAAAGCTTGAATTGTTTCACTCAAACGTGACGAGTTGCCGCGTGCATGTCGAGCAATTTGGCAAACATCACCACCAGGGGCGTCAATTCACGGTGCGGATCGACGTGCGCGTACCTGGCAAGGAAATTGTGGTCTCACGCGATCACCACGAGGACGTCTACGTTGCGTTGCGCGACGCGTTTGACTCGGCGAGGCGCCAAATCGAGGACACGGTTCGCGAGCATCGGGGCCAGGTGAAGGTGCACGAAGACGTCCATGAGGGCAAGATCGCGCGACTACTTCCGGATGAGGGCTACGGATTCATAAGTACGGAAGACGATCGCGAACTGTATTTCAGTCGCGAAAACGTCGTGCATCCCTTGTTCGAACACTTGGAAGTCGGCATGTCCGTCCGGTTTATCGAGGACGTGGGCGCTGAAGGGCCCCAGGCAAAGCGGGTCAGTGCGGGCGGGCACGAGGGTTAGCCGCGTTGGCGGTGTTGTCGGCTCGAACTTCCGCGAGCAAGTTCCGAGCGTGCCGCGATTACCGGCTGGCCGGTGGAATGTTCGCTTCCGATCCGTGTACCCAGCGTCTCGCGGCCGCGCATAGCGATTGCACAAATTCCTCGAGCCGGTCCGCAGCTAGTTCGTGAATGCCCGCCGCACCGGCACGGCCGGCGCCGCCAAAACGCCGACACAGCTGATCGGCATCATCCCCGGGTTCGGGTGCAATGGCGCGGGCCACGCGCAGGCTCACTCGCAGACCACCACTGTCGGTTTCCATGACGACTGCACACGTGCGCCGCTCGTCGGATTGGGCTAGACGGTTTGCCAGCGTGCCGATAACACGTCGGCTCCAGGCGGCCTTGGGAAGGCGGTGCACGCTGCAGTAGGCGTCCTGGTGAATAGGAGGCAGTTGCCGCGCCGCATCCAAGTCGGCGGCCATGCAATCGAGCAGCGCGCCTATGACTGGTTCGGAAGCAAACAGGGCCAGGGGGTCCGCATAGCGGTGGACAACTCCAAAGAGTTCGCGCGGATGGATCATCACATCGGCCTCGGTTTCACCGTAGCCGTTGTAATTGAGCGCTTCGCCCAGCGCACAGAGTTTCGACCGCTGGTTCGTATCAAATCCAGCGGCGTCCGCAAGCTTCGCGGCGGTACCCGGCAATCCGTCGCCGAACGCGGCGACGATGGCCCAGGAGCGAAAGCGGCCACCTAAGTACTGATCGACCAGCGTGCTCGTGCAGACCTGCGCCGAAGGATCAATCCAGGTTTGCAAACGCGGGTGTCGCGGAATGAAGTGCGCTATGTGGTGATCAAAGTAGTGCACCTCGGCCCCCTGCGACAAGAGTCGCAATAGAGCATCCCGATTGCGATCAAGCGACACGTCGAGTACGGTCACGATGCTTTGCGAATCGGCTTGAACACGCGCAAGCAAATCGATTTCGCGCTTTAAGCCCGTGACGAGTTCACTTTCGACGGGGTCGGCAAGACGTAATTGATGAAGCGCGCACAGTCCGTCCGCGTCCCCGTTAAAGACATCGATGAAGCGCATGACCTAAGTCTACGGGATCGGCCAAGCGGGTAGGCGGTTCCGCGCAACTGTGCGCGGCTGGTCTACCGCAGCACTCCGCAAAAAGCCGATCGCGCATGCTCAGGCATCTGCGCCGCCCGCCCGGGCGCGAAACGAAGCAGTGGGGGAGCGTCGGGTCCGGCCTTCCATGAGGCGGGGCGGCCGCGGTCTGCGATCGGCTGCGACAATCTTGCTGGAGCGAGACCAGTCGATCCGCAACGCAAGAAGAAGTTTTCAAGCGCCGCGCAGGTTCTCAGAGGCGCTCCTCGCTCAACTCACGGATTGCCGCGGCAAACAGCGGTGCTGATCCGACGACCTCCAGGGCGGAACTGGCGAAGGATTGCGGGAGTCGGAACGGTGGAATGGAGTCGCTCACGAACAAGCGCTCAATTGGCGCCGAACCGAGCACCGCGGCAGCTTCTCCGACAAAAAGACCGTGCGCCGAAAATGCAAACACGCGTCGGGCGCCGGCCTCCTTTAATGCCGTGGCTGCCCGGGCAATCGTCGTACCGGTCGCAATAATGTCATCGAACACGAACACGGTCGCAGCGCTGACGTCCCCGACGACCTGGGTGCTGCCGCCAACCGTCCCGCCGCTGCGGCTTTTGTCCATAAAGACCTGCCCCAGGCGGCGTCCGAGTCGCGGCGCCAGCGCCTGCTGCCAGAGCGTGACGCGTTTCACGCCCCCGGGGTCAGGCGACGCGAGTACCAACGGACCGCCATCGTCATAGCTTGCTACAAATCGATCAAATAACGAGTGACTTTGCAAATGCACGGTGCGACAGCGAAAGCCGTTGTCAAACGCGGCCGGGTTGTGTACCTCCAGGCTAAGCAGGACGTCCGTGCCAACGGCTTCCAGAAGCTGTGCGACATAGCGCGAGCCGATAGGATCGTGGGGCTGCGTGCGCCGGTCCTTACGCGCGTACGCAAGATATGGCACCACCGCTGTTACGCGTGCCGCGCCGTGGTCGCGCAACGTGGCTAGGAAAAAGAGCAGACGCAGGAGTTTGTCCGGACCGTCTTGCTCGGGGCCACCGTGCAGACTCTGCACGACGAATGTGTCTTGTCCCCGCACCTCTACCAAGGGACGGCTTTTGTGTTCGCCGTCTTCAAAGGAGCGCTCCTCATGCGCGCTCAGCGGGACACCCAGCAGCTCGGCCAGTTTTGTCCCAAAATCCTGCGTGGCACTCAGAGCAAAGATCAACATACGCTGGCCCACCGCCGCTTGGCGTCGATTGTGCGCAATCGCAGAGAGGGTCGACGTGTGGCGATTCGGTTTGCCCCTTGCATTGGGCTCCGAAACGGCGTCGAACATCCGCCCGCTCGGGCGAACCCCGCGTACCTCGAGCAATCCGAGCTGCGGTGGCGTCGCACGCGATCAGTGAGACAAGAGTACGGGAATCCCAACACCGTTGAGCACATGGCGCGTCGCCCCCCCGAAGATGAGTTCGCGCGCGCGACTATGTCCGTAAGCCCCCATTACGAGAAGATCCGCGCCCGCCTGCGTTGCGGTTGCAACGATTGCCTGTGCGCTCGGCTGCCCTACTGCTTCGGGTGTGCAGGTCTGCGTCTGCACGCCGTGCCAGCGCAGTTGCTCAGCGAGAGCTTCACAGGACAGTTTTGCTGCTGCCACGGCAGAGGCATCTTCCGGAAAGGACAGCACGATGACTTTGGTGGCCTGTGCGAGCAGTGGCATGGCGGCCGTGACCGCATGCGCCGCCTCGGCCGTCTCCTTCCAGGCAACCGCGATCGTCGATCCGATCGACTTTGGCGGTTGCGACGGTGCCAGCAGGAGCGGGCGGCCACTGGCCATTAGCAAGGAACCGATGTCGTCGACAAAAAGATCGCCGCCTCCCGTGGAGCGCGCCACAACGACAAGTTCGTGGAAGCGTCCGAAGGCGATGGTGGTATCGCGCGCATCCCCGGCAACCTCGCGCCAGCTCGCCGATATGTCGTTGCCCACCGCCAAAGCGTCCGTGACGCGCAGGTTGCGGTGTTTGCAAAACGCATCAAAGTTTTGACGAGCCAAAAGCGCTCGCGCACGGTCGGCATCAATTAGGGCCTGCTGGAGCTGCGGCGAGACGGGCAGCGTCCCCGCCGCAAAACCGATGCCATCGGCGGCGTCGACAAGAAGCTGCAGCGAATCGATCTGCACGTACAGACACGCGATGTGGCTGTTAAAGCGACTGGCGACCAGATAGCTAGATTCGAGCACGACCGCGTCGTTACTCGATCCCGTGATCTTGGCGAGTATGGTCTTCATGGCTGTGTCGTCCCCGGGGTACAGTGCTCGATCATGCCGGCGCGGCAAGTTTGAGCGTTTGTCGATTCGTGCGCTTGACTGCGGTCAATGACCACCGTCGCAGCCCCGGTACGGCCGGGCCCAGGCATTGGGAAATTGCACCATCTCTCGGGGCCCGTTGGGCACGGTTCGCTATGAGCAAGCACCGCGGGCTACTTGGGGTCCGCACCCATATCAATGGGCTTGCCTTGGGAAAGCGACGTGACATAAGCAACGAGGGAATTGAGTTCGTCACTGCCGTAAGCGGGTGCGTGACCGTTGAGCGCACCCCCGACGCAGACGCGCACCTGGTCCGCGAGGGTGATCAGTTTGTGATCGTCCTCGGAGATCCGCGGAAAGATCGCGGCGGCGTTCGATAGGCTGGGGATGGGCTCGCCGTCGGGGCGCTGACCCTGCCGTGTGCCGCCGCCCAAGTGGCAGCTCTCGCAGACTCGGCCGCGCCCACCGAACGTTTCGTGAAAAAACAGCTCCTTGCCGTGGGCTATGGCCTGTTGGAGCTGCGGGTCGGCCGCCCACGCCGGCGCCGATGCCATCACAGACACTGCCCAAAGGGCTCCACACATACGCCTGCCGTGGTAGGCAAAACCCCTACGACCCATGGTGCCTCCCCCCGCGTTACTCGCGACATGTCCGCTGATACCGAAAAAATCCTATCGCGAACGCGCAGACCTGTCTATCTCGTCTATGGCACCCGGCGAGAAATTGCGCACGACGGATAGTTGGGGATTGGGGGATCGAGCCCCTACCGCGCGATTCAAATCAGATCGCGCTTGCCAATGCGGGGCGATCGAGCGATCGGCCGACGATGAGGAGACTTCGGATCACGTGGGCTCCAGGCCGCTGGTGATATGGCGTTGGCGCAATTCGCGCTTGAGCACTTTTCCAATTGCGCTGCGCGGCAGCCCGTCGACCACGTAAAGACGCTCCAGCCGTTGAATCTTGCCGACGTGCGAATTGGTCCACGCGAGGAGATCGGCTTCGGTCAGTGTACTGCCGGGCCGGAGCACCACGAACGCTACGGGGCTCTCGCCCCATCGCCGCGAGGGCACACCGACGACCGCGGTTTCGGCGACTTCGGCGTGCGTGCGCAGCACGCCCTCGAGGTCGCTCGGATAAACGTTGAAGCCGCCGCTGATGAGCATGTCCTTTTTGCGATCGAGCAGGACCAAAAAACCGTCCTCGTCAAAGCGTCCGATGTCCCCGGTGCGAATGAAGCGTCTGCCGTGTTGATCGAACCACTCGGCCTCGCGCGTTCGCTCCGGCCGACGGTGGTAGCCGGTCATCATGCCCGGCGAATGGCCGACGATTTCGCCCGTAGCGCCCGGGGGAAGTTCGCGACCCGCGTCGTCGATCAACCGGACATCATGACCCGGAGCAGGACGTCCCACCGTGTGCAGCTTGCTTGGGTAATCGTGCGCGACCAGTATGCAAGTGCCTCCACCCTCGGTGAGGCCATAGAACTCGATTAACCCGCCCGGCCACCGTCGGAGGACGTCGGCTTTTAGTGACGCGTCGAACGGGGCGCTGGTACAAAACTTCATCTGCGTGCTCGACAGGTCACGCGAGGCAAATTGCGGCAGCGCCATGATGCGCTGGTATTGCACCGGGACGAGCATCGTGTGGGTCATTCGATGCCTCTCGGCCAGGGCGAGGAAGTGTGCGCCATCGAACTTGGGCGACAGCACGATTGTTCCGCCGAACGCAAGGGTGGGAAAGAGCACCACGAGTGTGGTGTTGGAATACAGGGGCGTGGCCAGCAGGGCCACAGTGTCCGGCCCGTAGCCGAACTTCGAACCGCGATCGACGTGCGCCCATCGCATCCCGTGGGATTGCACGATCCCCTTGGGCTCGCCGGTAGTTCCCGAAGAATAGATGATGTTAAACGGAGCTTCAGGCGGCAGCTCCACCGCCCTCGGAGATGCCAGCACTGGCAGCAGCCACGACGCGTACGCCCATCCCGGCCCCGTGTCTTGCATTGCGACGCATCGAATGGAGCTTTTTTGCCCGGCGAGCACGCCGATTCCGTCCGTATCGGCAAACAGGAGGCGCGCTTGGGCATCGGCAAGTACGGAAAGCATGGTGTTGGATGCGGCGCCAAGCGGCAGGGGCACGACAACGACCGCAGCGCGCAAGGCGCCCAGAAAAACCGCGACGTAACGCAGCGATGTCTGAGAGCAAATCGCGATCGCGTCCCCGGGCGCAATTCCGTCGCGCTGCAGCGACGCGGCCACGCGGTCCGCGAGCTCGTCGAGCTGCGCATATGTCAGCCTTTCGTCGCCGCAAATGAGGGCGGTGCGCTCCGGGTGATGGCGAGCGTGTTCGCGCAACAAATCGGTGATCACCCGGTAGGGCGTTGACGTCTTGGCTGTAGGACCGCTCACCGGCCGACCCTCCGGGCGCTGCTCATGGCAACAGGCGGACTCGATTGCCAGATCCTATGGACGGTTTATAAGTTCGGTCAAAGGCAAGTTGCATGGCAGCAAACTGCGCGCCCTTTCGGTGTGAAAGCCGGGCGAATGATTCGGACCGGTGTTCCTTGGCCGTGAATCCGCCCGCGGGCGCGGTGCGTCCGATCATACCGATTTGCGCGTATTGCGGGCGCAATGCGTGTCGGCCAATGCTGGCTGGGCTCCAGATCGAGGGTCGATGAAACCGCGGGCTCGTGTCCGACGAACAAGGGCGGGCAAGGAGCGATCGGGTGTTTGCCGCGGACTTCGGCGGTGCCTGGGCGTATATGCGGGGGTCTTCTGGCGCGCTATGATAATTGCGATGCGCGCACGGGTGCCCAGTAAGAAGAATGCGAGTGCGCGGGGCGGATGTCCCTTCGACGGCGCGGGTGACCGGGTCGAGTTGGATCGATAAGTTCCGCCGGGGACACATCGACGGACATCACATTGGGGGGAGACGTGCAGCGCGCAGACTATCGACCGTTAAAGGCGTCGAAGGCTCCGGAGGGGACGGGCGTTCATCAGCCGGGTACCTATACCACTGTGGCTGTCGATTCCCCGGCAATCAGCGTGATGACCGACCTGCGTCAGGTGAGTGCGGCAACAATTCACGCGGAGGAGTCACTGACCGAGGCGACCCGTACCATGATCTCCCGGGGAGTGCGTCTGTTGCTTGTCCTTGGATCGACCGGGGAACTGGTTGGCCTGATTACTGCCCGCGACACCAGCGGGGAAGGCCCGATAAAGTTGCTGCAGGAACGTCGCGCGAAATTCGGGGAACTTCGTGTCACGGATCTGATGGTGCCCAGACGGGACATAGAAATTCTTGATCTGGCCGATGTGCTTCGCTCCCAGGTGGGTCACATCGTATCGACGCTCAAGGCTTCGGGGCGACAGCATGCGCTCGTGGCCGACCGCGATGCCGCGACGGGGGAAACGCGAATCCGCGGCGTTTTTTCTGCGACCCAGATCGGCAGACAGCTGGGAATCGCGGTTCAGCCCTTTGAAGTGGCCAATACGTTCGCCGAGATCGAGAAGGCGCTGTACGACTGAACAGCGTTTCTCGTCGCACGTGCGTACGCCAGCCATCGCGTCGGTTTGAGGCACGCACTGCTGCGCGGCCCCGCGTTTGCCTGAAAACGCCTCTTTGCTTCGCGCCCCGAGGTCATTCCCGAAGAGAAAGCTTCGCTCGCGCGGCGCAGGCCATACGCATCACGTCACCGGGCAGAGTCCAAACGATTGGCGCCGCGGCCAAACGCGTCTTGCGGCGCCCGCGCGCGGAGCAGAAAGTGGGAACTGTGCCCAAGCCGTGTGTTTGGAAAAGGTGAGGGACCCAGGTGGTCCCTCCCGCGGCGAGGCACCCATCTCCCGGCAAAGGGCATACCGCCCTTGCGCCTGTCGCTGCCCCAAGGCGACGGATTCTCCGTGGTCGACGGGGAGTTGCTAGTGCCTCAACCGCGTATGTAGTGTGCAGGCTGGCACAAAGGCCGTGTTGATTTTCGTCAACCGAAGAAGAGCAAATTACGCGTTTGCGTGCGAGCTCCGATCTCGGCAGCGACGCGGTTCGCTGCAACCGTGCAAGCGTCGCGATGACGAGGGGCGGTTGCACCGAATCGAGCGTCAAGCTTGTTCTCACCCGATCCTTGTGTGAGTCGCCACAAAAAGATGTCTCGGATGCAATGATTGTCCGTTGTGTCGCGCAGGGGGAGTCGGATTCCCGAAAACCATGGACCCCGGTGCACGCCGAAGGCGAACCGCGTGTTGCGCCAAAGGGTGTGCCGGCAAGACCGCTCAGGGCAAAGGAGTCGTTACGAGGGCAAAGCGCGCGCAACCGGAGGCCGCAATCGCTACGAGCCTTCGCGGGCCCAAGCTTCGCCTGACCGGCGAGGCCGTCCATACAACGCCGGGGACTGGGCCGCGTCTGTTCTCGCTGACGACGGATTCCGTTCCGGCGAATGGGCATTGCGCGCGCGTCCCATGACGGAGCGGCCGCCGGCGACCTGACGGATCATCGCCATCAGCGCCTTCATTTGAGTGCCCGATTTTTGATCAAAGTCCATTCCGTACAAACCAAACCAGTCCCAGCAACCAAAGGGGTTGGTCAATGACGCACTTGTCTGCGGGTAGAGCACGATCAGTTCGTTCGTATCAGCCCAGCGGTTATACCCCGTGTTATTGAGGAAATACGCCCCCGCGATCGCATAGGCCTGCTGACAGCCGTGCAACGCAACGTGCAAACCGCACCGCCGACCCGCGGCGCAGTCGGCCGGGACGTATACCCAACCGGTGCTGTCCATGCCGGCGTCGCGACCCGCAAACGGCGTTTGATCGAATGCGAGCAAGGTGCCGCGAAGCGTCCCGGTATTGGGTGGCCGCAGCGTCCCGTAAAACCATCGCAATGCATCGCCAGCGCCGTCGAAGCCACAGTCGCTGATGTAGGGTAGCAACGTAAGGTCGCATGGGCTGTCGCCAGCGCCATCGAAGGCGGTCGGAAACGTGTGGCTGGCTCCAGCGAGCTCCACATACTTCACGTTTTCGGCGGAATCGAATCCGCCGACATCAACATAAAGACGTTTGACCTGGCGTGTGACGTTTGGGCCGACCGTATAGTCCTGCTTGCCGCTGAAGATATATATGCGCTGCCTGCCGATGTTCAAGACATTGTCGATTCGGTTGCCGCTCCAGCTTTTCATGTTGGCGATCGATTCACCGATCTCGGGCACGGCATTGTTCACGCAGCCGAAGACGAGGGCGTGACGGGCACAGTCGTAAGGTCCGCCAGCAAAGACTCCGACGCCGGCAAAAACCGAGGAGTAGGCAATTCCCATCTGCATTGCAAAAAAACCACCCGCCGAAAAACCCGAGATCGTGATCTGAGTCGGCTCGACGTTATATGTGCCAAGTACCGGAGCCGCGACTGCAGCCGAACGGATTGCGGCGCCCGCGATGAGAAAGCAGCAAAGTGTTATGGTGCACAGCGGTCGGGCGAGAAAATGAGCCAATCGCATGGTGGGCTTCCGGCCTATCGATGCAAAGCGCAGCCGCTTGCCGGTTTTGCGGATTTCCTTCCACCGGGCAGCGCCGACGCAAAACAGAATATATAGTGCCGGTGTCTGGAAACCCACGTGCCGCGGAGTGCTGTGCGGCCTTTCGTGACTCACCATGAAACATCTCGACTGGCTTCCTCCCGAGGGCATCCACATCGTCTTCGTGCTGTTCCTGTCGTTTCTAATCGGCCTCGAGCGGGAAGAGCGCAAAGCTGCACATGACGGATATTCGTTCGGGGGGGTCCGAACGTTTCCTCTGATCGGCTTGGTCGGTTACGCGGTGGCCGTGCTCTCTGGCGGCGAACTCCTGCCGCAGGCAGTGGGATTTACCGTGGTCGCCGGGTTTCTGCTGATGGCCTATTGGCACAAGCTGGCGTCTTCGGGGTATTCGGGCGTCACTTCCGAGATGTCGGGGCTCGCCACCTATCTGGTCGGTGCGCTCGTGTACCGCGAAATGTTTTGGATTGCCACGACGCTGACCGTTGCCAGTGTTCTTCTGCTGGAACTCAAAACCCGCCTGGAAGATCTTGCCAAGCGCATCGAAGCCGACGACATTCTCACGCTCACCAAGTTCCTGCTGCTGTCGGCGGTCATCCTGCCGCTTTTGCCGAACACGGAAATTAGCCAATTCGCGCTCAACCCGTTTCGAACGTGGCTCGTTGTCGTTGCCGTCAGCGCCGTCTCCTACGGAAGCTATGTGCTGCAGCGACTGACGAAGGGGCAAGGGGGAATCATACTGTCGGCGCTACTTGGCGGTGCTTATTCGTCGACTGTGACGACGGTTGCGCTGGCGCGCCGCTCCGTGCAAGAGGATCAAGCCCATTTGTATTCGGCAGGGATCTTGATGGCCTCCGGAATGATGTATTTGCGCTTGGTGATTCTGTTGGCCATTTTTAGTGAAGAACTGTTCAACATGCTGGTTGCGCCTTTCGTGGTCTTAGCCGCCCTTGCGATTGCGTTCGGCTGGTTCTGGTCCCGACGGTCCGATGGAAGCGCGGTGAAGCCGCTGCGGGAGGTCGTGCCTAAGAACCCGTTGGAGATCAGTACAGCGCTCTTGTTTGCTGCGCTCTTCGTGGCGATGCTGGTGGGCACGCATCTGGCGACGCAGTACCTCGGGAAGACGGGCGTCTTTGCGCTGGGTGCGATTATGGGCGTCGGCGACGTCGATCCCTTCATCATGGGGATGACGCAATCTGTGCCAACTCTTACGCCGATCCACACGGCTTCGGCCGCAGTCCTCATAGCCGCCGCCAGCAACAACGCGGCCAAAGGGGTTTACGCGTTCGTGCTTGCCCCCCGTCGGACTGGCCTACAAAGCTTGTGCTTTTTGCTCACTTTGGCGCTGTTGGGCGTGGTGCCCGCCATGATTTGATCGCAAAGAAAATCGTGGTTCGAAGGTCGGTCTCCGCGCGCGACACTTCTCGCTTCTCGCACCCGCCTCCGAGACGCTCGCAGGAGCGACGAGTTGCACGGCGCAATGGGGAGCGCGGCCCGAGGCGACGGCCTCAGAGTTGAAACGCCAGCCACAGTAGCAATCCGTCGCCCAGATCGCGCAGCGTCCCGCTCGAGGGCGCCTTCCAGAGCTGCGCCGCGCTCTCGCTCGCGGTAAACCAGGCTCGTGCACTGGCGATCATCGCGGGTTCCCGCAACTCGACCATGAGCTCGTAGTTCAGAAAAAGACTGCGCGCGTCCATATTGGCCGATCCAAGGAGCAGCCACGAGTCGTCGATCAAGACCATCTTGGCGTGCATCATCGACGCAAGCATATGGACCTGGGCGCCCGCCGCATCCATTTGCAGCAGCGGCCGCCGACGGCCCAAATCGGCAAGGCGGTGATTCGAGCGCGCCGGCAGCAACAGGTGCACCTGCACTCCGCGCTGCGCCGCGAGACAAAGGGCGCGAAGCAAGCTCTCGTCGGGAACGAAATACGGCGTGGCAACCCGTATGCTGCTGCGGGCGCGGTAACAAGCCAGCAGGAGCAAGGCGTGCAGCGTGTCGTCGGCGAAGTCCGGCCCGCTGGGAACCGGGCGGGCGGTGCTGACGGTGGACTGTGCGGGGCCCGGTTCGGGAATACGAACGTTGGGCTCGCCGCGCCCGACAGCGAAGCTCCAGTCAGCCAAAAAAATACGATCGAGCGAAGCGGCGAGTGGTCCGTCGGTGTCAAAGCTCAGATCAATCCAAGGGGCCACGCCAGTTGCGCCAGTGAAGTACTCCTGGGCCAGGTTGCGCCCACCGGACCAGACACGGCTGCTGTCGGCAATGACCAATTTGCGATGGTTGCGCAGGTTGGTTCGACCGTGCAGCGGGCGATGCAGCGGGGGAACGAACCAGCTCGTCTGTGCGCCGGTTTTGCGCAGCCGATGCACGATCGACCAGCTGCGAAAACCGCCGACTCCGTCGACGAGAATGCGGACGGTGACGCCCGCCGCAACGCTTTCGCGAACGCGCTCGAGCAGGGTGGTTCCAATCGCATCGTTGCCGATGACATACGTACAAATGTGCAGGGTCTTGCGCGCCTGACTGATCACATCAAACAGTGCCCGCAGAGCGCTTGTCCCATCCTCATGCAGGGTAATCCGCCCATGGCTGACCGAATCCGGCAAGCGCAACGCCCGAGCCATGGCGTCCAGGGGGTCCCCCTCCTCAGGGTGCGCGGCACTCTGAGCCGTGTTCGGTGCGGGCAACGCAGGGGCGCGCCGAAGTTTTCGGGTGCCAAAGAGCAGGAACAGGGGCACGCCGAGATAGGGTAGGAGGGCGATGAGTAGCACCCAGGCGATGGCAGCGGACGGGGGTCGGCGCTGATGCAAACCCTGCGTGGCCAGCACGTAAACGAGCAGACCAACGACGATCAGAGCCGAGTGCCATGAAATCCACTGCGTCAACCAGGCCCACACGATTGCGCTCCCCACATTTCTGCGTTCTTGTCTTGGGCCACAAAGTCGGTGGCCGAAGTGCGCGCTGTGACCTGCTGCCTGCCGCTCCTGGCCTTGCCGCGCAATCCGGCCCTTCGCCCGGTCGTGCTGCTGCGGCACGTTGCGCGGGAGCGCCGCAATGAAAACATATTTGCGACGGTCACGCCAGAGCAGCATTTGCGCCGGTCTTGGCGCACGGCAGATACAGCGCCCCGGCCCGTTTCGGCTCGCTGCATCCCGCGCCGTGGTTTGCGTGGCCAACGCGCCCGGAGCAATGCATCGCTTGCGGTGCGGCGGCACGTAGTATGAGTGCCTCAACACCGCCCTGGGAGGCTGCGTTCGGTGTAGGCTGGTGACCTGACGGGCAACGAGCAGGAGCAATTGGCGTGCTGCTACCCGAATGCCGGCCGCCCGTGGGCGCGATACGAGGAGACCATCCGTATGAGTGCAAACTTCGCCGCCTTTGTGATTGAAGAAGTCGACGGCAAGGTCCGCTCGAACCTGAAAAATCTGACCCTCGAGGATCTGCCCAACGACGACGTGCTCGTCGAAGTCGCGTATTCAACGTTGAATTACAAAGACGGACTGGCGGTGTGCGGCAATCGCAATAAGGTGGCGCGCAAATTGCCCATGGTCGCAGGTATCGACCTCGCTGGCACGGTCGTTGAATCCCGCTCCGGCCAGTGGCGAACCGGCGACAAGGTCGTAGTCAACGGCTTTGGTTTATCGGAAACCCACTGGGGAGGGTACTCCCGCTATCAGCGGGTAAAGCCCGAATGGTTGCTGCGTCTGCCGAGCGCCTTTGGCCTTGAACAGGCCATGGCAATTGGCACGGCGGGCTACACCGCGGCGCTTTGTGTCGATGCTCTGGTCGATTGGGGTCTGAAACCGAATCAGGGGGAATTGCTTGTAACGGGGGCCGCGGGTGGCGTGGGATCGGTCGCAATTGCTCTTTTGGCCAGAGCCGGGTACTCGGTGACCGCTTCGACGGGTCGGCCCCAGACCCACGATTACTTGCGCGAATTGGGGGCGGCGCAGTTTATCGATCGGCAGAATCTGCAAGAAAAGGGCGGGCCGCTGCAAAAGGAGCGGTGGGCGGGCGCCGTCGACACGGTAGGCAGCTCAACGCTTGCCAACGTATTGGCACAGACCCGTTACGGCGGAGCGGTGGCGGCGTGCGGTCTGGCTGGCGGTATGGAATTTACGGCAACGGTGCTGCCGCACATCCTACGGGCGGTAGCGCTGTTGGGGGTCGATTCCGTGATGGCACCCATGGCCAAGCGCGAGCGGGCTTGGGCGCGTTTGGCACGAGATCTGGAGGCCTCAAAGCTATCGCGCATGACGACGATCGAGCCGATGTCGAAGCTGCCCGAACTGGCGCAAGAGATTCTGGCTGGCAGGACCCGGGGACGTGTCGTCATCGATGTAACGCGCTGAGCGCGTTGCTGGTCTGAGCGTTGCGCAAGCCGGCTTCCAACCGATCACAAGGGCGAAGGCGCTCACTTGCGGGAGAATTTACCCTCGCGAGAACAGCCACCGCGGAGCATCGATCAGGGTTCTTTGCAGGCACTGTCGGTATCCGATCGTGCCGCTGATCAGCCCAGCGAAGCGCTCAAGGATCCTCGGGTTGCTGACGAGTCGAGCGAAAGTAAAGCGCGGGAACGCGTACAGGGCTTTACCCATCCAAGCAGAGGCGTGCAGTTCGGAAAGCATTTCGTTCTTGACAAGTTCGCTATAGCGGCTGCTGTACGGCGCAAAGCCCGTTTCGCATAAGGCCCGCGCAGCCAGGGTCGCGCTTTTCAAGGCAAAGTAGATCCCCTCGCCGAAGAGTGCATCGGCAAGTCCTGCGGCGTCGCCCAACAGCCAGACGCGGTCTTTTTGCAGGCGTCCACGCACGTTGCGAACGGGAATCGGGAATCCGCGGCACTGTATTTTTGAGAGCGCGGCGTGCCCGCAGTAGCGCGCCACAAAAGCGAGCAGTTGCTCGCGCAGCCGACGTCCGCCCGACGGCGAATACACGCCAACATTAAAGTGATCGCGCTTAGGAAATATCCAACCGTAGCCGCGCGCCATCGCAGCAAAGTCAAACAAGACGTGCCGATCCCATTGCACATACGGCGCTTTATCGATGGGCACGAGCGCCTCGAGCGCCGGAACGTAGCGTACGAGATGCCGGTCGAAGACTTTGGCACGCACGGCGCTGGCGATCCCGTCGGCACCTATCAACAGACGGCAGCGAAAGGCGCCTCGATTGGTCTGCACAAGGACGAATTCCCGTCCAAGGTTTACATCGAGAAATTGCGTCTGCGCGAAAATCCGCGTGCCGGCGGCTCGCGCCCGGTCGACTAAGAAGGAGTCGAACTCCCGGCGCGACACCGTGCAACCCGCGGGGGGGTCGAGAACTTTCAAGATGCTCGGGCGATTGGAAAAGCACAGATAAGCGCCGCCGATCCAGCGGTGAACCACGGGGCGGATGTCCGTGCCCAGCAAATCGATTGCCTTGCGCGAAACTCCGCCGCCGCAGATTTTGTCTCGCGGAATCTCGCATTTCTCGATGATCGCGACTGACCCACCCTGCTGGGCCAAAAGTCGGCCCAAGTGAGCCCCCGCGGGCCCTGCGCCCACGATTACAACGTCAAACGGCGTCCCGTTCTGAGTGCTCATGCAGATTTTGCCGCGTGGGTGTCCGCGGTCCTCGGTCGGCGGGTCGATGCGGTCTCGCGCTGCTTGCGGCAAGTAGCGTAGAGGGGAAGGCCGCGACGATCAAGGGAGCTTGAAAGATTCCCCGCCAGCACACGGGCCCTCAGGGGTGGCGCGACCACTTTTTCGCGCTCGGGAGCGTGCATTGGGCCGGCGTCAATCCGGTATCGGCGGTGGCTGGTCAAGCGCAGGCTTTTGCGGTGTCGGGGTCGCAAGCAGATCTTGAGCCATCCGTTCGCGAACCCGCTCCGGCAATGGTCTGGATTTGCGGCTCGCTGCGTCGAAGTTGACATAGACAGTCTCGCCGGAGAGCAGTAGCTCACTGCCTTGCGCATTGGAGACTTCGAAACCGAGCGTGAAGCTCCGGTTGCCGATGCGAACTGGCCGTACCGCCACCGCGAGTTCGTCTTCAAAGCTGGCCGGGCGAAGAAAGTTGATTGTCGTGCGTACCAGCGAGGGGTCGCAACCCTCGTGCAGGAGTCGTTGATAGCTCCAGCCGAGGTGGCGGAAGTATTCGGTCATTGCATCGTCCATGTACTCGAGGTAGCGGGCGTGGTAAACGATTCCCTGCTGATCCGTTTCGTGGTAGCGCACGCGTAGTCGGTGCCGAAAGACGGTGTGGGTCATGTTGGCGACTCGCTGTCTCGTTGCGGCAAGGCTAGCGCAACGCGCCGGCCGCAGCCACAGGCGGGCGCCTTCGGTGCCGTTTGCCGGCAAGGCGGACCGCGCGCGATCGGCAAGGGCGCATTGGGTGCCTGGAGGCCAGCCTTCCTGAGACGGCAATTCGAACCGGTCCCGTCGGGTCTGCGGGCGAACTGCGGTCCGGGTAAACGTCGGCCGATCTGCGTTTGGGTTTGCACCCCTTTGTTTCGCGCAAATTGCCCGGCGCGCCGTCGGCGCTGGCCCGCGCCGACTCGGAATCGCGCAGAAACTGCGCTAGTCTTTGCAAGTGGCCCCTTCGGAGGCGTGGTCGTGGGGGGATTCGAATGAGTGCAAACAAGGCCGTTCTTGTCGTTGGTGCCGGCGACGCCACCGGAGGGGCGATCGCGAGGCGTTTTGCGCGGGAAGGTTTCGTTGCTTGCGTGACCCGGCGTAGCGCGGAGAAGCTCGAGCCGCTCCTGGATCGGATCCGCTCCGAGGGCGGTGTAGCCCATGGTTTTGGTTCTGACGCGCGCAAGGAAGATGAGGTCGCTGCGCTGGTCGAGAGGATCGAGCGCGACATCGCACCCATTGAAGTTGCCGTCTTTAACGTTGGCGCCAATGTGCGTTTTGGCATTGCGGAGACGACCGAGCGGGTATATCGCAAGGTCTGGGAGATGGGCGCGCTGGCCGGATTCTTGGTCGGTCGCGAGGTTGCGAAGGCCATGGTCCCGCGCGGGCGTGGGACGATTCTGTTTACCGGAGCGACCTCGAGCTTGCGCGGGGCAGCGGGTTTTTGCGCCTTCGCGGGCGCTAAGCACGCCCTGCGCGCGTTGGCGCAGAGCATGGCGCGCGAACTTGGTCCCCGGGGGATCCACGTAGCGCACGTAGTCATTGACGGGGCGATTGACACGCAGTTCATTGCGGAAAACTTTCCTCAGCGCTATGCGCTCAAGCAAGTCGATGGCATCCTCGATCCGGAAGCGATCGCCGAAAACTACTGGCACCTGCACCGGCAAGCTCGCAGTGCCTGGACCCATGAACTGGACCTGCGTCCCTGGATGGAAACCTGGTAGAGAACCCAATGAATCGAAAAGTCGAGTTCTTCTTTGATTTCGGCAGTCCCGCCTCCTACCTCGCACATACCCAGTTGCCCGCAATTGCGGCCGAATGGGGCGCGCGCGTCGCCTGGCGGCCGATGTTGTTGGGCGGCGTTTTCAAGGCAACGGGCAACTCGAGCCCGGTAGCGGTGGCAGCCAAGGCGCGATGGATGAAGGAGGACCTCGTGCGCTGGGCGCGCCGTTACGGAGTTGCATTCGCGTTAAATCCGCACTTCCCCATCAATACGCTTGCGCTGATGCGCGGCGCGGTGGGGATGCAGTTGCGTGAGCCCGATTCATTTGCGCGCTACGTGGATACCATTTTTCATGCAATGTGGGCATCGCCCCGTAATCTCGGTGACGAGCAGGTCTTGCGAGCGACGCTTGCACAGGCTGGGTTCGACCCCGACGCGTTTGCGGCGCTTGTCGCCGAGCCGGAAGTGAAATCTCGGCTCATCGCCAACACCGAGGAGGCCGTTGCGCGCGGCGTCTTTGGTGCACCTTCCATGTTTGTCGGCACCGAGTTGTTTTTTGGCCAGGACCGCCTTGAGTTTGTCCGCGAGGCGCTCGGCCGGGCGCCGGCCTGAGGCGAGCCCCGGCCAAAGGCGCTCGCGCTATGCTGCCTTTTTTTACTCAGGCTGCAGACGGGGCAAGTTCATAGGGCGGCTGCGGGCTGCCTCGCTTGTTTCGCCAACGAGGACGGTGCACCGACAGCGGCATCAAGGAGCTTCCCGAACTCGACGGCGAAACGGTGCGCATCGCCGGGCCAGCGCGCCGAGAGATAGTTTTCGTCGCGCACGGTAAATCCGAAGCCGGGTTTGTCCGGCGCGTCGCGAGCAAGAGCCGTCGGACCAGCAAGGAAGTCAGTCGGTCGTGCCAATGCCCGTGTGACCTCCTCTTGCACGGTCGTGGGATAGGTGCGGTAATAGTTTTTTAACCACAGGCGCGTCATGGCCCACGCGGTGAGTTCCAATTGCTTTGTCAAGGCAGTTGTCTTTTTTCCCAGCAGCACGGACTGACCATCGGGTCCACGGGAGCGAGCAACGAGCAACACGCCATGGCAAATCGCGCCGAGGGGTTTGCGCTTCACAAATGTATCTACGATCAGGTCTTGCAAAACCTGCGATTCGAGGTACGGTTTCATGCCCGGCGCGTGTCCGCCAGGCAGCAGCAAGGCATCGAAGGCTCGCTCGCCAAGGTCGTCCCAGCATTGCGGCGCCGCAAAGGCAGGGCTTGCGATCATTTCGGTGTAGGCCTGCCGTCCGTTGCTGTCGGCCATGAGAATTGACTTCCAGATTCCCAGACCCGCGCCCGTAAGCATTCGCTCGTCGGCCCGACCCGGCCTGCCGTCCGGAGTGGCAAAGCGCACGCCGTGACCGCGCTGTGTCAGGACCTTCCAGGGCACGGCAGTTTCGGTCGGGTCAAAATCGCGTGCGGGAATGGGAATGAGGACCGTGGCCATGACAATCTCCCCAGGGGCAGCGAATTGCGATGCGTATCCAACCGTGCGGTGGCCAGTGTTCGCATCGAGGCAAGATAAGCGTTCCTCGCAGGCGCTCGACAACCCGGCTCCAGCGCCGTCCGACAAAAGAGCCGCGCGCGCAAAGCGCATGGTGCGCCAAGCAAGACCCCGATACCCATGATGTATCCGTTGATATCGCGGCGGAAGGAAAGAGGAAATTGTGGTTGACCCGTTGGGCGTGCAAACTACGTTGCTCTGGCGCGCGGCGTGCAACGACCGAGCCTCTCCTGGGACCTCGAATTGCCGCTGCACTTGTCTTCTTGCACGACCGCAACGTGTGCTGGAGCGCTTCGCGCGGATTGCGGCGAAGATTGCAATAGAATTCGCGAACGACGGTGTCGCTTGTACTGTGCGACCGCGCCGACGCGCGGCATCGATTCTTGCGCTCCTGCAAGCCGCCGCCGACCGGTCCGTCGGAGAGCCACTGGGGAAGTTTTTCAATTGCGCTCCAGCAACAGCAAGGTCGTCTACCCGTTTGCCGACTATCCGGAGTCCGGCCGTGCCATCGAGGTTGCTCCCGGAGTTCACTGGCTAAGCTCGCCGCTGCCGTTTCGGCTGCGCGCCATTAACCTATTTCTGCTGGAGGACGAAGGAGGTTGGACGATCGTCGATTGCGGATACGGACGCGAAGACGCACGCGCGCAATGGGAACTTGTCTGGAAAAGTACGCTGGCCGGCCGGCCGGTGACTCGCCTGATCGTCACCCATTTTCACCCCGATCATGCGGGCAACGCAGCGTGGTTGGCCGAGCGCTGGAACATCCGCCCCTGGATGACGCAGGCGGAATGGCTGATGGCCAACCTGGCCATAATCGAACAGGGCTGTGACGACATCGAGCATCGCCGGCGCTTTTACGCGGCCAACGGACTTGACAAAGAACAGCTGGAGATATTCCGAAGCGGCGTGGTGCGCTACGTCGACGGGGCCCGACTGCCGCCGTCGTACCAGCGACTCGCGGATGGAGCCCAGTTGCGCATCGGCGGGCGGACGTGGCGGGTAATCGTCGGCCGGGGTCACTCGCCGGAGCATGCGTCTCTGTACTGTGATCAGATCGGGGTTCTGATTGCGGGCGATCAGCTGCTCCCCGAGATAACAACCAACGTCAGCGTGTGGCCGAGCGAGCCAGAGGCCGATTCGCTGCGCTGGTTCTTGGCGAGTCTGGATCGCTTCGCCGATGAGTTACCTCCTGAAACGCTCGTCCTGCCCTCGCATCGTCGGCCATTCCGCGGTGCCCATGCGCGCATCGAGGAGATAAAAGCGCATCACCGGGAGCGCCTTGAGCGTCTCACAGCGCTCGCCTCGGAAGGGCCGCTGACCGCTGGCGGGGCGCTTCCGCACCTATTTCCCCCAGGGCTCGACGGGCATCAGATCGGATTTGCGATGGGTGAAGCCCTAGCACACCTCAACTTCTTGGTGACCTCGGGGGTGCTGCGACGCGAAGTCGATGCGGGCGTGACGCGGTTCGTTCGGACTCCAGCCCATGAACGCGCCTTTGCCGCCGGTGGCTAACTTAGGCTGCGTCTAGCGCAAGATCCGTGTGCTGCAGTGCAGCGACTTCGTTTTGCTTGTCGTAGACCAAGTCGTTGAGCCGTTCAAATTCGGCCTGTGCTTCGGCCGTGCGGTCCGTCGCCCTTTGCAGCTCCTCGCCAGTCAATCCCCTTTGTGCGTGGACATGGGCAATGTAAGCTGCCATGGCATGGTCTTTGGCGCGAATGAGCCGATCGAGTTCGGCACGCAGGGCCGTTAGGCCCTCGCCGGGCAGGCCGGCAAACTCGTTCAAAGTGGACATGGCTGGTTCCTTATGATGTTGCATTGCACAATAGTACACTATTTTTAGGTGTTTCTCTAACTTATTGAATATAAACATTTTTGTCCTGCGGATCGGAAACTCCAAGCGAGAAACCGCTGATTGAAGTCCGTCTTTGCTGGGCTAGCCTGGGGCGCCAGCCGGCGCAGTTGGCGCAAATCGGTCCAGCCAGGCGCGTGAGGAGATCGCGTCATGCCCCTGTCGCACCATCCGGTCGCCGCATCTTTGCGCGCGGGCGACACCGGCAAAATCGTCTCGGCGCGAGAAGCCGTACGTCTGATTCGTGATGGCGACACGGTCGCGACCTCGGGCTTTGTCGGCATTGGATTTGCCGAGAATATTGCCGTTGCCATCCAGGATCTGTTCCTCGAGAGGGCGGCGAGCGACCCGCGGGGACTCGGGAGCCCACGCAACCTCACCCTCGTATATGCCGCCGGCCAAGGCGACGGCAAGGACCGAGGCCTGAATCATCTGGGACACGAAGGCCTCGTAGCCCGTGTGATCGGAGGTCACTGGGGTTTGGTGCCGAAGCTCCAGGAGCTTGCCACGGCCAACCGCATCGAGGCCTACAACCTGCCGCAGGGGGTCATTTCCCATCTGTTTCGCGATATTGCAGCGGGCAAGCCCGGAACGCTCACCCGCGTGGGACTGGGCACTTTCGTCGACCCGCGCTTCGGTGGCGGCAAGCTCAACGAGCGCACTCGCACCGACCTGGTTCGACTGATGCAAATCGACGGCGAGGATTTTCTCTTTTACCAGACCTTCCCGATTCACGTCGGCATCATCCGGGGCACAACGGCGGATCCCGACGGCAACATCACAATGGAAAAGGAGGCGCTGACGCTCGAATCGCAAGCCATTGCGATGGCTGCACACAACTCGGGCGGCATCGTGATTGCACAAGTCGAGCGCATTGCCGATCGAGGCACTCTGAACAGTCGCCAGGTGAAGGTACCAGGGGTTCTGGTCAACTGTGTTGTTGTCGCCGAAAAGCCCGAATATCACATGCAGACTTTCATCGAGCCCTACAGCCCCGCCTTTTCCGGCGAACTGCGTGTGCCGGCCTCGGTCATCCCCACGATGCCGATGAGCGGACGCAAGATCATTGCTCGGCGCGCCGCGCTCGAACTTCGGGCGAACGCGGTGGTGAACCTGGGTATCGGCATGCCCGAGGGCATTGCATCGGTCGCCGCGGAAGAAAAGGTAATCGATTTGGTGACGATGACGGCCGAGCCCGGCGTGATCGGCGGCATACCGGCCGGTGGACTGAATTTTGGTGCTGCGGTAAATACCCAGGCGATCATCGACCAGCCCAGTCAGTTTGACTTTTACGACGGAGGCGGCCTGGACATCGCCTTCTTGGGGCTCGCGCAGGCCGACCGCGAGGGCAACCTCAATGTCTCGAAATTCGGTGCGCGGCTTGCGGGCGCGGGCGGATTCATCAACATCAGCCAAAACGCTCGCAAGGTCGTATTCGTGGGAACCTTTACCGCGGGCCGTCTGGAGATTGCCGTTCGTGACGGGAGGGTGGCGATTCTCAACGAAGGCAGCGCCGTCAAATTTCTCGATCAAGTCGAGCAGCGCACATTTAGCGGGGCCGAAGCCTTGCGGCGCGGAACGGTGGTGCTTTACGTCACCGAGCGCTGCGTGTTCCGCCTTTGCCCGCGGGGTCTGGAATTGATCGAGATCGCGCCCGGAATGGATCTGGAGCGCGACATTCTTGCGCATATGCGCTTTCGCCCAGTCTGGAGTGCCGACCCGGTGCCGATGGACGAGCGCATTTTTGCCGAAGGGCCGATGAATCTGCGCGCCGACTTGCTGGAGCGGCCGCTCGAAGAGCGCTTGACCTACGATCCGGAGGGCAACGTGTTCTTCGTCAACTTCGAGGGGCTCGCGGTCCGCACTCAGGCGGACATTGAGCGCATTCGGGCGACCGTAGAGGAAAAACTGCGACCCATCGGGCACAAGGTTTTTGCCATCGTCAACTACGACCGGTTCAGCATTTTGCCCGAGCTCACCGATGAGTACATCGCCATGGTCAAGGGTCTGATGGAGCGGCACTACCTGGACGTGACCCGCTACACGACAAACACCTTTTTGCGCCTGAAACTCGGTGAGGCGCTAACACGAGGCCATATTGCGCCGCATCTGTATTCCAACGCCCAGGAGGCCGAAAAAGGCCTCTGGTCGCCGTGACTTTGAAAAAGGGGGGTAGTTTCCCGCTTGACCCGAGAAGGCGCCGGCAACCCCGGTGCGAAAATCCAAACGAAGGAAGCGAGCCAATCCATGCAAGGACAGTCACCTAGCGTACCGACGCCGCCACCGGTCGATCCCGCAACCCTCAAAGCCCGCGTTTTGTCGCTATATCGGAAAGTGCTCGACGTGATCGTTACCGTACTCATCTTCGTTTTGGTGCTCACGCTGCTGGGCGCGGTAGCGGGACTGGGCCTCGATTTTGCAACTGCCGCCGGCGCGTTGCGTTCGGGCGTGACGAACCACAGCTTGGCCTACGGGGTCGTTGACGCCATCGATAGAGAACTCGTCATCGACGTGCTGTCGGTTTTCGTGCTCATCGAATTATTCCGCACTTTTACCGACTACCTCGAATACCATCGCGTCCGTCTTCAGGTGCTGGCAGAAGTCGGTATCGCCTTCATCTTGCGCGAGGTGTTTATCAGCCTCTATGGCCACGAGTTCAATTGGCTCGACACCATTGCGCTTGCCGTCTTGCTGGCCGTGCTCGTTGCGGCGCGAATCGCCGCCGTCGAGTTTCCCTCGCGTCGCCCGGCCGCGTACGAGTAGCTTTTCTGGCGGCAATTCCATGCAAAAGAGAGCGCGATGAACCCACGGGAAGATTTCTACGCGGGTCTGCTCCACCGGCTCCAAGAGATTCGAGATACGGGGCTGTACAAGGGTGAGCGTGTCATCACGAGCGCGCAGGGCGCCGTGGTGCGCATTGCGCAGGGTCGAGAAGTCATCAATCTGTGCGCGAACAACTACCTCGGGCTGTCGTCGCATCCTGCGGTCGTGGAAGCGGCCCACGAAGCTCTGCGAACGCGCGGCTATGGTATGAGCTCCGTGCGATTCATATGCGGTACGCAGGACCTGCACAAGACGCTCGAAGAGCGACTGGCGCGTTTTTTGGGCACAGACGACGCGATTCTGTACGCCGCCGCTTTCGATGCCAACGGCGGCTTGTTTGAACCGTTGTTCGACGAACAAGACGCGGTGATCAGCGACGAACTCAACCACGCCTCGATCATTGATGGCATCCGCTTGTGCAAAGCGAGGCGCTATCGCTACAAGCACGATGACATGGAGGATCTGGAGCGGTGCCTGCGGCTTGCGGTCGCGGAAGGTGCCCGGTACCGGATCGTCTTTAGCGACGGCGTCTTTTCCATGGATGGCACGGTGGCGCAAGTCGACCGCATGCGCGCGCTGTGCGACCGTTACGGCGCCTTGTTGGGAATCGACGACTGCCACGCCTGCGGCTTCTGGGGTCCCACGGGCAGGGGCACGCACGAGTACCGCGGAGTATTCGGCAAGATGGATGTCATCACGGGCACTTTGGGAAAGGCAATGGGTGGTGCATCCGGCGGATTTACCGCCGGTCGCCGCGAACTCGTCGAGCTGTTGCGCCAGCGATCACGCCCGTATTTATTTTCCAACACGCTGGCTCCACCGATCGTAGGCGCGTCGATCGCGGTGCTCAATTTGTTGGAGGCTTCCACGCAACTGCGCGACCGACTGGAGGGCAACACGCGCTTTTTTCGGGAGGCGATCGCGCAGGCAGGTTTTGAAATCAAACCGGGCGAGCACCCCATCGTTGCCATCATGGTCTATGACGCCGCGGCCGCGCAGGCTCTGGCGGCGCGCCTGCTGGAGCTGGGAATCTATGTGGTCGGATTTTCCTTTCCGGTGGTGCCCAAAGGACAGGCCCGTATTCGAGTTCAGGTGAGCGCGGTGCACGAGCGCGAGCATCTGGAGCGGGGTGTTGCGGCCTTTTCCCAGGCGGGACGCGAGCTAGGGCTGCTGAAATGAGCGAATCGAGAATCCTGGTCATCGGCGCCAACGGCCAGGTGGGCACGGAGCTTGCCGAAACGCTTGTGGCGCGGCATGGCGCGCACGCCGTCGTCACGGCGGATCTGGCGCCGCAAGGCCGCCTCCCGGGTGTCGTGCACCTGGCGCTCGATGTGATGGATATGAAGGCGCTCTCCGATGCGGTGGCCCGCCACCGCATCGGGCAGATTTATCTTCTGGCGGCGCTATTGTCTGCCAGCGGAGAGCAGCACCCCGCCCAGACGTGGTACCTCAACATGGGGGGATTGCTCAATGTGCTTGAGTTGGCGCGTGTGCAGCGAATCGAGCGGGTCTTCTGGCCCAGTTCGATCGCGGTTTTCGGACCGGCCACGCCGTCCTTCATGACCCCGCAGCACACCGTCACCGACCCGACTACGGTCTACGGCATCAGCAAACTCGCGGGGGAGCGATGGTGCGCCTGGTACCACGCACGGCACGCGGTGGACGTGCGCAGCCTGCGCTTCCCGGGTCTCATCAGTTGGAAGGCACGACCCGGTGGCGGTACGACCGATTACGCGATCGAGATCTTTCACGCGGCGCTGCGCAAGGGACACTACACCTGCTACCTGGAGGCCGATCAGGCGCTGCCGATGATGTATATGCCGGACGCGATGCGTGCGATCACCGAACTGATGGAGGCGCCCAGCGCGAAGATCACCGAGCGCGGCGCTTATAACGTCGCGGGCGTGAGCTTTACGCCCCGTGAGATTGCGGGTGCCATCGGCGCGCGCATCAGTGACTTCACAATGAACTGCGAGCCCGATTTTCGGCAAACCATCGCGGCGAGCTGGCCGCGCTCGATTGACGATGCACTGGCACGGCGGGACTGGGCCTGGCGCCCGCACTTTGACTTGACGGCAATCGTCGATGACATGCTCGAAAACCTTCGTCAGGCGCAAAAGGTTGGCTGAGCATGACGCGCCAGAGAAGGCACGGGCGCTGTCACTGATCTGATCGCTCTTGCGCAGCGGCAGCGCTTGTGCCGCAGGCGCTGCGCGGCAAACGAACGCGTGAACCTTCGCGCCGCTGCACTTGCACTGCGCACGGTTCGGTGGGCCGCGTACAGCGCGGATCAAAGCGATGGGTGCGACGTTCCTGCATGGGTGTGCTCGTAGGCGCGTTGACAAGGTTCACAGCGCTTGCAGGTGGGATAGGCCTTCAGGCGTGCAAGTTCGATCTCGCCGCGGCAATCGATGCAACGGCCGTACGCGTCGGTAGCCAGGCGTTCGAGAGCCGCCTCCAGATCGCGTACCTCGACGACATTGCGACCGATCACCGCATTTTCCACACCGGCGAGTTCGGCGCCGATCGCCTCATCACCGGAATCGACGACCTCGCCGGCAATGTCGCGATAGCGCTCGGAGGCTTCATCGCGAACTTCGGCGGTCAGTTGCTGCCGCAGGGCGCGCAGGCGCTCTTGCATGAGCGCCCGAAGCATCTTTCGATCCTCTTCGCTTGGCATTTTGTTTCAAAACCTCCCTTGCAATATACGTCCGCGTCGGCGCGCTTGGGGGCGCGCAGGCAACGCTTGGTACTGTGGCGCGGTCTGGAGCCGACCGCCTGCTTCGGTTGCAGACTCCCCGGTCGAGCACCCGTAGCGTAGCGCGCCACACGAACAATAGGCCGGACGCACCAGGTTCGACGGGTCGCCCGCAAACGCTTCGGGGAGGATTGCGCGCGCCCCACGCGACGATCGGCGTAGCGCAACGCAACGCCTCGCCGCGCGCCATCTGATTCGCGGAGACAAACCATTCGCGACGACTCGCGTGGGACGCACGATGCGCGGCGCGCCTGGCCTTGGCAAACGTTGCGTGGCAGCGCGCGCGGGGAGCGCAGCTCTCGCGCGCGGCCCACGGAGAGCAAGCATTGCGGCGTGCCACGAATCAACAGTCGAGGCACAGAAAAATTGCTCGTTTCAACACCTGTATTTGCACTGGCTGCATGTTGCCGCAGGCGCGTTTGCCTAACACACAGCTATGCAATTGCACAGCGGCGCACGAAAAATCTTTCGTATGAAGCGATCAACCGAACGTCTGATCTAAATCGATTGAAAGGACTCCCGTATACGAAGTAGACGGGGGCTGTCCATCCCGTTATTACGTTGTTATAAAGCCGCCAAGACGTCGTCCGCATCCAGCCGCGGGCGACTCTACCAGGGGTTTTCGATGACGATCTTCCGGCTTGCCGAAAGAGCGGGGATTGTTTGGCCGCTGCCAACGCAAAGGATCTGTTGGCCATTTGCCACGCTCGCAGATGTGAAAAGGAATTTTTTTGCCTTTTCGCACGCCAGTGTTGCGCCAGCCTTCGCCCGCGCCCTGACGCGTACCGGCCGCGCTGGCTGGAAGTCGTCTTTCGGTGCAACGAATTGCCGCGCGAAGCATCGGCAACTTACGCGACCCGTCGCACCGTGCAAGGGGTATTCATGCTAGCCGGACTTCGCACCGCGGCTCGGCGCGTGTTTGGTGCCGAGCATCGGCTGGGGGACATGCCGACTCCAGGGGCCTGGTACAGCCGTGACGAAGCCATCATGGGCACCGCGATACGCGTGGAGCTGTGGAGCGAGGACCGTTCCGTGGCCGAATCGGCCATGCGCGCGGTCATGGACGTTATGCACCACGTTGACGAGACGATGAGCCCCTTTAAGCCCGAATCGGAGCTCTCGCGCATCAACCGGGAGGCCGCCAATCACCCGGTCAAGGTGAGTCAAGAGATGATCGACTTGCTGAGCCGATCGCTCGATTTTTCTCGGCTCTCGGACGGTGCATTTGACATCACCTTCGCAAGTGCCGGGCACCTGTACGACTACCGGCAAGGCATTCGGCCCGATGAGCGCGAGCTCGCGCAGGCCTGCAAGGCGATTGGATTCAAGAATCTGTTGGTCGACACCGAAAAGCGCGCCGTGCGCTTCGCGCGCTCGGGTGTGCGCATCGACTTGGGCGGTTTTGCCAAGGGTTATGCGGTGGACCAGGGCGCTGCGCTTTTGAAAAGCCGGGGGATACGCAATGCGATTGTCACGGCCGGCGGCGACAGCCACATCCTGGGTGATCGGCGGGGCCGACCGTGGACGATCGGGGTGCGCGATCCGCGTCGGCCCGGGGAACTCGTCGCGGTGATCCCGCTCAAGGACGTCGCAGTGTCGACCTCGGGCGATTACGAACGCTACTTCGAGGAAGACGGGGTGCGCTTTCACCATGTCCTGGATCCTCGAACCGGCAAATCGCCCAGCGCGGTGCACAGCGTGACCATCATCGCCCCCGACGGACTGACTTCCGAGGCCCTGTCAAAGACGGTGTTTGTGATGGGCGTGGCAAAGGGCATGGAGCTCATCGATTCCCAAAAGGACGTCGACGCGATCGTGGTCGATGCCCACGGCGTTTTGCATTACTCCTCGGGCTTGCGCCAGCAACGCCCCGAGAAGCCGCAGTAAAAGGTGCTTTGCTTTTTTCTCGTGAATCTCAGCAGACGAAGGACACAAAGGGAGCCAGCCATGACAACCCTGAACCGAACCGGCGCGAAGTTGCTTGCGGGCGCGATGGTGCCACTCAGCCTTGTCTTGGGGGCTTGCAGCGGATCGGGCAACGATCCAACGACAGTCAACGGCAATGTTCCCTTCGCCTACGTGCAGCGGGTCAACACCATCGGACTGAATCCAACCAGCGCGGCACCCACCGCTCCCGGTGGCGACCTGATGATCCAGGCGGTGTCCTCGCCCAGCGCCCCTGCGGCCTACAACGTCACGCAGTCGATCACGCAGGGCGTGGGTGACGTTTCGGACCCCGAAGTCTCCTACGACGGAACAAAAATCGTCTTTGCCGTGAACTGCCCGACTTCCAACACGTCGACCACGACCACGGCCAGCGGTGCGACCGTTCCGGCATGCACCGGGCACTGGAACATCTGGGAATATGCGATGAACCCGGGAAGTTTCACGGGCGGGACCTTGCGCCGCGTCACGGATGAGTCGACCTGCACCATTCCGGGCGGCTGCGACGACGTGGGTCCGGCCTATCTGCCGGCAGGACAGGGATTTGTTTTTTCCTCCAATCGTCAGGCCGGCTCCTACGCGACCCAGTTTGTCGATTACAGCCAGAACCCCAACGCTCCGGTGACGCACCAGTATTTGGCGCTCGACGAGTATGAGCGCCAGCAGGTTTTCAATTTGCACACGAGCGACATCAACGGCGGGACCATCAAGCAGATTTCCTTTAACCAAAGCCACGACCGCAATCCGGTCGTGCGGCCCGACGGCTCCATCATGTTCTCGCGTTGGGAGCACGTAGCCGATCGCAACCGCTTCACCATTTTTAACGTCAAGCAGGACGGTACCGCCATGTTTGTGCTCTATGGCGCGCACGCCGATGGCAACAGCTTCTTGCATCCGCGCGACATGGATCCCAACGGGCAGTACGCGGGCTATATCAGTTCGGATCTGATGCCGCTAGACCGCACGCACGCGGGCGGTGCGCTCATGCTCATCGATGCCAACGATTACACCGACCAAAACACCCCGATCAGTAACTCCGTTCCAACACAAGGCGGTCAGGTCCAGGCGACAGCCCAGCAACTGAATATCGGCCCGGGGCCGTCGCTGTACGGACGCGTCACCACGCCCTATCCCCTGTGGGACGGCACCAGCCGGTTTCTCGTTTCCTACGCGCCTTGCGAAGTGACCAACGCGGGCGTGGTCGTCGCGTGCGCGACGTTGTCTTCGGCCGAATTGTCGGCGCTGAGCGATTCGAACCGGCTCACGACGCAAATTGCTGCCGATCCGGTGCAGGACAACGTTCCGCCCTCCTACGCGATCTACATGTTCGATCCGGCCGCCCAAACCTGGCTGCAGGTGGCTTCGCCGCCTTCCGGCTACATGTTGACGGACCCCATCCCGTTACAAGCGAAAGCCGAGCCCAGCGCCTTTACACCGATCGTGGACAATCCGACGCTGGCGGCTCAAGGTCTTGCGACGCTCACGGTGGCAAGCGTCTACGACACCGACTTGCTCGACCGCATGGGACTGTCCATGCTCGCTCCAGCCGACCTGCCTGCCGGGTGCACAACCGGCATTCCGCAGACCGCGCCGCTTGACCCGTCCGATACGCGCCCGACGGTGGCCGACATCAACAAGATCAAGGACCCTGCCCAGACGGCCTATAACTGCGCGCCCGTGCGCTTCATCCGCGCAGTTCGCGCGATTGCGCCGCCCTCGGGTTCGACCGGCGAGCGGCAAGCCATTGGCAATACGAACTTCGAACAAAACGAGATCCTGGGCTATGCCGTCGTCGAACCCGATGGCTCCTTCCAGATCAACATCCCCGCAGACACACCGGTCGGATTTTCGGTGCTCGATACCCAGGGACGCGCATTTCAGGTGCACACGAACTGGATCCAGGCGCGACCCGGTGAGGTCCGCAGCTGTGATGGTTGCCACAGCCCGCGCAAGGGGGCGGCGATCAATTCGGGCACGATCGTCAACACGATCTCGCAAGGATGGAACGCGGCCATTGCCGCCTTCCACCAGGCAGGCGACACCATGGCATTGACCCACGCGAATTTCGTCAACAGCGGTAACACGTACACGGTGGCGAACAACCCCGTCTTCACGCTGCAGCCAAACATGACGTATACCGACGTGTGGGCGGGCGGCACCGGTTCCCTGGGACCGCGCCAGAGCCTTCAGATCGACTACACGCAGCTCTTGGCGGGAGAACTGGCTCCGTCTTCCGGACCCGGAGTCCCCATCGTCATCAACTACCCGGATCACATCCAGCCGATCTGGTCGGCAGCTCGCACGGTCAATGGCGTGAACGCGACCTGCACGGGGTGCCACAATGCCAGCGACCCGAACCTCAATCTTCTGAGCACCATCGCCGGGACGGGTCGCGAGGCGTCCTACGAAAGCCTGACCGTGGGTCCGCCCGTGCTCGACGCAAACGGAAATCCCGTCTTGATCGTGCAAGATGGCGTCCAGGTCGTCGAAACGGGACCGGCGCTGGTCTTCTTGAGTGCCAGCGAGAGCCAGGTGGTGGGCCTGGCGCGCTCAAGCCGACTGGTCGAGATCCTATCGGGGCAGGCACTCATGTCGAGCGCTGGCGCGCAGAGCACCTATCCCACGCCCGCCATCACGGCAACCGTACCCGATCATTCCAAGATGCTCAACGGCTCGGAGTTGCGCTTGGTGGCCGAGTGGATCGATTTGGGCGGCAAGTACTACAACGACCCCTTTGTTAGCGCGACCGGGGTCAACGTTACACAGGTATCTTCACTGAGTCAGACGGTGTTTACGTCGCAGGTTTACCCGATATTACTGTCGACCTGCGCCGCCAACTGTCACATGGCTCGAGGGAGCAACACAACCGTGCCGCCCGGAACGTCGTTCGTGGAAAACAAGTTCGTACTCACCGGTGACCCGGCGGGCGACTACAACAATACCTTGACGATGATTTCCGATACCTGCAACCCGGCCGATCCGTCGAACTACCTATTAAGCGAACCGTCGACGATTCCGCATCCGGCGGGAGCCACTGGCCAGACGGTGGCGGTGTTGCCCGCGGGAAGTGCGAACTACACGACGATTGCGAACTGGATCCAGTCGGGCTGTCCGTGACCACGATGAAAACATACCAACAGGTCTTACGGGGGATTTTGGTCTTTGGCTTGGTCTTGATCGGTGTCGGCGGGTGCGGCGGATCGGGCAATCCGCTCGACAACCCGCCGTCGGTGACGGAATCGGCTGCTGCTGCAGGGCAAAGTCTGTCTTTTGCTTACTTTCAGCAGTGCATCAACCCGATTTTTCTTGCCGCTTTGCCCAACCCGCTCAACGGCGGCGCGACGACCAACACGTGCTCGAGCGCGGGTTGTCACAACGACGCCACCGGCCGCGGCGCGGCGTTTCGCATCATCCCGACGGCCACTCCGATCCCCACGGCGGCCAACGCCCCCGCGGATCTCACGCAATCGCCATCCCAGATTCAGACAAGCGACATGTACAAGAACTTCTTGTCGACACAAGGCATGGTGATCGTTGGCAACCCCGCGGAGAGCCTTCTCATCAATAAGCCCTTGACTCGAGGCGTGCTGCATGGCGGGGGACTGATTTTCGCAAACGATCAGGATCCGAACGTCAAGCAGATGGAATATTGGATCTCCAATCCGTTGCCGGCGGGCGAGGACGAGTTCGGCGCGTCCGCGAGCAGTCTTTTTAACGGCAGCGCGTGTCAGACGGAATGATGCGGGCGGCTCGATGGTTGCGATCCAAGGGCTGGGTGCTGGTACGGACGGCTACAGTCCTGCTCTCGATTTCCTTTGGCTGGTCTGCCCACGCCGCGGGCGACGCCGGTGAGCGGCTTCAGGTAACCGATCCGTATATCGAATTGCGCACCGGTCCTGGCCGCGGGTTTCCGGTGTTTTACGTCGTCGAGCGCAATGGATGGATCGAAGTCGAGATGCGCCACACCGACTGGTTCAAGGTGCGTGCCGAGGGCGGACAGGAGGGTTGGGTTGATCGAGCGCAGCTCGAAAACACCCTGACCGAGGCCGGAAACAAAAAGACCTTTCGCGACATTTTGCTCGACGACTACCTTAGTCGCCGTCTTGAGGTCGGCGGGGGATGGGGACATTTCGAATCGGACCCCATGCTCAAGCTCTGGGTGTCGTACAACATCGTGAGCACCCTTGCCCTGGAGGTCACCGCCGGCCAGGTGCAAGGCACGTATTCGGGCACGAATTTCTGGCATGTGAACCTGCTCGCCCAACCCTGGTCGGATCGCCGCCTGGAGCCGTTTCTGGGTATCGGAGTCGGCAGGATCTACTACACGCCCAACGCGAGCCTTATCAGTGCCGTTTCGAACAATTCAGACATGGCCGACGCGATGGTCGGGCTGCGCTATCACGTCACGGACCGCATGATTGTGCGCTTGGATTGGACCGAGTACACGGCCTTTTTGTCCGACACCCAGACGCAGCAGTACCGGGCCCTTGCCATCGGGCTTTCCTTCTTCTTCTGAGGACCTTCAGCCGACCCATGCGCACACGATTTCTTGCCATCACGTCCACCGCCGTTTTGCTGAGCCTATGTACCTGCGTGGCCCATGCGGCCGACACGCCTGCGCCCAGCGAACCGGCGGTGCCCGCGGCCGAGCAGGCTTCGGCGCCGTCGCCAACGCCGGCACAAACGCCGGCGCAGGCGCCGCTGCAGCCGCAAAGCGGGATCAACACAGCGAGCCCCGGGGCCGAGACCGCGCCGGAGGCGGCGCCATCCTCGGCGAAGGAACCCAAGCCGCCAGCCACTCCCGTCCCGACGCAGATGCCCGAAGCGGCTCCCAAAAACGATCAGGTCATCGAGCCGCAAGTCGATCGACGCACGATCAAGGTCCCGCACATCCCATCGAACAACTTTGAAATCGGAATTTTCGGGGGTGCGTACGACACCGAATATTTCGGCACCAACGCGGTGTACGGGGCGCGGCTGGGTTACGACATCACGGAGGACTTCTTCGTTCAGGCCGCTTATGGCCAGACCAAGGTCTCCGATGCGACATATCGCCTCATTCTCCCCGGTGGAATTTTCCCCGTTCCCGAGGAAATTCTGCGCTACTACGACCTATCCGTCGGCTACAACATTCTTCCCGGCGAGTTCTTTTTTGGACGCAACTACGCCAAGGTCTCCGCGCTGTACCTGATCGCCGGGTTGGGCACCACAAAAATCAATGGATCCAACCGTGAGACCGTCAACTTCGGCTTTGGCACGCGTGTGTTCCTTACGAATTGGATGGCGCTGCAGCTCGACGTGCGCGATTACGTCTTTTCCCTCGACATCCTGGGCGAGCAGAAGAACTTCCAGAACTTCGAGTTGACAGGGGGTCTCACGTTCTTTTTCTGAGTCCTCGCAACGGGTTAGTAACTATGCTGATTGGTTCGGGAGCTTGTATGCACATAGCACGTATTCGGATGCTGCGTTTCACGTTGGCGTTAGCGGCTGTTTTAGCGAGCGCCGGCGCTGGGGCGACGCTAGTGAGCCAGCGCGCGCCCGATTTCACGCTGCCGAGCGCGGCGGGACGAAATTTGCGGCTCCAGGAGCAGCGCGGCCAGGTCGTCATGTTGAACTTCTGGGCGACGTGGTGCGGTCCGTGCCGTCGGGAGATGCCCCATCTCGATCGGTTGTACGCGAAGTACCACGCTGCCGGCTTTGTGCTGCTCGGAGTCAATGTGGACGAGGATCAGCGCAACGCCGTGGGCGTCATGAACAAGCTCGGGTTGCATTTTCCGGTGCTCTTCGACACCAAACAAAAGGTAAGCCGCTTGTATGACCTGAGCACCATGCCATCGACCGTGTTGATCGACCGGGACGGGCGTGTGCGCTATGTGCACCTGGGGTACAGGGAGGGTTTTGAAGATACCTACGAGAAGCAGATTACGGAGTTGTTACGCGAATGAGCCCCCGTCGTGTCGTATTCTTGGGCCTGCTTTCACTGACCGTGCTGATGGTCGGCTGCAGCGTCGAACCGTGGGTCAAACCCTACGAGCGCGAACGCCTTGCCGACCCGATCATGCAGGCCAACCGGGACCCGCTGGCTGCCAAGCACCGCGAGCACGTCTACGACGTGCGCGAAGGAGCGCGAGGAGGCGACGGCGTCCAGGGAGGCGGTTGTGGCTGCAATTAAGTGCGCCCGGCGCACTGAGCGAGCGCCGCGCGGCTTGTTGCGGCGCTGGCTGCTTGCGGCATTCGCTGGCTGCCGGCGGGAGTTTGGCCGCCGGCCGGGAAAGGAGCTTGCCGGGCATCGATCCGTCGATGGGCGGGCAGGGTTGTTTTCGGCGGGCGTGGCACGCATCGCCGGTCTGCTGGGCGGCGTACTGGCTGCCGGCAGTGCCGATGCGGTCGATCTGCCGGAGGATCGTGCGGACGCGATGTATCACTCCTTTATTGGCGGGGGCGTCGTTGCCAATGGGCCTGCAGTGCTGGTGCGCAAAAATCTCATGGACGTCGTTTCGCTGTCGGCGTCCTATTACGTGGACATGGTGAGCAACGCATCAATCGACGTGGTCACAACAGCCAGTCCCTACAACGAGCGACGCGAGGAAACTGCCGTAGGCCTGGATTACGCCTACCACGATGCTTTGATCAGTGTGGTGGGGAGCACCAGCCGGGAGCCCGACTACGTCGCGGACGCGCTCAGCGTGGATGTGGCGCAGGACTATTTCGGCGGGATGACAACGGTCAGCCTGGGCTATTCGAAGGGTTGGGATACGGTGGAAAAGCACAACGATCCGTCCTTCTCGCAACCGGCTAACCACTGGCAGTACCGCCTCGGCGCAACGCAGATCCTCACGCCGCGCTGGCTGATGAGTCTGAACTTCGAAGTCGTCGACGACGAGGGGTTTCTTGCGAGCCCGTACCGGGTCGCACGCGTGCTGGGCGCGGCCGTTCCCGAAGTCGATCCGAGCACGCGAAACAGCCGCGCGGCGACGCTGCGCGTTGCCGGAAGCGTCGGCGCCCAGGGAGCCGTGCACGTGCAATACCGCTATTTCTGGGACACGTGGGACATTCGTGCCAACACCGAGGAGGCGGGCTACAGCCGGTACGTGGGTACGCGTTGGCTGCTCGACGGTTTCGTTCGACACTATTCGCAGGACCAGGCGAATTTCTATAGCAACGATTTCTCGGCCCCCATGACCTACATGTCGCGCAATCGGCAACTGAGCACGTTTAACGACACGGCGGTCGGTGCCCAGGCGTCGTACGTGATCGCGCGCGAGCCTGCGCGCTATCAGGTCAATTTCACCGCGGCCTACGAATGGATGCGTTTTCACTACGACAATTTCACCGACATTCGAACGGGGCAACTCTACTGGTTCAACGCCAACGTGGTCGAGTTGTTCGTGACGGGCACCTTTTGACGAAGGAGACAGCGTGAACACTCGAAGATGGGGAATCTTTACTGCCGGGCTGGCGCTGGCCCTGGCGGCGATGGTGTTGCCGGCCGCCGCCGACGAGCAGCCGGCCGTCGCCGCCGAGCAGCCGGCCGCCGCTGGTAAACCGGAGGTCAACGATCTCGACGGCCGCATCCAGGACGCCAAGAGCGAGGTCATCCAACTCAATCGCGATTTGCTGGTGCTCGAAGAGGAATTGTTGTTTCCGGCGAATACGCAAGTCGCGGTCTTCGTGTCGATGGACGTTGGCAAGCTCTTTGTGCTTGACTCCGTGCAGGTCAAACTCGACGACAAGGAAGTCGCCAACTACCTCTACACGCCGGCGGAGGTGCAGGCGTTGCACCGCGGCGGCGTGCAGCGACTGTATCTGGGCAACTTGCGCAGCGGATCGCATGAACTGGTCGCGTTTTTCACGGGCAAGGGTCCTTATGACCGCGATTACCGGCGCGGCACGACCATCAAGTTCGACAAGAGCACCGATCCCAAATACATCGAACTGCAGATCACGGATTCGACTGGAAAGATCCAGCCGGAATTTGCCGTGAAAGTCTGGCAATAAAGTACGCGGACAGGGGTGCGGGTCATGCTTGTGGGGATCGCCAGGCGTCTGGGGAGCGGGGCTGCGGCCGCGCTGACGGCGGTCGTGGCAATCGCGAGTGGCGCTGTTTGCTCGGTCGCTATAGCGGCCGATCCTGCGCACGTCGTCAAGGACCCGTACTACGGCGACGCGCTGTTTTACTTCTATCAGCAGCGCTACTTCACTGCGCTCACGGACCTCATGGTCTCCCAGTACTTCGGGAGAGTGGCGCACCACGCCGATGAGGCCGAGGTATTGCGCGGGGGGCTGTATCTCACCTACGGACTTCATCGAGAAGCGGCCGAAATCTTCGCGCAGATCATTGACAAGGGCGCGCCCCCGGCGGTCCGCGATCGGGCTTGGTACTACCTGGCCAAGATCCGCTATCAGAGGGGATTCCTGGAGCAGGCGCAAGAAGCGCTGGGTCGCATCAAAGGTCGATTGCCGGGGGACCTTGAGGAGGACCGGCGGCTGCTGGAAGCAAACGTGTTGATGGCTCGCGGCGACTTTGCCGCCGCCGCCCAGAGTCTCAAGCCGCTTGCGGGCGAAGGCAAGGCCGCGATCTACGCGCGCTACAACCTGGGCGTGGCGATGATCAAGAACGGTCAGCCGGTCGAGGGCAGCCAGATCCTCGATGCGATCGGTGTCGGGCCCGCGACGAGCGAGGAATTTCGCAGTCTGCGCGACAAGGCCAACGTCGCTTTGGGATTCGCTGCGCTGCAAGACAAAAATCCCGAACAGGCCCGGACATACCTTGAGCGAGTGCGGCTTTCGGGGATGCTGGCGGATAAGGCGTTGCTGGGATTTGGCTGGGCGGCCGATGAACTGGGCCGCCCCAGCGATGCATTGGTGCCGTGGACGGAATTGGCCGAGCGCAACGCGAGCGATCCGGCCGTTCTCGAGGCCAAGCTTGCCGTGCCGTATGCGCTAGCCCAGATGAGCGCCTATCCCCAGGCGCTCGAGAAGTACCGCGCGGCAATCGGCACCTTCGATCAAGAAAATGTCAGCCTGGACGAATCGATCGCGGCGATTCGCGACGGAAAGCTGCTCGACGGGCTGCTCGCGAGCAACCCGGGCGAGGAGATGGGCTGGTTCTGGAACATTGACCGATTGCCCGATTTGCCGCATGCCCGGCATCTGGTGGAGATGCTCGCCTTGCATGAATTTCAGGAGGCGTTCAAGAGCTACCGCGATCTGCAGTTTCTCGACAAGAATCTGCGCAACTGGCAGGACAACCTGGGAATCATCGAGGACATGCTCGCCAACCGCCGGCAGGCTTTCGCCGAGCGACTGCCACAGGTCCAGGCCGCCGAACGGCAGATCGGCATCGAGAGCCTCGAGCGGCGGCGGGACGCGCTGGCGGGCGAGCTCGCCCTTGCCGAAGAACAAGCCGACGGTCTGGCGTTTGCCGATGGCAACGAGCGGGCACTGCTGCAGCGTCTCGAGCGCGTGCGGGCGACGCTTGCGCACGAAAGTGCCGACCCGCAGGTCGAGGCCGCGCGCGAGCGCTACCGGCGTGTGGCCGGCGCCATGCAATGGCAACTGGCGCAAGAATTCCCGCCTCGACTGTGGGACGCGAAGAAGGACCTCCGGCAGCTGGGCAGCGAACTGGAGCAGGCACGGGTGCGTGACGCGGAGCTCACGCGCGCGCAAAAGGAAGAGCCGCAGCGGTTTGAGCAGTTTGCGGCGCGCATCGCCGCGCTCCAGCAGCGCATCCGGGCCCTTGTTCCGCGCGTAGAGGCGCTCCTGCGGCTGCAGCGCGGCGCCGTACAGGAGATGGCGGTGGCCGAACTCCAGGAGCAAAAGGAGCGGCTCGCGTCCTACGGTACGCAGGCACGTTTTGCCGTGGCGCAGATCTACGATCGTGCGCGTCTTGCAAAGGAAGGCGATCATGCGCCGGAGCAGTAGCGCGGCGCTCGTGCTTGCGGGGGCGCTTTGCGGATGCGCCAGCACCCATGCGCCCGAGGCAGAGCCGACCCTCAAGACCCTGCAAAGCCGCTCCTATGCGCTGCCGCCGGATAACGGCATTGCCACAAGCGATGAAACCACGATGGCGGCCTATCGGGACTACCTCAAATCGGCGCCCAAGGATGGACAACGCTCCGAGGCCATGCGTCGACTCGGGGATCTCGAGATGGACAGCGCCGACAGTCGCGCCGCAAACGCCAGCGGTGGCGCGGCGGGAGGGGCGCCGAACTATCAGCGTGCCGTTGAGATGTATCGGCAATTTCTTGCCGCGTATCCCCAAGATCCGAACAATGATCGCGTGCTCTACCAACTGGCCCGTGCCTACGAGCTCGGCGGGGACTTCGACGCGGCGCTTCGGGTATTAGGCCAGCTCGTGCAGCAATACCCGAAGACGAAGTATCTGGATGAAGCGAACTTCCGGCGCGGTGAGCTGCTCTTTACCACCCGCGATTACGCGGCTGCCGAGAAGGCCTACGCCACCGTGCTGCACAGCGCGTCGGGCACGCCGTACTACGAACGCTCTTTGTACATGCACGGCTGGTCGCTGTACAAACAGGGGCGCCTGGAGGAGGGGTTGCAATCGTTTTTCGGCGTTCTGGATCTCAAGCTGGCGACACAGGATTCTGAGGGCAAACTCGAGGATGTCCCGGGCCTTACGCGCGCCGATCGCGAGTTGGTCGAGGACACCTTCCGCGTCGTCAGTTTGTCTCTGGAAAACCTGCAAGGTGCTGACACGATTCCGGAGTACATGCGCTCGGCGGTGCGCCGCAAATATGAGTTTCGCGTCTATGAGCAGCTCGGCGAGCTGTACTTGAAGCAGGAACGGGTCAAGGACGCAGCCGATACTTTCAGCGCTTTCGCGCGTCGCAACCCATTGCATGCGCAGGCGCCGTTGCTTCAGGCACGCGTGATCGAAATCTACCAGCGGGGTGGTTTCGACACCATGGCACTGGAGGCCAAGAAAGAGTACGTGGAGCGCTACGGCGTGAACAGCGAGTTTCGTCGCTCCAATCCGTCGGCCTGGGATCGGACCCGCCCCCTGGTCAAGACGTATTTGAGCGAGCTCACGCGCTACTACCACGCGGCAGCGCAAAAGAGCAAGAAGAGCGAGGACTACCAAGCGGCGGTGCACTGGTACCGGGAATTTCTTGCGGCGTTCCCGTCCGACCCGCAGGCGGCGCAGGCGAATTTCCTGCTTGCCGAATTGCTGTTTGAGGACAAACGCTTTGCCGAAGCGGCCCCCGAGTACGAAAAGGCGGCTTATCAGTACCCGCCGCACGCCAAGAGTGCAGATGCGGGCTACGCCGCGCTGCTGGCATATGCGGAGCAAGAAAAGCGGGCGCAGGCAAGCGACCAAGAGCGGCTGCAACGCGCCGGCATCGAAAGTGCGCTTCGGTTCGGGTCGGCCTTTCCCACCGATCCACGGACCGGGCCGGTGCTCACGAACGCCGCCGAAAAGCTCTATTCCTTGCACCAACTCGACCGGGCGAGTTCCGTTGCCCAGCTCGTGCTCAAGCTCAAGCCGCCCGCGGCAGCCCCCCAGCAACGGATTGCGTGGACCGTCATCGCGCACACATCCTTTGAGAGCGGCAAATTCGATCAGGCCGAACACGCGTACACGCAGGTGCTCGCGCTCACGGCGCCTGGCGATCCTGCCCGTGGCGCCCTTACCGAACGCCTCGCAGCGTCGGTGTACAAGCAAGGCGAGCAGGCGCGCGCGCAGGGACGGCTGCGCGAAGCGGTGGATGATTTTGACCGGGTTGGTACCCTGGCACCGGATTCGCCGGTGCGGGCGACGGCGCAGTACGATGCCGCGGCCGCGTTGATCAGCCTCAAGGATTGGCCAAAAGCCGCGCGCGCGCTGGAGGATTTTCGCCAGCGCTATCCCAACCATCCACTGCAAAGCGACGTGAGCGACAAGCTGGCCGTCGTGTATTCGGAGAGCGGGCAGTGGGCCGCTGCTGCCGCCGAATTCGAACGCATGGCGGCGTCGAAAAAAGACCCGCAGCTCGCGCGCGCTGCATTGTGGCAGGCGGCCGAACTCTACGAAAAGGCCGCAGCCAAACCCGCCGCCGCCAAGGTGTACGAACGCTACGTGCGGCAGTATCCGGAGCCGCTCGAGCCAGCCGTCGAGGCGCGTTTTCGTCTGGCGCGCATTGCCAAGGAGCAAGGCGGACCGGCGCAGGCTCTGCCGTGGATGCGAGAGGTGCTGCAAGCCGACCAGTCGGGTGGTTCCGCACGAACGGATCGAACGCGCTATCTGGGTGCGACCGCGGCGCTGGCCCTGGCCGAGCCCGTGGAAGAGGACTACAAGAAAGTTCAGCTGGTCGAGCCGCTGAAAAAGCAGCTCAAGCTCAAAAAGGCCAAGATGGAAGAAGCCTTAAAAGCCTACGCGGTTGCCGCCGACTACGGCGTGGCCGACGTTGCCACTGCGGCAACCTTCCATACCGCCCAGCTATATCAGGATTTTGGCAAATCGCTGCTCGCTTCGCAGCGCCCCAAGGGACTGTCAAAAGACGAAATCGAGCAATACAACGTCATGTTGGAGGAGCAAGCCTTTCCCTTTGAGGAAAAAGCCATCGAATTGCACGAAGTCAATGCGCGTCGCACCACCAAGGGCATATACGACCAGTGGGTCAAGGGGAGCTTCGGGGCTCTGGCCCAGCTGCGCCCGGTGCGCTACGGCAAGAGTGAACGCAGCGAGGTGAGCATCGATGCGATTCGCTGAATTGCTGCGCCAATATGGCCTAATTGCGATGCTTTGCGTGGCCCTTTCGGCCTGCGCCGGTCTGTCGCCTTCGACCAAGAACGCGACGCAGACGCCGGAACGGGCGTCCGGCGCGCACTCGACGGACAAATCCGCGCAGCCGGGCCCATCGACGGGGCCCGCGCCGGCTTCGGGGGGTGCGGCTGCGGGCGCGGCGCCCGCGGCGGAGAGCGCACCGAGTTTGAGCCCCGATGTGCTGCGAGCATATGAGGCGTCGCTGCGCGCGCTGCAGCAGGGGCGCACCGCTGAAGCGGAGCGCGGATTCTTGGCTTTGACCCGATCCAATCCGGAGTTGGGCGGCCCGCACGCCAACCTGGGGATGATTTACCGGCGTGCCGACAAAACGCCACAGGCTGTCTCCGAGCTCGAGTTTGCGGTCCGGGACAGCCCGCTGCAGCCGGTGTACTGGAACCAGCTGGGCATCGCCTATCGGCAGCAAGGCCAGTTCGGCAAGGCCCGGCAGGCCTACGAACGGGCGATCGCCTTGGATCCGAACTACGCCAGCGCAAATCTGAATTTGGGGATTCTTTTTGACCTTTATCTCTGGGACAGCCAGCGCGCGCTGGAGCTATACGATCGGTATTTGACCTTGTCGGGCGGTGACGAAAAGGTCAGCAAATGGGTCGCGGATCTCAAGAATCGCGCTCGGGAACGTACCGCGGTGGCGCGCAAGGAGCAGGAATGAGGCAGCGTGTCTGGACAGGCTTGCTTTGCTTTGGTGTGCTGGCCGGCACCGCGATCGCGGACGATCGGGCGGATCTGGATCAGACCAAGATCATCGGCAACCGCGAGTTGCCCAAGGTGCTGTACATCGTGCCCTGGAAAAAGCCGATGCCCGGCGAACTGGCGGGCCGGCCGATGAAAAGCGTGCTCGATGAGGCCCTGGCGCCGATCGATCGCGACGTATTTCGCCGACAGGTGCGCTACGACGCGCAGGTCCAGGCGGCCACGGTCGTCGAGCAGCCGGAGCGCAAGAAGTAAAGAAGGGGTTCTTGCCCAGCAGGTTTTGTTGTCGATTTCGTGATTGGAGATTATTCGATGGATGCCTTAGGAACGATAGTCAAGTTCTTCCAGGATTGCGGTCTTTTCATCTATCCCAGCCTTCTTATTCTGGCACTGGGGTTATCGATCGCGATCGAGCGGTTCGTTGTTCTGCACCGGGCCCGCAACGAAAACCGCAGGGCGTGGGACCGGATCCTGCCGATGCTGCAAGGCGGAAAGCTGCAGCAGGTGTTCGGCGCCACTTCCAAAACCGACGTTGCGATTGGGATGATCGTGCACAACGGCCTGAGCCGCCTGCAGAGCTCGCGTCGGCGCGAGGACATCGATGCGGCGATGGAGGAGGGAATGATGGAGATCGTGCCGCGGCTGGAGAAGCGCACGCACTACATCGCTACCTTCGCCAACGTGATCACCCTCGTCGGCCTGCTCGGTACGATCAGCGGTCTCATCCACGCGTTTACGGCCGTGGCGGAGGTCAATCCGGCGGAAAAGGCCGAGTTGTTGTCGGCGAGCATCTCGGTGGCGATGAACAACACCTTCTTCGCCCTCATGGTGGCCATTCCCTTTTTGCTGATTCATGCATTTTTGACGGCCCGCACGACGGAAATCGTTGACAGTCTCGAGGCCGCCAAGATCAGCTTTCTGAACCTGGTGCAAAAAACGGGCAACGAGGGCAAGCTGGCAGCCGAAACGCGGGAGCCGTACTGATCATGCGCGTCCGACGCCTGCACAAAAAGCCGGCGCATCTGGAGATCACCGCGTTTCTGAATTTGATCGTGGTGCTGGTGCCGTTTTTGCTTTCCACGGCGGTGTTCTCGCGCCTCGCGGTACTCGAACTCACGCTGCCCGCGCAGTCCTCGGGCGTGGAACAGCTCAAGGGCGACTTGCAACTGGAGGTGGTGATCCGCCCCGACGGCCTCGAGGTCGGCGATCGGATCGGCGGCCTGATCCAGCGAATCGCCAATACCCCGACCGGACATGACTACAAGTCCCTGTCCTTGCTGATGGAGCAAATCAAGGTCCGCTTTCCCGACAAGACCGACGTAACGGTGCTGGCGGAGCCCAACACGCCCTACGACGTTCTCGTCCAGGTGATGGACGCCGTGCGCGTGGGCAACACGGTTCAAGGGTCGAAGGTCGTGCACGCGGAACTGTTCCCGGATATCTCGGTAGGGGATGCGCCGGTTCGCGAACACCAGGGTAAATCATGAAACATACGCCGTTGGAGCGGCGCGCCATGCGAAAGGCGCGCAATCAATCGTTGGTGGACATGAATCTCGTGTCCCTCATCGACATCTTCACGATTCTGATTTTCTTTCTGCTCTCCAATACGGCCGAAGTTCAGGTGCTGCCCAGCAGCAAGGCGGTGAAGCTGCCCGAGTCAGTCGCCGACAAGAGCCCGAAAGAGACTGTCACCGTCGTTGTCAACAGTGAGGACATTTTGGTGCAAGGGCACAAGGTGGCGTCGGTTGCCGAAGCGATGGCAACCGAGGAGGACATGATCGCGCCGTTGAAGGCGGAGCTCGACATCCAAGCCGGTCACGAAATGATCCGACGCGAAAATGCGCCACAGAACAAGCCGATCACCATCATGGGTGACAAGAACATCCCGTACCGGCTGTTGCGCAAGGTTATGTACACGTGTGCGCGAGCGAACTTCAGCGAGGTCTCGTTCGCGGTTCAACGGAAGAATGGGGCGTAATGGCTGCGACTCTGGTCTCTTATCATTCCGCCGTGCTGCCTTGGGCCGGGTCGCCGGAGGACGAGGCGCGGTTTCGGCGCATTTTGCGCAACGTGCTGCTGGCATGCCTTTTGTTGGGCCTGATCATGCCCTGGTTGCCACGTCCGAGCATTGATCGGGAACACCCCGAGGAATTTCCGCAACGCTTCGCCAAGTTATTGCTCGAGCGTACGCCGCTTCCGCCGCCCGTTCCCGTCAAGCCGCCGCCGGCACTCGAAGCGCAGAGCAAACCGCAGCCCCAGGTTGCCAGCAAGCCGGAACCGAAAAAAGTCCCGGTACCGGAGGCGAGAAATCCCATTCCGGACAAATCTCCAGGAGAAAAGCTCGAGGCTGCGCGCAAAAAGGCCGCTGGCGTCGGACTGCTCGCAATGCGCGATGACCTCGCCGACCTGCGCGGCGCACCGGTTGCCGTGCAGTTAAACAAGGACATCAAGCAGGGCCCCGGGGTCGGATCCGGCGTGGGCCCGGGGGTTGGTGCAGGACTCGGACAGGGCATCCCCGTGCGCAACCTCATTACATCGAATGCGACGCGCGGAAGCGGAGGAATCAATACTGCGGGCTACAGCCGCGACACGGGGGGTGGAGGCCTTGCCGGACGCGCGACGACCCTTGTCGAAGGGGTCGCGGGCGGCGGAGGTGGCGGCGGGCCCGGAGGTGGCGGCGGAACGGGCAGTCGCGGGGGAACGTTGCAGCGTGGTGGCGACGGCAAGGCTTCGCGCTCGATCGAGGAGATTAAGCTCGTGTTCGAGCGCAACAAGGGAGCCATCTACGCGATATATAACCGCGCGCTTCGGGACGACCCGACACTGGAGGGCAAAGTCGTACTGGAGCTAAAGATCGCACCCTCGGGGGAAGTCATCGAGTGCCGAATCGCTTCGAGCGAGCTTCGCTCGCCGGAACTCGAGCGCAAGTTGCTCGCCCGCATCAAACAGTTTGACTTCGGTGCCAAGGACGTCGCCACGATGACGATCAATTGGCCCGTGGACTTTCTGCCTTCCTGATTCCACGTCTCCGGCTGCCGTCGGGGATGTGCGACGATACGCGTTGGGCCGCATGGCAGCTGACGCGACGAGATGTTTTTCAAAGCCAAAGGTTGCCGCACCATCAACCTTGCGCTGCAAGGCGGGGGCGCACATGGCGCATTCACCTGGGGTGTGCTCGACAGCCTGCTCGAAGACGGGCGGATGCAATTTGAAGCGATCAGTGGCACGAGCGCCGGCGCGATGAACGCTGTCGTGCTGGCGCATGGACTGCTCGAGGGCGGTCGCCCCGCAGCGCGCGCAGCGCTGCAGAAGTTCTGGACCGCCGTTGCTGCTGCCATGCCCCCGGGCGCGACCGCAGCGACCGCTGACGGACAGGGTGTCACGCTGACACCGGCATTTCGTCGCATGCTGCAATGGGCAAACACCATTTCGCCCGAGCGGATCAATCCCTTCGACCGCAATCCGCTGCGCGACATTCTTGGCTCGCAGCTCGATTTCGAACGTTTGCGCGCGCACGCTCCGGTAAAGCTATTTGTCGCGGCGACCAACGCCAACAGCGGAAAGCTACGGCTCTTCCGTTCGGAGGAAATGACCGTTGAGACGGTTCTTGCGTCGGCATGCCTGCCTACGATGCACCGCGCTGTCGAGATTGACGGTGAGCCGTACTGGGATGGCGGATACTCTGCGAATCCGGCCGTTTTCCCTTTGTTTTACGAATGCCGCTCGCAGGACATCTTGCTTGTGCTGCTCTCGCCTCTGAAATACAAGCAGACCCCGATTTCGGCGCAGGACATCCGGGAGCGCATCCTGGAGTTCGGTTTCACGGCCACTTTTTTGCGCGAAATGCGAATGTTTGCGCACCTGCGCGACTACGTCGAGCGCTCCTGGTTTCGGATCGGGCGTTTTGAACGCCGCGTTGCCAAGACTCGGTTTCACGTCATCGATGCCCAGGAATTCATGAGCGAGCTCACCGCCGAGACGAAACTTGCGGTCAATCTGCAGTTTTTCAGCGCGCTCAAGGAACTCGGACGGCAGCGCGCCCAAACATGGCTCCAGCAGCACTTTGACAGCGTCGGGAGAAAATCTTCGGTGGCGATCTCCGAGCTGTTCTATTAGGTGCGTCGCGGACCGTGCCGATCCGGTTCGGCTGGAAGCCGCGGCTGGGGCGCGAACTACCGAGCACCTGCGGCGGCGGCCTGGGCAAGTGGTGCGTTCAGCCCCTGCCAGCCCCCACCCAAGGCCTTCACAAGAAACACCGCGGTAAGAACCTGCTGTCCGTTGATCTGTACCTGCAGCCGCTGGTTGGCAAGCAGTGCCTGCTCCGCGGTGACGACGTCGAGATATGTTGCGAGTCCACCGGCATATCGGTCGTTGGCCAAATCCACGACGCGCTGTGCGCTGCGGACCGCGGCAGCCGCCTCCGAGGCGGCGCGGCTCAGGTTGGCGCTTCCCGTGAGACCGTCTTGCACCTCTTGCATCGCGGTGAGAACCGTTTGCCGATAGCTTGCGACTGTGGCCCGATAGCCGGCCTGTGCGAAGTCGATGTTCGCACTCAACCGTCCTGCATCGAACAGCGAGCCGGTCGCGGCTACTCCCAGCGCCCAGAAATTGGAGGCCGCGTTAAACAACGAGGAGAGGGTGTTGCTTTCGACGCCGTAGGCGCCGGCGAGCGGCACGCTCGGAAAATAAGCTGCCTTGGCTACCCCGATCTGTGCGTTGGCCGCGGCCATTGCGCGCTCGGCCGAGGCGACGTCCGGCCGGCGCTCGAGCAGGTCCGAGGGCACCCCGATCGGTATCTCCGGAACGGCGAGCGGTGCGAGCGCCGGTGCGATCGCAAACTCCGGCGCCGCGGCGCCCGTCAAGGCTGCAAGCGCATGCTCCAATTGCTCGCGTTGTACGCGCAGCAAGTCGATCTGCGTGACCGTCGAGTCGAGCTGTGCCTGGGCCTGGGCCAGATCCAATCCGGAGGCAACACCCATGTCGTGACGCGACGTCACGAAATCGAGCGCTCGGCGCTGCGCGGCAATATTTTGTCGAACGACGTCAATTTCCGCATCGAGCGCGCGCAGGTTCAGATAGTCGCCCGCGACCTCGGCGGTGACGACGAGTCGTGCGTTTTCCAGGTCCGCTCGCGTCTGTTGCTCGGAGGCCCGCGCAGCCTCGTACTGGCGGCGCACGGCACCGAACAAGTCCACCTCGTAGTGCACCGAGAACCCGGCCGTGAAATCGTTTTGCACGGTCGAAGCGTTTGAAAAGTTGTACAGCGCAAGCGGTCGGTCCGCGGAGATCTTGTTGCGCGCCGCACCTGCGTTGGCATCGAGTTGGGGGAACAGTGGCGCGCGGTTTACCGTGACGATCGCTCGCGCTTGCGCAAGCCGCTCCCGGGCCACCGCGAGGTCCTGGTTATGGCCGATGGCTTCCGTCTCGAGCGAATCGAGCTGCTGATCATGGAAAATCTCCCACCAGTTTCCGCGCACTACGCCGTCGTCGGGTCGCCCGGCGCGCCACGGCTCTACTGTCTTCCACGCGGCGGGCATGTCTACGGCCGGCCTGTGATAGTCGGGTCCCAGGGTACATGCACCCGAAATGCAACACAGCGCCGCCGAAAGCCCCAAGCGCGTCAAGCCAACGCTTGCTCGTGGCGCGGCGCGCGGCGCACCGTGCGGGCTGCTCACGAGCGTTCCTTGGGCGGCGCTGATGGCTGGCGGCTTACGACATCGCCCTCGGCTAGGGAGTCGGCGGGATTTAGGATCAACTCGTCGCCGACTTGCACGCCACCGAGCAACTCCACCGATTGCCCGAAATCCCGGCCGATCACCACGGGTTGCAAGTGCACCCGCCCGTCGGCGCTGACCGTCGCAACGCGGGGTCCCTCCGGTCGAAACAGCAGGCAATTGGAAGGCGCCGTCAAGTTGCCGCTATTGCCTACGGGGAGCTCCACTTGCACGTACGCCCCCGGCAGCAAGCGGCCCTCCCGGTTGGGCAGACTCACCTCCACCTGGAGCGTGCGGGTCAACGTGTCGATCGCCCCGGCGGTGCGGCTGACAGTGCCGCGAAACTGCACGGTAGGCATCTCCGATTGCGTTACGGCAATGGATTCTCCGACACGAACGAGGTTGGCATAGCTCTGCGGCACGTAGACGTAGACCCGCAGCGGATCGGTCTGCGCGAGCGTAAAGAGCGCGCGCGATGCTCCGCCATTGCCCGCGTCGACCAAATCGCCAACGTCGATATTGCGGCGCGTGACTACGCCCGCGAACGGGGCAACGATGCGCTTGAAACCCTCGAGCTCGTTCAGCCGTCGCACGTTGGCTTCGGCCGCCGCCAAATTCGCCTGGGCCTGCGAAAAGGCGCTGCGCCGCTCATCGAGCTCTTGCTGCGTTACCGCGTCGCGCAGACGCAGGCTCTCCCAGCGCTCCGCTGAACTCTTGGCTAGCTCCAAGCTCGCAGCGGCCTGCTCGCGTGTGGCAATGGCCTGCGCCAATTGCTGATCGACCTCGGGGGTATCGAGTTGGGCCAGCAGATCGCCTTTTTGTACCCGTGCCCCGATGTCGCGGTTCCATCGCAACACATAGCCGCTGGTGCGTGCGTAAATCGGCGACTCAATGAACCCCTGCAACGTCCCCGGCAGCGCGAGTGTTTCGTTTGCCTTGCGTGCTTCGATTCGGGTCGTGGTGACAAAGGTACGCGCCTGCAACTGGGTGGTGGACTGCAGATCGCGCATGCGCACGACCCGCCCGATCACAGTGCCGGCGGCACCCAGCGCGAGCAAGACGATGATCGCGATCGTCACATGGCGCGCGCGCAGCAGCATGCGTCCGCGCGGCACCCCGGCGGCTCGTTGCGCCAAATCTGTGGTGTGCAGGCCAAGCGAGGAATGTTGGCTTTTAGACATGAGTGGTGCTTCCTTGCGATCCGGATGCGATCGGCGAATCCGTGCTGCGCGCACGGGCGCGAGCGCGTCGCGCCAGCCGCTGATGGATCCCGGCAAAAACAACAGGCACGAAAAACAGCGTTGACACCGTCGCGAACAGCAACCCGCCGATGGTCGCACGGCCGAGCGGAGCATTTTGTTCCGCCCCCTCGCCCAGTCCCAGCGCCATCGGGATCATGCCGACGATCATTGCCAGCGCCGTCATGAGCACTGGCCGCAACCGCGTGGCGCCGGCCTCCAGCGCGGCCGACAGCGGCGGTCGGCCTTCGCGCAGGCGCTGACGGGCAAAGGCGACCACGAGAATACTGTTGGCCGTTGCAACCCCCATGGTCATGATTGCGCCGGTCAGCGCGGGCACGCTCAGAGTGGTGCCAGAGATCAGCAGCATCCACGCGATGCCGGCCAGCGCCGCCGGCAAGGCGCTGATGATGATGAAGGGGTCCGTCCAGGACTGGAAATTCACGACAATCAGCAAGTACACGAGCACGATCGCCATTACGAGCCCGAGCGCCAACCCCTCGAATGAGGTTTGCATCGTTTTGACCTGTCCGCGCATGGTCACCTGGCTGCCGCGCGGCAACCGGGCGCGCGTATCGTCGAGGAGCGCCTGCACTTGTGTGGCCACCGAACCGAGGTCGCGACCGTCGACGCTGATATACAGGTCAACGACAGGCGTGATGTTGTAGTGGGAGACGACCGCGAGTTGCCGCTCCGGTTCGACGCGCACGAGGTTGCTGAGCAGCTGCCCCGGGGTGCTGCCGCCGGCGGTGTTTACCGGGGTGCGCATCAGGGCATCGACCGAATCGACGCGGTACTGCGGGGTCTGAACGGCGATGTTGTAGACAATACCGTTGGCGGGATTGAGCCAGAAGGAAGGCGCCGTCTGAAAGCTTCCGGAGAGCGATACGAGCACGTTTTGCGCAACGTCACTCGCGCTCATGCCCAGCTGCTGGACCCGGGTTCGATCAATGTTCAGGCGCAAGCCCGGTTCGTCCAGGCGCTGTTGGATATGGGCGTCGACCGCTCCGGGAATTTTTCGCACTTGCGCCAGGAGCTGGCTGGCGAGCGCGTAGTTGCTCAGCATTGCCGCCCCGGAAAACTGCACGTCGACCGCCGCAGGCAGACCAAAGTTCAGGATCTGCGTGACGATGTCGGCCGGCTGAAAGAAAAACTCGATGCCGGGGAAGCGCTGCGGCAGCTCCGTGCGCATGCGCCGAATGTAGACGCTGGTTGAGGCGTGCTCCGGGCGCAGCGCGATCTGTATCTCGCTATCGAGTGTGCCGATGGTGCCGGAATTGCTGTACGAGAGGTTAATGCCGCTGTAGGGCACCCCGATGTTGTCGAGAATCGTCGCCAGCTCGTTGGCGGGAATGATCTCGCGAATGGCTGCGTCGACACGTTCCGAGAGGCGCGCGGTTTCCTCGATTCGCGTGCCCGTAGGCGCTCGCATATGCAGCCGGATGAGGCCTGCGTCCACCGAGGGAAAAAAATCACGTCCGAGCACCGGGGGGTAGGCATACAGAAGGCAAGACAGCAGGCAAAAGGCGAGAAACCCGCCCCCGAAACGCATGCGCCGGGTGAGCAGCTTGCTCAGGATCAAAATGTAGCCCCCGCGCATGCGCTCAAAACCGCGGTCAAAGCGCCGATAGACGCGCTGCAGCCAGTTCGACGACTCACCGCTGCGCGGATGGCTGCGATCCATCAGCAGCATGACGAGCGTGGGCACGAGGGTGCGGGAGAGCACGTAGGAGGCAAGCATGGCGAAAACGACTGCCTCAGCCATGGGAACGAACAGATGTCGGGCGACGCCGGTGAGAAAGAACATCGGGACAAACACGATGCAGATGCACAGGGTCGATACGAATGCCGGTACCGCGATTTCGCCCGCGCCCGTCAGGATCGCCTCGTGCATGTCGGCCCCGAGGTGCAGGTGGCGCTCGATATTCTCGATCGTGACCGTGGCGTCGTCGACCAATATGCCAACGGCCAGCGCCAAGCCGCCCAACGTCATGATGTTGATCGTCTCCCCGATGCCCCAGAGGGCGAGAATCGACGCGAGGATCGACAGCGGAATCGACACGGCGATGATGCAGGTGCTGCGCCAGTTGCCCAGGAAGAGCAAGATGAGCGCCGCCGTCAGGCAGGCGGCGATCAGCGCCTCGCGCGCGACGCCGGTGATGGCAGCCTTCACGAACAGCGATTGGTCGAAGAGCGGCGTGATTTTCAGGGTCTGCGGAAGGGTTTGCAGCACGTTGGGGAGCAAGGCCCGCAGATCGTTAACTACCTGCAGGGTCGAGGCGCCACCCATTTTGAGGATCGATAGCAGCACGCCGCGCTGACCGTCTTGCCGCACGATATTGGTCTGCGGCGAAAAGCCGTCGCGAACGTGGGCGACTTCGCGCAGGTAGGTAGTGGCACCGTTGATCGAGCGCACGGGCAGATTGTTCAGGCCCTCGATCGTGCCCGGAGAACCTTCCACGGCAACATTGAATTCGGTCGAGCCGATTTTCGCGGTCCCCGACGGCAGCACCAGGTTTTGCGTATTGACCGCGTTGACGACATCTGAAGGCGTCAAGCCCTTGGCAAGCAACGCCGACGTGTCCAGATCCACGGAGATCAGCCGCGACTTGCCGCCGTATGGCCAGGGAACCGCCGCGCCGGGGATTGTGATGAGCTGCGGTCGCAGAAAGTTAATGCCGGTGTCAAAAAGCTGCTGCTCGGACATGGTCGGATCGGACAACCCGAGTTGGATCACCGGGATGCTCGAGGCCGAGTACTTGATGATCAGCGGGGGCGTAATCCCCGGCGGTAGTTGGCGCAATTGCGCCTGGGATATGGAGACGACTTGCGCGATTGCCGTCGGTATATTGGCGGAAGGTTGAAAAAAGATTTTTACGATCGCAACACTGGCCAGGGATTGCGATTCGATATGTTCGATGTCATTGACCGTCGTTGTCAGGGCGCGTTCCGTCACCGACGTGATCCGCTGGCCCATCTCTTGCGCCGACAGACCGCTGTAATTCCAGATCACGCTCACGACCGGAATATTGATTTCCGGGAAGATGTCGGTGGCCAACTTCGACAGCGCCAGGGGCGTCGCCAAAACGATGAGCAACGCCATCACGATGAACGTGTAAGGGCGGCGCAGCGCGATTTGGACGATCCACATAAATGCGTGGAACCTTCTACATGGTGACGAGGCAGATATTACAAGGGCCGATGCACGGCTCTTGCCTCAGGCATCGGCGCGTAACTGCGAAGGACAGCGCTCCTTTATGGTAGTGCGAATAATCTGCGCAAGACGCGACGCGCCGGGTCGCACGGCCTCGGGATCGGCGAAGATCAGATGCAAAATGCCGAAACGCTCGGCACCCTGCTGCAGGGGCAGAGGCCGCAGAGATCCTGTGCGCAGCTCTTCGCGGATGTTTTCCTCCGGAAACCACGCAAAGCCCAGGCCCATACAGGCTGCCCGGATCGAGGTGGCGATGTTCGACACGGTCCAGCGTTCGTCGGCAACCAGCGTTGGCTCGCGTGAGCGCTCGGTCCCCGTTTCACGCACCAGCAGATGTCGGTGCTGCACGAGATCGGACATCGTCAAAGTCCGGCCCATGTGGTGCAGGGGGTGATCCGGATGTGCCGCGGCAATAAAGCGCACCGGCATGAGACGCTCCCCGAGAAAACCCTGTGGAATCGACGGCCCGATGGCGAAGTCGACGCGTCTTTGCAGTAGCGCTTCCTCCGTACCGCCCAGCACGGACTCGACCAGTTCGATGCGTGTCTGCGGACGCTCCTTCGCGAACTGACCCAGACACTCCAGCAGAAGCCAGGTTGGGAAGATCACTTCAACGGCGAGCACGATCTCCGATTCCCAGCCTGCAGCAAGGTCCGCGGCCAAGCGTTCCACGCGCCGAGCCTGCTCGACAAGTCTTTTGCCTTGGCGGTAGAGTGCTTCGCCAGCCGGGGTGAGCACCGCCTTGCGTCCCTGGAGCGCGAATACCCGAACGCCTGCGAGCCGTTCCACCTGGCGCACGGCGTAGCTCACGGTCGACTGGCTTCTGTGCAAGCGGTCCGCGGCATTGGCGAAGCTGCCGGTTTCAACGACTTGCTGCAGCGCCGACCACTGGTCCAAGGTGATCTTTGGCAAGTCCATCCATCGACTAAATCGATTGCCTTGGTCGAAATTATGCGCTTGTCAATCGAGACTCTGGAATTTTAAATATCGGCCGAATCACATTCCTCTTCTTTATTGGGAGCAAAACATGCAAGGCAATCTTCCGAAGCTCACGGATCTGGTGGGCCGCATTCTGCTTGCGGTCCTGTTCTTAATCGCCGGCGTAGGTAAGCTCAGTGGCTACGAGGGCACTCTGGCCTACATGCACTCCCACGGTGTGCCCGGTGCGATGCTGCCGCTTGTGATTCTCACGGAAATCGGGGGCTCGGTCCTGATCATCTTGGGCCTTTGGACACGGTGGGTGGCTGTGGCGCTCGCCGGGTTCACCGTGTTGACTGCCGTCTTTTTTCACGAGAACTTTGCCGACCAGGTCCAGCAGATCATGTTTTTGAAGAATCTCTCAATCACTGGAGGGTTTTTGCTGCTGGTTGCCAATGGCGCGGGCGGCTGGAGTCTGGACGCCCGCCGCGGCGCTGCCAGGGGCTGAGGGTAGCGCGCTGTGGCCGCTGTTGCCGGGGGATAGCGCCCGCAACGAGCCGCGGCAGGGCTGCGGAATGTTCGGACACGGCATCGAGTTTTTGGAAAGGGAGAAGAAAATGACGACTCGCACACTTGAGCGGATCATTGCTTCGGTTGCCACCTCCGATGGTGCCGGGGTGAAATTGCGGCGCAGCCTTGGTAGCGCCCAGGCACTGCGCTTGGATCCTTTTCTCATGCTCGACGAATTTTATTCGGACAACCCCGACGATTACCTTGCCGGATTTCCCTCGCACCCACACCGCGGCTTCGAGACGGTCACCTACATGCTCGATGGCCACATGCGCCACGAGGACAGTTTAGGCAACCGCGGCGACCTGAAGCCGGGCGATGTGCAATGGATGAGCGCGGCGCGCGGCATCATTCACTCCGAAATGCCGCAGCAGACCAAGGGCCGCATGCGGGGCTTTCAGCTTTGGGTCAATTTGCCCGCGAAGGACAAGATGAAGCCCGCCGCATATCGTGACATCGCGGCCGCCGAAATCCCCACGCTGGCATTGGACGGGGGAGGCGAGGCGCGGGTGCTATGCGGGACCCTGCGCCAGAATACGGGCGCGGCCACGGGGCCCGCGCAGGCGCGCTCCGGCGTAACGCTGTATGCCGATGTCCGGTTGCCTGGCGGGGCGCTGCTTGCCGCTGGCGTTGAGCCGGGCGACAACGCTTTTTTGTACCTCTACGAAGGCCAAGCCTTTGTCGGCGAGGAGGCCAAAGAACTCCCGGGTCGCGCCGCGGGGCTGCTTAGCCTTGGCGATAGGCTCCAAGTCCGGGCGGGCGAGGGGGGGGCACGCTTTTTACTTCTCGCGGGCTCTCCAATTGGCGAGCCAATCGTGCAATACGGGCCATTTGTGATGAACACCCGGGCCGAGATCGACCAGGCGCTCGACGACTATCGATCGGGGCGTCTGACCACTGGCTGACGGGCACTCGCGGCGGGCCCCGCCGCTAGCTGACGGTAATCTCCAGGGAACCGAGCTTTTCGATCGTGGTGACGACCCTATCGCCGGGTTTGAGCCAAACCTGTCGCTCTTTGGGCATGCCCAGGATCACGCCCTCGGGCGTGCCCGTGAAAATGATGTCGCCGGGCTCCAGCGGGAAGAGACGGGAGCAGTACGAGATGAGCTGCTGGCAGTTGAAGATGAAATCCGAAGTGTTCGAGGACTGGCGCACCTCCCCGTTGACTCGCGTTTCGAGCTGAAGCGAGTTGGGATTGCCGACGAGGTCGGCGCTCACGAGGTACGGGCCGATCGGGGCGAATCCGTCGCTTGTCTTGCCGGCGACCCATTGACTTGTGATCATTTGGTAGCTTCGCTCCGAAAAGTCATTGCCCGTGCAATAACCGAAAACGTAGTCGAGCGCCCTGTCCTCCGCGACATCGACACAACGACGGCCCATTACCACCACGAGCTCGCACTCGTAGTCAAAATGGCTTCCGGGCAGGCCTCGGGTGGGCACGCTGGCACGGTGATGAGTGAGCGCGTTATTGAACTTGTTAAAAAGGATGGGCACCTTTGGTTCCGGCAGGCCCACCTCGCGCGCATGGCGCCGGTAATTGAGCCCGATGCAAATGATCTTCTGCGGATTGGTCACGCACGGGGCAAAAAGAGCCGCGTCTTCCGAAACGATCCACTTACCCCGATCCGATTCCAGGGCAAGGGCCATGCATTGGCGTAAATCGCCCTCACCGGAATCGATGAGTTCATCCGTGCACTGAGGGACGGCGAGGTGCAGCGCGCTGGCTGCGCGGGTCACATCTAGCAGGCCATCGGCCACCCGCACCGCGAGTCTTGCTGCACCGTCCTCGCGCAAATTGGCAAGCACGAGCCCGGTTGCCGGCTTGCGTGGGCCCGATCGGCCGGAGCGCGGCAGCGGTTCCGACCGTGTCTCGGTATCGGTCTGCGGCGACTCCGAAGGCGAGGACGAAGCGGTCAAGACGGGAATTGCCGCGCCGCCGGCGGCTGCGGCCGTGATAAATGCGCGTCGTTTCATGCTCGTCTCCCCTTAGCGCTGGTATTGAGACGCAACGCAGCTAGCGCGAGCAAGTATACGGCCGCCCGGTGCCGGTGCCGGGCAATAGGCCATCTTCGGTGCGGGCACCTCCAAGTCAACGTTTCGCGCGGCAGGTCGTCCGGTGGCCGTCTGAATTTGGCCCGCAGGGGGCTGTAGCAAGATGTGCGGCCTCGTTGCTCGAGGCAAACGCTGCGCCGCAGAGCAAGGTCGGGCAAGGTCGCGAGGGAACTGGCGCCCGCCCAAAGAGGAGCACGCGGCGCCAGGCCCCGGCGCCTGGGAGCGCGCCGAGCGAGCCGTCCGGGACCGATCCCAACCCGGTGCCCACCTTCGGCATCAAGGGCACCGCATTTGGGAGAAACTTTTTGGGCCGCGCATGTGGGGCGCATCCTTGTGCGCGCCTGCACCGCAGCGGCGCGCTTTTCGGTCGCTTGCATCCGTTTGGTGCATCGGCCCATGAACCAAGCCCCGCCGGCGGCGTGGGTTGTGGGCCGATGCGCCCTTTGCTGGGTCACAGAATAGGCCGGAGACTGGCGCGCTTATTGCTCCCGGAATCCTGATACCCCGTCACGCAGGCGAACGCAGCGCTCGAGGCGAAAAGATGGACAGCTCAGTCTTCAACGAAATGTACGTGCCGCAGGGCGGCGCCCGCAGACACTACGGCGAATTTGATCAATGGCTCGCCCGCCAAAGCGAGGATCTGATGCGCCTCAAGCGCACGGAGGCCGATCAGGTGTTTCGGCGCGTGGGGATCACCTTCGCCGTGTACGGCGATGGGGCCGGCACCGAGCGCTTGATTCCCTTTGACGTGATCCCGCGCATCATTCCGGAGCCGGAATGGCGCCAGCTCGAGGCGGGACTGCGCCAGCGCGTGCGCGCCCTGAACTGTTTCTTGCACGATGTCTATCACGATCAGGAATTCTTGCGCGCCGGCAAGCTGCCGGCTGCGGAGGTGCTGCAAAACTCCCAGTACCGACCGGAGATGCGGGGCGTCGATGTGGCCAGTGGCATCTACGCCCACATCGCCGGCATCGACATCGTGCGCGCGGGCGCGGGCGAATACTACGTTCTGGAGGACAATCTGCGCGTGCCCAGCGGCGTGTCCTACATGCTGGAGAACCGCCGCATGATGATGCGGCTGTTTCCGGAACTCTTCGAGCGCAACCGGGTCGCTCCGGTGGAGCACTACCCCGATTTGCTGCTCGAGAACCTCCGATCGGTGGCACCGCAGGGTGTCGATGACCCGACCGTCGTGTTGCTCACGCCGGGCATGTACAACTCGGCGTACTTTGAGCACACCTTTTTGGCTCAGCAAATGGGCATCGAGCTCGTCGAGGGCAAGGACCTCTTCGTTCAGGACGGTGCCGTGTTCATGCGCACGACGCGCGGACCAATGCGAGTAGACGTGATTTACCGGCGCATCGACGACGATTTTCTGGATCCGACCGCGTTTCGTGCCGATTCGACGCTGGGTGTCTCCGGGCTGCTGGACGTGTATCGAAGCGGACGGGTGACCTTGGCCAACGCAATCGGGACGGGCATCGCCGACGACAAGTCGATCTACCCTTATGTTCCCGAGATGATCGCGTTTTACCTCGGGGAAAAACCCTTGCTTGCCAACGTACCCACGTACCGCTGCCGGCAGCGCGAGGACCTGCGCTTCACGCTTGAGCACCTGCCGGAACTCGTCGTCAAGGAGGTCCACAACGCGGGCGGTTACGGGATGCTGGTCGGCCCGGCTGCGACGCGTGCCGAAATCGAGGAGTTTCGTGTTCGCCTCGAGGAGCGACCCGCGAATTACATCGCGCAGCCGACGCTCGCCTTGTCGACTTGTCCGACCTACGTCGAGGCGGGCATCGCTCCCCGCCATATCGATCTGCGCCCGTTTGTTCTTTCGGGCAGGCAGGTCACGATGGTGCCCGGGGGACTCACGCGCGTGGCCCTGCGCGAAGGCTCGCTCGTGGTCAACTCCTCGCAAGGCGGCGGCACCAAGGACACCTGGGTGCTCGAGCAATGAATCCTCCCGGTACCGCCCGGCGATGCTAAGCCGGACCGCAGATCACCTCTTTTGGATGGCGCGTTACGTCGAGCGGGCCGAGAACACCGCGCGCATGCTCGACGTCACTCTGACGACCTCGCTGCTGCCGCAATCGCCCGAGCGGGCGGAACGCAGCTGGCGGGCGCTGCTCGGCATCTCGGAACTGCAGGCCGGTTACGACGCGGCGCACGCCGAGGTGCGCGGACCCCTGGTGCTTGATTTTATGGTGCGCGACCCAGACAATCCCTCGTCCATTTTCAGCTGTCTGCGCGCGGCGCGCGAAAATGCACGCGCCGTGCGCGGGGCGCTGACCACGGACCTGTGGGAGACGCACAACTACACCTGGCTGCAGCTGCAGGCGCAGCTGCACGATGGTCTGTTACAGCGCGATCCGAAACAGTTTTTCGAGTGGGTGAAGTTCCGCTCGCATCTTTCGCGGGGCGTCACGATCGGGACGATGCTGATGGACGAAGCGTTTTATTTCACGCGGCTGGGTACCTTTCTGGAACGGGCCGACAACACGGCCCGCATCCTGGACGTGAAGTTTCACGAACTCGGGGACGGTCAAGTGCAGCGCAGCGGCACCGAGCCCGACGGCTCGCCGCCGTACCTCGAGTATTACTATTGGGCCGCGGTGCTGCGCTCCGTGTCTGCCTTCGAGATCTACCGGCGTGTCTATCGCGACGCGATCACGCCACTGCGCGTCGCGGAGTTGCTAATCTTGCGCCGGGACATGCCCCGATCGTTGGCGGCCTCCGTCGAAGAGGTATGCGAGAACTTGGAGCAAGTGAAAAACGACCGCTCGGCCGAGACCTCGCGGCGGGCAGGGTTGCTGGGCGCCGAGCTTCGCTACGGCCGCATCGAGGACTTGTTGGCGCGCGGAATGCACGCGTTTTTGACGAGCTTCCTGGAGCGGGTCAACGACATCGGCGAGCGCATCAGTCACGATTTCCTCGTACCCTTGGGGATTCCCCAGTGAGAGCTCATCGGGGGTGCGCGGAGTGCGTCGAAACAAGATCTCGAAATGTCGATAGGGGCGGCTTGCGATGACCTACTGTGTGGCCATGCGACTCAATGACGGTCTGGTCTTTCTGGCCGATTCCCGCACCAATGCCGGCGTCGATCAGATTTCGACGTTTCGCAAGCTGACCGTCTTCGAGCATCCCGGGGAGCGGCTGCTCGTCATGATGAGTGCTGGCAACCTCGCGATTACGCAGGCCGTGCGCCAGATTGTGTGCGAGGCCAGCGCCGATCCGGCTACGGCAACGGTTTGGAACGTAAAGAGTCTTTTCGATGCGGTTCGCATCGTCGGTGACGCCGTGCGCACGGTGCACCAGCACGACGGGGCGGCGCTCCGGGAGGCGGGAATCGAATTTAACTGCAGTTTCATCATCGGGGGTCAGATCCGCGGCGAGGCCACGCGCCTGTTCCAGGTGTATTCGGCCGGCAATTTCATCGAGGCCACGGCCGAGACGCCATACTTGCAAATCGGCGAGTCCAAGTACGGCAAGCCGATTGTCGATCGCGTGGTCAGGCCGCAGACATCGCTCGGAGAAGCGGCGAAGTGCGCTTTGATATCCATGGACTCGACTCTGCGATCCAATATCTCGGTGGGATTGCCGCTGGATCTTCTGGTCTACGAGGTTGATTCCTTGCGCGTGACCAAGTTCGTGTACATCGACGAGTCGAACGAGTACATGCAGATGATCCGTTCGACCTGGGGTGCACGTTTGCGCCAGGTGTTTGGGGAGATCCCGGATCCGGCATGGCGTGATGCTCCCGTGCCGCCGGGCGCCATGCGCTTGCAAACGCAAGAATCGGCGCCGGTGCGCGCACCGCTTCCACCGGGGCTCGAGTCGGCGCCGCAAGGCATTGGAAAGCCCGTATCGATTCAGCTCGTGGCCCAGCAGCAGCGCGGCTCGGACAGTCCCCGAGGATGAGACCGCGCCAACTCTATTGGTGCGGGCCTCGCGACTGGTCGGCCGCCCCGTGCCGGGCTTGATGCCGAGCGTCTCTTCGCTGCAACATGTCCATCCACGTAGCCCTGCATCACCGCACGGAGTACCGCTACGACCGGCTGGTCGCCTTGTCGCCGCAACTGGTGCGGCTGCGCCCCGCACCGCACACGCGTACCCGCGTGCTTTCCTATTCGCTTAAGGTTCAGCCGCGGGAACACTTCATCAACTGGCAGCAGGACCCGTTTGCCAACTACTTGGCGCGCCTGGCTTTTCCGCAGCGCACCCGCCAGCTGCACCTGGAAGTGGGCCTCGTGGTCGAGATGGCGGTTTTCAATCCATTCGATTTCTTTCTGGAGCCCGGCGCAGAGTTCTTTCCTTTTTCGTATGAAGCGGACCTGCGGCGGGATTTGCAGCCGTATCTGGCGGCCGAGCCGTTGACCGGGCCTGTGCGCGATTTCTTGGCGACCCTGGACCGCAGTCGCCAGCGCAGCATCGACTTCCTCGTGAACTTGAATCAGCGGCTGCAGCGCGAGATCCGTTACGTCATCCGCCTGGAGCCTGGCGTGCAGGCGCCGGAGCAGACGCTCGCGCTCGCATCGGGCTCTTGCCGCGATAGCGCCTGGCTGCTGGTCCAGTGCCTGCGCCACCTGGGACTGGCGGCGCGCTTCGTATCGGGGTACCTGATTCAGCTCAAAGCCGATGTCAAGGCCATCGAGGGGCCGTCGGGAGCGGAGTCGGACTTTACGGATTTGCACGCCTGGTGCGAGGTCTATCTTCCCGGCGCCGGCTGGATCGGCCTGGATCCTACTTCGGGTCTGCTCGCGGGCGAAGGACACATTCCGCTCGCCTGCACGCCGGAGCCCGGCAGTGCCGCGCCGGTGACCGGTGGACTGGAGCCATGCGAGGTCGAATTCGACCACGAGATGAGCGTAACGCGCATCTTCGAGTCGCCTCGCGTCTCGCGACCCTACAGCGACGAGCGCTGGGCGCAGATCAACGCCCTGGGAGAGTCCGTGGACGCGGATCTTGCCGCGATGGACGTCCGCCTGACGATGGGAGGCGAACCCACTTTTGTGGCGGCCGACGACCGCGACGCAGCCGAATGGAACACGACCGCGCTGGGACCGGGCAAGCGCTCCTATGCGACGGACCTCGTGCAGCGACTGCGTGAGCGCTACGGGCGCGGCGGTTTTTTGCATTTTGGCCAGGGCAAGTGGTACCCCGGCGAGCCCCTGCCGCGTTGGGCATTGTCCGTGTTTTGGCGCAGCGACGGGGAGGCCGCTTGGCGCAATCCGGCCCGATTTGCCGACGAACGCGCGGCGCGCGGCTACGGCCTGGAGGACGCGCAGCGGCTCATGATGGCGCTTATCGATCGCCTCGGCCTGGACCGTGCCTTTGCGATTGCCGCCTATGAGGACGTTTGGTACTACCTGTGGCGCGAGCGTCGTCTGCCGGTGAACGTTGATCCGTTCGACAGCCGCCTCGACGACGAGCTCGAACGGGCGCGTCTGCGCCGCGTCTTCGACCACGGCCTGGCAGGCGTGGTCGGTTATGCCTTGCCGCTGCGGCGCGCCGACCCGGACGCCGGCCCGTTGTTGCATGGTCCGCACTGGCAGACAGGGCCATGGTTTTTCCGCGACGAACGCATGTACCTGTTGCCGGGGGACTCGCCGATGGGCTGGCGCTTGCCCCTGGACTCTCTGCCCTGGTGCCGGCCAGAAGATCGGATCGCGGAAACGCAGCGCGATCCGTTCGCGCAGCGCCCGCAGCTGCCTGGCGCGGCGCAGCTCCTGGCCCAGTACCGCGTGGGGCTTTCAGGCGCGGAGGTGTCCCGGAGTCGCGACGCAGGCCTCGGGATGACTTTGGTGCAGCACCCGGCCTGGAGCGAGCAGCCCGCGCGCTTTGTTTCCGAGGGTGGGGTCGCCCGCACCGCGCTGTGCGTGGAGCCCCGAGGGGGCAACCTGTATGTGTTTCTGCCGCCCTTGGCACGGCTTGAGGACTATCTGGAATTGCTCGCCGCCGTCGAGGCGAGCGTCGAAGAGCTCGACCTGGTGGTCGTGCTCGAGGGCTATCCACCGCCGCGCGACGCACGCTTGCAGGGATTGCAGGTGACCCCGGATCCGGGTGTGATCGAAGTCAACATACATCCGTCGGCAAGCTGGAGCGAGCTGGTGGAGCGCACCGAGTACCTGTACGAGGCCGCGCGCCTGTCGCGACTTGCCGCGGAGAAGTTCCTCATCGACGGTCGCCATACCGGCACGGGCGGAGGCAATCACTTCGTGCTCGGAGGCCCGACGACGGCCGACAGTCCGCTGTTGCGCCGGCCCGACCTGTTGGCGAGCCTGATCTCGTACTGGCACAACCACCCGGCGTTGTCCTACCTGTTTTCCGGTTTGTTTTTGGGGCCCACGAGTCAGGCCCCGCGGGTCGACGAAGCGCGCAACGATCAGCTCTACGAACTGGAGATCGCCCTGCGCGAACTGCGGCGGCTGGCCGCTCCCGGCGCGGAGGTGCGCCCCTGGCTCGTGGATCGGCTGCTGCGCAATTTGCTCATCGACGTCACGGGCAACACGCACCGCGCGGAGTTTTGCATTGACAAGCTCTATTCGCCCGATGGCCCCGGTGGCCGGCTGGGCTTGCTCGAGCTGCGCGCCTTTGAAATGCCGCCGCACGCCCGCATGAGCCTGGTTCAGCAATTGCTTCTTCGAGCGCTCGTGGCGCGGTTCTGGCGGCAGCCCTATGCGCAGCGGCTGACTCGCTGGGCGACGCAATTGCACGATCGCTTCTTGCTGCCCACGTTCATCGACATGGATTTCGAGGACGTGCTCGCGGAGTTGAACGAACACGGTTACGGATTTGAGCGCTCCTGGTTTGCACCCCATTTTGAGTTTCGCTTTCCGCACTACGGCGAGATCGCTGCGCGCGGCATCACAGTTTCCTTGCGCGGAGCGCTCGAGCCCTGGCACGTCCTGGGCGAAGAAGGCGCTCCGGCGGGCACCGTGCGCTATGTCGATTCGTCCCTGGAGCGGCTCGAAGTGCTCGTGAGCGGACTCAATGAAAGCCGCTACCGCATCGCGGTCAACGGTCGGGCGCTGCCGCTGCAGCCCACGGGTCGCACGGGCGAGTATGTCGCAGGGGTGCGCTATCGTGCGTGGCAACCGGCTTCTGCCCTGCACCCGACGATTGGCGTGCACGCACCATTGGTCTTTGACATCGTCGATTCGTGGATGAAGCGTTCGCTGGGAGGATGCACGTACCACGTTTCTCATCCAGGCGGGCGCAACTACGAAACGTTTCCGGTCAACGCGTTCGAGGCGGAGAGCCGGAGGCTGGCCCGCTTTTTTCGCCTCGGGCACACTCAGGGCCAGGTCGATGTCGCCCCGGCCGTCCGCAGTCTGGAATTTCCCTTTACCCTGGATCTTCGACGATGATTGTGGCTGCAAGCCACGACGATCCGCCTTACCGTGTCCCAGAGTCTCTTTGAGTCCCAGCAGGATGCCACCGGCGCAGGCGCCGCCCTTGGGCTCGCGGTGCCTCCGACACCTGGTCACTATGACGAGTTGCGCGGCCCAGACGGAGCTTTGCGCCCCCCGTGGCGCGAATTTTTCGACAAACTTGGCACATCCGGCCTTGGCGATTTGCCGCGCCGCGAAATTTTGCTCAAGCGCCAGATCCAAGAGCACGGCGTAACGTACAACGTCTACAGCGACGAGCACGGCGCGCCGCGGCGCTGGTCCTTGGAACTGCTGCCCTATATTGTCGGCTCGGAGGACTGGCGAGTTATTGAGTCGGCCGTCGTGCAGCGCGCGGCTGTGCTGTCAGCCGTAATGCGCGATGTCTACGGCCCCAAAGAACTCATTCGCGAAGGTCTCCTGCCCCCGGCACTCGTGTTGGGCAGCCCGGGCTACTTGCGGTCCTTGCACGGCGTCGAACCGCCCGGCGGGATCTATCTGCACGTGGTGGCATTTGACCTGGCGCGCGGACCGGACGGACGCTGGTGGGTACTCAGACACCGAACGCAGGCACCCTCGGGCTTGGGTTACGCGCTCGAGAACCGTCTCGTCGTATCGCGACTTTTCAGCGAAAACTTTGCGGCGATGCGGGTGCAGCGCTTGGCCGCGAGCTATCGCCGTTTGCTCGAGACACTCATGCGCCATGCGCCTCGGGACCGCGGCGAGTCCTCGGGGCCGCCACGGATCGTTTTGCTCACGCCGGGACGCTACAACGAAACATATTTTGAACAGGCGTATCTGGCCCACTATTTGGGTGTTGCGCTGGTTGAGGGCGAGGACCTGACCGTGCGCGAGGACCGACTGTATTTGAAGACGCTGCACGGACTCGAACGCGTGCACGCGGTAATCCGGCGCCTGGACGATGTTTTTTGCGATCCTTTGGAATTGCGCGCGGATTCGGCGCTGGGGGTCCCGGGCCTGCTGCACGCCATCCGTCGCGGCCAGGTGCTGGTTGCCAATGCCCTGGGTACGGCGTTTTTAGAATCGCCGGCCATCCATGGTTTTTTGCCGGCCGTGGCGCGGCGCTTGTTGGGCGAAGAACTGGTTCTGCCGCCACGCGATAGCTGGTGGTGCGGCGAGGCCGCGGCGCGCCAAAGGGCCTTTGCCACACTGCAAACCGCGCGCGTGCGCGCAACGTATCGCGGTTCGGAAGGCGAACCGGCACTCACCCGTGGCACCGGTTTGTTGACGCTGTCGGAAGTTCGCGAGCACATCGAACAGTGTCCGGATGCGTTCACCATCCAGTCCTACCTGCCGTACTCGAAGGCGACTTGCTGGAGCCAAAATGCACTCATTGCGCGCTCGGCGGTGCTGCGCGTGTACGTCATCGCCTCGGGCGACGGGGGCTGGCACGCCATGCCGGGGGGGCTCACCCGTATCGCCGAACGGCAAGACGAGGTATCGATGCAGCGCGGGGGCAGCAGCGCCGATACCTGGATCGTGACCGGCGAGGAGGTCAATCCGTTCACCATGTTGCCCGATCGGCTCCGCGTCGATGACGTCATCTTCCGGCGGCGCATCGTGACGAGCCGCGCGGCGGAAAACCTCTTTTGGCTGGGCCGCTACAGCGAGCGCACCGATAACGCAGTGCGTGCCGCCCAGTCGATCCTCACCAACCTGCATTCCAGCAATCCCCTGCCCGAAGCCGTGCGGCTGGGCATCGGGCGTGCGAGCGCGTCCTTGGGCCTGGTGCCGCCCGGCGCACCGCCGCCCGCGCCGGGACAGCGGGTCTTTGAACGCACAATGCTGCATGCGCTGGCAGATGACGAGGCCAGCAGTGTCGCGTTTGACCTGAGCGCGCTGGCCGGGGCGGCAGCACAGATCCGCGACCGCCTTGCTTTCGAGCACTGGCACCAGATCACGGCCACCGTGGAACGCTACGCGGCATCGATGCGTCACGCCGACGACAAGCAGGCGCTGACGCTCGAGGACGCCTTGGGTGCGCTCGGCGGACTGGCGGTGGGACTCGGCGCCATAACCGGCGCGCAAGCCGACGGTATGACGCGCGACGACGGCTGGCGGCTGCTCGCGGTCGGCCGCCAGATCGAGCGCCTCATCTGCATGAGCCAGGTACTGCTTGCATTCGTCGAGACGACCTCCGTGCAGCACGAGCCGGGCTTTGACCTGCTGCTCGCGCTGTTTAACAGCACCATCACCTATCGGTCGCGGTATCAGGGGCAACGGGATATGACAGCCTTGGTCGATCTGCTGGTGTTGGAAATCGACAATCCGCGCTCGCTGGCGTGCACTGTCGACTTGATTGGTCGCGAGCTCAAGGAATTGTGCGCGACGACCGGTCAACGCATCGAGTGGAGCGAGCCTGAGCGATTTGCACGGCCCCGGCACCTGCTCTTGAGCGAGCTTTGTGCGCGTGACGGTGAGCCGTCTTGCACGCACCTGCCGAAGCTCGCGCGTGCGCTCATTGCGTCGGCCAGGTCCCTGTCCAACGACATCGGACTGCGCTTTTTCAGCCACTCCGAGTCGCTACGCAACCAAATCGTATGACCCAGGAACTCATTGTCGAGCACGACACGGAGTATCACTACTCGTCTGCCGTTGGTTTCGCGCAGCACCTGGCACATTTGACTCCGCGATCGCTCGTCGGGCAGCAGGTGCAGGACTTCCGTCTGGAGATCGCCCCGCCTCCTGCCGGTGTCCAAACCGGTGCCGACTACTTTGGCAATCTGCGCACCTACTTTGCCCTGACCGCGGCGCACGAAGCACTGCGCGTGCGCACGCACTCTCGGGTGCGCCTGCAACCGCGCTTCGGACACGTTGACGTCGGTGCGAGTCCCGCCTGGGAGGCGGTGCGCGCATCGCTGCAATATGTTGCCGGAGCACCCTACGCGGCAGCCTCGGAGTTTTGCTTTCGCTCGCCGCGCATTTCGCGCGATCCCGCGCTGGGCGCGTACGCTCGAGAATCCTTTGCTCCGGGCCGCCCGTTGCTCGAGGCGGCGCGCGACCTCATGCAGCGTATCCACAAAGATTTTCGCTTCGACGCGACCAGCACGGATGTGAGCACGCCGATGCTTGAAGCCTTTGCCGCCCGTGCCGGAGTTTGTCAGGACTTTACGCACGTGATGATCGGGTGTCTGCGTTCGCTTGGTCTGGCGGCGAGCTACGTGAGCGGATATCTGTGCCCCCAGCCGCGATCGGCAACCGCGCCAAGCACAGCCGCCGATCCGACGCCAGTCGGGGCCGAGGCCTCGCATGCCTGGGTGTCGGTTTTCTGTCCCCGCTACGGGTGGGTGGAATTTGACCCAACCAACAATGTAATTCCTTTGACGGGCCACGTTCGGCTGGCAATTGGGCGCGATTATGGCGATGTCGCGCCCTTGCGCGGTGTCGTTCAGGGCGGCGGCAAACATCAGTTGCGCGTTGCGGTGCGTGTCCGTGCCGCAACCGAATAGAATCCAACGAAGTCGACGGCGGCGCGGCTGCTTCGCAAACCCGCGGTACGGCCGTGTCGGATACGAGGAATGAACATGCGGCGTCGTGGTTTTCTTTCGCGTGCCGGAGCCGGCATGGCGGCAGGCTGCTCCATCCTGGCAGCACCGGCCGTTGCAACCGAGCCGTCGGTACGCTGGCGTCTGGCGTCGAGTTTTCCCAAGAATTTGGACACCATATACGGAGCTGCCGAGCTTTTTGCACGCCAAATCTCCGTGATGAGCGAGGGCAAGTTCCAGATCTCGGTGCACGCGGCCGGAGAAATCACGCCCGCCTTTGGTGTGGTCGACGCTGTGCAGCAAGGCGCGGTCGAGTGCGCGCATACGGCGGCCTATTACTTCTTCGGCAAGGACGAGACCTTCGCCCTGAGTTGTTGCATTCCTTTTGGGCTGAATTCGCGGCAGACCTCGGCATGGATGTATCACGGCAACGGCCTCACGCTGATGCGCGAGTTCTATCGCAACTACAACATCATCAACTTCCCAGCCGGCAATACCGGAGCGCAGATGGGAGGCTGGTTTCGCAAGGAAGTCAAGTCACTCGCCGACATGAAGGGGCTGAAGTTTCGCATTGGGGGTTTTGGCGGCCGCATTATCGAGCGCATCGGAGGCGTGCCGCAGAATATTCCGGGCGGCGACATTTACCCGGCGCTCGAGAAGGGGACGATCGACGCGGCCGAGTGGGTCGGCCCCTACGATGACTTGAAGCTCGGCTTTAACAAGATCGCGCAGCATTACTACTACCCCGGATGGTGGGAGGGCGGACCGCAGCTCGACTTGTTTGTAAACATCAAGGCATGGGAGGCACTGCCCTCGAGCTACAAGGCCATGGTCGAGTCGGCGGCGGCGCATTGCCACGTCGACATGCAGGCCAATTACGACGTGAAAAACCCTATTGCCCTGAAGCAACTCTACGCAAGCGGCACGAAGTTGCACGCTTTTCCGCGCGACATGATGGAAGCCGCGTTCAAGACATCGATGCAGTACTACGATGAACTGTCGGCGAAGAACCCGTACTGGAGGAAGGTTTACCAGGACTACAACGTGTTTCGGCGCGACGAAAATCTCTGGTTTCGATTCGCCGAAGCGGGTTTCGACGAGTTCATGCAAGCGCAAAAGCTCTGAGCGCAGGTGCACGGCGCCGCGCACGGATTGCGACCGCGCGTATCCTCGCGTCCGAATCGACAGAGAATCGTGCCTGGCGAAGTGCTGCGCCAGTCCCGCATCGGTTGCGCGCCAGCCGAACGATCGCTGCGGCAAGCGCTCTAATCCGATGTAAAGGGGGTGCGACCATGCTCACTCTGTACATCATTTTTGGACTCATCACTTTCGTGATTCCGGCGATATGCATTTTGGGCGATAACGTGCAGTGGAAGCGAGGAAAGAAATAGCTGCCGAACACGCAATCGCTGCGGGCTCGCGGGTGGCCCACTCGTGGTACTTCCGACGGTGGCGCGTGGGCTGCGTGGCGACGGACCGTCGCGCCCGCGACGAGGATCGGCGCCCAGGCAAAGGCTAGGCCCTGCGTCGGCGTGCGCCGGGCCCCTATAGGCAGTTACGGTCGCCTGCGTGCCAAATCTTGCGTCGCTACGAGAGCCGTGCGCCGGCACCGACGCCAATGGCGGTCAAGCCGGCAATCGGGATCGGCCGCAAATGCCGCGCGCCAGCCGGCAGGTGCCAGAAGAACGCTTCCGAATTAATTTGCGCGGCCTGGCGCGCCCGAGTGCGCGAGGCTTCGGGCGGCCTCGCTGATCGGATATTCGCCCGGGAATAGTTCCCTTTTGCTCATGCCGCCGAAGCCACCGGCTTGGGTACCTGTTTGTACTGCCTTGACAGCTTCAGCGCGGACCTCTGCGCGCGTGCTCGGCGGCCCGGTCAAATCCGAAGCCGGGTATAGCCACGGGAACATGCCGCGCGGGGCGATCTCGGGCTCGCCTTCGGACAGGGCACCAGCCTGCCGAGCCGCAGCTAACTCGGCTCGGACCCGATCGCGTGTGGTGTCGGAACCGGCCCAGGCCGATCCGCAGGTGAAGAGCAACACAATGCTGGCAATGCCAACGGTGCGATGGACTTGCTTCATGGCAGTCTCCTCATGAGAGGAAAGATCCGAAACACCATCGGGGCACGGCGCGAGTACGCAGAGCAACTCCTTGGCACGGAGCGATGCCGCGGCTTGCGCCGCCGACGTTTTGAGCCTACTCGCGGCAAAAGCGCTTGGTAAGACGCGAAATACGTACGTGTTTTGACTCAGGACCCGAGACAGCAGTCCGTCTGTGCAGCGGCTTCGGATCCGCGGGTGCGCGGCAAAACGAGCAGGCGCAAAGAGAAGGTGTGAGAAGCGAAGCCGCGCCGACAGGCAAACCGCACAATTACTTGCGCTGTGGCACGCCGCTGCGACGAAACAGTTCGTCCAGATTGCTGTCGTTGGGGGCCGAAGGGGCTTGGGGCGTCTCGATTTGGATTTTTTCCAGGTCGAGGTTTTTGGTTTTTTCCAAGAAAACCGTCACCGATTGGGGCACGAAGATCACGATGACGACGAGAATGAGCTGCATGCCAACCCAAGGCAGCGCACCCCAATAGATGTCGGGGGAGGAGACCGGTCGCGGGATTCGGCGTTCCTTGAAGAGGGAATCGGCGATTCCGCGCAAGTAAAACAGCGCGAAGCCAAACGGGGGATGCATGAAGCTCGTCTGCATGTTCACGCACAGCATCACGCCAAACCAGATGAGGTCAATACCCATCTTCTCGGCAACCGGGCCGATCATCGGGATGATGATGAAGGCGATTTCGAAGAAATCCAAGAAAAACGCCAGGAAGAACACAAAGACGTTAATGAAGACCAGAAATCCAATCTGTCCACCAGGCAGGCTCGTGAGTTGTTGCTCGATCCAGCGCGCGCCATCGACGCCCTGAAAGACCAGTGAGAAGACGCGCGCGCCAATGAGAATGAAAACGACCATTGCCGTAATGCGCATAGTGCCGTGCATCGCATCGCGCAGCAGCGGCCAGGTGAGGCGTCCGTGCAGCCCGGCGAGCACCATGGCGCCGACCACACCCATCGCGCCGGCCTCGGTCGGAGTGCAGATGGCCGTTTCCATCCACGGTAGGCCGCCCATGCTGCCGAGAACCGCGAAGATCAGAATCGCGGAGGGAACGATGCCCCGCAGGCAGCGTGCCCACAGGCGCCAGCCCGTATGCGTGCGAGCCGACTTGTCGACACCCGGTACATCTTGCGGACGCAGGACTCCGAGCACAAACGTGTACAGCGCGAAAATCAGCACCTGCAAGAGGGACGGACCCCATGCGCCCTTGTACATGTCGCCCACCGAGCGGCCCAGCTGGTCGGCCAGCACGACCAACACGAGAGACGGCGGCACGAGCTGGGTGATGGTGCCGGAGGCGGCCAAGACGCCGGTGGTGTAGCGCATGTTGTAGCCGTAGCGGATCATCACGGGCAGTGAAATCAGTGCCATGGCGATGATCTGGCCGGCCACGGTACCTGTGATGGCGCCCAAGATGAAGCCGACGATAATGACCGAGTAGCCCAGTCCGCCGCGCACCGTGCCAAAGAGCTGGCCCATCGAATCGAGCATGTCCTCGGCCAAACCGCATTTTTCCAAAATGCTGCCCATCATCGTAAAAAACGGAATGGCCAGCAGCAGGTCGTTGGACAGAATATTGAAGACGTTGAGGGGCAGGTTGATCAGAAAAGCCGGCTCGAACCACCCCATGGCGATCGCATAGGCGGCGCAGCCCATTCCCAATGCGGCAAGGGAGAAGGCCACCGGAAATCCGACGAGCATGATCACCACGAGCCCGGCGAACATCACCGGGGGGAAATTCTCAATACTCACTGCAGCGGCTTTTCGTATTGCGCGTCCAGACCGCCTGCGCCGCGCAAGTACGCAACGCGCTTGATGATTTCCGCCAACGCCTGCAGGCAAACGAGGCCAAAGCCCAGGGGCAGCATCAGCATCGCTGGCCAGCGCAACAGACCTCCCGCGTTGGAGGAGACTTCGCCGCTCACGAAAGTGCGCACAAAAATGGGCCAGGACAAGACGAACAAGATCGCCATGACAGGCAGCAGAAAACACGCAAGACCCAGAAGATCAAGAAGCACCGGAGCTCTACCGTGCAGGCGCGAATAAAAGATGTCGACGCGCACATGCTCATTGCGACGCAGTACATACGGCGCCCCGAGCATGACGGTCACGGCGAAGAGGTACCATTGAATTTCGAGCCAGGCGTTGGAAGAGACGTCCAGTGCGTAGCGGATCACGGCGTTGCCCGCGCTAATCAGGCAGGCGGCCAGTACGGCAAACGCGGCTACCCACGCGAGCTTGTCGCTAATCCAGTCGACAACGCGGCAAAAGACGAGCAGCTGCTTCATGCGGGCAACGGTAGCACGCGGGATTTTGCGCCTAGCAGCCGCCAGAGCTCGGTGCGATCACTCCCGCCGCGATGGCCGATACGGCCCCATGCGGTACGGGGGTGCGCAACTCGACGGGCGCCTGCAGGCGTTGCGCAAATTGCGCGCCGATTTGCTGCTGCGCTGGTTGCTCGGGCCGCCACAAAACCAGAGCACCGCAGCGGGCAAGTTGCTCATCGCTGATCCAGGGCGCCTGGCTGCGGTCCCCGTCGGGCAGGACCGCCGGATGTGTGGGCAGTTCCAGCGCGATCGCTCCTGCCTCCCAGTCCGGGCCAATGACGATCGTCAGGCGGCCGTCCGTGTTGGCTTGCCAGTGGGCAAGCGCCAAGGCGGCCAGAGGCTGCGCGGCAAAGGAGTGATGAAAGCCGGGCTCGCGAGTCGCGACGACGACATTCCATACGAGCGCGGCCGCATGCACGCTCAGAACCGCCATGAGGCCGATTCGGGGTCCGGGGCGGTTTTGCTTGCGCAACAGCGTGACGGCGTACAGCGGCAGGAGCAGCGTTGTCGAGGCTCCCCAGTGGTTTTGCGGCGCAACCCCGACCAAGAGGACCAGTGCAAGCACTGTGGCTAGAGGCATGAGCGCCAGGATCGCGAGCGCAAGCTGCTGTGGCGCTGGCGTCTCGGCGCGTTGTGGCTCACGTTCCGCCACATTGGCCGCTCGCCGATTGCGCTGCGCACGTTCGATGAAAACCGCCATTGCAAGGGCGATCAGCGCCGGGGCGAGCCGTCCGAGCTGCTGGGCGACAAAGCCCGCCGAGTGGAGCAGCCGCTCGCCCGCGGGAAGGCCGGCGAGCAGACTGTGGCCCGCGTAGGCAAAGGTGGAAAACTCGTGGCGCTCCAGCCACAAGAGGTGTGGCACCAGCGGAAGCGCCGTCACGAGCCCGCAGAGCGCGACGTGGCGCCAAAACCGCGGGCGACGCCACGAACCGGATATCCCCAGCGCCAGGGCGCTCGCGGCAATGATGATTGCCATCTGGTACTTCGTGAGCAGTCCAAAAGCCTGGGCGATTCCCAGCAAAGCCCAGGGCACTACGGTCCCCCCGGCGGCTTGTTCGTCCCGAATGATGCGCAGCACGGCCCAGGCGCTCGCGGCCACGAAGGGGAGCATCACCGTGTTATGGTTCAGAAAAGAGCCGCGACCCATGAGGTAATAATCGGCACTGCTCAGCAAAACGGCGAGCAGGGCGTCGTCGTGGTCCAGCACAAGTAGCGCACAGCGCCACAACACGATCAGGGTCGCACCGACGCACGCCATCGCAAGGGCGTAGGTGAGAAAGGCGCTGCGCCCGAAGACGGCAATGCCCGCGTACAAGAGCCAAGTGGGCAACGGCGGGTGCTTGAAATATCCCCATTGCAGGGCGTGCGCCCAATTGAGCTGCTCGACGTTGTCCGCATGGGGGACGCTTTGCAGCAGCGCGGGCAGCGCGCTCCAAAGCAGCACGACAAAGGCGACGAACCCGAGCAGCAAAAGGCCATGCCCAGAGTCCTGGGCGCGGTCGTGGTTGCAGATCACCGGATCGGCTGCTCGAACGTGCTCATCGAGCACGCGACACCGTGCGCAACGTCTGCGACCCCGCGAGCGGAGCTAGCCGCCGCTTGAATAGTTCGACTTCCCGCACGACCGCGGCGCGGACCGATGGCTCCCACACGGAGTGGCCCGCGTCGGGCACAACCGTGTAACGCGCGCCGGGCCAGGCGCGTGCCAACTCATCGGCGCTCACGATGGGACAAACCACGTCATAGCGTGAATGCACGATGGACGCGGGCAGGTGCTGGATGCGGTAGAGATTGGTGAGCAGCTGGTTCGGGGCGAGAAAGCAGTGGTGCGCAAAAAAGTGCGCCTCCAAGCGTGCCAGCGCCAAGGCATCGTCGGAGAACTCGCGCACGAGTTCGGGATTGGGAACGAGCGTGGAACACGTCCCCTCGTATTCGCTCCAGGCACGGGCAAAGGGCATGTGGATCTTCGGGTCGATGTTAAACAGCCGTCGGCGGTATCCGGCCAGAAGGTCGCCACGCTCGGCCTCGGGGAGCATCTCGACAAATTTTCGCCAGGCCTCGGGATGAATTTGGCGTGCACCGTGGAAGAACCAATGCACTTCGCTTGCTCTACCCAGAAAGACGCCGCGAAGGACAAAACCCAGACAGCGCTGCGGGTGCGTCTGGCCATAGGCCAAAGCCAGGGTGCTGCCCCAGGAACCCCCAAAGAGCAGCCATCGGGAGATTCCCAGATGCTCGCGCAGCCGCTCCAGGTCGGCCACAAGGTGCTGCGTGGTGTTGTGCGCAATTTCCGCAAAGGGGGTCGACGCACCAGCGCCACGCTGGTCGTAGAGCACGACGCGGAAAAACGCCGGATCGAAGAAGCGCCGGTGCTCCGGCGCGCTTCCGCCCCCGGGCCCGCCGTGCAGGAAAACGACGGGCACGCCCCGGGGATTGCCGCTGGTTTCCCAGTACATTGTATGTACGCCGTCCAGGGTCAGCATCCCGGTGTCGTACGGTTCGATGGGGGCGTATAGGTCTGCGCGTGCGTCCATGACGTTTCGTCGTATCGGATTCGCGATTATGCCGTCGTGCGGCGCGGCAAGGAAACGGGACGGGCCATGAGCCCGCAAGGGCGCCGGGGCGGCGTCGGCGGGCGTTCGAGGCCTCCTGCAGCGGCAAGGCGCTTGCGCAGGCACGGGACTGTATCGCAATGCACCATCGGTGGAATTCGTTCCCACGAACGCCAAGTTGTCGTATCGTGGGTACCGTAGCAGTAGTGCTGCTTGCGATTGCGATGGGAGGAATGGATGAACGCAGGAGACGTGTTACGTGCCAAGGGCAATGCGCTGTACACGGTGGCTCCCGATGCAACCCTGTGGTCTGCGGTACAGACAATGACAGAGTTCGATATCGGCTCGGTTGTGGTCATGGATCACGGACGGTTGGCGGGCATGCTGACTTTTCGCGAGGTATTCCGGGCGCTGCGCGCAAACGACGGGCGGATCGGCAAAGGATTGGTGCGCGAATTCATGGATGGGCACCCGACCAGCGTCGAGGCAAAAACCGACGTCAACGATCTGCGGCGCATCATGCTCGATTTGCGGGTGCGGTACATTCCCGTTATGGACGATAAGACGCTGGCGGGCGTGATTTCATTTCACGATGTGGCACGGGCCGTGCTCGAGGAGCAGGGCTACGAAAATCGCATGCTCAAAGACTACATCCGCGATTGGCCGCAGTCGGAGAGCGTTAGCGGTTAATGACGGAAACCGCGCCAGATCTGCGAACGCAGCTGCACATCGCGATCGTTGGCGCGGGTGTTGCCGGGCTTACGTGCGCGCGCGAACTCGTCGATCGGGGCGCTCGGGTCACGGTTTTTGAGCGCAACGCAGGACCCGGCGGGCGTTTGGCGAGCCTGCAATCGGACGCCGGTTCCTTCGACGTTGGCGCCCAGTTCTTTACCGTCCAAACCGAGCTCTTTGCCAAGCAGGTGCACCGCTGGGTCGGCGTCGACCTGGTGCGCACCTGGGAGGCGAACCTTGCCGAACTCAGTAACGGCCAGATCGCGCCGGTTGCTGCGGGCGCAGCGCGCTTTGTTGGTGTGCCCACGATGCAAAGTATCGCCAGCTACCTGGCGCGCGATCTGGACATCGTTTTTGAGGCTGAAGTGGGTCGTATCGCCCGAGGCTCCTCGGAGTGGTACCTCTTTGACCCCCGGGAGCGGCAGCTGGGCATCGTCGGATTCGACGCGCTGGTTTTGGCTATTCCCTCAATCGAGGCGTTGCGCCTGGTGCGTACGGAAACCGATTTTGCGCCACGCCTGGAGACGGTGCGCTGGGATTCGTGCTGGGCCGCGAGCCTGGCTCTGTCTCGGCCCAGCGGAATCGAGTTCGATGCCGCGGTGATTACAGACGACCCGATTCTGTCGTGGGTCGCTCGCGACAGCTCCAAGCCGATGCGGCAAAAAGGCCAGGGATCGGCCGAGCGCTGGCTGCTGCACGCGCGCTCGAGATGGTCACGAAATTTCATCGACATGTCCGTTGACGATGCCGCGCGCTGGATGCAGCGGGCCTTTGCGGCGCGCTTGGCGCGGCCGCTGGCTCAGAAATCATGCAGCGCGCTGCGCTGGCGCGTCTCCACGCCGATAGAGGCTCTTGCCGAGACCTACCTGTGGGATTCCGAGCGGGCGATCGGACTCGCGGGGGACTGGTGCGGTGGTTCGCGCGTGGAGTCGGCGTATCTCTCCGGTTTGGGGCTTGCGCAGGCCATGGCCGAATGACTCGTGGCGGCGCTTTTGCGCTGTTGGGGCAGCGGCGGTTCGCGCCGTTTTTCTGGACCCAGTTTTGCGGTGCCGCCAATGACAACGTCTTCCGGTTCTCTTTCACCCTGTTGGTCACCTACGGGGGAGCGAGCGTCTCGAAGCTCGACGCCTCGACGGCCGCGAACCTGATCGCTGCCGCCTTCATCCTTCCGTTTCTGCTGTTTTCGGCCACGAGCGGACAGCTTGCCGACAAGTTCGACAAGGCAACGATGATGCGCGCGGTCAAACTGCTCGAAGTCCTCATCATGCTGCTGGGCGCATGGGGCTTTGTCTACGGGCAATTTGCCGTCTTGCTCGGTTGCACCTTTCTCATGGGCGTGCATTCGACCTTGTTCGGGCCGGCCAAGTACGCGTACCTGCCCCAGCACCTGAGCGCGGCCGAAATCGTGGGGGGCAACGGCATGGTCGAGATGGGGACCTTCGTTGCCATCTTGTTGGGAACCATCGTCGGCGGGGTCCTTTTGGACCAGGGACAAAGCGGACCTACGTACGCCGCGGTCACCTGCGTGGCCCTGGCGCTCGTCGGAGTGCTTGCAAGCCTGGGCATCCCCAGGACGGCTGCCGTCGATCCAGCTCTGGTCGTCGATTGGAACCCGGTTCGTGTTTTGTGGCGCAATTTGCGCTTAGCCGCGGAGCAGCGCGCCGTGTTTCTTTCCATGATGGGCATCTCATGGATGTGGTTCTTCGGGGTGCTGTTTCTCACCCAGTTCCCGGCCTTCGCGCGCGACGTCCTTGGCGGTGGTCCCTCGCTCGCCAACTTGCTGCTTGCGGTATTTACGATCGGTATCGCCATTGGCGCCGTGGCTTGCGAGCGGCTTTCGCACCGCATGGTGGAGATTGGCCTGGTGCCGCTGGGATCGATCGGCATGACCGCTTTTGGCATCGACCTGTTTTTCGCCATCCCTGCGCAGCCCCTGGGTCAATTGCAAACGGCCGGCCAGTTCATGGCCCACGCGGCGCACTGGCGCGTCCTCACCGATTTGTTTGGCCTGTCGTTTTGCGCCGGTTTGTACAGCGTTCCGCTCTACGCGCTCATTCAGACGCGCTGCCCGCCCGCGCGGCGCGCGCGCATCATTGCCGCCAACAATATTCTCAACGCCGTCTTCATGATCGTAGCCAACGGCTACGCGGTGCTCGTTTTGCGAGGTTTCGGGGCGAGCATCGTGCAGCTGTTTCTGATCACCGCGCTGCTCAACGCGGCGGTGGCCGTCTACATCTACCTGCAGGTGCCCGAGTTTTTACTGCGCTTCTTGTCCTGGGTTCTGGTCAATTTGATCTACCGGCTGCGCACCCACGGGCAGGAGCGCATTCCGGAAAACGGTGCCGCGCTTGTTGTCGCAAACCACGTCTCTTACGTCGATGCCCTCATCTTGTCGGCCGTGAGCCCGCGGCCGATGCGCTTTGTCATGCATCGCTCCATTTTCGAAATACCCGTGCTCTCCTGGCTATTTCGACACGTCAAGGCGATTCCAATCGCCTCCATGCGAGAAGACGCGGCAATGATGGAGCAGGCGTTCTCTCGTGTCTCCGAGGAGCTGCGCGACGGAGGCTTGGTGTGCATTTTTCCGGAAGGCGGGCTCACGCGCGATGGTGAGCTCGCCCGCTTTCGACCCGGTGTGACCCGAATTCTTGCAGCGGACCCCGTGCCCGTCGTGCCCATCGCCCTGCGCGGTTTGTGGGGCTCGATGTTTAGCCGACACCACGGAGCGCTGCTGCGCCGGCGCCGCGAGCGGGGATTTTTTTCCCGCGTCGGCGTTGAAATCGGCGCCCCGATCCCTGCGCACGACGCCAGTCCCGAGCGCTTGCAGGAGCTTGTCGCCGGGTTGCGCGGAGCCTGGCGCTAGTGGCGCGCGGCGAGGCTTCCGTAGGGCAGCCCGGTAAAATGGGATGATGCAGGCGCGGGTGCGAAAAACAGACGCAAGATCGCACCGTGGCCCTTTGGGGGACGCCAGATGACGAGCTCGATCTTTGGCCATATGTTTCGCGTAGTGAACTTTGGCGAATCGCATGGCCCGGCGATTGGCTGTGTCATCGACGGCTGCCCGCCGGGCATGGAACTCGCGGAAGCGGACATCCAGCCCGACTTGGACCGACGCAGGCCCGGCACGTCGCGCCACGTCACACAGCGACGCGAAGCCGATTTGGTTCAGATCCTCTCGGGCGTCTACGAGGGCCGAACCACGGGAACCGCGATCGCGTTGATGATCCGCAACGAAGATCAGCGCAGCGACGACTACGATGATCTCGTCGATACCTTCCGCCCGGGGCACGCCGACTACACGTACTGGCGCAAATACGGATTGCGCGATCCGCGCGGCGGCGGCCGCTCCTCAGCGCGGCTGACCGCGCCCATGGTTGCTGCGGGAGCGGTCGCCCGCAAGTGGCTACGGTCGGCTTACGGCACCACGATCCGAGGGCATCTGCAGCAGTTGGGCGACATTGAGATCCCCTTCGAGAACTGGGAGGAGGTCGGCCGCAACGCGTTTTTCGCGCCGAACAAAAGCGTCGTAGCCCGCCTGGAGCAGTACATGGATGAGCTGCGCAAGGCCGGCGATTCTTGCGGCGCACGCGTTCGGGTCTGTGCCCAATCGGTTCCCGTTGGCCTGGGTGCGCCCCTGGCCGCCAAACTCGATGCCGATATCGCCGGCGCAATGATGTCGATCAATGCCGTCAAGGGTGTGGAGCTCGGTAGCGGCTTTGGCGTGGTTACGCAGCGCGGATCGCAACACAGCGACGAGTTGACACCGGAGGGATTCCTCTCCAACCATGCGGGCGGCGTGCTCGGGGGGATCTCCAGCGGCCAGGACATCGAAGTATCGATCGCGCTCAAGCCTACCTCGAGTATTCGCTTGCCTCGTCGTTCGGTTAATCGCGCACTGCGGCCCGTTACCGTCGTGACCAAGGGGCGCCATGACCCGTGCGTCGGAATTCGGGCCACGCCGATCGCCGAGGCGATGTTGGCGCTGGTTCTGATGGACCATGCGCTGTGGCACCGGGCGCAAAACGCGGACGTGCGTTTGGACGTGCCGGCCATTGCCGCGCGGGCGCCGTAATCAGCGCCGCGCGCGAGGGCCACGCATGGCATAATGGTCGACTCGACAGTCGAAGCCGGGGTTGCCCGCTGATGGTTGTTGCACGCACGCTCTACGACAAGCTGTGGGACGAGCATGTCGTTCGTGTTGAGCCCGACGGTACGACCCTGCTCTACATCGACCGGCACCTTGTCCACGAAGTCACAAGTCCCCAGGCCTTCGAGGCGCTGCGAGCTGCCGGGCGAAAACCCTGGCGGGCAAGCTCCGTGGTGGCGACGGCCGACCACAATACGCCCACGCGTGGCTGGGAGCGTGGCCTCGACGGTGTCGCCGATCCCACGTCCCGCGCCCAGATTCGCGCCCTGGACGAGAACATCCGCAGCTTCGGTGCCGGGGCGTACTTTCCGTTTCTCGACCGGCGCCAGGGAATCGTTCACGTCGTAGGCCCCGAGCAGGGCGCAACTCTGCCGGGCATGACGCTCGTGTGCGGCGACTCGCACACCAGCACGCACGGTGCGTTGGGCGCGCTGGCGTTTGGAATCGGCACCTCCGAAGTCGAGCACGTACTGGCCACGCAGACCTTGCTGGCTCGAAAGTCCAAGAACATGCTGGTGCGCATCGAAGGCGCGCTGGGTCCCGGCATCACGACCAAGGATCTGGCGCTTGCCTTGATCGGGCGCATCGGTACGGCCGGCGGTACCGGCTACACGATCGAGTTTGGCGGTTCGACGATCCGCGAGGCCTCGATCGAGGCGCGGATGACTTTGTGCAACATGGCAATCGAAGCCGGCGCGCGTGCCGGGCTGGTCGCCGTGGACCACAAGACGATCGAATACGTACGCGGCCGACCGATGGCGCCCAAGGCATCGGACTGGCAGCTGGCGCTGGAGCATTGGAAGAGCCTGCAAAGCGACGCGGAGGCGCGCTATGACCGCGTCATCCAAATCGACACGGACAGCGTCGAGCCGCAGGTGAGTTGGGGCACATCGCCCGAAATGGTGGCGCCTATCAGCGGATCGGTCCCCGACCCGCAACTCGAGCCCGACCCGGTGCGCCGCCAGGGAATCGAGCGGGCCCTGCAGTACATGGGCCTGCAGCCTCGGACCCCGATTGCGGCCATCGCCATCGACAAGGTTTTCATCGGATCGTGCACGAACTCGCGCATCGAGGACTTGCGTGCGGCCGCGCGTATCGTCCAGGGGCGGCACATCGCGGCCAGCGTCAAGCTGGCGCTGGTCGTTCCCGGCTCAGGGCTGGTCAAGGCGCAGGCGCAGGCCGAGGGACTTGATCGGGTTTTCGTCGCGGCGGGTTTCGAGTGGCGCGAGCCGGGCTGCTCGATGTGTCTGGGCATGAACGAAGATCGCCTCGAAGCCGGCGAGCGCTGCGCCTCGACGTCGAACCGCAATTTCGAGGGGCGGCAAGGACCCGGTGGACGCACCCATCTGGTCAGTCCGGTGATGGCGGCCGCGGCGGCCGTCGCAGGCCGCTTCGTCGATGTGCGTCAACTGTTCGGGTAGACGGAAGCGGCCGCGGCATGCAGGCATTCACGCACCATCGTGGGCTAGTTGTGCCGCTGGACCGGGCCAACGTGGACACCGATCAGATCATTCCCAAGCAGTTTCTCAAATCGATCCGGCGTACCGGCTTCGGTGCCAACCTGTTCGACGAGTGGCGCTACATCGATCGCGGCGAACCAGGACAGGATCCGACCCAGCGCCGTCCCAATCCCGATTTCGTCCTGAATTTGCCGCGATATCGCGGAGCGTCCATCTTGCTGGCGCGGCGAAACTTTGGCTGTGGATCGAGTCGCGAGCACGCGCCCTGGGCTATCGCCGAATTCGGGCTTCGGGTCATCATTGCCCCGAGCTTCGCGGACATTTTTTACAACAACTGCTTCAAGAACGGAATCTTGCCCATCGTTCTCGATGAGCGTGTTGTCGACGGTCTGTTTGAGGCGGTGGCGGCGCAGCCCGGCTACGAGCTCGTCGTCGACTTGGCCGAGCAACTGGTGCGACGGCCCGAGGGCGAGGCACTTGCCTTCGAGATCGACGCCTTTCGCAAGCAATGCCTTCTCAACGGTTGGGACGACATCGGCCTGACGTTGCGCCACGCCGAGCAGATTCGCGAGTTCGAGGCCGCGCGCCTGCGTCGCTTCCCCTGGCTGGCCAGGGATCTTTCGGATTGAGGGCCGCGATGCGCGTTGCGGTTTTGCCCGGCGACGGAATCGGTCCGGAAGTCATTGCCGAGGCGCTCAAGGTGCTTCGGGCACTGGAGCCCGATGGACTGCGGCTCGACTACACGGTGGCCGACGTTGGCGGCATTGCGGTGGAGCGCTCGGGCGATCCCCTGCCCGCGCCGACGCTGGCCCTGGCACGAGGCAGCGACGCGGTCTTGTTTGGCGCGGTCGGCGGGCCGCAGTACGACGCCGCGCCGCGCGCGCTGCGGCCCGAGCAGGGGTTGTTGCGTCTGCGAAAGGAGCTGGGGTTGTTTGCCAACCTGCGGCCCGCGCGCATCTTCGCGGGTCTGGGCGAGGCCTCGGCGCTCAAGCCCGCGGTCGTCGAAGGCATGGACATCCTCATCATTCGGGAACTCACGGGCGACATCTACTTTGGCGAGCCGCGCGGCGTGCGCAGCACCGAGACGGGCGAGCGCGAAGGGTTTGACACGATGCGCTATCGCGAAAGCGAAATCCGGCGCATCGCGCACGTCGCGTTCCAATCGGCCCGCAGCCGGTCGCGACGCGTGTGCTCCGTGGACAAGGCCAATGTGCTGGAGACCATGCAGCTGTGGCGCGATGTGGTCAACGAGGTGGCACGCGAGTACCCCGACGTCGCGCTCAGCCACATGCTGGTGGACAACGCCGCGATGCAACTCGTGCGCTCGCCGCGGCAGTTCGACGTCATTGTGACCGGCAACATGTTTGGGGACATACTTTCCGACGAGGCCTCCGCGGTGACCGGCTCGATTGGCATGCTTCCTTCGGCATCCTTGGACGAGCGGCACAAAGGGCTCTATGAGCCCATCCACGGGTCGGCGCCCGATATTGCGGGCAAGGGCATCGCCAATCCGCTGGCCACGATTCTGTCGGCGGCGATGATGCTGCGCTTTTCCTTACGGCAGGAGACCTTTGCGCAACGCATCGAGCACGCGGTGGAGGCCGTGTTGCGTGCCGGGTTGCGCACGGCGGATCTGGTGCGTCCCGGTGAAACGCCAATTGGCACTGCTGCCATGGGCGATGCAGTGGTGACCCAACTCTGATGGCGGTTTTGCAGCGGGCAGGCGAGCGATGAGGAAAGTCGGATTTGTCGGTTGGCGCGGAATGGTTGGATCGGTGCTGCGCGAACGCATGCTGGAGCAAGATGATTTCGCGCTCTTCGAAAGCGTTTTTTTCAGCAGTTCGCAGGCCGGCGCGGTGGCACCCCAGGTGAAGGGGGGGCAAGGGCGGCTGCTCGATGCAACCGACATCGAAGCGCTGGGGCGCTGCGATGTGATCGTGTCGTGTCAGGGCGGCGATTACACGCTCGACGTGCACCCCCGCCTGCGTGCCGCCGGCTGGCGAGGATTCTGGATCGACGCGGCCTCCGCCCTGCGCATGCGCGAGGACGCAATCATAGTTCTTGACCCCGTCAATTTGCCGGTGATTCGAGCCGGCATCGAGCGGGGTGTACGCGACTTCATCGGGGGCAATTGCACCGTCAGTCTCATGTTGATGGCCCTCGACGGCCTGCTCAAAGCCGACTTGGTCGAGTGGGTGACGGCGATGACCTATCAGGCCGCCTCCGGTGCCGGCGCCCAGAACATGCGCGAGCTGCTCGGCCAGATGGGCCAGCTCTATGAGGGCGTGCGCCGGCAGCTCGAGGATCCCGGCTCCTCGATCCTGGAGATCGATCGCCGCGTCACTGCGACAATGCGCGGCGAAGGCTTCCCTCGTGAGTATTTCGGCGCCGCACTGGCCGGCAGCCTCATCGCATGGATCGATAAAGACATGGGCAACGGCGTAAGCCGAGAAGAGTGGAAGGGCGGCGCGGAGGCCAACAAGATCTTGGGGCGCCCGCCGATGGGGCAGGCCGGTTCGATTCTGGTGGAGGGACTTTGCGTGCGCATCGGCGCCATGCGCTGCCACAGCCAGGCTCTGACTATCAAGCTCAAAGGCGACCTGCCGCTACCGGAGGTCGAGCAGCTCTTGGGCGGCGCAAACCGCTGGGTGCGCGTTGTCCCGAACCGGCGCGAGGACAGCATTGATCGATTGTCTCCGGCTCGAGTGAGCGGTACGCTCGACGTGCCCATCGGTCGGCTTCGAAAACTGGCAATGGGCGGCGAATACCTCTCGGCGTTCACCGTCGGGGACCAGCTTCTCTGGGGAGCCGCCGAACCGCTGCGCCGTATGCTGCGAATCGTGCTTGGGCGGCCGGATTGAGCGCCCGAAGCGACGAATTTGCGGTATGTAAGCAGTGGATTTCGCCAAGAATGCTAGCTCCTCGTCTTTCTAAACTTGCGTGTGTAAGTATCTGATGTTATTTTCGAAAACTGTTACTTCCTCAATCGGGGAGGCGCTCGTGCCGCCGCGAAAATTGATACCTACCATGCAAAAAAATCTCTTTTTCTTCGCGGGCTTAGGGCGTCCGCTGGGCGCGACGTCGTCGCAACGCGCGATCCGCGCTCGGCTGATCGCTTGGTGCGCGGCCTGGGTCGCGCTCGCGGCAAGCGGCGGCATCATTCTCAGTTCTGCGGCCCACGCCGCGGGGCTAGGCCGACTGAGCGTGCATTCGGACCTCGGACAGCCGCTGCGCGCCGACGTGGAGGTTCCCGCCGTCGGTCGCGAAGAGGCGCCCTCGTTGCAGGTGCGACTGGCTTCGCAAGCGGCGTTCAAGCAGGCCAACCTCGAGTTCAACCAGTCGCTCACGCAGCTGCGATTTGATCTGGAAACGCGGCCCGACGGCACGTATGTCGTGCACATCAGCTCCGCGCAGGCGATCAACGAGCCCTACCTTGACTTGCTGCTCGAACTGACTTGGTCGAGCGGGCGTGTGCTGCGGGAGTACACGGTTTTGCTTGATCCGCCCGGCTTGCGCCAGGCGCCCGAAATCGTCGCACCCGTAGCGGCGGCAGAAGCGGCGCCGGTGGCGCCGCCACCCGCGCCTGCCCCCGTGCAGGAGGTCCCGGTCGCGCCGGTGGCGGCAGTCGCACCGGCAGCCGCTCCCGAAGCGGCGGCCTCGCAAGCGCCCGCGCCCGCGCCCGCGCCAGAGCAACAGGCGACGGCACCCGTGCAACCGCAGCCCGAAGCTAGCCCGGCGCCGCAGCCCGAAGCGGCGCCGCAGGCTCAGCAAGTCGAAAGCGCGCCGGCCAGTCCCGCACCCTCGGCGCCAGCGCCCGTAGCCCAGGAGAACGCTCCGGCTGCGCCCGCGGCGCCGGCGGCTCCGGCGAACTATCACGTCAAGCCGGGCGACACCCTGAGCAAGATTGCCCTCGACTACAAGGGCAGCGGCGTTTCACTAGACCAGATGCTGGTCGCGTTGCTCCAGGCGAATCCGAAGGCCTTTATCAACGGCAACATGAACCTGCTGTTGGCCGGTCGGGAACTGGAGGTACCGACTACAGACTCGGCCATCGGCGTTGATCAGGCCACGGCCCACCGGCAGGTGGTGGCGCAAAGCGCCGACTTTGCCGCATACCGCAACCGCCTGGCACAGATGGCTGAGGCGGCGCCTGCGGTGCCTGAGAAGCAGGCGATGGCGGCCGGACAGGGACATGTCACAACGAAGGTCGAGGAAAAAGGCGCGGGACAAAAAGCGGGCGACCAGCTCAAGATCGCGAAGGCGGAGGGCGGGACTGAGCAGGCTGCGCCTGGTGCCAAGCCCGGCTTGTCGAAGAAAGACGAGGAAATTGCTCGCCAGCGCGCTCTAAAGGAAGAGCAGGATCGTGCGGCGGCCCTTGCCAAGGCCAATGCCGACATCAAGCGGGCCAATGAGCTCGCCGCGGCGGCGGCTGCGACTGCCCAGCAACAAGCCGAGGCTGCCAAGGCCGCGGCTGCGAAGGCGGAAGCCGCAAAAGCCGATGCAGCCAAGGCAGAGGCGGCCAAGGCTGACGCTATGCGGGCGGAGGCTGCGAAGGCGGAAGCGGCCAAGGCCGAAGCCACCAAGGCGGAGGCTGCCAAAGCCGAAGCTGCGAAGGCGGAGGCGGCCAAGGCTGAGGCCGCGAAGATGGAATCGGCCAAGGCGGAGGCGGCGCAACAGGCGGCCGAGGCCGCCAAGCTCGCTGCGGCCAAGAGTGAAGCGGCCAAGAAGGAAGCGCCGAAGGCTGCCCCGGTGCCGCCTCCGGCTGCTCCGGCCGGAGGACTGGTCGATTCGTTGACTTCTCCCGTGGCCTTGGGGTCGGCCGGCGGCGCGCTGCTGGTGGCGTTGGTGGGACTCAATGTAATGAGGCGCCGGCGCACGGCGGGTGGCTCGGAGCAATTGAAGGCCGAAGGCGACCTCGCGGCCAATTCTCTGTTTGGCACCGCGGGCGGGCAGAGCGTGGACACCGGGGCTACGAGCACCTTTAATTCGAGCTTCATCCCGGCAGCCTCGCAGCTCGATTCCAATGAGGTCGACCCGGTAGCCGAGGCCGACGTCTATGTGGCCTACGGTCGCGAGGAACAGGCCGAGGATATTCTGAAGGAGGCGCTGCGGCTGCAGCCGGATCGCCATCCGGTGCGGGTCAAGCTGCTTGAAATCTACTCGCGGCGCGGTGACAAGGCCTCGTTTAACGCCGTGGCCAAGGAATTGCATGAGCGCACGGGCGGCGTGGGTGAAGAGTGGGAGCGCGCAGCCAAACTGGGTAAGAGCCTTGATCCGACTAATTCGCTCTATGCCGGGGCTGCTGCGGCTCCCGATACGGGCGCGCGCGGCCCCACTACGGATCTGAATCTGGGTCTCGGCGCGGCCAAGACGGCGGGCGCCGAGGGTCCGACGATATCGGCGAACAGCGATGCGCTGCAGTTCGACACCCTCTCGCACATGGTGGGCGACCAAACGAAACTGCGGGTCGCAGGCGAAACCACCCGCGGTCCGGAGACGGCGCTCACGCCGGAGACGGCGATGCCGGCCGACTCCAGGCTGCAATCGACCGCGGGGCCGAGCACCGTCACGCGTCGCTTTGAGCCCAAACTGCCCCCCGAGGCACCGCGCACGACGGCGCCGGCGCCTGAGGCGCAGCCCGTGGCCCGTGCGACAGCCCCCGCGCCGTCCATGGATTTTGGCGCGCTCGATTTCGATCTGGGGCCGAGCAAGCTCAACCTCGATGCGCAGACCGAGTTGCCGGTGGAGAAGGAAGCCGAAACACCGCAGCCCTTCGCAGCGGCCAGACCCGCCGCCGTGGAGCCGCCGACGATTCCTTCGCTCGATTTGATGTTCCCGCCCACGGTGTCGGTGCCGCGACCGGTGACACCTCCGCCGACGGTTTCCGGAACTGCGCCCATACCCAATCTGGACCTGAACCTCCCGCCGTCGAGCGCGCCGCGCCCCGAAGGCGCGCCGCAGATCGGATCGCTGGAAGAGGCGCTTTCGCGGCCTACCCTGGTAGGGGCCGTCGGCGCGATGTCCGAGGAGGAACTTCCGCGGATGACCACGAACACGGACCAAGCGACGGTTCCCCTGATCGACTTCGACCTCACGGGCGCGGACGCCGCGCTTACAGGGCGTCGCACGGAAACCCAGGCTGGCAGCCCGATGGCTTCGCAGATGGCCACCAAACTCGACCTGGCGCGCGGCTATATCGATCTGGGCGTCAAGGACGGGGCCCGGGAGTTGCTCGAGGAAGTCATGAAGGACGGCACGCGGGAGCAGCGCCAGCAGGCCGTGGAGCTCATCAAGCTGGTCGAAGCCTGATGGCAGCTCGCTAAGGGGCGGGAGAACCGCGCCCGTGCAGCGGCGGCGGGTTGCCATCGGTCTTGAGTACGACGGTTCGCGGCTAGAAGGGTGGCAGACCCAGCCGCACGGGCGCACCGTGCAAGATCTGCTCGAGCGGGCGCTGAGCGCATTTGCCGATGAAACCATCGCGACGACTTGCGCGGGTCGCACGGACGCGGGAGTGCACGCCTGCGGACAGGTCGCGCACTTCGATACGTTGCGGCAGCGAGAGGAACACGCCTGGGTTCGGGGTGTCAATCGTTATCTACCTGCGCAAATCGCCGTGCGTTGGGCGCGCTACGTTGCCGATGACTTCCATGCACGCTACAGCGCGCGGTTGCGCCACTATGAGTACTGGATCTGCAATGAGGCGGTGCGCGCGCCGCTGCTGCAGGGGCGCACCGGCTGGGTATTCCGCAATCTCGATGTCGGCGCCATGCAATCGGCCGCGGCACAGCTGCTGGGCACGCACGACTTTAGCTCTTTTCGCTCGGCGCAGTGCCAATCGGTATCGGCCGTACGCACCCTGGTGCGCTGCGAGGTGCAGCGCGTCGGCGAGACGCTCGTTTGTGTGCGCGCATCGGCCAACGCGTTCTTGCACCACATGGTGCGCAACCTCGTGGGCGCGCTCGTTGCTGTCGGCACGGGTCGCCACACTGCGCCATGGGTAGCCGAGCTGTTGGCGGCGCGCGATCGCACGCAGGCGGCCTCGACGATCGAGGCCGCGGGGCTGTACCTGATGGGCGTCGAGTACGATCCCGGGTGCGGATTGCCTGCGCCCGAGCCGCGAATATTGTTTCGGTAGACAGGACCCGATCATGCAACGCACGCGCGTGAAGATCTGCGGTCTGACGCGTGTTGAGGACGTGCGCAGCGCCTGCGACCTGGGGGCCGACGCGGTCGGTTTCGTCTGCGCTCCCGCGAGCGGGCGCTTCGTGGAGCTGGAGCGGCTCGCGCATCTGGCCGGTGCGGTGACACCCTTTGTCACGCCGGTGCTGCTGTTTGTCGATGCTTCGCCGGCGCAGGTGCGAAGCGCGCTCGAGGTAGTGCCCAACGCGTTGCTGCAGTTTCACGGCTCTGAGAATTCGTCCTATTGCCAGTCCTTCGGGCGGCCGTACTTGCGTGCCGCTGCCATGGGAGAAGGCATCGATTTGCTAGAATTCGAAAGCAAGTTTGCCGGTGCGGCCGGCTTGCTTGCCGACGCGGCGCGTGCGGGTTCGGGAGGCACCGGACAGATGTTTGACTGGAGCCGCTTGCCCGCCGCGGGTCTGCGCACGCTGCCGCTGATACTCGCCGGCGGACTCGACGCTCGAAACGTCGAGGCCGCGATCCGGTTGGTGCGCCCGCAGGCGGTCGACGTCAGCAGCGGCGTCGAGGCGTCGCAAGGCATCAAGAGCCTGGAGCGTATGCGCAGTTTTTTTGCTGCGGTACGGCAAGCCGACGCGCAAAGCGGAGCACAATGAGTCCTTACGACTTGCCCGATGCAAAAGGTCATTTTGGTCCCTATGGGGGGACCTTTGTGGCCGAGACACTCTTCGCGGCGCTCGATGAGCTGCGCGAAGCGTATTTTGCAAGCCGCAAGGATCGCGCGTTCTGCGCAGAGTTGGAGGGCGAACTCAAGCACTTCGTGGGTCGACCCAGCCCCATCTACCCCGCCCGACGCTGGAGCCAGATGCTGGGCGGGGCGCAGATCTACCTCAAGCGCGAAGATCTCAATCACACGGGAGCGCACAAAATCAACAACACGGTCGGCCAGGCGCTGCTGGCTCGTGCGATGGGCAAAAAGCGCGTGATCGCAGAAACGGGTGCGGGTCAGCACGGCGTGGCCACGGCGACCGTTGCCGCACGTTTCGGCATGAGCTGTGTCGTGTACATGGGCTCGGAAGATATGCGCCGGCAGGCCGCCAATGTCTATCGTATGGGACTGCTGGGAGCGGAAGTGCGTCCCGTCGATAGCGGATCGTGCACATTGAAGGACGCGCTCAACGAGGCCATGCGTGACTGGGTGACAAACGTCGACACGACGTTTTACATTATCGGCACCGTCGCGGGACCGCATCCCTATCCGATGATGGTGCGCGACTTCAATTCCGTTGTCGGCAAGGAATGTCTGTGGCAGATGCCCGAGCTCGTGGGGCGCCAACCCGACTATGTAATTGCCTGTGTCGGCGGCGGCAGCAATGCCATGGGAATCTTTTATGACTACATCGATCGGCCCGAGGTCAAACTCGTGGGCGTGGAAGCCGCGGGCGAGGGCTTGAGCACGGGTCGGCATGCCGCGAGTCTGGAATGCGGCTCTCCGGGCGTCTTGCATGGCAATCGCACGTACTTGCTGCAAGACGCGGACGGGCAGATCCTGGAGACCCACAGTATCAGCGCAGGGCTGGATTATCCGGGCGTTGGGCCGGAGCACGCCTGGCTCAAGGACTGCGGACGTGCCCAATATGTGGGGATCACCGACGCGCAGGCGCTTCAGGCCTTTCACGATTGTTGCCGCATCGAGGGGATCATTCCCGCACTCGAGTCGAGTCACGCTTTGGCCTATGCGGCGCAGCTCGCGCCCCAGTTGCCTTCCGACCGTGTGCTTCTGGTCAACCTGAGCGGTCGCGGCGATAAGGACCTGCATATTGTTGCCGATGCCAGCGCGATGCGAATCGCCGGCCTGACAGGCGATGGTCACGGCGCCGGATTGGCAAAGGCCGCGGCGGCCAAGGCCCATTCATGAGCCGCATCGCGGCGCGCTTTGCGCAGCTGCATGCCGGCGGTCGGACGGGACTTGTCGCCTACATCGCCGCAGGCGACCCGACGCCCGCATTGACCGTCCCGCTGATGCTCGAACTCTCGAAAGCGGGCGCCGACGTCATCGAACTCGGCGTTCCGTTTTCCGACCCCATGGCCGATGGTCCCGTCATACAGCGCGCCGCGCAGCGGGCCATCCATAATGGCGTGGGATTACGCACGTGTTTGCAAATGGTGGGTCAATTTCGGCGCGAGGACACTTCGACCCCGGTCGTACTGATGGGCTACGCCAATCCGATCGAACATATGGGAACGCAAGCCTTCGTTGCTGCGGCGGCCGGTGCCGGCGTCGACGGTGTGATCGTGGTTGATTACCCGCCGGAGGAATGCGAGGGATTCGTATCCGCGCTGCAGCGGGCGCAAATCGATCCGATTTTTCTGCTGGCGCCGACCTCCACGCCGGAGCGCATCGCGCAGGTTGCTCGTTACGCGCGAGGATTTATCTATTATGTGAGCCTCAAGGGCATAACCGGGGCTGGCCATTTGGACGTCGATGCCGTGGCGGCGCGATTGCCTGCCATCCGCGCGCACACCACACTTCCGGTCGCCGTCGGCTTCGGTATACGCGACGAGACCGGCGCACGCGCACTGGCGCGGGTTGCTGACGCGATTGTCATCGGCAGTCGCTTGGTCGAAGAAATCGAGCGCTCTGGATCGGACGGGGCGCTGCCTGCAGCGCGCCGGCTGGTCGGCACGTTGCGCGAAGCCCTCGATCGCGGCACCGCGAAAAGCGCTGATGCGTGCGATCCAAACATGAGTCAGAAAAAAGTCCATAGGGCAGCGGGCACGAACGGATAGGGGCAATAACCGACTACGGGGGAACACCATGAGTTGGATCGAAAAGCTTCTGCCACCGCGCATCAAACCCGGTGGGGCGCGCAAGACCGTCCCCGAGGGCGTCTGGACCAAGTGTCCCGGCTGCGAAGCGGTACTGTACAGCGCGGAGCTCGAGCGCAGCCTGCAGGTGTGCCCCAAGTGCGGCCACCACATGCGTATTCGCACGCGCGAGCGGCTCGATGCGCTTCTCGATCCGGAGGGACGCTACGAAATCGGCCAGGAGGTCTTGCCGGTCGATACCCTCCGGTTTAAGGACAGTCGCAGGTACGCCGACCGTTTGCAGGAGGCAACGCGCGAAACCGGTGAAACCGATGCGCTTGTCGTGTACTCGGGTTCGATTCGCGCCATCCCCGTGGTGGTGGCGGCTTTCGAATTCGAGTTCATGGCCGGATCGATGGGTTCGGTGGTAGGTGAGCGCTTCGTGCGCGGCGCGCAAGTCGCCCTCGAGCAGAAGACCCCTATGGTTTGCATCACATCGACGGGTGGAGCGCGTATGCAGGAGGGACTGCTGTCGCTCATGCAAATGGCCAAGACCACCGCCATGGTGGCACGGTTGGGACAGGTGGGTCTGCCCTTTGTCTCGATTCTGTGCCATCCCACCACAGGCGGAGTCTCGGCGAGCTTTGCCTTCGTGGGCGATGTTGTGATCGCGGAACCCAAGGCGCTGGTCGGATTCGCCGGGCCGCGCGTAATCGAGCAGACGGTGCGCGAAAAGCTCCCCGAGGGCTTTCAGCGCTCGGAGTTTCTCCTGCAAAAGGGCGCGGTGGACATGATCGTCGATCGCCGTGAGATGCGCGACGAGCTGGCACGCTTGCTGGCGCTGCTGACCCGACAGCCGATCGAGGCCATCGTCTAGGATCCGGGCCTGGGTCGTGCGCACCCAGTCGTTTGCTGCCAGGTCCGATCCGTGGAATTTCCCCACACGCTCGATGCGTGGCTGGCCCACGTCGAGCAGGTACATCATCGCCCGGTCGATCTGGGCCTTGAGCGCGTTCGCACGGTTGCGCAGCGTCTGAACCTGCAGTTGCCCGGGACAAGCATCGTCGTCGGGGGAACAAACGGCAAGGGTTCGACCTGTGCGATGCTCGATGCCATCTTGCGCGCGGCCGGCTATCGCGTCGGACGTTACTCTTCGCCGCATCTGCTGCGATTTAATGAGCGGGTGCGCATCGATGGGCAGGAGGCAAGCGACGCCGAGCTCATGGCGCAGTTCGAGCGCATCGAGCGGGCCCGCGCAGCCACCACGCTAACCTACTTCGAATTCACGACGCTTGCGGCCCTTGCGTGTTTTGCCCAGCAACGCCTGGACGTTGCCGTTCTCGAAGTCGGTCTGGGTGGCCGACTCGATGCGGTCAACATCGTCGACGCGGACTGCTCGGTCGTCACGACCGTGGACCTGGACCACACCGAACTGCTGGGTCCGACCCGCGAGCACATCGCCGCGGAAAAGGCCCACATCTTCCGTCCCGGTCGACCCGCAATCTGCGTCGATCCAGATCCTCCGAACACACTGACGCAGTACGCGCTGCGCATCGGGGCGCAGCTGTGGCGACTCGGTCACGAGTTTTTCGTTGAGGGCCCGTCGGACGCGCAGGCTGGCAGCCAATGGAACTACCTGGGACGAAAGACGAGCCGCATGGCGCTGCCGTGGCCCGCGCTGCGCGGCGCGCATCAGCTGCGCAATGCCGCCGGAGCCTTGGCGGCCCTCGAGGCCCTGGAACCGCGGCTGCCGGTGCAACAGCAGGCAGTGCGCCGGGGCCTCACAAACGTGCAGCTGTCGGGGCGCTTTCAGGTCGTGCCCGGGCGACCCGTGCTGGTATTGGATGTGGCGCATAACCCGCACGCCGCGCTCGCTTTGGCGCGGGCGCTCAAAGCCCATCGATCCCTCGCGGGTCTGCGCGGCGCGACCCGCGCCGTCTTTGGCATGCTGCGGGACAAAGACGTGCATGCGGTCGTGCAAACGCTCTTCGAGCAAGTCGATCACTGGCACCTCGCACCTACCCACGGCGAGCGAGGACTACCGGTGGCGGCGCTCGAAGCGCGCGCCTTTGATCAGCTGCCCGTTACGCATCGTTCCCGACACGAGAGTGTCGCCGCGGCACTGGAGCAAGCGCTGGCGCAGGCGGGTCCGGATGATAGAATTCTCGTGTTCGGTTCATTCGTCATCGTCGCAGAAGCATTGCGATGGTTGGAGCGCAGGTCGCGATGAAACTGGCGTTCTGGGGGCGCAAACGGTCGCGACGACGCGCGCCCGAAGCCACGCAGGCGGGTGCGGAAGCGGAATTTGAAGCTTCCGGCGCCCAGGAGGCCGACGCCGCCGGCGCAGCGGCGCTGGTGCGTGTGCGCACACGCCGGCGGCTGATCGGTGCTTTTGCCCTGCTGCTGGCCGTGGTTGTTCTCGTTCCCATGTTTCTCGATTCCACACCTCGCGCGGTGTCGGACAATATCCCCATCGAAGTGCCCAGCGACAAGACACCGTTTGTGCCGCGTCTTCCCGCGGCGGTGCCGGAGGCTACCAATGCGGCGCAAAGCGCTGCGACGGTTCCGGCTGCGCCGGGCTCGGCCGCGGACACGGCCGCGGAAGCACCAGCGCCGGAGCGCGCGGCCCCGGCCAAATCGGCAGATGCGCCTGCCGCGCCAGTTAAGAAACATGCAAGCCCGAGCAGCGACGCGGCCAAGAGCGAGAGCAAGCACGCGGCACACAAGACCGACGCGTCGGCGTCCGCGGGTGGCCGGATTTTCGTGCAGGCGGGGGCAATGGCAAGCAAGGGGGCTGCGCAGGAGCTTGCCGACCGGCTAACGCAATCGGGATTGGCGCCGTTTGTGGAACGCGCCGAAACGAGCGACGGCGTCCGCTTTCGGGTGCGACTTGGACCGTTTGCTTCGCGCGGCGATGCCGAGCGATCGCAGGCGCGCCTTCGTGCGCTGGGTGTGAGCTCCAACATCATCGGTGCGTGATGCCTGGAGCTCACGGGCTTGCACTAATGAAGAGCGCGCGTCGCTGGCGCAACCTTGTTCGGGCATCGGTATGCATGTGAGCGCCGTCGACTGGATCTTCGCGGTATTGCTGGCTCTTTCCGTTGTGTGGGGATTTTGGCGCGGTCTGACCCGCGAGCTGGTGTCGGTGGTAGCTTGGGTAATCATCGCAGTTCTGGCCTACCGCTACGCTGGCGTTCTCGGGCAATGGGTGCCGTTTGACGCGCCGCCGCTGGTCCGCATCGGGCTGGGCGCGTGCACAATCATTGTGCTGGGCGTAATTCTTGCGGCGCTTCTCGGGCGCTTGTTGCGCTCTGCGGTTGTCGCCTCGAAACTGGCAGGCGCCGATCGCATGCTGGGTGCCGTTTTCGGCGCGGTGCGCGGTGCGCTGGTGCTGCTTCTGATCGCGGCGGTCGTCGTCGAGGCCGGCTTTTCCGACAGTCGCGTGTGGCGCAATTCGGCCAGCGGACCGTATTTGGAGAATATGTGGCACTGGATGGCGGGAACCGTGCCTACCCGGCGCGTCCCGCTGGTGATGATCTCAGGGGGTTGAGCCCATGTGCGGGATCGTTGGCGTGGTGGCAAATACACCCGTGAACCAGTTGCTCTACGACGCCTTGTTGCTGCTGCAGCACCGCGGTCAGGACGCAGCGGGAATCTGTACGGTCAATGGCAACCGTTTTTACATGCAAAAAGGGGCGGGGCTGGCGCGCGATGTTTTTCGCACGCGCAACATGCGCTCGCTGCCGGGCGTTTCGGGGATTGCGCAGGTGCGCTACCCGACGCAAGGTTCGGCCACGGATACGGAAGAGGCGCAACCCTTTTACGTCAATGCGCCGTTTGGCATCAGTCTGGTGCACAACGGCAATTTGACCAATACCGAGCAGATGAAGGAGGAGATGTTCCGCCGCGACCGCCGGCACATCAATACGAATTCGGATTCGGAGGTGCTGCTCAACGTGCTCGCCCACGAGCTCGAGGTGGCCAGTAACGTTACCACCTTGGACCCGGAGGCAATCTTTCGCGCCGTGGCCGCGGTGCACGGTCGCGTGCGCGGGGCCTACGCGGTGGTGGCCCAGATTGCAGGCTACGGGCTGCTCGCCTTTCGCGACCCCTACGGGATCCGGCCGCTCGCCTTTGGGGTGAACGAGACCGATCAGGGCACGGAGTACATGGTGGCGTCCGAATCGGTGGCGCTCGATGGGCTGGGGTTTCGGCTCGTGCGCGACGTGGCGCCGGGCGAGGCGATCTTTATCGATTACGAAGGACGGTTCTTCGCAAAGCAGTGCGCCCAAGATCCCAGTTTGAACCCGTGTCTTTTCGAATACGTCTATCTGGCGCGTCCCGACTCCATGCTCGACGGCGTGTCGGTCTATGCGGCGCGCCTGCGGTTGGGCGAGTATCTGGCCCGGCGCGTCACCGCGGAACTGCGTACCGGGGACATTGACGTGGTGATGCCCATTCCGGACTCGAGCCGGCCGGCCGCGATGCAGCTGGCCAACAAGCTCAATCTGGATTATCGGGAAGGGTTCATCAAGAACCGATATATCGGCCGCACATTCATCATGCCGGGTCAGGCGGTCCGCGCCAAATCGGTGCGCCAGAAACTCAACGCGATCGGCGTGGAGTTCAAGGGCAAAAGCGTGCTGCTGGTCGATGACTCGATCGTGCGCGGAACGACGAGTCAGGAGATTGTGCAGATGGCGCGCGACGCGGGTGCGTCCCGCGTGAGCTTTGCCTCCTCGGCGCCACCCGTGCGCTTTCCCAACGTCTACGGGATCGATATGCCCACCCGCGCCGAACTCATTGCCAGTTCACGCAGCGAGGCCGAGATTCAGCGCGCGATCGGCGCCGATGCCCTCGTTTTCCAGGCACTCGAGGACCTAAAGCGGGCGGTGAGCGATTGCAATCCGGCGCTGCACCGTTTCGAAGCCTCATGCTTCGACGGCATTTACGTGACGGGAGATGTGAGTCCCGCGTATCTCGACCGAATCGAGCGGGCACGGCTTTCGCCCCTCACCGCGGAAGGCGCGGGCATGTCCCAACTCAGCCTCGCGATCGAAGGCAGCGAGAGCTAAGCGGGCCGGTGCGGGTTCGAGTCCACGCGCGCTCGATCAAAAAGCGGGTATGACAAAGGTTCCCGATAACGTGACCCTGGGTGAATTGGTGTCCCAATCGGCCCGGGCGCTGGCGCGCGCGGGCCTGCAGCATCGGATCGACATCTATCGTGACGTGGAAGTCGACGACCCGGCCGTTTTTCACATGCTCGGGCAAAAACACCGGTTGCGGGTGCGCGTGCGGATAACCGCAACGAGTTTGCTACTGGATGCGAAGCGCCCCGTGCCCGGCCGCTCCTAGGCCGCATGTGCACTCCGTGCGAACGCCCGTTCTTTGATGTCCCCGCGGGCCAACGGTAAGCGACTTTGATCGCGCGGCGCACGCCTTCGGGTGCCGGCGTGCTGCATACTACCGTTGTTCTCAACGGGCAACGGCTAGCCGAGGCTCATCGTGCCGTCTGGTACTGAAATCACAATCGCCCACGTTATCCAGCAGGCAGTGGCTCCGGTGTTCTTGCTCACGGGGATTTCGGCCATGCTCGGCGTGTTGACCAACCGGCTGTCGCGGATCGTGGATCGGCTGCGCACGCTCGAGACGCAGCATCTGGTTGGACGCGACACCGTCGTCGCGAACGGCGACGAGGGGCGTCACGCAAAAGCGTTGCGGCGCGAGGAAACAACGGCGCTCGCGCAGCGCAGGGTCTGGGTCCACTGGGCCATTATTTTGTGCACGCTCGGAGCCCTTCTCGTTTGTGTCGTGATCGCAACGCTGTTCTTGGGAGTGGAGTTTGGTCGCGACACGTCCCGGGCGGTGGTTTTGCTGTTTGTCGGCGCGATGCTCTCGCTCATTGCCGGTTTGATTTGCTTCTTGCGCGAAATCGCGCTCGCAACCCGGACCTTTGATATCGAGTTGCGCGGCTAGGTCGCTGCGGCTCGGGCGGCATGCGTTCGGGCAGTTGGGGCCGCGGTGACTTGACTGCAGCGCTTAGTCCGCGAAAAAGCGTTCCTCGCGACAGGCGGCCTGCTGCGCGGCCTCGATCGTGTTGGCCAACAGCATTGCTATGGTCATCGGTCCGACGCCGCCAGGCACGGGTGTGATCCACGACGCAACGGGGCGCGCCGAGGCGAAATCGACATCCCCGCACAGCGAGCCATCGGTGCGGCGGTTCATGCCCACATCGATCACGACCGCGCCGGGTTTGATCATGTCGCCGCGGATCATCATCGGCCGACCGATGGCCGCTATCAGGATGTCGGCCCTTCGCGTATGGGCCGCCAGCTCACGGGTGCGGGAGTGACAGACCGTAACGGTTGCATCGGCGGCCAACAGCAGCCGCGCCATGGGTCGGCCGACAATATTAGATCGGCCGACAACCACCGCATCGCGCCCCCGTGGATCGATACCGGCCCTGGCAAGTAGCACCATCACACCCTTGGGCGTACACGGAACGAGTCGGGGTTTGCCCAGGGCCAGGGCGCCCACATTCTCAATGTGAAAGCCATCGACGTCCTTGTGTGCCGATACCGTCGCAAGTACCGTCGATTCGTCGATTTGCGGTGGCAAAGGCAGCTGCACCAGGATTCCGTGAATGCGCGGGTCGCGGTTTAGCGCCTCGATCCGTTCGACGAGATATGCGGTCGTGGTGTCGCTCGGCAGCGCAATGTTCTGCGAAAAAATTCCCACTTCCTCGCACGCGGCAACCTTGTTGCGCACGTAGACCTGGGATGCAGGGTTCTCGCCCACCAGCACGACGGCCAGCCCCGGTCGGTGCCCTCGCGCGGTGAGCTGAGCGACCTCGTCGCGGTACTGGGTTCGCAATTCTCGCGCAATTGCCTTGCCGTCCAGAAGAGAAGCGCTCATGGAAGTTTCGCCAAATGGAAACGATGGAAGCCAGAAAAGACCGGCCGAGACGGTGTCCAACGAGAATCCCGGGCGCCCGATGCGGCGCAGCGCCCGGCGCGCCGCATCGTTGCTAGTCGGCCGATCGCATTTGTGCTTGTGACAGGTTGCTCCCGGGTTCGACGTTATGCGTAAGCCAAACATTGCCGCCAATGGTCGAACCGCGCCCGATCGTGATCCGGCCCAGGATCGTCGCGCCCGCATAGATCACGACATCATCTTCCACGATCGGGTGACGCGGCACACCCTTGATGAGTTTGCCGTCTTCGCCAACCGGAAAACGCTTGGCCCCCAGCGTCACGGCTTGATACAGGCGAACGCGTTCGCCTACGATCGTGGTCTCGCCGATCACGACCCCCGTGCCGTGGTCAATGAAGAAACTCGCGCCGATCTTCGCCCCGGGGTGAATGTCGACACCGGTACGCATGTGCGCGATTTCTGAGATAAGGCGCGCGATGAGCCGGGCGCCGAGCTCATGGAGCGCGTGCGCAAAGCGATACAAGACGATTGCGGCCGTCCCGGGATAGCACAACAGGACTTCCGAAATACTTGAAGCGGCCGGATCTCCCTGGTAGGCGGCATGCAGGTCGCTCACGATCAGAGCACGGATGGCCGGCAGCTGCGCGGCAAAATCGCGGGCCATCTCGGCGGCTTTGCGCGCCAGGTCTGTTTCGCTACCGGGGGCGGGCAGGCCGTCAAAATGCAGCCCGCGGCGCAGCTGCTCGGCGAGCATCGTCAAGCCGGTGTTGAGGGTTTCGCCAACAAAATAATCAATGCTCTCGTCGCTGAGGTCGGAGCCGCCATAGTGGGTCGGGAACAGCGCCGCACGAAGCCGGTCGACGACTTCCGAGATGACCTCGCGAGACGGCAATTCGCGCACCCGGCCCAGATGTCGGACGCTGTGGGTCACCTCGCGCGAAGTGCGCAATTCAGCGACGATCGATTTCAGGTCCCAGAGCGGTTGCACCACGCGTGCACCGCGGACCGCTACACCCACTTTGCCCAATTGCTCGCTCCATCGCACGCCGATCAGCGGCCGGCTGACCGCCGGTGGCTGCGCTGCAGAGAATGTTACCGCAAGCGGCTTGGCGAGACGCGCATCGGGTTATTGGAACGAGCGCCTCAGAGCAGCCGGACCACGCCAACGGCTCAGCGCAGTTCTCGCAGCAAAAAGCGCGCCGGATCGACCGCCGCAGCGAGCGCGGTTTCGACCGGCGCCGGCTCTCCCGTGATGAGCGAAGCGATGTGCTCGCCCAGCAACGGGGCGAGTGTCAAGCCCCTCGAGCCCAGGGCCGTTAGACAGAACAGGCCCGGCAAGCGAGGCAGATCCGGCAGATGCGCTCCTCGGAAACGATGAGGCTCGCGAAACATCGCGTCCGTGTCCGGGACGGCTCCGGCCAGCGGCAAGTGATCTCGGGACACGCAACGGCGTCCCGAAAAGGCAGCGTCGATGCGCGGGGCCAACGGGTCAGCGAGCAGTCGCGACATGCGCGCCAGGTTGGCGCGGTGGGCATCGCCGCATCGTGAGCGCGGTGGCGGTGCGTGCAGACCCTCGTGCGCCGTTGCGCGGTCTTCCCCGGGCGAGTTTCCATCCAATGCAACGGGCTCGTAGCTCGCACCCACCGCGGCGGCTCCGAGCACAGGGGGAATCAGGTAGCCATCCCCGCTTACACCCGCGGTCAATTCGCTGAGCGCGGGCGGCGCCAACAGGGAGATCTCTCCCGCGAATTCCTGCAAAGGAAAATGTGCAAATTGCGGCAACCCAGTCAAACCGATGGCATTGGCCAGCACGAGGATGGGCGCCTCGTAGTGCCTTCCCCGTTGATCGGACACACGCCAGCCATGAGCCACGCGCATGACGTCGGTCACGTTGAAGAGAAAAATCCGCTCGATTCCGGGCGCCATCGATGCCGGCTTCTCGTTACCCAGCAACGCGTGACACCAGCGCGCCGCGGCTACTACAGCCCCGCGCGCAAACCACGTCCCCGCACGCCGTGGCGCCAGGCCCAGGCGTTTCGTAGCCTCCTGCGTTTCGAGGAACAACGCATAGTCGGCAGGCCAAGCGTCCCGCTCCAGGCGCGATTTCGTTTCCTTCGCTTCTTCGTCGCTGCCGGCTTCCTCGAAGACTCCACACGGAGCCCAGAGCGCTTGGCTGTCGGCGAGGCTGGCGCACGTTCCGAGACGCTGCAACAGCGCCAGCGCGAAAAGAAATCCGGCACGCGACAGCCGCGAGGCCCGATTGTCGTCCGCGCTCAGGAGCGGTCGCAGCAGCCCCGTCGGAAGCCCGGAGGCCCCGTTTGCGGCCTCCGGGGCGCGATCGACCAGCGTTACATGCCAGCCGCGTCGACGCAGCGCATAAACGGTGGAGCAGCCTGCGAGGCCGGCACCCACCACGATGGCCCGCGTCTCGCCTTCGTTGACCGTTGGCGGATTGTGCCTTCGCAGTCTCCAGCGCGGCGCAAACTGCGCGCTTAGCATTTCGCGTTTACTCGCGAATCCGGGACGAGGCGCAACCGCAAAACCGTTGGCAGCAAGCGCCTCGCGAACCGATCGTGCACAGGTGTAGGTGGCCGCGGTTGCATCGTCGCGAGCCAACCGGGCCAGCGCCCGGAACAGGCGCGGATCCCACATGCGAGGATTGCGCTTGGGCCCAAAACCGTCGAGGTAAAACGCATCGACGCCGACGTGCAACTGCGAGACCATCTCGAGCGCATCGCCCAAAGCCAGCGTTAACACGACGCCTGCATCATCGAACTCGAGTCGGTGCAGACCCGGAACGAGCATTGGCCACTGTTCGGCCAGCTGTGAGCGCAATTCGTCCAGCGCGTCGTAGGAACCGCCTCCCGCGGTCGCCCCGTCTGCGGAGGTGCTCGAAACGACGGATCCGGGAGCGGCCGATGCCGCAGGTGATCGCACATCTTGCGCGCGCACGGGATGCAGCTCCACCGAGACGAAATGCAGCCGTTGCGGACGCTGCGGATCATTGCGCCAGGCCTGCCAGGTGGCCAGAAAATTCGTGCCTACGCCAAAACCGGTCTCGAGGATGACGAATTGACGCCGTAGAGCCCAGCGACGGGGGAGATCGCTGCCGGCTAAAAACACGTGGCGCGCCTGGCCCAGTGCGCCGTCGCGGCTTGCGTACACGTCGCCGTAGCGGCGCGAGAACGGAAAACCGGTCGCGTCGAACGACAGCGCTTCAGATTCCAGACGGTGCACAGGCAGCCGGGCCGAGAGTGGGAAAACGGGAAAATGGGCGATGGGCAGTGTACAGTTCGATGATGAAGATTGCGGTACTTCCCGTGACCATGTTTGCCCAGAACTGTTCCATCCTGGGCTGCGAAATAACCCGTGAGGCGGCCATTGTCGATCCGGGGGGCGATCTCGACGAGATCATCGAGCAGCTCGACGCGCAGTCGCTCGACCCGAAGAAGATCTTGCTCACGCACGGCCATGTGGACCACTGTGCCGGTGCCCCGGAGCTTGCGCGCCGACTAAACATTCCGATCGAAGGCCCTCAGGAGGCCGACGCTTTCTGGATCGACCGTCTGCCCGAGGCGGCGCGGCAATTCGGCTTTCCGCCGGCCAGAGCATTCACCCCCGATCGATGGTTGCACGATGGCGATACGGTGACCTTTGGCCGGCAGAGCCTGCAGGTCATTCATTGTCCCGGCCACACGCCGGGGCATGTGGTTTTTTTCCATGCGGGTGACCGCGTGGCCATCGTCGGCGATGTGCTGTTCGCGGGCTCCATTGGCCGAACCGATTTTCCGCTTGGCAACCACGCCGACCTGCTCGCTTCGATTCGCGACAAACTCTGGCCCCTTGGGAGCGATGTCACGTTTGTCCCGGGCCACGGCCCGCTCTCAACCTTCGGCGAAGAACGCCGAACGAATCCCTTCGTCAGTGATTTTGCTCTGAGTCAGCGCGCCTGAGGACGAGTCGCGGCTCAGCGCAAGGCGCCGCTTGCGGCAATCGGCGCATCCTCCCGCCACCAGCCGCCGCCTAAGGCGGCATACAGCGCAACGGTGTCTTGCAGGCGTTGCGCGACCGCACCAAGGTAACCCAGGCGGGCTTGCTGAAGCTGCACGTCGGCCACGAGAAGGTCGAGGTATCCGGCGGTACCGGATTCGTAGTTGATGCGAACGATCTTCTCGCTTTCCGTTGCGGCGTTCAGTGCGTCGGCCTGCGCACGAAGTGCTTGCGCGTCGTGTTCGAGGGCGCGCATCGTGTCGGCGACTTGTTCGAGCGCGGTTAGGACCGTTTGTTCGTACTGCGCGAGCGACGCATCATAGGCATCGATCGCCGCCTTGCGCGTATACCATTGGCTTCCGCCGCTAAAGATCGACCCGACGAGATCAGCCTGCAGCGACCAGAATTTGGTTCCGGCTCGCAAGATGTGCTCGAGCTCATTATGGGCGTAGCCGCCATTGGCGCTCAACGTTAAGCTGGGAAATAGATCGGCGGTCGCGATCCCGATTTGGGCACTGGCTTGATGCAGCGAGGCTTCCGCGGCCAGGATGTCGGGACGGTGCCTAGCCACGACGGAGGGCAGGGAATCGGGCAGCTCGGCGGGCAGGGCGATGCGCTCGAGGGGGATTGTCGGCGCCGAAAAATCGGCGGGCTTTTGGCCGCAGAGTTGAGCCAGTAAATGATCGCTTTGATCGACGTGCTGCTCAAGTGCCGCCAGGGCCGCGCGGTTACTCGCCTGCTGGCTTTTGAGCGCTAAGACGGCCGCGTAGGTCGCTGTCCCCGAATCGTATTGCACTTGCGCGATCCGGATTTGATCGTCGAGCATGCCGATGAGCGCAAGGGTCGCATCGCGCTGCGCCTGGTAGCCAGCGCGCGCGATCCCGGTGTTGACCACGTTCGACGTAAGACTCAAATACGCCGCGATCATCGCGTAGCGCTGCTCGTCGACGACGGCCCCGAGTGCTTCGACCGTGCGGCGCTGGCCGCCGAAGAGGTCGGGCACGTAGCTCACGTTGGCGCCTAGCGTCCCGAGGTTATAGGGGCCGACGGACGTCAGGCCCTGTCCCAGCGGCGGCGGCAAGTTAATGGTCGAAACCTGGCGCGTCGCCTCGATGCTCGCGCCGATCTGGGGAAAAAAGACACCGTAGCCGGCGCGCAGACTGTCTTGACTCTGACGCAAGGTCGCCTGCGCCGATTTCAGTGTCGGACTGCCGCCGAGCGCCTGTGCTACCAGGGCATCGAGCTCGGGGGAGGCAAATCGCACCCACCACTTGGCGGGCAAATCGGCCTGCTTGTCGAAGTGCTGCGTGTGTCCGTCAGCCTCGAGCGAAGTTGGGGCCGGTCGGTCCTTATTAAGGACGCTATCTCCCGCGGGAGGCTCGGGTCGATGAAAATCCGGACCCAGGGCGCAGCCGGCAACCCCGAGGCAGCCCGCGGCGACGAGCGCGCGCCAAAGCCGGCGTGGCCCCGCGTCGTGCAATGCAACTCTCGAATCGATGCGGACCCGCCTCATTGCGTCCCTATCTTCCGATGTAAACGTCCACGAGCTGACCCGGATATACCGGCTGACCCTCGGCCGCCTCAAACCGGAAAATGACGGGCAGCACACGCAGGTCCACCCGCTCCTGGCGCTCATCGGACAATGAAATCTTGGGCGTTACATAAGGCTCGACGCGCACAAACTCGATGGGGATGCTGCCCTTCGTACCACGCACGAACATCTGCGCCTTCAGACCCTTGGTGGCGCCAAGCCGCGGAATCAGGATCTCATCGACGTAGCAGCGCACGTTGAGCGTTTTAGGCGACGTGCCGAAAACAACCGCCGGGTCGTTGTTGGCCTGGGTGTACGTATCGTAGACGCCCTGGGGCGAGACGTAGCTGCCCCGGGCCACGTTGATGGACAGCACCGTGCCGTCATGCGGGGCGCGCAGTGTGTATTTGGATAGCAGGGTTCGGGCAGCGCTCGCCGATTTGACCAGCGAATCATAGGTCGCCTGCTGGTTGCGAATGTCGTAGATCCAGGCGCCGGCGCGCGTGAGCTCCAGGTTGCGCTGCGCTGTCACGCGGTTGGCGTCGGCCACGAGCCAGGCATTGCGTGCGGTGTCCAGGGTGTCGCGGCTCACCGCGTGTGGATCGATGTCGTAGGCGTGCTGCTGCTTTTCGTAGCTGTCGCGCGCCTGCTTGGCACTGGCCTCTGCGGCCACCAATTGGGCTTGCACGACGACGAGGTTTTCGGGCCGCGGCTGCGCCCGCAGCTCCTCGAGCATCGCCTTGGCCGCCTGCGCCTGGGCTTCGAGCTGCTCGGTCGTCGCGCGCTGCACACGGTCGTCGAGTTGCACGAGCTCGTCACCTCGCTTGACCGCCTGCCCGGCGTGTACCGGAACGTCGACCACCGTACCGCTTACCTCGGGGTAAATATTGACGTTGGAGCCGTGCGGCTGGTCGCTCTCAATGATGCCGTTGGCAAAAATCCCGTCGGCGTACGGATTGGACGCGGGCTCGAAGGCCGGCGGCTGCGGCGGCTGCTTCTGCGCCGAAATCACAGCGCTCGTAATACCACCCACCAGCCCAATGCCGGCCAAGACGAAGATGATCCTAGTCCCCGACAATCGAATCGCCATCGACCACACCTTTCAGTTGACCGTCTTCCATGCGCAAAATGCGGTGCGCGTACTCGTAAATGCGCGCATCGTGCGTGACGATCACGATGCAGCGCTGGTCGTTGAGGACCTCGTGGCGCACGAAATGCACGATGGCTCGTCCCGTATCGCCATCGAGGGAAGCCGTAGGCTCGTCAAAAATCAGCACGTCGGGCTGACTCACGATAGCCCGGGCAATGGCCACACGCTGTTGCTCGCCGCCCGAGAGCTTGACAGGCGGAAGATGCGCTCGGTCCTCGAGGCCGACGACCTTGAGGTAGCGCAGTGCCTCGGCAAGCGCTTCATCCCACGGGCGCTTGCGCAAAATGAGCGGAATGGCCACGTTCTCCGCGGTCGTCAGTCGCGGAAAAAGATGGTAGTCCTGGAAGACAAAACCAATCGTATGCAATCGAAATTCGCAGATCTCGTCGGCCGACATATTCCAGATGGCCTGGTCTTTGACAGTGACTTCACCGCCGTCGGGGCGAAGGATGCCCGAGATGACGCTGAGCAAGGTGGTCTTGCCGCTACCGGAGGGCCCCACGATGTAGAGCATCTCGCCGTAGCGCGCTTCAAAACTCACGTCGCGCAAGGCATGGGTGCGTGCCTCGCCCTCCCCAAAGGACTTGTCGATATCGCGCGCGACGATCGCGTCACGACTCGTGGGGGCGGCACCACCTTCTGCGAGGCGGCCTCCGGCGTCGGCTGGGGTGGCAACCGTCATGGTCTAGCTGCGGAAGATGTCGAAGGGCTCGATGCGCAGAACTCTACGCACCCCGATGTAGCTCGAAATCGCGACGATGACGATCACCATGACCAGAGCGCCGCCCAGACTCGGGAATGTCAGCCGCGCGGCATAGTCCGGCAGCCGCAGTTTGGCCAATGCCGTTATGCTGGCCGACAGCCCGATCCCAAGCCCGTAGCCCGTGAGCGCCGTGAAGGTCGACTGGAACAGAATCATCCCGATGAGCTCGTTGCTTTTGGCGCCGATGGCCTTCAGAGCACCGAAGCGTTCCAGGTTCTCGATGATGAAGGTGTAGAAGGTCTGGCCCGAAATCGACAGACCCACAATGAAGCTCACGACCGTCATGATGAGCAGATTCATGCCCAAGCCGGTGTGAAATTCGTACCAGTGGGCCGTCTGGTCGACGAATTCGTCCTCGGTGAGCGCAAGGTAACCCAGACGCTTGACCTCTTCCTTGATGCGCGGAATATCCGTCGGGCTCTTAGGCTGGACCAGCACGTAGGAGGTCGTAAACTGCGCCTGAGGCAGATACTGGATTGCCCGGCTATACGTGGTATAGAGCGTCGGTATGCCGAAAAGGCCGCTCACCGTCACCTTTGCCATGCCGATGATGACGGCACGGTTGTTATTGATTTCGAACTCCGTGCCCAGCTTGGGGCTCTGGAGCTTTTCGTAGTCGGCATCCAAAATCATGATGAAGCCGTTTTCGGCGTAGATGTCCTCGATCTTGCCCTGGAGCATCTGCGGGCGGCCAAAGAGACTCGTGTCGTCCAGCCCGATGACAGTGGCGGCCTGGAAGGTTCCGTCCTTGAGTTTGACCAGGCCGATTCCCGAGTACAGCGGAACGGCGTACCGGACGCCGGGAATGCTTCGCACGGCAGCCTGAACGTAGTCGGGCATCGGGATGCTGGTGGCCGGGGTGTTAACCGCGGGGTCCATAACCCAGACTTTGGCGCCGATATTGACGACCGCCGAAGACGACCGGTAAAGAATTCCCGAAAAAAGGGAGGTCATCATCAGCATCAGGAAGACCGCAAAGGTTATGCCGAGCAAAAGCGCTGCGAACTTGGTGCGATCGTTCACCAGCAGCTTGTAGGCGAGCAACATCTCACCGGTCAGCTCCCGCAGCTTCATAGTCCTCGCTTGGCGATCGAATGTTGCATGAGGGGACTAGGCAAAAACACGCGCGAATCAGCGTTCGCGCGTTTTTGATAGGGTAACGCAATTGGAAGCTCTTGTTTTGCGGCGCATCAATGCGGCCCGGGCGCTTACACTTTGTTACGGCGCCCGCGTCTCGGCGGGCGCCCATGGAATTTTCTCCGAGGCCGTTGACGACAATAAAGTAAAGCCATGAACACCGGAACAGCCGATGCGGTCACGACGCACGGCATGCAGGGCGATACGGTTGCGCCGGATTGGCCCCTTCTGAACGCGGAGGAGCTGCGCGCTCTTGCTAAAGGCTTCGATGCGCTTGGTGGGCCGCATCGACTGCTATGGCATAGCCCGCGACCCTTTTCGGCCGCCGCGCTGGTCCAAACCCGCCGCGGCACGCTGTTCGTCAAGCGCCATGATGCGCGCGTGCGCGATGTTGCGAGTTTGGGGGAGGAGCATCGCTTTATTGCGCACCTCAGCGCACGCGGCATTTCGGTTCCGGCGGTTTTGTGCGACGCCGACGGCCGCACCGCGGTTGCGGTCGATCGCTGGGTCTACGAAGTGCACGAGCGCTGCCGCGGTGCGGACACCTACCGCGAGGCGCATTCCTGGACGCCCGTGCGCACGCGCGCCCACGCGCGCGCATTGGGCCGCTCATTGGCGCAACTGCATCTGGCGGCAAGGGACTTTAATGCGCCGGCGCGCGCGGCGCGTCCGCTGCTGGCGAGTTTTGACATCGTCGGCTGCGGGAAGCTCGAGGTCGCGTTGGAGCGGTTTGTCGCGCAGCGTCCCGCCCTGGCCGCGTTTCTAGGTACCGAAAACTGGCGCGACCGCGTGCTCCAGACACTGGAGCCGACGCACCGCCTGCTGCGTCCATTGCTGGATTTGCTTGACCCGCTCTGGGCCCACAACGACTGGCACGCCTCAAACTTGTTCTGGACACACTCCGGGCCCGATGCGCAGGTCCAAGCGACGATCGACTTTGGCCTCTCTAATCGGGGTGTTGCCGTGGCGGATCTGGCCATCGCACTGGAGCGCAACACGATCGCGTGGCTTGATTTCGACGAAAACGCAGGCGATGTTGCGGGCGCCATTGGCCAGCCCTCGCTCGCCACGGCGCTGCTGGCGGGCTATTGCTCCGTTCGTCCGCTTTCGGCCCTCGAGCGCGACGCGCTTTTGCTGCTCTTGCCGCTTGCGCACGTGGAATACGCGCTCTCCGAAGTGGACTATTTTCAAGGGATCGTGGGCAACGAACGCAATGCGCAACTTGCGTACTCCGGCTTCCTGCTGGGCCACGTCCAGTGGTTTAACGGCCAGCACGGCCGCGCCTATCTGGCGGAGCTTCGCGAGTGGATGCGCGGCGAGGCCCGCGCGCAGCCCGGGCAACGATAAAGAGGGTTGATTCTGGAACCTCTGGAAGTTCTGGCTGTCGCGTTAAGCGTGGCAGCCGTATGGTGGACGACGGTGCGCAATCGCCTGTGCTGGCCGGTTGGACTCGTATCGGTGTTGCTCTACGGGTGGGTTTTTTATGGCGCACGGCTGTACTCCGATGCGCTTTTGCAGATGGTCTACGCCGGCTTGCAGTGTTACGGCTGGTGGCAATGGCACCGGGCCAGTGCGCACGCGCGACGTCCACATGTGCGTCGGCCAAGGGCCCGAGACCTGGCCGCCGCGCTTCTAGTGGGGGTCATCGGCGCAATCGCCTTGGGGGCCATCATGTCGCGCTTTACCGACGCGGCACTGCCGTGGCTCGATGCGGCCCTCACTGCGCTGAGCCTGGTCGCCCAGTACTGGATGGCGCGACTCTATCGCGTCAACTGGCTGCTGTGGATCGCCGTGGATCTGGTCTACGTGGCGGTCTATGCGGTGCGCGAACTGCCACTAACCGCCGTGCTCTACGCGGGCTTCGTGGTGCTTGCGGTCTTGGGCTGGCGCCAATGGGGTCGAGCCGACGCAGTAAGCCGCCCGGTGACGCAGGCCGCCGCCGGGGCCTGAGCGCTAATCGGCTGCAGGCGTTGCGCCGATTTGAACGGCGGGCGCTACGGCTCCGGCACGCATGCCCAGACGCCGCAACAGCTCACCATCCTCATTGATCTGCGCGTTTGCCGTCGTGAGCAGTCGATCACCGTAGAAGATCGAATTGGCCCCGGCAAGGAACGCCAGCGCCTGCGCGGCATCACCCATCTGTTCGCGGCCCGCCGATAGGCGAATCATCGCCCGCGGCATGGTGATGCGGGCGACGGCAATTGTGCGGACGAATTCGATTGGATCCAGCGGCGGCATGGCCGACAGTGGCGTGCCTTCGATCGGCACGAGTTGATTGATCGGCACGGACTCGGGATACGGGTCGAGGTTCGCCAGTTGGGCGACCAGCCCGGCACGATGGCGCCGCGTCTCGCCCATCCCGAGAATGCCGCCGCAACAGATCTTGATCCCCGCCTCGCGCACGTTGCGCAAGGTGTCCAGCCGGTCTTGGTACACGCGCGTGGTGATGATCTTGCCGTAGAACTCCGGATCGGTGTCGAGGTTGTGGTTGTAGTAATCCAGCCCCGCCTCACGCAGCTGCTGCGCCTGCGTGGGCTCAAGCATCCCTAAGGTCATGCAGGTTTCCATTCCGAGCGCTTTGACTTCGCGCACCATTCGCGTGAGTGCACCCATATGCCGCTCGTGCGGGCTTCGCCAGGCTGCACCCATGCAAAAGCGACTCGCACCGGCTCGACGGGCCGCCCGTGCGGCTTCCACGACCTCGTCGACTTCGAGCAGCTTGCTCGCTTTCAAATCGGTGTTGTAGTGGCTCGACTGTGAGCAATATGCACAGTCTTCGCTGCATCCGCCGGTTTTGATGGATAGCAGCGTCGATAGTTGAATCGTGCTCGGATCGAAGTGCTCGCGATGCACCTGCTGGGCGCGGTACACGAGGTCCATAAACGGCAGCTCGAAGAGCGCTTCCACGGCTGGCAGCGGCCACGCGGTTGCGTGGCTTGGCGTCGCATCGGCTTCGGTTTTCGCCGCGTTGGCAGTTGCACTGGTGCGCGCGTGTACAACGATCGGGGAGAGGGGCACGGTGTCCATGGGTGTTCGTCGCCGAATAGTCGCCACAAAGGCGGTGCGCGGATTGCAAAGGTGCAAGTATTACACTTTCTGCCGACTTGACCCGTCGCCCGCGGGGCGAGGCACCGTATCCTTGCGGCCCGCTAGGGCGTGTCCTGAAGGAACCATCATGCGAATCGCCATGAAAAAGCGAACTGCGTTCTTGCTCACGAGTCTGTTTGCCGGTGCGACATGGGCCCATGCACATTTGGAGAGCGCGCAACCGGCCGCGGACAGCAAGACGGCCGAGGTTCGCGAGATCCGGCTGGTCTTTAGCGAACCGATTGAACCGAAACTCTCGAGCATCAAGCTCGAAAGCCGTGAAGACCGGGCGGTTGTCGAACCGTCGGCGCAAGCGGACCCGAAAGATCCCAAAGTCCTGGTGCTGCCTCTTTTCGAGAAACTGCCACCCGGGTCCTACAAGGTGCGCTGGGCCGTGGTAGCCGCCGACGGACACCGGATGAGTGGTTCCTACGAGTTTCTTGCTTCTCATTGACGGTGTGGGGCAGGGGCATGAGTCTGGCGTTGCCCCTCGCGCTGTGCGCCGCCGTCCACGCCCTTGCACTGATGATGTGGTTCGGCGCGCTTTCGCTGCGGCGCATCCTGGAGCTGGGGCAGCAAAGTCCCGGGCGGTCCACGTTGCTTCTCGCTGGCGCGCTTGCGATGGTGAGCGGACTGCTCTGGCCCTGGCTGCAAACCGGTGTGGTCATGGACGACGCGCGCGCCGCGATCGATCCCGCACTCGTAGCACAGATGCTCACGCAAACGTCGTTCGGACGCACGTGGCTGGTGCGTCAAGTCTTCGTCTTGGCGGCCTTGGTTCTTAGCCTGGTGCCTTTGCTTTCTACCGGCAGAGCGGTGTATTTCCTCGTCGCATGCGCGCTGGCCAGTATCGGATTGCTCGGCCACGCGGCCGGCGTCACGGGTGCTTCCGGGACCGTGCAGCGCCTGACCCTGGCGCTGCACCTGCTTGCAGCCGGGGCGTGGCTCGGAGCGCTGCCCTTGCTGTGGGCCGGTGCGGGCCGTCTGGCGGCGTACGATTTGGCGGTCGTCCTGCGTAGGTTCTCTCGATACGGCGTTGCGCTTGTATCGATCGTTGTCGCAAGCGGTGTGCTAAGCGCATGGTACCGGTTGGGAGGAATCGATCCACTGCTGCGAAGCAACTACGGCAACATCTTGCTGGTCAAGGTGGCGCTCGTCGCGCTCATGGGCCTTGCGGCCTTGAACAATCGCAACCGGCTCACGCCCGCCTTGCAACGCCCGGATTTGGACGCGCAGGCGGCGGCCCGCCGCGGTCTGCGCGGTAGCATCGCCGTCGAGACTGTCTTGGGACTTGCGGTTGTGTTTGCTGCGGCCGCGCTCGGTGGGGCCGAAGCGCCAAGGTGAAAACCAACCGCGAGCCTCCGCGCGCGCTGCCCAGGACGAGCGGTTGGAGCGCGCGGCCGCGCCCGCGCTGGCCTTGCTATTTGGCCGTAATCGGCAAGTCGGCGTTGCTGGTCTTATCGCCGTCCTTCAGCACCAATCGCAAGCGCCACGCGCCACTCATGGATGGCTCTAGGTCCGTGACGTGCCAGCTGCACGCCCCGGTAGACATTACCTTTGGATCTACGTCGCCCCCATGCCCGTGAGCGGGCATTTCAAAGGCCACACTATCGACCTTGGGGCAGCCTTTGGCCATGCCCGCCGGAGAGATATTGATCATAGCTTCGCTCGATTTCTTCACCGCGAGCGAGTCGGCGACCTTAGCGTGCACTTTCCACTGGCCGTCACTGGACTGAACCTCCTGGTCCGCGTGCGCGGCAGCTGCCACGGCGGCGAGCACAAGAAAGGGCACAACCCGTGGCGCCAACCTTTGTCCAAGCGATACAACACCGTCCATTCGCATCTTCTTCTCCTTGTCACTTCGCTCTAAGTCTGGGTAGGGGGCAGTAGCCGGGCTCTGCCATGGATCCCTCCCGAAAAGGCATGCTACCGCTTTCCGAGAATTACTTGGCCCACTTTCAGCATGCGGAATCCCGCGTTTGGATCATCGGGGCAAAAGTTTTTGCTCTCGCTCTTTTCGCTCGTCGTGGGTCCAAGGAGCAGCGCCACTACCGTAGGCGCTCGTCAATCGAACGCGCGATGTCTTCGTAGCCCAGTTGCCGAGCCCAAAAAAGAGCGGCGAGTAGCCCTGCGTGATCAGTCAAAGGTTCGTTTCGCGATTTTCGATCAGCGCTATTGCCGCGTCCGGATGGTGGTTTAAGAGCGCCACAAAGAGCGGCGATCGGCGCTCATTGTCAAGAGCGTTGGGATTGGCGCCGTGCTGCAGCAGCGCCCGGATGACTCGTGCGTCTCCCCGTCCCGCCGCAGTATGTAGCGGAGTTACCCCATCGACGTCCGCGCGACGCGGATCGGCTCCAGCGGTAAGAAGGCGCACCGCGAGTTCCGAGTCGCCTACGCGAAGGGCACAAGCAAGGGGTGTGGCGCCGCTTGCATCCGGGACGTTCGGATCAGCCCCTGCGCGCAGTAGCCGCTCGACGGATCGCGCCCCCTTGTGCGTGGTTGCGATGCCGAGGGCTGTCATGCCGACGCTGCCGCGCGCATCCAAGTCGATTTTGTGCGAAAGCACTTCCCGCAATATTTCCTCTCGGTCGCTGAGCACCGCAAAAACCAGCGCGTTGTTGCCCGAGGCGTCGCGAGCGTTGAAATTCGCACCCGCCTTGATCATTGCGCGAAACAATGCGACGTTGCCCGCCCGCGCCGCCGAGAGCATGACCTCTTCCTCCGGCGTTGGATTCGCAGCCGCCACGCTCGCAAAGACTACAAGCCCCAGTGCAGTCCAACGCCTTGCCGCGAATCAGTTTGCGAGGCGATTTGTTTGCGGCTGCAGTCTGCTGTCGGATTTTTTTTAGTCCTGGTTTGCGATGCACACATTTCGATCTTTCGAGCGCGGCTTTTTTACCATTGTTGGTATGGCGTGCCGTCCATGCCGTTGCCGGGAGCACCGCTGCGCACATCGGCCATGCCGGGTGAATTCTGCAGCGGTGTGTTCGCGCTAGCCAACGCCGAGGTTGCAGGCGAAGAAGGAGAATTGGCCGCCATGGCAAGCAAATCCGATTCTGTCAACGCCAGCCACGAGTCGCGCTTTTCGGTGATGGGATCCAAGGGAATCGCCTTTAGATACTCGCGAGCAACCAACTCATCCAGATTCTGAGGCAACCGGCCCTGGTCTCCCTGGAACTTGTCGATGGCTTCGCGCATGACTTTGAGTGAGGATCGCAGTGTGGCCTCCCGAGCGCGCTCCACGTGTTGGATATAGGGGGGAGTTGCGATGGTCAGCAGCAAAGCTAAGATCGCAAGCACAACGAGCAACTCGATTAATGTGAAAGCGCGTTGCAGCGCCGATCGCCAATTGCGACGCGTGGTGGCGCGTGTTCGAATGGACATTCACCACTCCCGATACGGCACGCCGTTGATGCCGGTGCCGGCCGCCAGGGAGTAGACGTCGAAAACATCTTCTCCTGCCGCCGGAGCATCGGGAGCGCTGTCATAACTGCGCTTGCCCCACGAATCGCCCGGAGCGAGGTTCGCATCCGGGTTGAAAGGATCTCGCGGAATGCGTCGCAAAAAAAAGATCGGTCGTGCTTTCGGGTCCTTGATATTCGGAACGCCGTTAACGAGATCCTCGAGGCGCGGCGGGTATCCCGAGGCATCCGCTTTCTTCGTAACTCGTCCCTCGTCAGCAGCGCGCTTGTAAGCGTCGATCGCGGTTCGCAGCTCACGCAACGCCTGGCGCAAGTCGGCCTCTTTTTGGCGCTGCAAGTCGAGTTGTACGACTGGCACCGCCACGACGGCAAGCACGGAGAGGATCGCAACCGCGATCACTAATTCGAGGAGCGTGAACCCGCCCGGGCCGCTGGATGTCACCCCCGACCAACCGCATCCGAATCGGCCGCAATGCGCCCACTCGGTTGCGAGCAAACTCATCATTGGTCAGCTGCCGCGGGCGCCGCGGTGTTTGCAGTACTTGAAACCGTGGACGGCGTCGGCCCCGAGGACGTGCCATTGGGTGGATCACCGTTTCCTCGATCAAGCTTCAGCGTCGGCGCGGATGGCTCGGTCGCCGACGGCGCCGGCGGATAGGAATCGTTGGGCGCTGGCGGTAGCCGCACAACACCCGGAGGCGCCAGGGGCGGAGTCGCCGAAGCCGGAGCAGTCGGCGTACCCGGGGCGGGGGTTGGTGCCGGGGGAGCGGTTGTTGCGGGAGGGCCGCCCGCGGCTTCGGGTGGTGTCGTCTCCGGTTGGACCATCGGCCCCAGCGAGCCCGAGTCGGCGCGCCGGCCGGGTGTCAGCGCGCCGGGTTCGGATCCGCGGATCGCTGTCGTGGCGCTGGTATCCGTGCTGCGTAGCGATAACGAGCGAGGCCCAACGGGCCCAATTGTGAGGGGAGCAGCTCCAACGGCAGCATCGGTTCCGGCCGGCATGAGCAACGGTTCCCCGATGGGGGCAGCCAGGTTGCGAACGACGCGTGGGGTGATCAGCATGACAATCTCAGTTTTTTCGTGCGAGGAGTTGTCGTTGCTGAATAAGCGTCCAATGCCAGGAATGTCGCTCAAGCCCGGCACCTTATTCCAGCTGTCGGTTTCGTTATCGTTAATGAGGCCGGAGAGCACTTGAGTTTCGCCATCGTGAAGGCGCAAGTACGTCTGCGTGCTGCGTGTTCCGACTTGATAGGCGGTTGTAATCCCCGTTGTCGAATTGCCGACCGTTACCTCCCCCAGGTTCGAGTTGACCTCCAGCAGCACCTTAATGCCGACCTCGTCGTCGAGATACACCTGCGGCTCGACCTCGAGCTTGAGACCTACGTCAATATAGGAGACGGAAGAAGCGACTCCGGCGTTTTGTACCGCCGTGCTCGTGATTACGGGAAGTTTTTCGCCGATAAGCACCCTGGCCTTTTCGCGGTTCTTGACGCGGATGCGCGGATTGGCCAAAAGATTTGTATCGGTATCTTGCATGGACAGGTTGGCAATCAGCATCGGGTTGGGAATCGTCGTGATCAGGCTGCTGAAGTTACTCGTCGCGATGCCTCCGTTTCCCCCAACGCCGGCTGCGCCGGGAGTCGTGACGGGGGAACTTGTGCTGCGATTGATGCTGGTCGGAAGCTGTATACCCAGATCCATCGCTCGAGTGCGACTCAGTTCGATAACGGAGAGTTCGAGCATGACCTCCGGCTCGGCAACGTCGATCGAATCGACCATGTGTGCGGCGAGACGCACCGCCGCCGGGGTATCGCGTACGACGATCGCGTTGATTTTTTCGTCGACGAACGTGTCTTTGATGTGCGTGAGCGTCTTGAGCATTCCTTCGACCTGTTTGGCGTCCGCATTGGCCAAGTAGAAGGTGCGTGCGACAAGGTCCTGGTACTCCTTTGCCTTGGCGGGCGTATTCGGATAAATCAGCAAGGTGTTGCTATTGAGCACCTTGCGCTCCAGAGCATTGGTGCTCAAGAGGACTCGGAGGACGTCCTCGATCGGATTGTCGCGGATAAATATGGTGATCTTGGTATCCGTGTGGACGTCCTTGTCAAAGACAAAATTCAGTCCCGCCGTGCGGGAGAGCACTTCGAATACGTTGCGCAGAGGGGTTTCCCGAAATTCGACGCTCACGGGTGTTGACAACGCACTTTGCAGCGCCTGCGAATTCTGATCCACCAGTTCGTGGCGTTCGCGCAGCTGGCGCAACAGGTGCGCGGCCGCGCGATTGGAGGGCTCCAGCGCGAGGATCTCGCGCAAAGCGGTCTCCGCCTCCGCTGTACGACCTTGCTCTGCCAGGTGCTGCGCCTCGGAGAGCTGCACCTCGAGCCGCCGCGCGAGCAACACCCGGGCGATCCCGTTTTTTGCGGCATCGTAGTTTGAATCAATGTGAAGCGCTCGCTCGTACAGACCCTGCGCTTCGTCGAGGCGGCGCGCGGCCAGGGCGGCATCGCCCGCGATCGTCAACTGGGAGAGCGCCAGATCGCGCTGGCGATAATAGGCCGCAACGACTTTGCGATCGTTGGGGTTGTTCTGGGAAGCCTCTTTCAAAAGCGCGACCGCATCTTCGTAGCGACCTTCGTTCCATAGGTCGTGACTTTGCTGAAGGATCGAGGTCGATGCGCAAGCCGTGAGCATGACGGCGAGCACAAACGCAAGGAGGCGAGAACCACGCTGGTTTCCGGCCGTCCAGAGGAACGGCGATCGACGACCGGGCGCCGGAGACTCCAGCG
>DASPPB010000027.1:0-17401 GCA_035625725.1 Burkholderiaceae bacterium
CTGGGATCCATGGTCGGCAGCTATTTCGGCGCGGCCTTCTTCGTAATCTTGCCGTTACTGCTCAATCGCGTCCCCGAGATGATCGGAATCGACGTCTCCACGGCGATGAAATCCCATATGGAGGCGATGATTTTCGGCGGCCTGATCGTATTCTTTCTGGCCGCCGAGCCCATGGGACTTGCACGCCTTTGGGCCATCGGCAAGGAAAAACTGCGCCTCTGGCCATTTCCCCATTGACCGAAGCGCTCGCGCCGAGCAATCTGCGATAACAACGATACAAAGGAGACCAAATAATGAGGACGAAGATCACGAGGCCGTTGGGCTGGATCACGTTAGCGGCCTGCGCGGCGGCCCTGGCGAGCAGCGCCGCGGGCCAGGACGCGGCTGCGGCCAAGGAGCAGTTCATGCCGCTTCTCGTATACCGCACTGGCCCCTACGCACCCAATGGCACGCCCTGGGCCGACGGCAAGCAGGATTATCTGAAGCTCATTAATGCGCGCGACGGCGGTGTAAACGGCGTCAAAATCACGTACGAAGAATGCGAGACCGAATACAAGACCGACCGGGGCGTGGAATGCTACGAACGCCTCAAAAGCAAAGGCCCGACCGGCGCAGCCCTGTTCGACCCGCAGTCCACCGGAATTACCTTCGCGCTGACGGAACGCGCGCCCGTCGACAAAATTCCGCTGATGACCGTAGGCTACGGACGCGCGGAATCGCAAGATGGCACCATCTTCAAATGGAACTTCCCGCTGTTGGGTACGTACTGGACCGCGGCGGACGTCCTTGTGCAGCACATCGCCAAGCGTGAAGGCGGCTACGAGCACCTCAAAGGCAAGAAAATCGCTCTCGTCTTCCATGACTCGCCCTACGGCAAGGAGCCGATTCCAATGCTCGAGGAACTCTCACGCGAGCACGGCTTCGAGCTGCTCAAGATCCCGGTGACGCCTCCCGGTGTGGAACAGAAGGCCGTGTGGCTGCAGGTGCGCCAACTGCGCCCGGACTACGTGCTGCTGTGGGGGTGGGGCGTGATGAATTCGACGGCGCTCAAGGAAGCCCAAGAAATGGCGTATCCGCGCGATCATCTGCTGGGCGTCTGGTGGTCGGGTGCCGAGCCCGACGTCAAGGATGTCGGCGAGGGGGCCAAGGGCTACACCGCACTGACCATTCAGTACGGAGCGGGTGTGAGCAAAGTGCAAAACGACGTCCTCAAGTACGTGTACGACAAGGGCCAGGGTACGGGTCCGCGCGAGGAAGTGGGCACCGTGCTCTACAACCGGGGGCTGATCATCGCGATGCTCGGCGTCGAGGCGGTGCGCCGCGCGCAGGAGCACTTTGGCAAGGGCAAGCCGATGACGGGCGAGCAGGTGCGCTGGGGCCTGGAGCACCTGGCGCTGGACCAAAAGAGGCTTGATGCGCTGGGTTTTGGCGAGATGCTCAAACCCGTCGCGACGTCTTGTTCCGACCACATTGGAGCCTCGTTTGTGCGCATCCAGACCTGGGACGGCACCAAGTGGGTGGCTGGCGACCTCTACGAGGCCAACCAGAAGCTCATCACGCCCATGGCCGATCGCGCGGCCGAGGCCTATGGTGCGGAAAAGCACATTGCGCCGCGCACCGCGCAGGACTGCCAGAGCTAGGCGCAAGGGGGGTGGCGCGAGCCGTCCGCACGCCTGCGCGCCATGAGCGTGCCGCTTGGCTCCCCGCCGCCCGCGCCCGAAGGCGCAGGCGGCGCCCTGCTTGCCGTCAACGGCATCGAGGTGATCTACAACCGGGTCATCCTCGTGCTCAAGGGAGTATCGCTCACGGTGCCGCGCGGGGGCATCGTGGCGCTGCTCGGTGCGAACGGTGCGGGCAAGACCACCACGCTTCGGGCCGTCTCCAATTTGCTGCGGGGCGAACGCGGCGAGGTGACCAAGGGCAGCATCGTCTATGACGGCCAGCGAATCGAGCGGCTGTCGCCCTACGATCTTGTTTGCCGCGGCGTTGTCCAGGTGATGGAGGGCCGGCGTTGCTTTGCGCACCTCACGATCGAAGAGAATCTGCTTACCGGCGCCTACACCGGCGCGGCCGACGGGGCCACGCGGCGTCGCGCTGCGCACGCGCGAAGCGCCCCAGCCGCCCAGATGCTGGAGCGCGTATACCACTACTTTCCGCGCTTAAAGCACCGGCGCACGAGCCAGGCCGGCTACACCTCGGGCGGCGAGCAGCAGATGTGTGCGATCGGCCGCGCGCTCATGGCGCACCCATCGATGATCTTGCTCGATGAGCCATCGATGGGTCTTGCTCCGCAGGTGGTCGCCGAGATCTTCGGTATCGTTGAGGATCTCAACGAGCGCGAGGGCGTGTCGTTCCTGCTGGCCGAGCAAAATGCGCACATCGCGCTGCGCTATGCGCGCTACGGCTACATTCTCGAAAACGGCCGCATCGTGATGGACGGCGAGGCGAGCTCCCTCGAGTCCAACGAGGACGTCAAGGAGTTTTATCTGGGTCTGTCGCGCGACGGGCGGCGCAGTTTCCGCGACGCCAAGTTCTACCGGCGCCGCAAGCGCTGGTTGGCGTAAACCCGATTGGCGCAGGTGACCGTGGCGCAATACTTCGACACCCGGGAGACGCGCGATGCGCGCGCACGCGAACGCGACCTGGAGCTGCGCCTGCCGCTGCTCCTTGCATCGGCCCTGCGCGCGCCGGGCTGGCGCCGGCACCTGGGTGCGATCGATCCGAACAGCGTCAATTCGCGCGCGGCGCTGGCGAAGCTGCCCTTGTTGCGCAAGTCCGCGCTCTCCGAGCTGCAAGCGCAGGCGCCGCCACTTGCCGGCCTCGTGCCCGGGTCGCTCGCCGATTTCGGCCGCGTCTTCGCCTCGCCCGGCCCGATCCACGAAGTCGAAGGGCGTGAGGACGATTGCTGGCGCTCCGCGCGCGGGCTGTTTGCCGCCGGGGTGCGCGAGGGCGATCTCGTCCTGAACACCTTCGGCTACCACCTCACCCCGGGGGGCTTCATCATCGATGCGGGTGCCCGTGCGCTGGGCTGTCCGGTGATCGCGGCCGGGCCCGGCAATACCGAGCAGCAGGTGCAGCTGCTCGCACAGCTAAAGCCCAGCGTGTATTGCGGCACGCCGGACTTTCTGAAGATCTTGCTCGATGCCGCACAGCGCACCGGCCTGCCCAGTCCGTTGCGCAAAGCCGTCGTCTCGGGAGCGGCATTTCCCTCCTCGCTGCGCGCTGAGTTTGCCGAGCGCGGAGTCGAAGCCTTTCAAATCTACGCCACCGCGGACTTGGGGCTGGTGGCCTATGAGACGTCGGCGCGCGAAGGGCTGGTCGTGGCCGAAGACGTTTTGCTTGAGATCGTGCGTCCGGGCACGGGGGACCCCGTCGCCGAGGGCGAGGTGGGCGAGGTGGTGGTGACTTCGTTTGATCACGACCGGCCCTGGATTCGCTTGGCGCTGGGCGATCTTTCGGCCGTAATGCCGGGCGCTTCGCCGTGCGGTCGAACCAACCAGCGCATACGCGGCTGGCTCGGGCGCGCTGACCAGACAACCAAGGTCAAGGGCATGTTCGTTCGCCCCGAGCAAATCGCCGAGCTGCTACGCCAGCATCCCGAGGTCGATCGGGCGCGGCTCGTCGTGACCCGCGTGGGCGAAGCCGATACGGCAACACTGCGCATCGAAGCCAGCGCGGCCGCCGGAGCTGTCGAGCGCATCGCCCAGAGCTTTCGATCGATCGCCCAGGTGGGTGCCCAAGTCGAACTCGTCGGCCGCGGCACGCTGCCCAACGACGGCAAGGTCATTGAGGATGCGCGGACGCTGCAGGCAACGGGCTAGCCCCCTACCGGGGCTTAATCCCCCGTTGCCAATTGCAGCGGCGCGCGTGCCTCGCCCTGGCTTGCTCGGCCAAACGGCGGCCGAGTCAGTCCCAGCGCCTCCTTCAAAGCGTGAATCCGGCTTCTGCCCACGGGCACGCGTGGCGATTTGTGCCCGTCCATGACCACGATGTAGTTCTCGCCTTCGCGCTCGATCGTCTTGGCGTGGTGCAGATTGATGAAAAAACTTCGATGCGTGCGCAAGAACCGCTCCGGGTCCAGGCGCTCCTCCAGATCCGCGAGCGACAGATTGCAAAAATACTGCTGATCGCGCGTGTGCACCGTCGTGTAATGCGCCTCGGAGTGCATCCACACCACGTCGTCGAGCGACAGCAGCAGCACGCGGTTGTGTAGAAGCACCGGCAGTTTGATGAGCCGGCGCGGGGGGCTCGCGGATTCGGCCGCTTCCCCCGGCCGTGAAGTGTCCGCCTGCGTAGTGATGTCCGTCAGGTCGTAGAACACCATGCACGATCCAACCGACGCTTCGTGGCCCATGAGTTTGGTGACTTTGATGAGCAGAACTCGATCCGGTATCGAAATCATCATTGTCATCGGCGGCGGAGAGTCCACGGGGCAGCGCGCAGTCTTTTCGGCCGCGTCAAGCAGCAGTTGAATCTTGTCGCGGCTTTTTTCGGGATGGAACTGCAGCACGTCTCGACCGATCGCGTCGCCTTGCATCTCGCCCAAGACGCGAAGCGCAACGGCGTTCATCCCCGCGATCCGGTTCTCGGCGTCGAGCAGAACGACCCCGGGATCGAACCGTTGCAGCTTGTAGTAGAAGCTCTCCATGGTCCCTCTACTGTAGGCGCTTTGGACTGCGCAGTGTGCCGATTTTGCCGCAGTACGCGCCCAGACGGACATCGCAATACCTATGACAAATTTGTGGTTGTTCGGTCCGGCGGACCGCGTTTCGTGCAGCGCAGCCGCGGTTCATGCACCAGAGCCGGCTTTCATGAATTTGTGCACAACAGCACGCGCGCCGCAAAAGATACTTCTTTTGGTCTCTGCTTCGAAACCCGCGCGCCGCACCGCCCGCCCGCGTGCCCGCGCGGATCGTCGCTTGCCGCAGCCAACTCTCGGGAGGAAGTGTGATTCCACGCCCATTCGAATACCACGCGCCGGCAAGCCTGCCCGACGCTCTTTCGTTGCTGCATCGCTACGGCGACGAGGCCAAGCTTCTGGCCGGCGGGCACAGCCTGCTGCCCATGATGAAGCTGCGCTTCGCCGCGCCGGGGCACCTCATTGACCTGGGCAAGATCGGAGAGCTAAAAGGCATCCGCCAGGTGGGCAACGAAATCCACATCGGCGCCATGACAACGGAAAACGAACTCGTCTGGTCGCCGCTGCTGGCGCAAAAAGTGCCCCTGCTCGTCGAGGGTGCGCGGCTGATCTCCGATCCGCAGGTGCGCTACAAGGGCACGATCGGCGGGGACATCGCCCATGGCGATCCGGGCAACGATCACCCCGCACTGATGCTGGCGCTGGATGCAAGTTTTGTTTTGCGCAGCGCCAAGGGCGAGCGAACCGTGCCGGCCGGCGGGTTCTTCCGCGGGCCGTTTGTCACGGCGATGGAGCCCGAGGAGGTGCTCACGCGCATCCAGATCCCGATTCCGGGCGCGGGCACCGGATGGTGTTACGCAAAGCTCAAGCGCAAGACCGGGGACTTTGCCACGGCCGCGGCCGCCGCCTTGCTGCGCGCGAAGGCCGGGCGCGTCGAGTTTGTGCGCCTCGCGCTCACCAATGTGGGCGCAACGCCCCTGAAGGCGCAGGCCGCCGAGCAGTACCTGCAGGGCCGTGCGTTTGACGACGCCGCGATCGCCGAGGCCGCGCGGCTGGCGATGAGTATCTGCGAGCCCAGCGTTGATCAGCGCGGCGACACCGCCTACAAGACCGCGATGGCCGGCGAGATGACCCAGCGAGCGCTGCGCACCGCGGCCTCGCGCTCCCAGTAGCCCGATGCCCCAGGAGATTTCCATGGCGAATTCGCAAACCGTTTCGTTCACGCTCAACGGGAAGGCCGTGCAAGTCGAGGTCGAGCCGCGCGAGCTGCTGATCCACACGCTGCGCGAGCGGCTGCGCCACACGGGGCCGCACATCGGCTGCGAGACCACGCATTGCGGCGCCTGCACGGTGGATATCGATGCGATGAGCATCAAGTCCTGCACCGTTCTAACCGTACAGTGCGAAGGCACCCAGATCCTCACGGTTGAGGGCCTCGAACAAAACGGCCATCTGCACGCCCTGCAGGAGGCGTTCACGCAAGAGCACGCACTGCAGTGCGGCTACTGTACGCCGGGCATGATCACGCGCGCCTACCGGCTGCTGCAGGAGATTCCCCAACCCACGGAGCAGGAGATCCGCTACTGGATGGCGGGCAACCTGTGCCGGTGCACGGGCTACCAGAACATCGTCAAAGCGGTGCAGTCCGCGGCCGCCAAGCTTGCGGCGCAGCCCGCCTGAGGCCGCGGCGGCCAACGCTTTTCGCAAATCACCCGGGAGATTGCCTCATGCCTGACACCAACGTCGTAGCGCGCGAGCGCGCGGACCAGCTTCAGGGAATGGGCTGCTCGAGAAAGCGCAAGGAGGACGCGCGCTTTATCCGCGGCAAGGGAACCTACGTGGACGACATCCAGCTGCCCGGAATGCTCTTCGGGGCGATGGTGCGCAGCCCCTACGCGCATGCCCGCATCAAATCCATCAACAAGGCCAAAGCGCTGGCCGTGCCCGGTGTGGTCGCCGTGCTCGTTGCCGACGATCTCAAACCCGTAAACCTGGCTTGGATGCCTACCCTTGGCGGCGACGTGCAGGCGGTACTGGCCGACAAGAAGGTCTGCTTCCAGTACCAGGAGGTGGCCTTTGTCGTGGCCGCTGACCGCTATGCGGCAGCCGACGGCGCCGAAGCCGTCGAGGTCGACTACGAGGAGCTGCCCGCCATCGTCGATCCGCGCCGCGCGCTGGACAAAGGCGCGCCCGTCATCCGCGAGGACATTGCGGACAAGACCGAGGTGGGACACGGCCCACGCACGCATCCCAATCACATCTTCACGTGGGAAGCGGGCGACAAGGCGGGCACCGACGCGGTCTTTGCGAGTGCGCCCGTGACCGTGCGCCAGGAGATTTTGAACCCGCGCGTGCATCCCTGTCCGCTGGAGACCTGCGGCTGCGTGGCCTCCTTTGACAAACCCACCGGACAGCTCACGGTGTACATGACCTCGCAGGCGCCGCACATCGTGCGCACGGTCGCCTCCCTGCTCTCGGGCATTGCCGAGGCCAAGATCCGCATCGTGGGCGGCGACATCGGCGGGGGCTTCGGCAACAAGGTGCCGGTCTACCCCGGCTACGTGGCGGCCATCGTGGCCTCGATCGTCACCGGCGTGCCGATCAAGTGGATCGAATCGCGAATCGAAAACATCTCCACGACCGGCTTCGCGCGCGATTACCACGGCGTGGGCGAGCTCGCGGCGGACAAGGACGGGCGCATTCGGGGCCTGCGCTTCACTGCGCTTGCCGACCACGGCGCGTTCAACGCCCACGTGTCGGCCACCAAGTTTCCGGCGGGGCTGTTTAGCATCTGCACGGGTTCCTACGACATTGCCAAGGCCTACTGCCGGGTCGACGCCGTGTACACCAACAAGGCACCGGGCGGGGTGGCCTACCGCTGTTCGCTGCGCGTCACCGAAGCCGTCTACCTCATCGAGCGGATGATCGACGTGCTGGCGCAAAAGCTGGGCATCGACAAGGCCGAAATCCGCCGGCGCAATTTCGTCAAGGCCGAGCAGTTTCCGTACGTGACCGCCTTTGGCTGGACGCTCGACAGCGGCAACTACCACCAGGCATTGGACAAGGTGCTCAAGGCCGTCGATTACGAGGCATTGCGCAGGGAGCAGGCGCAAAAGCGTGCCCGGGGAGAGTTGATGGGTATCGGCATCTCGACGTTCACCGAGATCGTAGGCGCCGGCCCCACCAAGGCCTGCGACATCCTAGGCATCGGGTTGTTCGACAGCTGCGATATCCGCGTGCATCCGACCGGCAGCGTCATCGCCCGGCTGGGCACGATGAGCCAGGGACAGGGGCACGCGACGACCTACGCGCAGATCATCGCCACGGAGCTCGGGCTGCCCTCCGAGGACATTCAGATCGAGGAGGGAGACACCGACAAGGCGCCCTACGGCGCGGGCACCTGGGGATCGCGCTCGACCCCGGTGGCGGGCGCGGCCGCTGCGCGCGCCGCGCGCAAAATCATGGACAAGGCAAAGAAGATCGCGGCGCACCTCCTCGAGGTGGGCGAAGGCGACCTGGAGTGGGAGGTCGATCGCTTCCGGGTCAAAGGAAACCCGAGCGAGGGCAAAACCATGAAGGAGATCTGCATGGCCGCGCACGGCAGCAACCTGCCCGCGGGCATGGAGCAGGGGCTAAATGCCGTGGAGTACTACGACCCGCCCAACCTGACCTTTCCCTTCGGAGCATACGTCTGCGTGGTGGACATCGACCGCTTCACCGGGGAGACCCACGTGCGACGCTTTTATGCGCTCGATGATTGCGGCACGAGGATCAACCCGATGATCATCGAGGGCCAGATCCACGGCGGCCTGACGGAAGCCTTCGCCGTGGCAATGGGCCAGGCGATGCCATTTGACGAGAACGGCAACCATCTGGGCAACACCCTGTTGGATTACTTCCTGCCCACGTCCATGGAGGCGCCGAAGTGGGAGACCGATTGGACCGTGACCCCGTCGCCGCACCATCCGATCGGGGCCAAGGGCGTGGCCGAGTCTCCCCACGTGGGCGGCATACCGTGCTTTTCCAATGCGGTCATGGATGCCTTTGCGCATCTGGGGGTCACGCACATGGACATGCCGCATACCTCGTTTCGCGTGTGGCAACAGTGCAACGCGCTGGGCATCGACAAGCGCTAGCGACGAGCGCGCTCTGGCGTCCCATGAAAGTCGAGCTCGAGCGCTCCTTTCCCATGGCGGCGAGCGCCGAGGCCGTCTGGCGAGTGCTGCAAAACGTCGAGGCCGTCGCGGGCTGCATGCCGGGCGCCAAGATCGCGGAGCGCATCGACGAGCGCCACTTCAAGGGCACGGTGAGCGTGCGGGTGGGGCCGGCGACCATGACGTTTCGCGGCGACGTCGAGGTCAGGGACGTGGATGCGGCCGCTCGCAGCCTGCGGCTGGTGGGCAAGGGCACCGACAGCACGGGGACCTCGGGCGCCTCGATGGATCTGGCGGCAAGCGTGCAGGGCGCGGGCGCGGAGAGCGTACTGGTAGGCAAGAGCGAAGTCGCCATGAGCGGCAAGGCGGCCGCCTTTGGCGGGCGCCTGATGAACACCGTGGCCGACCAGGTGCTCAAGCAATTCGCGGCCAACTTCGCCGCGCTCGTGGCGCAAGCGCCGGCCGAATCGGCGCCAGGCGCTGCCTCGGAAGCACCCGGGCCTCGGGACGGCGCGAACCCCGCGTCGAGCCGGCCGCTCAACGCGCTGGGCCTGCTGTGGGCGATCATCAAGGACTGGCTGCGCGGGCTCTTCGGCAGGAGCGCGGCGTGAGCGCGAGGAGGCCGCCGCCCCGGCCCTAGAGGCCCGCTGCGGGGGTGCGTCGCCACGCATGCGCGCATTCGACGAAACCGAAGAGCTCATCGGCCGGCTCGAGCAGGCGGGCTACATCGCCGAGCGCAGCCTCGCGGTGAGCCTGCTGCTCATGGCGCAGCTCGAGCGCCCCCTGCTCGTCGAGGGCGATGCCGGCGTGGGCAAGACGCAAATCGCCAAGGCGCTGGCCGAGGCCAATGGCTGCGAGCTGTTGCGGCTGCAGTGCTACGAGGGCCTCGATGTCAACGCGGCAGTCTACGAGTGGAACTATCAGCGGCAGCTGCTCGCCATCAAGATGCGCGAGACGGAAAACACCTCGCTCGCGGAAAAAGAGCGGCACGTCTTTAGCGAGGAGTACCTGCTGCAGCGCCCCTTGCTGCAGGCCATCCGCCGCGCACGCGCGCCCGTGCTGCTCATCGACGAAATCGACCGGGCCGACGAGCAGTTCGAGGCCTACCTGCTCGAGGTGCTGTCGGATTACCAAATCAGCATCCCGGAGCTGGGCACTGTCCGGGCGCAGAGCATTCCGCTGGTCGTGCTGACTTCCAACGGCACGCGCGAGCTCAGCGACGCCCTGCGCCGCCGCTGCCTGTACCACTACCTCGATTATCCCAACTACGAGAAGGAGTTGCGCATCGTCCTGCGACGCGTGCCGGGCATCGAAGAGCGCCTGGCCGGGCAGATCGTGACCTTCGTGCAAAAGCTCCGCGCCGAGGACCTGCAAAAGCGGCCCGGCACGGCCGAGACCCTCGATTGGGCGGCCGCACTCGTGCGCATGCGCGTGGCCTCACTCGACGCAGACCCGCAGTTTCTCGCCGACACGATGGTGTGCCTGCTCAAGACCCGCGAAGACCGGGCCGCGGTGCCGCCCAGTGTGGCCGCGCGTTTGCTGGCGCAATCGACATGAACCGGCAAGATTTGGCGGTTGCGCACGAACCGTCGGCACGCGAGCGCGCGATGCTCGCGGGCCGGGTGGTCGAATTCGTGCGCGTGGCGCGCACCGAGCATTTCCGCGTCGGCATTCAGGAAGCCATTGACGCACTGAAAGTGGCGCAATGCGTGGACATCCTCGAAGAGCGCCAGTTGCGCTGGGCGCTGCGTGCGCTGCTGTGTTCCAATCCGGCCGACTGGAAGAACTTCGATGCACTGTTCGACCGCTACTGGCAGCAGCCCGGCGCCGACGCGGTCCAGATCACCGTGGGAGGCGAACTGCCGCGTCCACGGGCCACGGCGGGCGGTACGCGTGCGCCCGAGGTCCCGCATGCCGCGGCGCAGCCGCCTGCGCGCGAGCGCCGCGAGCTCGATGCGCTGCGCGTCGGCGCCAGTCCCCACGAGGCCATGACGCGCAGCGACTTTCGGCTGACGCAGCTCAACGAAGACACCTACCCGCTGGAGCAGTGGATCGAGTCGCTGGCCCGGCGCATGCGCAGGCGGCTGCTGCGCCGGCACCACGTGCGCAATCTGGGGCGCCGGGTCCACCTGCGCCGCACGCTGCGGCGCAGCCTCCCCTTTGGCGGTCTGCCGCTGGAACTTGCCTACCACGAGCGGCGCCGTGAGCTGCCTCGGCTGGTGCTGCTCGTCGACATCAGCCGATCGATGAACGCGTACAGCTACTTCTTCTTGCGCTTTGCGCGCGGCATCCTCGACGCGTTCCAGAACACGGAAGCCTTTGCTTTTCATACGCGCCTGGTGCATATCGCCGATACGTTGCGCGAACCCGACCGCCAGCGTCTCAAGGACAAGCTCGCCTGGATCGCGGCCGGATGGGGCGGCGGCACCCGCATCGGCGAGAGTCTGCAGGCGTTTAACCGCGAGTACGCGCGGCGGCTCGTCGATTCGCGCACCTTCGTGTTTATTCTGAGCGACGGCTACGACACCGGCGCACCCGAACTGCTGGGCGAGCAGTTGCGGCGCCTGCGCGCGCGGGCCAAGCGCATTGTTTGGTTGAACCCACTACTCGGGCGCGCGGACTACGCCCCGATAGCGGTCGGCATGCAGGCCGCCCTTCCCCATCTTGACTTGCTTGCACCAGCGCACAACCTGCACAGCCTGATGCGCATCGAAGACATGCTGCTGCGCCTATAGGGGTGAGGCCGATGCCGCCGTCCACTACAACCGAAGAACCTCGCGCACCCGACACCGAAGTGGCGGGACAGGCCCCGGCGAGCGAAGATCTGCTTGCCTTGGCGCAGCAGTTGCGGGCGCAGGGCGAAGCCTTCGCCATGGTGACCGTGGTGCGCGCGGTGGCGCCCACTTCCACCAAGGCCGGTGCGCAGGCGCTTGTGCGCGCCGACGGCACGTTGCACGGCTGGATCGGCGGAGGCTGCACCCGACAGGTGGTCGCCGACGCGGCCCTCGAGGCCCTGCGAGAGGGTGCGCCGCGACTCTTGCATCTGGGCAACGACGAGCTGCCGGTTCCAGACGACGTCGAGTCGCACCGGATGCCCTGCGCAAGCAACGGCGAAATCGAGCTCTTCGTGCATCCCTACGTTGCGGCGCCGCTTCTCGTCGTGCTGGGCGCAACGCCAGCGGCGGCATGCGCGCGCACCTTTGCGGCGCAAATCGGATTTCGCGTAGCAAGCCGCTGCGAGGGAGTCACGCCGCAGCTCGCACTGGTGGCCACGCAGGGCGATGGCGACGAGGCGGCGCTGCGCGAGGCGCTCGCGAGCACTGCAGGTCGCGTGCTGCTCATTGCCAGTGCGCGCAAGGCCCAGACGCTGCGCGAGGCGATGCTTGCGCAAGGAATCGGTGCGCAGCGCTTGGGCGCGCTCGAGGCGCCCGCGGGACCGGACATCGGCGCACGAACTCCGGCACAGATTGCGCTGGCAGCGGTAGCCGGCGCGCTGTCGTTTTGGCAGCGCGGCACGGGCGCCAGAGCGCCGGCCCTGGCCGCGGCGGCGCCCGCCGCCCCCGCGCAGGTCGCACGGCGCGAGGCCCAACGCGTCGCTGATCCGGTCTGCGGCATGCTGGTCGACACCGCGCAGGCGCGTCACACGGTCCAACACGAGGGTGCGCGGTACTATTTTTGCTGCGAAGGCTGCCGCCAGGCGTTCGAGCGCGAGCCTGCGCGCTATCGTGCGCGGCGTGCCGAACCGCACCTGCGCGTGCCCACGGGAGCGAATTCATGAGCGGCGCACGGACGCGATTTTCGGCCATCGTGCTGGCTGCCGGAACATCCTCGCGCATGCGAGGAGCCCACAAACTGCTGCTTCCCGTCGGCCCCGAGCCTCTCATTCGCCGTACCGTTCGCGCTGTGCTGCAGGCGCGCCCCCGGGAGCTTGTCGTCGTCACCGGCTTTGGAGAGCACGCGGTCGTGCACGCGCTCGCAGGCCTTCCGGCGCGAATCGCGTTTAACCCGACCTTCGAAGACGGCCAGATGAGCTCCGTTGCCGCGGGAGCGCGCGCGCTCACCGAAGCCATAGACGTCGTCATGGTGTGCCTGGGCGACATGGCGCTACTGACCGGCGCCGATTATTGCGAAGTGCTCGACGCGTTTGCGCGGCTCACCGACCACACCATCCTCGTACCGGTGTACGAAGGCCAGCGCGGCAATCCGGTGCTCCTTGCCGCTCGACATCTCGCGCAACTTGCTGCGGGCGAGCCCAAATTGGGCTGCCGCAAGCTCATTGCCGATCATCCGCGGGAGGTCTTTGCCTACGAAGCCGCGCACGATCGCTTCGTGCTGGACGTGGACACCCCGGAGGACTACGAGGTGCTCGTGCGCCGGATCGCGGCCGAGGAGCAGCCAGCGCAAGTGGGTGCCGCATGAGCCCAACAAATACGTCGCGGCTGGGGCGTGCCGCTTCGAGCGCCGTGGCTGCGGCGGCGCTCCTCGTGCTGCTCGGCTGCGCGTGGCGTGTTTGCGGGGCGAGCAACACCTCCGATGGGTTGTGGCTGGAGCTCACCATCGGCTTCATCGCGGGCGGATACGTGGCCCTGGGATGGCTTCGGCCCGCGCGCGTGGGCATTACGGCACCGCAGACGATGTTGCTGCTGGGCGCGGCCGGAATGGTTGCGGGCTTGGGCTGGGATTGCCGCACGGGGGGACTGAACGCACTCCTGTCGGTGTGCCAGCCGGGCACGGGGGATTTTGTGCGCGCCGTGCGCCTGCACTGGCATCTGCTGCCCGCCACCCACATAGGGATGGTTGCGGGCGGTCTGGCGACCGTGCCCTTGCTGCGAAGCCTGCGCCAAGGCTGCCGCCGACAGTTTTGTGCGCGCCTGGTGCAAAACGTGGCCTGCTCGGTATGGATGATCCTGGGCATGAGCGCCGGATCGTTGGGATTTCTGGACCTTGCAGTCCGGTTTGCGGGCCATGGCGCACCGGCCATGTTGGGCGGAATGTTTGCCGGCATGGTCTGGGGTATGGTTGGGAGCGTCTGCGTCTACCGGCTGTGGTTCGCGGCGCTTGCGGCGCGCAAGCTGCACTTGCGGGCCCACGAACCCTTAGGCGCCCGTTGAATCGTTCGAGCGCCCGCTGCCGGGCGCCCGACAACGCGTCGATCGACGGGCAGCGCGCCCTGCGCGCCACACCCGCCGGTGCGCGCGCGCCCGCCGCCAAGACACACAGACACCCCCGCCAGTGCATCGGCCGCCTACAATTGGCCCATGAGGAGGACCGGACTTTCGTTCGCGCACGCGTTGCCCGGCACCGGGCGGCCCACGACAGCACTGAGTCGTGGGAGGCACTGTCCATGAGCGCGGAACGGACCGTGCCCCCGACTTGGCTGCTCGCAGACGTGGGCGGCACAAACGTGCGCTTTGCGCAGGCGCAAGTGGTGGCGCCAGCACCGCTTCTTGTGCAGAGCGTGCGCGTCTATCGCGTCGCCGACTTCACCTCCTTGTCGGAGGCAGCCCGCCTGTATCTGCGTGCACTGGCAGTCAACCCCCGCCACGCCGTCTTCGCACTGGCCGGACCCGTGCGGGGCGACACGGTGCAGATGACGAACCACCCCTGGTCGATCTCAAGGACCCAGTTGCAAAACGACCTGGGACTGGAGTCGGTGCACCTGGTCAATGACTTTGCCGCGGTAAGTATGGGTCTGCCGCTGCTACAGCCAGCCGACGTGCTGGCGCTGGGCACGGCTCCCGAGGTGATTCATCGTCAGCCCAAGACGCAAACTTTCTGCGTGCTGGGCCCGGGGACCGGTTTGGGCGTATCCGCGCTTCTGATTCGCGACACACGCATCGATGCCCTGCAGACCGAAGGCGGGCATGTCGGCTTTTCGCCGACTTCACCGGAGGAGATCGCCGTTTTGCAGCAGCTTGCCAAGCGCTTTGGTCGCGTCTCGCGGGAACGCGTGCTCTCCGGCAGCGGCCTGGTGAACCTGCACCAAGCGCTTTGTGCAGTTGATCAGATCTCCGCCTCCACCCTGGCGCCGGAGCACATTACCGAGCGCGCGCGCCAGCTCGCGGATTCCCAGTGCGTGCGGGCTGTGGAGATGTTTTGCGACATCCTGGGGTCGGTGGCCGGCGACTGCGCGCTGTCCTTCGGTGCCTGGGATGGGGTCTACCTGGCCGGCGGCATGCTCGCGGCCTTCAAGCCCTGGCTGCAGCAAGGGCGCTTTCGGATGCGTTTTGACGACAAGGGACGCTTTGCCGATACGGTGCGTCGGGTACCGGTTGCGCTCATCACGCACGCACAACCGGGTTTGCTAGGAGCGGCCAGCTGCGCGGTGCTCGCGTCGGGCAACTCGCCCGTGCGTGCAAGCCAAGCAAGTAGCGCCAAGCCTTGACGTTGTGGCGTCGGACGGCCGGCCGGCAGGCCGACCTCCCATGCCCGACCGGATGTTCGTGTTAGCCCCGATAGGGGAGTCGACCGGGGATCTGCGCGCGTTCAATAGAGGTCCTTATCTCTTATCGACACAGAAATCGGATTGACCATGGACACTCCCCACTCCAACCAGGGGCTTGCCGGCGGCGCCGCGAGCCCAGCGGGACTTCGCAAGATCCATCCCCTTTTGGCTACCGCGGCCATTGCGGTGACGGCGGTCTGCGTCATTGCGGCGGTGCAGTTTCTCTCACCCCAGAACGCGCACTCGGCGGCCGATCGCGCGGCGGGCTATCCGAGCGCCGGCCCCGGCGGCCCGACGGGGGCAGCGACGACGGCGCCTGCCGGCCCGGGTGCCGCACCGGCTGCTCCGCCCGCCATGCCGCCGGCCGCTGTCTGTGCCGATTGCGGCCAGATCGTAAACATCCGCACCGCGCGCCAGGAGGGCAGCGGCAGCGGACTCGGAGCCGTGGCGGGGGGGCTGCTGGGCGGCGTGCTCGGCCACCAGATGGGCGCCGGCCGCGGCAAGGAAGCGATGACGGTCGTGGGTGCCGTAGGCGGCGCGGTTGCGGGCAATGAAGTCGAAAAGCAGGCCAAGGCGCAAACGCTCTACCACGTCGACGTGCGTATGGCCGACGGCTCGGCACGAACCGTCACCCTGAATGCTGCGCCGAACCTGCCCGTCGGCGCGCAGGTCCGGGTCATCGGCAACACCGTCGTGGCACGCTAAAAAGCGAGCACCCCCTCTAGCATTCGACGATATTGACCGCGAGCCCGCCCCTCGCGGTCTCCTTGTATTTGGTCGACATGTCTAGCCCGGTCTGGCGCATCGTCTGAATCACCTGGTCCAGGCTCACGCAATGGCGTCCGTCGCCGCGAAGCGCCATGCGTGCCGCGTTGATGGCTTTAACGGCCGCGATCGCATTGCGCTCGATGCAAGGAATCTGTACGAGTCCGCCGACCGGGTCGCAGGTCAATCCGAGCTGGTGTTCCATTGCGATTTCGGCCGCGTTTTCCGCTTGCTCGGGAGTTCCGCCAAGCACCGCGCACAGCGCGCCGGCGGCCATGGAACAGGCCACACCCACCTCTCCCTGGCAGCCGACCTCCGCCCCGCTGATGGAAGCGTTTTCCTTGTACAGGATGCCTACGGCCGCGGCGGTGAGTAAAAAATCGACCACACCTTCATCGTTGGAGCCGGGCACAAACCGCGTGTAGTAGTGCAGCACCGCGGGCACGATGCCCGCCGCGCCGTTGGTCGGTGCCGTTACCACCCGGCCGCCCGCGGCATTTTCCTCGGCCACGGCCAACGCGTAGAGATTGACCCAGTCCATGACGAGCAGGGGATCGTCGTCTTCGCCCTGCGGGGCGCTGCGCAGCGCATGCAGCAATGCCGGGGCCCGGCGCTTCACGTGAAAGCCCCCGGGCAGCGCACCTTCGGTATGGCAGCCGCGCTCGATGCACTGGGTCATTACATCCCAGATGTGCAGCAGCTGCGCGCGGGTCTGCTCCGCGCTGCGCCAGTGCTGCTCGTTACGCGCCATGAGCTGGGCGATGCTGCAGCGCTGCTCGCGGGTGGCCGCGAGCAACTGCGCCCCGCTGCGGAATGGATGGGGCAGTTTCGGCGCGGCCGCAGTGCCTTGGGCCGAGGGCGCGCCATCAGCGGCCACGGGATCGGCCACGACAGATCCGCCACCCACCGAGTAATACGTATGTTCGGCAAGCATCGACCCGTCGGCGCGATAGGCGCTGCAGCGCATCGCGTTGGGGTGATAGGGGAGACTGCGCTGCGGCGAGAAAACCAGGTCCTGGCGCTCGTCAAAATCGATGGCGTGGCTGCCCAGCAGCACAAGGCGCGCTGCGCTGCGCATCTCGTTGACCAAGGCCGCCATCTGCTGCACTTCGACGGTCTCGGGCTCGTGCCCGGCCAGCCCCAGCATGACGGCCGCGTCAGCACGATGCCCTTTGCCGGTCGCGCCCAAGGAACCGTAGAACTGCACCCGCACTCGGGCCGCTACGGAAAGCTCCTGGGCCTGCAGCAAAGCCAGGGCAAACATGCGCGCTGCGCGCATGGGGCCGACGGTGTGCGAGCTCGACGGTCCGATACCAACGCGAAAAAGGTCGAGTGCGCTGATCACTTCCGGCTTCTCCTTGCCACCACCAGCTGCCACGCCTGTGCGATCCTCGCACG
>DASPPB010000028.1:0-92834 GCA_035625725.1 Burkholderiaceae bacterium
ACTCCAGCGCGGCCGGCCGCACCAAGTCGCGCCCCGCTAAGGGAGCCGGCAATCGCGTAAGAAGGGCGCGCGCTAGCAAAGTCGAGGTCCTTATCAATCGCATGACATCAATTGACGGCAGAGGGCCCGAGCGTCATGGGCACTTCCTGCCCGGTTGGCCCGTGCAAAAACACGAGCCGGTCCGAGGCCGTTTGCACTAATTTGAACTCGCCGATCTCCGTACCAAGGGTCGCGGTGATCGGTGCTCCTGCCTGCGAGAGCAGGTATATCGATTGGCCGCCGACGATGAGACGGCCCGCATAGACAAAGGGCAGGGGCGGAGCATGCGGCGGCTCCGGCGCGGCGAGGCGCGCGATCGGACGCGGAGCCTCATAACTGTAGGCGGCAAATAAGTTATGGAGTTGGGAAGGGGCTTGGGGTCGGGGCGGGAGCTCGAAGCGCTGGGCCATTGTGTCGTCCGGCCCCGTGCTTGCGGATACGGCACGCGAAGCGTCGTGTTCCACCGCACCGGAACCAACACGCGCGGAACCGGAGGGTGCGGGTACGTTTCGCGCCGCGGGCTGAACGACTTCCTCTTGAGGCGAAAACAGCGCCCAGGCGGACCAGGCGAACGAGACGACGAGCGCCCCACCCAGCAGAAGCGGGCGCGGCCTCATTTCACCTCCCGAACCAAAAAGCTCAGCGTTAAGTGCGCATCGAGCTCCTCGCCGCCGTCGATCTCGCGGCGCAGCGATAGCTCATCGAGCGCGAGATTCGGGTAGTCATGCATCAATGCTTCGAGCCAGGGACGCAGGTGCGGGTAATCGACGTGCGCGGGAAAGCTCAAGCGATAGCGGCGCACGGCGTCTCCAAGCTCGGGCTGCATGTGGTACTCGATGCGATCGATCTGGACTGCGCCCTCGTCGGCCCGCCGCTGCAGGGATGCGACAAAGTCAGGAACGGCACTCATGGGGGGCAAAGAATCGACAAATCCGTCAAGCGTGCTGCGCGAAGCGCGGCCGATCTTGGGGTCGCGCAACTGTTCCAAACTGTGCGTCAGCGAAGAAAGCGAATGCACTTGTTCGAGGTTGCCGCGTTCGATACTCGGTCCGATGATCAAAGCGACTGCAGCGGCCAGGATTGACGCGCCTACGCCGCTCCAGCCAGGCGCCCCGAGCCTGCCGGCCGCAAAAACGGCGGCACCCAGAATTGGGCGCACGGAGACGGCCGAAAGTCTCATGGCTTAGCCCCGATTGCCGCAGACGGGGACTTCGCGGAAACAAGATCGCCTTGCATTGATGCGCTCACCACGTGTGCGCCGAGAGCATCGCGCCATTCTTGGTGCGTTAAGGCCATCGTCCGGATAGGGCCGTCTCCTCCCAGCTGCTGCGCAAAATTCACAAGCTTTGCGAGATCGCGTCCTTCGACTACGAGCTGAAGCGTGGAAAAGTGTGCTTCGACAGCAAGTGAAACGATGTGAACGTCCTGCGTCTCGGTGTTCTCGATCTGATCGAAAAGTTCGTGCCAGGGTCGACGCAATTCGTCTGCGAGAGCCGCAGCTTCACCCGCCGAGACTCGCCCCGCGGCAGCTCTGGTGGAGGCGGACGGAGTGAAACCAAGGTGAGCCAGCTCCTCATGCAGTCGCGTACGGTCTTGCGTAAGTGCGGTTTTGCGATCCCAGGTGGGCTTCCAGAGGAGCACCGCGAGCAGCAGACCGAGCAATCCGGCAACCAACAAGCTCCAAGAAAACGGCGTCGTGCTCCTGGCCGAACGCAGCAGTTCGACCTCATACGGCCGTACGCGCAGCAGTCTTGTGAGGATCTGTCGCAAACTTGGCACGATGTTTACAGACACTTGGCTCGATCCGGAGGTCTCGCGCTCTACGCCCGGTCGGGCAACGCGAAGGCTCGGGCGGCGCCCAGGCCGGCGGCAAGTAAATGGATAGTCCGGGACTGAGTGATCTCGTCTTTGATCGGACTGTGCGAGAGGGCAAGAGCTGCGTCACCCGCTACGATCGGCTCGAGCGCGCAAACGCTGGCCCACTCCGCCGCCATGGTCGCCGCGAGCCCCTCGGCGTCCTCAAAGCGACACCAGCGTACGCGGCGCAAACGCCCACGTCGTACCAGCATGAGCCCGGCCCCGCATTCCTCGATTTGCGCGAGGCAGCCGGAAAATGTTGGCATCTGCGATAGCAAAGCATCGAGGTCGTCGAGCAGCGTGACGCGCACGGCCTGGACGTTGCGATGCCGGATGAGCTGCGCGCGTAGCGGCGTCGGCCAGGCAACCGCCACGCGGTCGGCTCCAGGCCAGTTTCGACCCACCCGTATGTCCCAGGAATCGGAGCCCGCCGCGTAGATCTGCTCGAAGCGCGCCCGCGCATAATTGCGCCAGCGTTCTTCGCTTGTGAGTTGCGGCAACGCGGGCAAAACCATCACGCGAGTCCAGGCACACGATAAGCGTGCATCTATGCTCAGCTCGGGGTGGGTCGCGATGCAGGCCTCTGCCGTCAGACAGGTGGGCCCGAGTCCCGGCTCGAGTAGTTGTCGATGTTCAAGCTCTTCATTTTTTGTGCGCAAGGTCACGCAATTTGCGCCGATTCGCAGCTGCGCCCTGTGTCCGCGGCGCCGAGCAAGAAAAAGGCGAAGGCTATTGCGCATGATCCGTCTCGGCAAAGGTCACTCGATCGAGTTCGTCGAGTGTGGTCCGTCCGTCCGCAACTAAGTCGAGGCCGACGCTACGGATCGAACGCATACCGCGCTCCCGCGCCGCTCGCTTGACCGCGGTCATCGCAGCTCGCGAACCGATGAGCTCACGCAACGCATCATCGAGCACAAGGATTTCAGCGATGGCACGCCGTCCCCGGTATCCAGTGCCGCGACAGTGACCGCAGCCTCGGCCGCGCAGCAGCTGCCGACCGATCAAAATGCGACCTTCCGACTCCGGTCTATCCGACAGGTCCGCGGAATCCTCAACCAGGCAATGCTGACAGTTGAGTCGGACCAGCCGCTGCGCAATGACGCCGTTGAGGGCAGCGACGAGATTGAATGGATCGACGCCGATATGCAACATCCGACCGATGACGTCAAACACGCTGTTGGCGTGCACGGATGTAAAGACAAGGTGTCCCGTAAGCGCTGCCTGTACCGCAATTTGCGCGGTTTCTCCATCGCGAATCTCACCGACCATGATTTTGTCCGGATCGTGGCGCAAGATGGAGCGCAGCCCCCGGGAGAACGTAAGACCGCGCTTTTCGTTAACCGGAATCTGAACGACTCCGGGCAGCTGGTATTCGACCGGATCTTCGATCGTGACGATTTTGTCGTTGCCGCTGTTCACTTCGGAAAGCGCCGCGTACAGTGTCGTGGTCTTGCCGCTTCCTGTGGGCCCGGTCGCTAACAAAAGACCGTAGGGCAGTCGAGAGAGTTCTCGCAATGTCTCGATCGTCGCAGGCGCGAAACCGAGGGACTCAAAGCGCAACGCCCGGGCCTCATCGGCAAGGCGCTTTTTGTCGAGTATCCGCACGACCGCGTCCTCGCCGTGGACCGCGGGCATGATCGATACTCGTAGATCGATGTCGCGGCCGTCGATGCGCACCTGGAAGCGGCCGTCCTGGGGTACGCGTTTTTCCGCGATATCGAGTTCGGCGAGCACCTTGATGCGCGAAATTGCCTGTTCCGCACTTGTGATGTTGTCGATGCGTCCGGCTGAATCGAGCACGCCGTCGATCCGGTACTTGATTGCCATTCCGCTGGAGTCCGATTCCAGGTGCACATCGCTGGCTTCGGCCTTAAGCGCGTCGTACAGTAACGAGTTGACGATGCGCACGACCGGACTCGAGTCTTCTGCGATTCGACGGATCGAAAGATCCTCCGCAAGATTCTGGCGGACCTTACGATCGGCAGTAAGGTCGGGTAGCGCGCTTTCGACCGCGCGCATCGAAGCCTCTTGGCGCTTGAGGTAGGCGCGGATTTCCTCCGAAACGGCTAGGGCGTACGAAAACGGCACACCGATACGGCTCTCGACCCAGTCGATTCGGGCCTGGTCAAATGGGTCCTCCAGGACGCACCAAAGACGACCGTTCTCGTCACGAGCGAGTACGATATTGCGACGGTCTGCTTCGGGAAAGGTAATTGCCTCGAAGCTGGGCGTTAGCGCCTGTAGCAGCGCGCTGCTCAAATAGCGCATATTTAGGCTTTGCGCGCACGCCGCGAGCGCTGTATAGGCGTCGCAATTGAACTCCTGCGCCGCGGCAGCCCCGAACTCGCGTCCGTCGCGGCGTGCAGCGGCCGACAAGGCCGCGAAACGGGTGGCGCCGACTGATTCTGACAGGTGGCTGCGGGAAAATTCTTGTCCCAGCGTGCTACCAAGCAAGGGAGTGTCTGCGCGCATCATTGAATCGCTTCTGCGAGCGAGAAGATCGGCATGTACATCAGAACGACAACCAAGCCGATGACAACTCCCATTACAAGCATGAGAAATGGGCCGATGATGCGGCCGAGCCAGTCGGCACCCCGTGCTACCTCCTCTTCGTGAAAATCCGCCGCGCGGTCCATCATTTCGGCCAATTTGCCGCTTCCTTCGCCGACGCGGAAAAAACGATCGGCAACGGCTGTCGAGAGACCGTACTCCTGCATGCTCGCGGAAAAAGCGCGACCTTCGCTGATCGACTGCCGACCCGCATCGAGCCGCCGGGCAAGGTGCATGGGCAGCAGGCCACGAGCCAGCTGCAAGGCATCGACCATCGGAATGCCGCCGTACACCAGCAGCGCAAGCGTGCGATACAGGCGCGAGAATTCGGCCGCCGCAAGCACGTCGCGAACGCGAGGAATGTGTTGCAGTACACGGACAAATGCGCTACGAAAAGCACTGCTACGCAGCGCGGCGACGAGGGCCGCGACGAACGCTGCGAGGAGGAGCGACGTCAGCCATGGCTGAGCGCCAATGCAGCTTCCGAGCCATAGCAAGGCGCGCGAAGCGGCAGGAAGCTTGTCGCCCATGTCCGCGTAGACGCTGGCAAAGCGCGGCACGACGTATCCCATCAAAAACAGCAACACGAGCGTGCTTACGCCCAAAAGGATCATCGGGTAGATCGACGCCGCGACAAGTTTTTCGCGAACTTCCCGCGTCAGGCGCCGATAGCGCACGAACCGCTCCAGTGCCGGCCCATAGTCGCTTGTGCGCTCGGCGGCGCGCAGGGATTCGCACAGAACGCCAGGGAAAATCGTGGGGTGCTGCGCCAAAGCAGCCGATAGCGGCAGGCCCTCGCGCACTCGCGCGTGAAGATGCTGAATCAGTGAGCCGCCCGCAGCGGGGGCGCCCGGGGAAGTTGCGGAAATCGCGTAGGAGGAAGTGGCACTTGCATGCCGGTCTTTGCTTGCCAGGGTTTCCAAGGCTTCGCCAACGGGAACGCCGGCGGTGACCAATGCAAGCAACTCTTGACAGAAGAGATCGACATCAAAGCGAGAGGTTCTGCTCGGGCCCGTCCGAGCTGTCAATATGGACCGGAGTCGTTGTGTGCGGGATCCAACTGGTCGCAGTTCGAGCGGCGTCATGCGGTCTTCGGCGAGTATGCGACGAACCGCCGCCGCGTCGGTCGCATCGACCATCAGGAGATGCGTCGAACCATCGTCGCGAATCGCCAAAACATGAAATTGCATGCAGAGGCTTCCAAGCTGTAGAAACCGTTCGTGTCGTTGTGCTGGCGCTTTGCGCTGACCACCGCCGCGACGAGCCGTTACGTTGCGCGCTTGCACGGGCCCGTGAAAAATCGGAAACCGCGAATGACTGTACTGTATCTGGCACCCACGCGCGGTCACGAAACTTTCACACATGATCGCGTATGCTGGTTTGCGCGGCAGTACGCGAAAGTCCGCTCGACGCGGTCTTCGGAGCAGGCGCATGTGGCGGGGCAGCGCGTTTCGCTCACCGCCCTTCGGTGGTGCGGGATGGGTGCGTAACCCGGTTCTCGCGGTGCGGTTGAACTGACAAACGCGCGAGGCGCTCACAAGGCGCAAGCAACGAAGCGGCCGCGTGCGTGACGAAAGCGACATCTTTTGCCGCGCTTTCCTCAGGCCGCGTGCCTGGGTCTTTCGTAGGCAGGTGCCTTTTTGTCGTCGCCGCTCGGTTTCGGAGCGGCACCCGTAGCGTCCGGTTTTTCGGTTTGCAACGCAATTTCGCAGGTAAGGCGTCCCGTCACTATCGAGCTGGGTTGGGCGTTTCGGCACTGTTTGTCGCCGCAAACGGCGCGGCTCCGAATCCATTGGCCGACGGAGAAAAGGCAGGGAGAAGTTGTTCGGGCGCGGGCGCTAAGACCGTGCCGGGCGTGGGTGCCGCAGTGTCTTGCGGCGCGTTTGTCGTGGGTAGTGCGCTTTCGGCCGCGACGGGTTCGGGTGTCAATGTGTGTTGACCCCCGGAGGGGCCGCCAGACAGGGAAGCTGTGGCGCCCGAGGACGGCGCGGCGCTAAATTGCCAATCGACATAGCTCTTGGCGCCAACGAAGGAGGAATCCGCTTGCGAGAAATTTGCGCGGCGCTGCGGCGCGCGCATACTCGTGCTATGAACACCCACGATCCGGTCGCCTTGCCGTATCAGCGCCCAATCGGGCTTGCCCGTCATCGGATCGGAGTAGATGCGGCGCAAAAATCGACGCAGTGTGGGGACCCGATGGTCCTCAACCAAATCTTCAAGCCTTCTCGGATAGTCCGGGATTGCTGAACTCGCGGCCGCATACGCGCGGATTGCTTCCCGGAACTGATTGCCCACGAAGAGCAATTCGAGTTCCCGCTGGCGTTGGGCCTCGTTGCTCGAACGCAGCACGGCCACCGAAGCGGCGAAGCTCGCCAAAGTAAGCAGGATGAGCGCGACAACGATGGCATAGCCACGTGCTGTGCACGGGGGGATGAATTGCGAATGCGTGCTGCCAAAGAGAGATGATCCTGACCCCATAGCCGAACTCCTCTGAACGAAGTCTGGCAGGCAAAAGTGTTCGGATCATTTCAATCGGCGAGGACAAAGAACCCCGAGGTGCGATAGACGAAGGTATCGCTTCGCGCGTTCCGGAGGTGGCAGGCGCACGAGCGAAGCAATCGTGGTGGGAAGCTTACGCTCGTGCGTCAGCGAGCGACGCGGCGAGGCCGGCCGTGTTGCGGCAGGGACCGTGCGGTCGTAGTAGCGCCTGTGCGTAAGGTCGCCGGTCTTGAAGTTTCCGCGCCTTGCGGGCACTGGATTTGACGCAAACCAGAGGCGCCACCAATCGGACCAGCAGCGGGTGCGAATCTACCGCGCGCAATGGGTCGGAGGACAAAAATCCGTTACAGTGCGTCTGTCTGAGTGAGCAAGGACCGAGGACATATCGTGAAGCGTGCGTTAATCACAGGAATAACAGGTCAGGACGGCGCCTACCTGGCGGAATTTCTGCTGGGCAAGGGCTATGAGGTGCACGGAATCAAACGTCGGACCTCGCTATTTAACACGGACCGAATCGATCACCTGTATCAAGACCCACACGTGGGTGCGCGCCGTTTCATCTTGCACTACGGCGACATGACGGACTCGCTGTCGTTGCTGCACATTATTCAGAACGTCCAGCCCGACGAAATCTACAATCTGGCCGCGCAGAGCCACGTTCAGGTGTCGTTTGAAGAGCCCGAATACACTGCCAACGCGGATGGCCTGGGGGCCTTGCGCGTGCTGGAGGCAATACGCGTCCTGAAACTCGGGGACAAGACGCGCTTTTACCAGGCCTCCACCTCCGAACTCTACGGACTTGTGCGGGAGACGCCGCAGAAGGAGAGCACGCCTTTTTACCCGCGCTCTCCCTATGGAGTCGCCAAACTTTATGCCTATTGGATCACGGTCAACTACCGCGAGGCCTATGGTCTGTACGCATGTAACGGCATACTTTTTAACCACGAGTCGCCGATTCGGGGTGAGACCTTTGTCACGCGCAAGGTCACGCGCGGGTTAGCTCGCATCAAACTCGGACTGCAGGATTGCTTGTATCTGGGCAACTTGTCCGCGCTGCGTGATTGGGGACACGCGCGCGATTACGTGGAGATGCAATGGCTGATGCTGCAGCAACCGGTGCCCGAGGATTACGTGATTGCCACCGGCGTGCAATACAGTGTGCGCGACTTTGTAAACGCTGCGGCGCGTGAGTTGGGAATGGAATTGCGTTGGGAGGGTGTGGGTGTCAAGGAGCATGCGCTGGATGCGCAGGGCAGGCGAGTTGTAGCGGTAGATCCGCGTTACTTCCGGCCGACGGAAGTCCAGAGCTTGCTGGGCGATGCAAGCAAGGCGCGCCGTCAGCTTGGCTGGACGCCGAAGATCGGCTTCACGGAACTGGTGGCGGAAATGGTACGCGAGGACCTCAAGGCGGCCGAGCGCGATGATCTGGTGCGCCGGCACGGTTTTCGCGCTCCGGAGCGGCACGAATAGGGGGCTCGGCGCGCCCTGTCAGTGTCACTTCTAACCCGGTTCGTGGTGAGGAGCAGTGGGTTGGTCCCACGCTTGGGCAGCGGTGCGCGCGATCGGTCGAGCGCAAGCCGGCCGGCAGTCCGTGCTGCAATGCAAAGGATTGGGAAGGGCTGACTAAGCGCGGCCGGGACGCGCTGTCCTGACTGCGTTGGGGTCTCGTGCCGTGGTTTGGACCCGCCGGCCTGAGCGCCCATCTCCGCGACATTGCCGCATCGGAGATCATCGAGATCTCGCCTTGGATTTGCAGCCATGCCTAGGTCAACATGCCGAGCGGCGACAGGCGTAAAGGCCACAACGACGGACATGTATTTCACACTGATCGGTGAGCGTCCCCGAAGCGCGGATGCGCACATGGCGCCAGAGCGCTGCGCCGGATCAGGCAGGCTAATCGGTTGCATTGGTAACGCGCATCGCACGACTGAACACGGCGCGTGATCCGGTTACAAGATGACACGGAAAATGCAAATCTCACGGCGTATGATGGGTTCGGTGCCTACAAGGCTGGCTTGCTGACCTGGTTCCGGGTCGGAGGCGCATTGCATGACGACTCTGGACAAACGGATCGCCGCCCTTTTTCTGCTGGCAATACCGTGGTTGCCGTCCGCGTGCTTTGCCGAAATTTACGGCTGGATCGATTCCAACGGAGTTGTGACGTACAGCAACTTGCCTCCCCCGAAGGGCGTGGAGGTCACGCAAGTAATCCACGAGGAGCCGCTGTCTGCTAAGGATGCGGCCCAGGCGGCCCAACGTGCCAAAGAGGCGGAAGCGGCCGCGCAGAACGACCGAATGCGATTGCGCGAGTGGGAGCTGTCGCGTTCGCAGCAAGCCGCGTTCGACTACCCTCCTGCGCCAATGCCCGTGGGAGCGCCGCCCGACAACGGGTGCGCGCCCTATGGCAGCCAGGACTGTGACGTCTGGTACACAGTGTGGCCGTGGGGCTATGGATATCGACCTCGTTACGGTTGGCGATACGGTAACGGCTTTCGCGGTCCCAATTATGGCTACCCGGTGGGCCGCGGGCCGGGACAAGCACCGGCACCAAGCCATCACGCATCGGCTCAGGCGGGCGCCGGAAGTGGTCACGCGCGCTGAGTCGCCACCCCCCCGCCCCGCGCGCCCCGAGCAACTGTCAAAAGCAAACCCCGCGCGTTCCACGCGAGGAGGTCAGTTACAGGGGCCGTTGTCGCGCGCTCGGCTCAGGGAAAAATGAAACCGGTATGCGTATTGCGATTGTGTCTGACCGATAGAGTTTGTGCCGATTGTACGGCTCGACGCTGAGTCGCCCGGCCCCAAATTTCGACTCCGGTTTTGTGCTCAGCAGGGGGCGCACGGTGCACGCTTCGGGCCTATACGGATCGCGGGGCGTAGGTGCCATCGCACCGCGGCGGGCGCGCGGTCAGCGGGCAACGCCGGTGCGTGTTTCGTTGGCTGACGGCGCGGAAGCGGCCGGGTTTTCTGCCGGGCCGCCAGGGCGAGCGCCCTGCGCACGGGTGAATATGATTGCCGCATCGCTGCCGTCGAAATGACCTTCCAAGGTGTTGTCCTCGAGCGCCTTGAGCGTCAGCGTCCGGTCATTGCAACTGCGTATGAGTTTGCTGGATTCGATGTGCACCCTGAGCTCGTTAGGCGAATTCGCTTCCGCGGTCACGGGAAAATCACGATTGAGACAGGGGAACCGGCTGCCGGACGGGGCGTGGTTGCTGATGTAGCGCCAGGTCCCGGACTGGCCGTTAAGCGAAAGCCTTCCGTGGTCCCAGAGGCTATCTTCGCGCGTGTACCTCGCATTCCACTGACCGTCATAGACGATGGTCTGCGGGGCCGACTTCTTGATGCTCTGTTGAGCGATTGCGGAATTCGTCGCCGCGAGGCCGACCAAACACCAAAATGCAAACCGCGTCACTACGCCTCCCATGGGAAATGAGCTGTGCCCGAAGCGGCGATCGCAAAGACTGGTGCGCTCCCAGCACAGCCTCGATGCGGCGCTTCACCCCAGTCTGAACGGGCGCGTGCTTGAACTGCGAGATCGCGATCCCGTAATTCGCTTCGGAAACGCGTCTTAGCGAAAGCTCGAGGCTGGCCTCTGCGTAGGGGTCGCCGGGCGCGGGCTGTTCGATGCGCACGCATCAAAAGCGAGGTCGCGACGGCGCGGATTACGGGATGCAGTTCGCTCACGCGCAAAACCCCCACTTCGCCAGGTCGCCCTCAGCATGCCCATTGGATACCGCAGGCGCTCCCGCCGAGACTTTGGGTGCCGATCGAAGGTTCAGGCAGCAGCCTCGCTCGATGGGGCGGCGGGCCTCGGGCGACAAAAAGAGTGTTGACCGCCACGCGATGGCTGGCGGCTGCCTCGCTTGCCTTGCTTGCCGCCCGCTGCCAGGGCCTCGCAGCAACGAGAAGCCGATGCGCCTGCGCCTGGCTTTTGAAGTGACCTGGTGCACCCGACCGGATTTGAACCGGTACGACTTTCGTCGAGGGATTTTCGTCCCACTTCGGCTTTCGCCGCCAACGTTTTCGTTGTTCGTGGGCTGGACTTTGCCTTGACCCAAGCTCATCGCCGGAGGGCCCCCGCCGTCAAGTCTCTGCACGTTCCCTCAACAGGGCTTCGCTCAGCGTCGCCTCGTTTGCACAGGGGGTTCGCTGATTTTGACGGGATTCACGTCGAGGCTTTCGCGCTCGCGTGCTCAATTTCCTCAAGTCCCTTGCGTCTACCAATTTCGCCACGGGTGCCACGTCAGTAGTTTCGCACACTGCCCGGCGCTCGCGCCGCGGCTGCAAGGCATCGAAAATCGCCCCGGGAGGAGCACGGAGGCGGGCAGGCATTATTTCATGTGTATCATTAATATTATGTTGTAAGTATTTGATAATAAATACTTTCTATTATCAGTTATTTTTGCCGAGAGCGATTCTCCAAGTTGCGCGTGCGCTGCGCCGTAATGCGCTCCGATCGGTCGGGCTGCCATCCGCGGGCCTCGCGGACGCGTCCGCGGCAAGTTTTCAAGCACGACTTTCTGCTCTAGCGCCGGGCATATTGCGTGGCTCCGAACAAATTCTCCCGAGCCTTTTGATCCGTGAGGACGCGCCGCTGGCCCTCTAGAACCTTAAGGCCGCGTTGCACCGCGGCACGCCCATTGACCTCGTCGAACCAGCGCTTCACATTTGGATAGTCGACCAGATCTACCCCCTGATTCGCGTGCGAGCGGGTCCACGGAAATATGGCGATGTCCGCAATCGTGTAATCCTCGCCCGCAAAGTGCCGGGCTTCTCCCAGCCTGCGGTCCATCACCGCATACAGGCGGCGCGCCTCGTTCGTATAGCGGTTGATCGCGTAGTCGATTTGTTGCGGCGCATAGCTCCGAAAATGATGAGCTTGGCCCAGCATGGGCCCCACATGGGCCATCTGGAACATCAGCCATTGAAGAGCAACGAATTTTCCACGGTCATCCTTCGGCAGCAACCGCCCCGTTTTACCGGCCAGGTAGATCAATATTGCGCCCGACTCAAAGAGGGACAGCGGGCGGCCGTCGGGCCCATCGGAATCGACCATGGCCGGGATCTTATTGTTGGGGCTGATCGCAAGGAACTCGGCTTTGAACTGGTCTCCGGCCCCGATGTCGACTGGGTGCACGCGGTAGGGCAGCGCGCACTCCTCGAGCATGATATGGATCTTGTGACCATTGGGGGTTGGCCACGAATACAGTTCGATGGTCATGGTCCTTATTCTCCAATGCGCGCGATCGATCATCGTAGCCCATAGGGGCTAGCACGTGCGCTCGAGTTCCTCTTGGAACTGCAGCCATTGCGCCTCCAGGCGCTTCACATTTTCGGCAAGACCCGCGCGCTGCTGCAGAAGCTCAGCGACTTGTGCGCTCTGTCCTTGATCATATAAGGCGGGATCGGCCAGACGGGAATCGATTGCGTGCAGCTGCGCTGCGCTGTCTTGGAGTTCGTGCTCGATTCTGTCCAGGCGCTCGCGCAACGGTCGACGCAACTGTGCCAGGCGTTCTCGTTCCCGGGCCTGTAGACGGCGTTCCTCGCGCCTCCCCATTGGCTCTTTTTCGGGGGCGGGCAACTCGGGCTCGTTGCGCTCACGCCGGCTCGCCAGCACCAGTGCGACGTATTCGTCCAGATCGCCTTCGAAGGAGCTCAGCGTGCCTTCATGGACCAGCCAGAGCGTGTCGGTGGCGGCGCGTAACAGATGCCGATCGTGTGAGACCAGAAGGAGCGCCCCTTCGAAAGAGGAAAGCGCCACCGTCAATGCCTCGCGGGTGGGCATATCGAGATGGTTGGTCGGCTCATCCAAGACCAGCAAATTGGGGCGCTGCCAGGCAAGCAGCGCCAGTGCACAGCGGGCGCGCTCCCCACCGGACAAACGTCCCACGGGAGCCGTCGCCAGTTCGCCGGAGAATCGATAGCTGCCCAAAAAGTCGCGCAGTTCCTGTTCGCGGGCTTGGGGCGCGAGGCGACGCAGCTGGTCGAGCGCGCTCGCCTCCGTCTCGAGTTGGTCGAGCTGCTGCTGCGCGAAATATCCGATGCTCGTCGCAGCCGCGCGACGTAAAGCGCCGTGCACGGGTGCGAGTTCGCCCGCGATGGCCTTGACCAGCGTGGACTTGCCGGCACCGTTTACCCCCAGAATCCCGATGCGGTCACCGGCCGAAACTGCGAAGCCAACGTCCTGCAGCACGGGCGGGCCGCCGTATCCGAGCGACAGTTCCTCGGCTTCCACGAGACGCTCGGGGAGCTTGCGCGGTTCGAGAAAGGCAAAGCGCCACTCGTGCTGCGCGCGAGAAGGTTCGACCTCCACTAGGCGCTGCAGCATTTTCAGGCGGCTTTGCGCCTGACGCGCTTTGGTGGCCTTTGCACGGAAGCGCTCGACGAAGCGTTGCAGGTGTGCGGCTGTGCGCTGATAGCTGCGCGCCTGCGCGTCCTGCAGGCGGTTGCGCTCAACGAGCGCAGCCTCGAAGGCCGTGTAGTTGCCCGCATAGCGTCGGATGCTGCTCCCGTCGACGTGCCAAATCGTGCCGACGCAGCGGTCCAGAAATTCCCGATCATGCGAAATCAGCAACACCGTAGCGGGCTGCTTGCGCAGCCAGGCTTCGAGCCAGACGACCGAGTCCAGGTCGAGGTGGTTCGTCGGTTCATCGAGTAGAAGCAGTTCGGCCGGATTCAAAAGCGCGCGGGCAAGCGCCAGGCGATTGCGCCACCCGCCCGAGAATTCGCGCACGGGCCGGCTGGCGGCGTCCGAGCCAAAACCCAGGCCGCGCATCACGCGCGCGGCTTGCGCGGCTACGGCTCCCGGATTGGCATCAGCGAGCTGGGCATGCGCCTGCGCGATGTGCAGGTCATCGCCCTCGACCTCGGCCCGCACCAAGGCGCTGCGCGCAAGGCGCAAAGGCACATGACCTTCGAGCACGTAGTCCAAGGCACTGGTGGAAGTGGTTTCGACGTCCTGGGCCAGGTGCGCAATGCGCTGCGGTTGCGGCGCTTCGATGTCGCCCGCTTCGGGTGAGAACTCGCCCAAGACGGCCGCCAGCAGGCTCGATTTGCCGCAGCCGTTCGTCCCGATCAGTCCGATGCGCTCCCCAGGCGCCGCGGTAAGGGTCACGTTGCGGTAGAGCACGCGCGCGCCCCGAGCCAAAGTGAGGTTGTTCAATCGCAGCATGATCAGGGGCCGACGCCATCGACACGCAGGGCTTGCATGCTTCAGCCCGACAAACAAAGAAAAAGAGTGCGCAGCGCTTAAGCCGGCAGGTCCTCGCGATGCGCCAAGCACACCATATCGTCGCCCGCGCTCGTCGTGAGCCAGGTCAGCCGCAGATCCGGAAAACTGCGCTCCAGCGCGCTGCGACCGTCGCCAACCTCGAGAAAGAGCGACCCGCCGGGCTCGAGCTGTGCGCCGGCCCCGCGCACGATCTTGCGTACCAGTTCCATTCCGTCGGCGCCGCCCGCCAATGCCAGCCGCGGCTCGTGCTGGTATTCGGGCGGCAGCTGCTCCATGGCGGAGTCGGTCACGTACGGCGGATTGCACAAAATCACATCGTAGCGCCGACCTTCAACGGCTTCGAAGAGGTTCGAAGAAAGGAGGCGAACGCGGGCACGCAGGCCATAGTCTTCGACGTTGCGGGCGGCCACCGCCAGTGCCTCGAGCGAGATGTCGATCGCATCGATCTCGGCCTGCGGAAAAACGTTCGCCGCCATGATGGACAAGCAACCCGAGCCCGTACAGAGGTCGAGCACACGACGCACGGCTCCCGGGTCCGTGACCCAGGGCTGCAGTTCATCTTTGAGAAGCTCCGCAATAAAGGAGCGCGGAATGATGCAGCGGTTATCGATGTAGAAGCGATAGCCTTGCAGCCAGCACTCATTGAGCAAATATGCGACGGGGATGCGAGATTTGACTCGCCGCTCGATGAGCTGCAGCAGCTCGTTGATCTCCCCCATGGTCAGAAAGGCGTCGAGAAAGACCTCCATTCGTTCCAGCGGCAGTGACAACGCGCGCAAGACCAGAAAGGATGCCTCATCAAAGGCATCGACTTGACCGTGCCCGAAGGACAGGCCCGCCTCGTTAAAGCGCGTGACTGCAAAGCGCAGCGTGTCGCGCACCGTACGCAGGTTCGCCTTGGCATCGATGTTCATCGCGGGGCTTGGGAAGGGTTAGAAGTTGATCGGTCCGACAGGATGCCCGCAAGGGTACGGCGATAAATCTCCTTGAGGGCATCGATGTCGGCAATCGCGACGCGCTCGTCAATCATGTGGCTGGTCGCGTTGGAAGGACCGAATTCCACCACTTGAGGGCAAATTGCCGCAACGAACCGCCCGTCCGAGGTGCCGCCCGTGGTCGAGCATACCGGTTTGACCCCAACCACACTTTCAATGGCGCGGCTCAGCACCTCGAGCAAGCGCCCGGGGGCGCATTGGTACGGCCGGGCGCCCACGGTCCAGTGCAACTCGTATTCGAGGCGATGGGCGCGCAAGATTGCCTCGACCTTCGCCTGCAGGACTTCGGGACTGGAGACAGGAGCGAACCGTAAGTTAAAGTCGACCTCGCATTGGCCGGGGATGACGTTGCCGGCACCCGTCCCCGCATGAATGTTCGAGATCTGGTAGCTCGTCGGCGGGAAATTCGCATCGCCCGTGTCCCAGCGGGCGGTGGCTAATTCGGCCAGTGCGGGGGCCACTTCGTGAATGGGATTGCGTGCCAACTGCGGGTAGGCGATATGTCCTTGAACCCCGTGCACGACCAGGCGCCCCGAAAGCGAGCCGCGACGACCGTTTTTTATCGTGTCGCCCAAGCGCTGCACGCAGGTGGGCTCCCCGACCAGGCAAAAATCGATGGCTTCGGATCGAGCCGACAGAGCCTCGACGACCACCACCGTTCCGTCGATGGCGGGCCCTTCCTCATCCGAGGTAAGCAGCAAGGCGATGGATCCGGCATGCTCGGGGTTTTCGGCCACGAACTCCTCGGCGGCGACCGCAAAGGCCGCAAGCGATGTTTTCATGTCAGCCGCGCCCCGTCCCACCAGGCAGCCATCCCTCTCCACCGGCACAAAGGGATCGGAGCGCCAGCGCTGCGCCGGGCCTGGGGGCACAACATCGGTGTGGCCCGCAAAAACGAAGGTCGGGCGTCGCGTGCCGCGCCGCAGCCAGAGGTTGGAGACACCGTTTCGGTCAAAGCGTTCGGCCACAAAACCGCTTGCTTGCAGCCGCTCGGCCAGCAGATCCAGGCAGCCTGCATCGCGAGGCGTTACGGAGTTGCACTCGATTAGCGCCTTGGCCAGAGCCACGCTTGGAGACGTGGCGGCTGGGTGTTCGGCCTGCGCTGGCGTGGAGGCGCGCATCAAATGTTCAGTGTGATTTCCGTAAACGAAGACGAACCCCCATCGGCTTGGGCAGCGCTCGAAGGCCCGGCGTTGCGGGACTTGCCCGCATTGTTGATGAACCAAAGCAGGTTGTTTTGCGAGTCGGCCGCAGCCAGCGCGTCATCGCGAGTGATCTCTTCGGCTTTGAGCAGACTGTAGAGGCTTTGTTCGAAGGATTGATTTTCCGGCACCAGGCTTTGCGCCAGCGCTTCCTTGATTCCAGACACGTCCCCGCGCACGATGAGGTCGCGCGTATGACCGGTGTTCATCAGAACTTCGACGGTCGGAACACGCCCACCGCGCCGCGAGCGCACCAGGCGCTGGCAAACGACGGCACGCAGCGACGTGGCGATATCCTCGAAAAGGGCTGCGCGAGTCTCGGGTGAATAGAAGTTGATGATGCGATTCAGTGAATTGGCGCTGTTGGTCGCGTGCATGGTCGCGATGAGAAAGTGCCCGGACATCGCGTAGGCAAGGGCGGCGGCCATGGTCTCGCGGTCGCGAATCTCACCGACGAACATCACGTCGGGCGCCTGGCGCATCGCGCTGCGCATGGCCGTTTGCAGCGACTCGGCGTCGGTACCGAGCTCGCGCTGATTGATGATCGATTTTTTGTTCTGGAACAGGTACTCGATCGGATCTTCGAACGTCAGTATGTGGCCGGTTTGCAATTCATTTCGATAGTCGATCATCGAGGCAATCGACGTCGATTTGCCCGAGCCTGCCGCTCCGACCACCAGAACCAGTCCACGGCGCGAGAGGGCCAGATCCTTGAAAACGGGCGGAAGGCGCAATTCGTCCAAGCGCGGAATTTCGCTCGGGATGTAGCGCAGTACCGCGGAGATCGTGCCCCGCTGGCGAAACGCACTCAAGCGAAAACTTCCCAGACCCTGCACGGGCAGGCCGATGTTGAGCTCGTGGGTTTCTTCCAACTCGCGAAACTGGGCGTCACTGAGACGCTCGGTGAGCAGTTCGACGATCCTTTGGGGCGCCAGGCGCTCCTGGGCGATGGGCACGCACACGCCGTTGATTTTCACGGTGATCGGCGAACCCACCGCTAAAAACAGGTCGGAAGCCTTCTTCTCGGCCATCAGCCCAAAGAGTTTATCGAGGGTCATCATGCAACGGTTCTCCTGACTTTCTTGATCGAATGCCCAGGGGGGGCCGCCTACGCCCCGGCCTCGCGCAGCAGGTCGTTGATTGCGGTTTTGGCGCGCGTCTGCGCGTCGACCCGCTTGACGATGACCGCGCAATACAGGCTGTGCGTCCCATCCTTCGACGGGATCGATCCCGGCACGACGACCGCACCGCGCGGCACCCGCCCGAACAAAATTTGGCCACTCTCGCGATCATAAATGCGGGTGCTGGCACCGATGTACACGCCCATCGACAAGACCGCGTCTTGTTCGACGATCACGCCCTCGACGACCTCGGAGCGCGCCCCGATAAAGCAATTGTCTTCGATGATGGTCGGAGCGGCCTGGACCGGCTCGAGCACTCCGCCGATGCCCACACCACCCGACAGATGCACGTTCTTGCCGATCTGCGCACAGGAGCCGACCGTGGCCCATGTGTCGACCATGGTGCCCTCGTCGACATAGGCACCGATATTGACGAAGGAGGGCATGAGCACGACATTGCGCGCGATATACGCGCCGCGGCGCGCCGCCGCGGGGGGAACCACTCGGATGCCGCTCGCCCGGAACTGCGCTTCATCGTAGTGCGCAAACTTGCTCGGCACCTTGTCGTAAAAGCGCAGCGCGCTGTCGCCCTCATGTCCGAGGACCCGGTTGTTCTGCAGCCGAAACGAGAGCAGGACCGCTTTCTTGACCCATTGGTGCACGACCCAGGTGCCGTCGCGTTTCTCGGCCACGCGCAGATGCCCGGCATCGAGTTTGGCGAGGGTCTGCTCGACGGCTTCGCGCAGTGCCCTGGGAGCCGATTCGCTGGTGAGCTGGGTGCGCTGCTCCCACGCCTGTTCGATTGTTTCTTGTTGCGTCATGGCAACTCCGCCTGAAGACTAGCTCGCCGCACTTTGGGTCCGTGCGATGGCCACAATGCGTTCGGTTGCGTCGAAAACCTCGGCCTCCTCCGCGACCAGCGCTATGCGCACGTAACCGGCCCCGGGGTTGGTTCCATCGATCGTGCGCGCCAGGAAGCTGCCCGGCAGCACCATCACGTTTTGTTCAGCGTACAGCGTACTCGCGTATTGCACATCGTCGCCGGGGGTCCGGGCCCACAGATAAAAGCCGCCTTGTGGCATCGTAGCGGGCAGCACGCGCCCGATTCTTGGTTGGGCGTGCTCGAATTTGCGTGCGTAGCGGCGGCGGTTGTCGGTCACGTGCGTCTCGTCGTTCCAGGCGGCAATACTTGCTGCCTGCGTAGCAGGACTCATAGCGCATCCGTGGTAGGTCCGATACGCGAGAAAACGCTCCAAGACGCGGCTATCTCCGGCGACAAAGCCGGACCGCAGTCCGGGCGCATTGGAACGCTTGGACAGGCTGCTAAAGCACACCAAGCGTTCAAAGGTGTCGCGACCCAAGCGCTGCGCCGCCTCCAGGGCGCCCAGCGGGGGGTGATCCTCGTCAAAATAGATCTCCGAATAGCACTCGTCGGCGGCGATGAGAAAATCGTGGCGATCTGCCAGTTCAAAGAGTTCCTGCCACTCCTGCAGGGACATCACATGTCCGGTCGGGTTGCCAGGCGAGCAGGCGTAGACCAGTCGTACGCGCCTCCAGTCCTGGGCGCTGACGAGTTCGAAGGGCATTCGCCAACCGTTGGAAGGCGTTGTGGGCAGGTATCGGGGTTGCGCTCCGGCCAGCAGCGTGGCGCCCTCATAGATCTGGTAGGCCGGATTGGGCAGCACTACGAGTTGCTGGCCGCGGGGGTCGATTGTCGCCTGCGCAAACGCGAACAGGGCCTCGCGCGAGCCGGTTACGGGCAGCACTTGCGTGTGCGGATCGATGTGCCGCAGACCGTAGCGGCGCATCAGCCATCCCGCGATGGCGGCGCGCAAGGCATCTGTACCGCGCGTGGAAGGATAGCTCGACAGCGACGGCAGGGCATCGGCCAGGGCATCGAGCAGCACCTGGGGGGTCGGGTGCTTCGGTTCGCCGATGGACAGATTGATCAGGGGTCGCCGCGACGCGGGCGTGAGCGGCGCCAACAAGGTGCGCAGCCGCTCAAACGGGTAGGGCCGCAACAGCTCGAGAGCCGGATTCATCGGCCGCATCAGGATCCCGGGGCCTCGACGCGAACCGGGCCGCTGGCCTGCGTACCGAACTCGATCGGCGGCAGAGCCTTCCAGCCCCGCTTGCGGTGTTCCGCCACGACGGTGGTGTAGATTCCGCCGCGCACGTTCCAGCGTGCGGTGACCCGTAAAAACCGTGGGGCCATGAGCGCGACCAGATCATCGAGCACGCGATTGGTAACGGCTTCGTGAAACGCCCCTTGGTTGCGATACCCCACTACGTAGAGCTTCAGACTTTTGAGCTCCACGTTGCGTCGGTCCGGAATGAATTCGAGTTCGAAGCGCGCAAAATCGGGCTGGCCCGTGATGGGACACAGGCAGGTGAACTCCGGGATCTCGATCCGAACCAGATAATCGCGCTCCGGGCTCGGGTTGGGAAAGGACGCTAGGGGGTTGGACACGTGCTTTTTCATGGCCGCCGCAGTCGGTATCGCCGTGGGCTCGCCGGGAGCACGGCGGTTGCCGGACGGCGGGACGCGGGCGTTTGGTTATCATTATAGTTTCGCCTGGCCGATTCCCGAGCATCAAAGCGGCGAGTGCCGCAGGAGCGTCGGCCGGTTTCGACGGTGTTCGACAGTGCAGGGCAGCCGCTCGCCGGGTCGTGATCGGCCCGAGGGGCAGACGGAAAACCCAAGCGAAAGGATCCGGGACAACCAACGTGCGATTGCGGCAGATCAAACTGGCCGGTTTTAAATCCTTTGTCGATCCGACCCAGATCGATGTGCCCGGCCGCTTGGTCGGCGTCGTCGGCCCCAATGGCTGCGGCAAGTCCAACGTGATCGACGCCGTGCGCTGGGTGCTCGGGGAGAGCAAAGCCGCGGAGCTGCGCGGCGAGTCCATGCAGGACGTGATCTTCAATGGCGCGGTCGGCCGCAAACCCGGGGGCCGCGCCAGCGTGGAGTTGGTCTTCGACAACAGCGAGGGTCGCATTGGGGGCGAATGGGGCCGCTTCAGCGAACTGTCCGTCAAGCGGATTTTGACGCGCGATAACACGTCGACCTACGTTATCAACAATCAGCAGGTGCGCCGGCGCGACGTGCACGATCTGTTTCTGGGCACCGGACTGGGGCCGCGTGCCTACGCGATCATCGGCCAGGGCATGATCTCGCGCATTGTCGAGGCTCGACCCGAGGAGCTGCGCGTCTTTCTGGAAGAGGCCGCCGGCGTCACCAAATACAAGGAGCGTCGTCGCGAGACCGAAACGCGCCTTGCCGATACCCGCGAGAATCTCCTGCGCGTGAGCGATGTGGTGCGCGAGCTCGACGGCCAGATTGAACATTTGCGCCGTCAGGCCGAGCTCGCGCGCCAGTACCGCGATCTGACCGAGCGCCACGGGCGTGCCCAGGCGCTGTTGTGGCTTACGCGCCAGGAACAAAGCGCCTCGGAGCGCAATCGCTTCACCCGGGACATAGAACAGGCCGAGGCGCAAATCGAGTCACAGGTGGCGGAACTGCGCGCCGTGGAGTTGCGCCTGGAGCAAGAGCGCGACTCCCAGTACGGTGCCAATGACGCCGCGAACGCAGCGCATGCCGAATTGATGCGGATCAACACGGAAATTGCGCGCCTCGAGGCGGAGATCCGCACGACCATGGAGGAGCGGGCCCGCTTGGCGGCCCGCATCGAAAGTCTGACGCAGTCGCGGCTGCGACGCGAGGAGGAGCAGGTTCAGCTGCGTGGGCGCGCCGCGGAACTGCAGCACTCCGCGCAGTCGGCTCTGGAGCGGCTCGAGCAGGCGCGTGCCGCCTGCGGCGCGGTCGACAGCGGCCTGCCGCAGCTCGAGTCGGCCAGCGAGTCGGCGCGGGAGGCTCTGACGGCGGCGCGCGCCAAAGCCGCGTCCTCGGCGCAGGAGATCGCAAATGCGAGCCAGCAGATGCAGGCCTTTGAGCGCCAGGCCAACGGCCTGATCATGCGCCGCGAGCGCTTGGTCGAGGAGCAGCGCCAGCTAGGTCAACCGGATGCCGACCGACTGGGGCGCCTGCAGGCCGAAGCCGCGGCCGCGCAAAGCCAGTACGAAAATGCCGAGCAACGCGGGGTTCAGGCGGAGGCGCGCGAGCGAGAGCTTCAGTCCCAGCGCGGTGAGCGCACAGAGCGCCGCAGCCAGGCCTCGGCGGAGCTGCACAAGCTCGAGGCGCGGTTGCACGCAGTGCAGGAGACCCTGACCAACATTGAAGCCGATGAGCGTCTCGATCCGTGGCTGCGCGAGCAGGGCCTGGAGTCGCTGCCGCGCCTGTTCCAGCGCCTGGACGTGGAGGCGGGCTGGGAAACGGCCATCGAAGCGGTCTTGCGCGAGCGTGTCGATGCGATCGAGGTGAGCAGACTCGAACCGATGGCGGCCTTTGGCCAGCTTGCGCCTCCGGCCCGCGTGAGCTTTTTTTCGGCGGGGGGCGACGGTTCCGCCGCCTCGGAGCGGCGAGGCGGTCAACCGGAATGGCGGCGCCTGACCGAGGTGGTCTCGGCTCGCAGCGGAGTCGATGTGCAAGGGGTTCGGGCGGTCCTGGAAGACTGGCTCGCGGGCATCTACGTTCAGCCCGATTTGCAAAGCGCGCTGGCCGCACGATCGCGGCTCGCAGCCGGCGAGCAGTTCATTGTTGCCTCGGGACATCGGGTGTCGCGCCATGCCGTTCGGTTTTTTGCTGCCGACGATCGAAAGGCGGGGTTGCTGGCGCGTAAGCGCGAAGCCGAAAATCTCGAGCGCCAAGTCAAGGCGCAGCGCCTCATCGATGAGCAGGCGGCCGAAGAGCTGACGCGCTTTGATGCGCAGGTGCGGCAAGCCCAGCAAGAGGCGCAAAGCGCAAGGGAGGCGGCCGGGCGCCTGCGCACCCAGGTCCACGAACTGCAGCTCGAGGCCGTGCGGCTGGGCGAGCTCATCGAGAGAATTCGTTACCGCGGTGGGCAGATTGACACGGAGCTCGAAGAGCTCGGCGTTGAGGAGCAGGAATTGGGTCGCCAGCGCGACGCGGCCGAGCGACGGTTTGCCGAGTTGGACGAGGCCTTGGGACAGACGCAAGAAGCGGTGGAGGTCGCGCGACTCGAGGAGGAGCGGTCGAGCGAAGCCCTGCGCGAACAGCGGGAGCAGTCGCGCCAGCGGGAGACCGAGCGCCAGCGCGTGGAATTTGAGCGGGCCGCGACGCTGGAGCGCATTAGCGACGTAGAGCACGCGATTGCGGTGGCTGCGGCCGACGTGCAGCGCCTCGGCACCGAAATCGAGCAGACGCAACTGGAGGTCGCCAAGCTCGACGACAGCGCGGCGCGCGGCGGTTTGGAGCAGTGGCTGCAGCAGCGCGTTGCCGCCGAGCAGGCCGTGGTCAGCGCACGCGCGCTCGTCGATGAATGGATGCAAAAGGCGCGCCTGAGCGAAGAACAGCGACAGAAAATCGAGCGGGGCTTGCAACCGCGCCGCGACCGGGTCACGGAGCTCAAACTCAAGGAACAGGCAGCGCGGCTCGCCGTGGAGCAATTCGAACGCCAGTTGGCGGAGGCCGGCGCCGAGATCGAGTCGCTGCGCGCGCAGCTGCCGGGAGCGGCATCGGCAGCCCAGCAAGAAGGGGAGATCGCCGCCTTGGCGCAGGCGATCGCCGACCTAGGGGCGGTAAATCTTGCTGCATTGCAGGAACTCGAGACCGCCACGGAGCGACAGGGCTTCTTGCACGCGCAGTCGACCGATCTGCAGGCCGCAGTGTCCACTCTGGAGGATGCAATTCGCAGAATTGATCGGGAAACGCGCGAGCAGCTGCAGCGCACCTTCGATGAGGTCAACCGGCACTTCGGCGATCTGTTCCCTCGACTCTTCGGCGGCGGCGAAGCGCGTCTGACCATGACGGGCGAGGAGATTCTCGATTCGGGCGTGCTTGTGACCGCGCAGCCGCCGGGCAAGCGCAACAGCTCGATTCACCTGCTCTCGGGGGGCGAAAAGGCGCTTGCGGCCACTGCGCTTGTCTTTGCGCTCTTTAAGCTCAACCCCGCGCCTTTTTGCCTGCTCGATGAGGTCGATGCGCCGCTCGATGACGCGAATACGGAACGCTTCTGCCAGCTCGTGCGCTCGATGACCGAGGCGACGCAGTTTTTGTTCATTACGCACAACAAACTGGCGATGGAGATGGCCGAGCAGCTCATCGGCGTGACAATGCAGGAGCAAGGGGTATCACGGATCGTTGCCGTCGATATCGATAGTGCGGTGCAACTGACCGCGGAGGCGGCGTAAGCTCCCCTTTTTGATGGTCCCGTCGTGAGCGATCTGCATGTGGCCCTGTTCGCTGTTGCAGCGCTCTTGTTGCTGGCGCTGTACCTGAGCGAAAAGTGGAAAGAGCGGCGTTTGCTGCGACGTTTGCGAGATCGATTGCACGGCGGCGTGGCCGATGCCTTGCTTCGTACCGAGGCGCCGGGGCCACGTGAGCCGCCGCACCTTGGGGATACGGCGGCGCTGGCGCTGCGGACAATGGCGGGGCGGTTGGAGCCGAGTCTCGGGACGCACGGTGCGCCGGAGTCCGCAGGCACCGTGGGGCCAGCGCGGGCTGCGGGCGAGGAGGAAGCCGGCTTGCCCGACTCCGCCTCGGCGGCGGCGACACCCGGCGACGAGGCGATCGTCTCCTCCGAACCCTTGCGCATGCCCTCGGCGCTGCTGCGGCCCGACTGGGTGGAGGATCCGCTGCTCGACTGTTCGCTCGAGATTCGCTGTGCGCACGCTGTCGACGGGGTCAGCGTCATCGACGCAGCTGCGGTTCTGGCCCATAGCGCGTGGGGCTTGCCCGTGCACTTCGTCGTCTGGGACGGACGCCACCAGCAATGGGTTCTGCCCGACCGCTTTGGGTACTACACCGACGCGTTGGCCTCGATTCAGCTCGCAAACCGTAAGGCGCGCATCGAGGAGGCCGAGGTCCTGCGCTTTGTACAGGCGGCCCAGAAGGTGGCCGCGGCGCTCGACGCCGACGTCGATACGCCGGATGTTCAGCGCCTGCTGCAGCAGGCCCGGGAACTCGACGGTTTGTGCGCACGGTTTGATATGAAGCTCGGGCTCACCGTCGAATCCACGGGCGGCGCCTGGACGGGGCCGCAAATGCGCAGCGCCGCGCAGCAGGCGCAGTTCGTGGCGACGAACGGTCAACGGTGGGTTCGCTACGATGCGCAAGGCGAACCGCTCTTTACCTTGGAGGCGGATTCGGTATCGATGAGGCGGCTGACGCTCGAGTTTGATATCGCACTGGCGCCAATCGCCGCGCGCGGCTTTGACGCCATGCAGGAGAGCGCCACGGCGCTCGCCGCAGCGCTTGGCGGCCGCGTTGTCGACGACAACGGCAATCCGATCGGGGAAAGCTCCTTGGCCACGGTACGTTCGCAACTGGTCCGCTTGTACGAGGAAATGGTGGCTGCGGGCATTGAACCGGGTAGTGTACGGGCGCGCCGGCTCTACGTCTGAATCCACTGACGGCACATGACACACCGGCAAACGGGCGCAGAGCATCCCGGCATGAAGCGCAAAGAGGCCGACCGGCAAGAACGGGCGGATGCCGCGCAAATGGCACCCGGGGCCGCGGGCAGCATGCGCGAGCGCATTGCCGCATTGCGCGCCCAGATCGAGCGGTTCGATTACGCCTATTACGTGCTCGATGCGCCCGAGGTTCCGGACGCCGAGTACGACCGGCTGCTGCGCGAACTGCAGCAGCTCGAAGAGCGCCATCCGGAGTTTCGCTCCGCCGATTCGCCGACGCAGCGGGTGGCCGGAGCAGTTCGCTCGGACATGCTGTCGGCGGTGCACGAAGTGCCGATGCTATCGCTGAACAACGCGCTGGATGACGCGGAGGCCGAAGCGTTCGACGCGCGGGTGCGCGCCGCACTCGGCGCGAGCAAGGCGACTTACTGTTGCGAACTCAAATTCGATGGCCTTGCCATCAGCCTGAGTTATCGCGCGGGCGTGCTCGAGCGCGCCGCCACGCGCGGCGATGGCATGGTGGGTGAAGACGTGACCGACAACGTGCGCACGATCCGCAGTGTTCCGCTGCGACTGCATGCGCATGCCCCGCCCCACTTGGAGGTGCGCGGCGAGGTGCTGATGTTTCGCCGGGATTTCGAACGGCTCAATGCGATGCAGCGTGCCGCTGGCGCCAAGGAGTTTGCCAATCCGCGCAATGCGGCCGCCGGCAGCCTGCGGCAGCTCGATCCCAAGGTCACCGCGCAGCGCCGCTTGCGGTTTTTTGGCTATGGCGTGGCAAGCCTGGCTGCAGCGCCGGGCGGCGCGAAGGGTGACGGCGAGCCGACGAGCCAGTCGGGGCTGCTCGACTGGCTGCAGGAGCTCGGGGTGCCCGTTTGCGAGCACCGGGCAGTGGTGCAGGGCATCGAGGGCATGCGCGAGTTCTTCGAGCGCATGGCGCAGCGGCGCGATGCGCTGCCCTATGAGATCGACGGGGTCGTGTTCAAGGTCGATGATCTTGCCCAGCAGCAACACATCGGCTCGCTGGCGCGCGCACCGCGATGGGCGGTGGCGCGCAAATTTCCGCCGCGCGAGGCCCTCACAAAGCTCCTGGACATCGACGTGCAAGTGGGCCGCACGGGCGCCTTGACCCCGGTTGCGCGGCTGGCGCCGGTGGAGGTCGGCGGCGTCGTGGTAAGCAGCGCGACGCTGCACAACGAAGACGAAATTCGCCGCAAAGACATCCGCATCGGTGACACCGTGGTGGTGCGACGCGCCGGCGACGTGATACCCGAAGTCGTTTCCGTCGTTCCCGAACGGCGCCCGCGCAACGCCCGCAACTTCGTTTTTCCGACGCAGTGCCCGGTCTGCGGTTCGGCCGTCGTACGCGGTGCCGACGAGGCCATCGCGCGCTGCAGCGGCGGGCTCGTGTGTCCGGCGCAGCGCAAACAGGCGCTGTTGCACTTTGCCAGCCGCCGCGCACTCGACGTTGACGGTTTGGGCGAGAAAATCGTCGATCAGCTTGTCGATACGGGGCTGGTCACACACCCCGCCGGGCTGTTCGGACTCGATCTGGCGAAACTGGCGGCGCTCGATCGCATGGGGGAAAAATCCGCTTCCAATTTGCTGGAGGCGCTGCAGGGGGCCCGCTCGACCACGCTCGAGCGGTTTATCTTCGCGCTTGGCATCCGGCACGTTGGCGAATCGACGGCGCGAGACCTGGCCCGCCACTTTGGACGCTTCGAGGCCTTTGCCGCCGCCGACGAGGAACAACTGCTGCGCGTGCCCGATATCGGTCCGATCGTCGCGCACTCGATCCGCCAGTTTCTCGACGAACCGCGCAACCGGGCGGAGATCGCGGCCTTGGCGCAGAAGATTCGCATCGCGCCCGCCACCAGCGCTCAACGGGTTCAGCCGCTTTCGGGCATGAGCTTTGTTCTCACGGGTACGCTGCCGACGCTCTCGCGCGAGCAAGCGACAGAACGGATCGAAGCGGCGGGGGGCCGCGTGAGTTCCTCGGTCTCCCGCAAAACGAACTACGTGGTCGCCGGTTCCGACCCGGGCAGCAAACGGACGAAGGCGCAGGAGTTGGAAGTCAAAGTGATCGATGAGGATGGTCTGCGGGCCTTGCTCGGCGAAGAGGGAGCACATTGATGTACGGCATCATTGGCGGCAGCGGACTGGCAAAACTCGCGGCGCTCGATGCGCCGCGCCGGCAGGTGATGAGAACGCCGTACGGAGAGCCTTCCGGTGCACTCACCTTTGGGCGCCTCGCCGGCCAGGACATTGTTTTCGTTGCCCGGCACGGCTACGGCCACACGATCGCCCCGCACGAGATCAATTACCGCGCCAACATCTGGGCGCTCAAGGAACTGCGCGTCGAGGGGATCTTTGCCCTGGCCACGGTGGGCGCCATACGGGCGGATTTGGCTCCCGGCTCGCTGGTCGTCCCGCACCAGGTGATCGATTACACGCACAGCCGGGCGTCGACATTCTTTGAGAGCGGAGTCAACGCCGTTGTAACTCACATCGATTTCACGCAACCCTACACCGAGCGACTGCGCCGGCGGCTGCTGACGGCGGCCGCTCGTGCCGGCGAAGCGGTTGTTGACGGGGCGGTCTACGCCTGTACCCAGGGCCCGAGACTGGAAACGGCTGCCGAGGTCAATCGGCTCGAACGCGACGGCGCCGATATCATCGGGATGACCGGGATGCCGGAAGCGACGCTGGCGCGCGAGGCCGAGCTCGACTACGCCTCGCTTAGCGTGGTCGTCAATCACGCCGCCGGACGAGGCGACAGCAAGACGCGGGTGGAGCTCTCCCGGCTTGGTGATGTCCTGCAGCAAACCGTGGTGCGTGCGGTTCGTGTTCTGGAAGCGGCCGTTCGAAACCCAAAATGATCCGCCCGATTCTGCGCATGGGCGATCCGCGCCTGCTGATGGTGAGCCAGCCGGTTCGCGAGTTCAACACACCCGAACTGGATTCGCTGATCGACGACATGTTCGAGACCATGCGGGCCAACGATGGTGCCGGGCTGGCTGCTCCGCAGATCGGCGAACACCTGCGCGTCGTCATTTTCGGTTTTGAGCACAACGATCGCTACCCCGAGGCGCCGTCGGTCCCGCCCACGGTACTGATCAATCCCACGATCGAACCGCTCACCGAAGTGCTCGAGGACGGCTGGGAGGGATGTCTGTCGGTGCCAGGACTGCGGGGCATCGTGCCGCGCATCGTGCGGCTGCGCTACAGTGGATTTGACGCCCAGGGCCGACATTTTGTCCGGGAAGTTGAGGGTTTCCACGCCCGGGTTGTGCAGCACGAATGCGACCATCTCGACGGCATCTTGTACCCTATGCGCATTCGGGATTTTCGCCGTTTCGGCTACACGGAAGTGCTGTTTCCCGATCACAAGGGCGCAGAGGACTAGGATTCGAACCCCACCACAAGCGAAAAATTGCCATGGACGGCGCGCAAGAGTTTGACTACGTCATCGTTGGTGGGGGTTCGGCCGGCTGCGTGCTTGCCGCTCGGCTGTCGGAGGATCCGCAGACACGCGTATGCCTGCTCGAGTGCGGCCCGCCGGACACGAGCGTGTTGATCCACGCGCCGCTTGGCTTTGCGCTCGGTGCACCCTTGGGTCTGAACGCGTGGCTATTCGAGACCGAACCGCAACCGGGACTGGACGGACGCAGGGGTTATCAGCCGCGCGGGCGCACCTTGGGCGGCAGCAGTTCCATCAACGCGATGATCTACTGCCGGGGCCATCGCAGTGACTACGACCGCTGGGCAGAACTGGGCAACCCGGGTTGGGATTACAAGAGCGTTTTGCCGCTTTTTCGGCGTGCCGAGAACAGTGAGTGTACGGGCGCCAACGAGTATCGAGGAGCGGGTGGGCCGCTCAACGTCACCTTCTTGCGCAGTCCGAGTGCGCTCAATCAGGCCTTTCTGCAGGCGTGCGAAACCGTAGGCATCGCAGGCACGGCCGATTACAACGGCGCGCAGCAAGAGGGCTGCTGGCCCGTTCAGGTAACGCAAAGGGCGGGCGAGCGCTGCAGCGCCGCCAAAGGCTACCTCACGCCAAACCGGGGGCGATCGAACTTAACCGTGCTCACGCATGCGCTGGCCACGAAGATCGAATTCGCGGGGCGGCGCGCCACCGGAGTGCGCGTGGTAATCGGAGGTCGGGAGCGCCTGCTCAACGCGCGGCGCGAACTCATTTTGAGCGCCGGGGCGTACGGATCGCCGCAGCTGCTCATGCTCTCCGGTGTGGGGCGCGGCGCGCAACTGCAGGCGCTCGGGATTCCCGTCGTGCACCCGCTTGCGGGCGTTGGCCAGAATCTGCAGGACCACATCAATGCCACGCTCATCTGGCGTACGCATCGCTCCGATGACACCCTCGGATTGTCGATGGCGGGCCTATCGCGCATCGTGCGCGGCATCTTTGAATGGCGCCGGCATCGCACGGGGGTCATCACCACGAATGTGGCCGAATCGGGCGCGTTTTTGCGCACGCGTCCGGAACTGGTTGCGCCCGACGTCGAACTGCTGTTCGTCGTGGGCATCGTCGATGACCACACGCGCAAAAGGCACCTCGGCCACGGCTTCAGTCTGCACGTGACGCTGCTGCACCCCAAAAGCCGAGGAGAGGTTGACCTCGCAAGCACCGATCCGCGCGCGCCGCTGCGAATCGATCCGCGCTACTTTAGTGACCCCGAGGACATGGGGACAATGATCGCCGGCGTTCGTCGTGCGCTGCAAATCGTGAACGCGGCGCCGCTGGACCATGCCCGCGGAAAGATGCTCTATCCGTTTGATGACGGGGACGCCAAGGCGATCGAGCGTTCGATCCGTCGCTCGTCCGACACCGAGTACCACCCGTGCGGCACGTGCCGCATGGGGCCCGCGACCGACCCGATGAACGTCGTCGGTCCCGATTTGCGTGTGCACGGAATCGAGGCACTGCGTGTTGTCGATGCCTCAGTGATGCCCGACCTCGTCGGCGGAAACACCAACGCGCCCACAATCATGATCGCGGAGAAGGCTGCGGATTTGATTCGCGGCGCCTAGCGGGCGGCGCGTTTGCCGGGCGTGTCCTACGCGCGCGCGGGCGCTCTAGATGCGTTTGACGGCGGTTGGTGTGCCCCCGCGCAGCGCCGGCCGGTGGGCGGCGCTCTCCATGGCGGCGGCAAGAACACGCGTGCGCGCCTCGGGCTGCGCATCGATCAGGCGCGTCACCCACGATGAAGGCACATCCCGATACCGGCGACGGTCCGGACGGTAAGCGGGTTCGCGCCAACCTTGCTCGAGCAGCCAGCGCCACAGATCGTCACTCAATCCGGCCTGAACCATCATTCGAATGTCCCCCGAAACGATGGGCGCACCAATCGCCGGTTTGGGGGTGCGTCGTGGCACAGCTCGCTCCTTGCGCGTGCGTATAAAGTCACGAACTCGGGTACGAAGCGATGCCATCACGACGGATTGCCTCCTTGTGCTGTTTTGAGCGGGATCGACGCACGACCCCGACGATCCAGTGCGGCATATATTTTCGGTCCATCGTAGTCCCGAAAGCCGCGGTGGCGCACGGTGTAATCTTTATCGATGATGACTTGGCGCAAAAGCCCGATTACCGTTTGCATCCTTGGTCTTTCGATCGCTTAAGTCGCAAGCGCTGCGCCGCCAGAGGGCCGCGGCGCTGCGCAAACTCGCCGATGCTTCGGGTTCCTGCCCCCGGGGGGGCGGCGGCCGCAACGTGTCCGACGCGCTATTCGGGCGCAAGCGCCTGCAGCAGCTCCGTCTCCAGCTGAATCTGTTCGCGCGCGTCGGCCAGCGCCTGGCCGTCGATGAGAAAGACGTCCTCGACACGCTCGCCGAGCGTGAGGATTTTGGCGGTGAGCACATTGACGCCGTGACGCGCAAGCACGCGGGCGACGGAGTACAGCAAACCGACTCGGTCGGTTGCGACCAGGGCGAGCATGAAGCGATTGCCGGTCTCGTCGGGTTGCAGGTGCACGGCTGGGGCGACGGGAAAATGGCGCGAGTGGCGCGAGACCCGTCCCTTGGCCGGTGGCGGCAGTTCGCCCCGGTTGGAGATCCAGGCGGTGAGCTCGGTTTCCACGCTCTCGAGCATGGAGCGGAAATGCCCACCGCGACCGTTATCGCTGATGACGAAGGTATCCAGAGCGTAGCCGTGACGGGTCGTGTGAATTTTGGCGTCGAGCACGCTCAGGCGTCGACTGTCGAAGAATCCGCACACGCGCATGAACAGGTCCTTCTGGTCACGCAAATACACCAGTACTTCCAGACCCTCGCCGGCCGGCGCCAAGCGCGTGCGCACGATGGGACGGTCCGTGCGCACGTGCACGAGAAGGCAGCGGGCGTGCCAGGCAATGTCGGAGGCCGAGTGGCGCAGAAAGTACACGACGTCCAGCTCTCGCCAGAGCGGCTCGTGGGCCGTTGGCGACAGGCCGTAGAGCTGCAAGATGCGCAGCGATTCGCGTTTGCGCCCTTCGAGCTCGGCGTCCGCCCCCAGGGACTGGCCCCCGAGCGCGCGTCGGGTTCGTCGAAACAAATCCTCGAGCAGCCGGCCTTTCCAGGCGTTCCACACCTTCGGGCTGGTTCCGCGAATATCGGCAACCGTCAGCAGGTACAGCGCGACCAGGCGCCGATCCGAACCCACCAGTCTGCGAAACCGCTCGATCACGCTCGGGTCGGCGATGTCTTGCTTTTGGGCGACCTGCGACATCGTCAGATGGTGCTCGACCAGGAAGACAACGAGGTCCGAGTCGGTGCGCGCAATCTGGTGCGCGCGGCAAAAGCGCCGGGCCTCGGCCGCGCCGGCCCGGCTGTGATCGACTCCGCGACCCTTGGCGATATCGTGAAATAGCGCCGCCAAAAGCAACAGCCACGGCCGGTCGAAATCCGCGATGAGCTGACTGCACAGGGGGTACTCGTGCGCGTACTCGCTCGCGCTGAACCGACGCAAGTTGCGCACCACCATGAGGATGTGCTGGTCGACCGTGTATACGTGGAACAAATCGTGCTGCATTTGGCAGACGATGCGCCGGAAAACCGGGAGGTAACCCCCGAGCACGGACCACTGGTTCATCAGGCGCAAAGTGTGCAAAACCCCCCGGCTTTGCTGCAAGATGGCCAGAAAGGTCGCGCGGTTCTCGGGCGCGCGCCGAAACGCGGCATCCATCCGATTGCGCGCGTTCCAGATCGCGCGCAAAAGCCTCGGCGTCATTCCCTTGAGTTCCGAATGCTGCTCCAGCATCAGGAAGGCACGCAAAATCTCGTTGGGATCGCGCTCGACCACCGCGTCATCGACGATGTCCAGACGTTCGGCGCGCACACTGAAGGAGGAATCGATTCGCGAGCTTTCGCTGGCGGCATCCGGGTAGAGGCGCTGCTCGATGCTCAGCAACACCAACGTATTGAGTTGTACGACCATCTTGGCCGCGTGATAGTAGGTCTGCATCAGCACTTCGCTGGCGCGACGACTCGATGTGCCGGCGATACCAAATGCGCTGGCCAGAAGATGCTGCAGATCGAAGACCAGGCGATCCTCTCTGCGCCGCGCGACGATGTGCAGGCGCGCCCGGATCTGCTTTAAATGCCGCTCGGTTTGCTTGATCTGCCGGCCTTCGGCAGCGGTCAAAAGCCCGCTGTGCGCCATTTCGTCCCAGGTCGCGCCCAGTCCTGCGGCTTGCGATACCCACAGCAGGATCTGCAGATCGCGCAGGCCGCCGGGACTTTCCTTGCAGTTGGGCTCCAGGGAATAGGGCGTATCCTCGTACTTTGTATGGCGCTGCTGTTGCTCGAGGAGCTTGGCCCGCAAAAAGGCGCGCGCATCGAGCACCTCGCGCAGGCAGCCGCGAAACGCCAGAAAGCCGGTGCGCGGCCCGCAGATGCGTCGGCTTTCGAGCAGCGACGTCATTACCGTGGCGTCCTGGCTTGCCTGCTGGCCGCACTCGGGAGCCGTTCGGACCGCATGACCGATGGCCAGCCCCATGTCCCAGAGCAGTTGGATCAAGGTGGCGATGCGGCCTTGCTGCTCGGTGTCGGGTGCGCTGCCCGGAACGATGAGCAGATCAACGTCCGAGTACGGGAAGAGCTCGCCGCGCCCGTAGCCGCCCACCGCAACCAGCGTGGCAAAGCGCGCAACGTTCGTGTGCTCGGCGGCGCGCCGCACATAGCGGTCGGTCAAATTCGACAGGCCGCAGAGCAGCCGGCGGACCGGAGCGCCCTTTTCAAACGTTGCGATGAGCGCTTGGCGCTCGGCAACATAGGCTTCGCGCAGGTCGCGCGCAAAATTCGCGCTCGGCGTTACGGACTTTTCGGCGAGCGCTGTGGCTACAACCATCAAACGACCGCCACGCTCTGCGGCGCAGGCGCGGAGGCCGTCGCATACTGCGTGACGAACGCCGGCGGAGGTGGCGCCCCCGCCGACAGGGTCAAAACCTCGAATCCCGCGGGCGTCACCAAAATGGTGTGTTCCCACTGCGCCGACAGACTGTGGTCCTTCGTCACGATCGTCCAGCCGTCGGCCATCTCGCGAATCTCGCGGCGCCCGGCGTTAATCATTGGCTCGATTGTGAACGTCATCCCGGGAACCAGGGGCTCGAGCGTTGCGGGCTTGCCGTAGTGCAGAACTTGCGGCTCTTCGTGAAAGCGTCGCCCGATTCCGTGTCCGCAGAATTCCCGCACCACGCTGTAGCCGTTACGCTCGGCGTGCGCCTGAATCGCCGCACCAATGTCACCCAAAAATCCGCCGGGCCGCACGGCCAAGATCCCCAGCCACATGCACTCGTAGGTCACCTCGCACAATCGTCGCGCGGCCACCGATGGCTCGCCGACCAGGAACATCCGGCTCGTGTCCCCGTGCCAGCCATCCTTGATCACCGTTATGTCGAGATTCACGATGTCGCCGCTTTTGAGCACTCGCGCGCCCGGTATGCCGTGGCAGACCTGGTGATTGACCGAGGCGCAAATCGACTTGGGAAACGGTTTATAGCCCGGCGGCGCGTAGTGCAAAGGCGCCGGGACGCATCCTTGCACATCGACCATATATTCGTGGCACAGGCGGTCGAGCTCGCCGGTCGTCACCCCCGGGACCACATGGGGAGTAATGAAGTCGAGGACCTCCCCCGCCAGCCTTCCGGCAATGCGCATGCCGTCGATTTCGGTAGCGGTCTTGATGGTGGCAGGCATGTGTTTCTGGACGTGGGCTGCGGCCTGAGGGGGTCGCACCGTGGGTGTGCGCTGCGACGTCGGCCTAAGAGCGTTATACTATAAAGCTTGACCGTGCAGATGGGGTTCGCGCAGGCGTTCTCCCCGGTTTCTTGCAGGGATTACCCCTCAGGAATGCATGGTGAATCGCGCGCACCGCAGCCAAGGTGCCGAGGTCCGGGAGTGTCGGGCGCAAGCCGTGCGAATCGCACGATGCGCGTCTAACAGCGGCCGGACCTGGGACTCGGCGGTTGCGCAAGAACCAACCTTGGAGATTGCAAATGTCCATTACCATGCGCCAGATGCTGGAAGCCGGAGTGCACTTCGGCCACCAGACGCGATTCTGGAACCCCAAGATGGCCCCGTTCATTTTCGGCCATCGCAACCGCATCCACATCATCAACCTGGAGCGCACGCTCGAGCAGTTCAACGGCGCGCTCAAGTTTGTCCGGCAGGTTGCCGCCAACCGTGGCACGGTGCTGTTTGTCGGCACCAAGCGCCAGGCCCGCGAGATTATGGTGGAGGAAGCGCGCCGCGCCAGCATGCCGTTTGTCGATCAACGCTGGCTGGGCGGCTTTCTCACCAATTTCAAGACGATCAAGGCATCGATCAAGCGCCTCAAGGAAATGGAGCAGACCATCGAGGAGGGGGGGTTGGATCGTATGCCCAAGAAGGAGGCCTTGAATTTTCAGCGCGAGGTCGACAAGTTGAACAAGTCCATCGGTGGCATCAAGGAGATGACCGGCTTGCCGGAGGCGCTCTTTGTGATCGACGTGGGCTACCACAAGATCGCCGTGGCCGAAGCGCAGAAGCTCGGCATCCCGGTGGTGGGAGTTGTCGACACAAACCATTCGCCCGAAGGGATTGCCTACGTCATTCCGGGCAATGACGACTCGAGCCGTGCGGTGCGCTTGTACGCGCGCGCGGTTGCCGACGCGATCCTGGAGGGTAAGGCGGCGGGGCTGCAGAGCATCGTGAGTTCCGATACGGGCGACGAATTTGTCGAAGTCGACGAAGCGACGTCGCAGGGCGCCTAAATTGCAAGACTTCGGGAGGCATTGGCGGCAGCAGGGCAGCGGCGCTTAGGGCCGTAGGTATGCGGGGGGCGCTACGCCCCCTTTTTGTGGCACAAGCTTCAGGGGAGGCGCGAGTATGGCGGAAGTAAGCGCGAGCATGGTCAAAGAACTGCGCGAAAAGACGGATGCGCCGATGATGGAGTGCAAGAAGGCGCTGACGGAGGCGGGTGGGGATCCCGTCAAGGCCGAAGAAATCCTTCGCGTCAAGCTCGGGACCAAGGCCAGCAAGGCCGCTGCGCGCGTGACGGCCGAGGGAGTTGTCGCTGTCAGCGTCGACTCCGCCGGCAAGAACGCCTCGCTGGTGGAAGTCAACTGCGAAACCGACTTCGTTGCCAAGAACGAGGAATTTCTCGCCTTTGCGCGCAAAATCTCCCAGCTCGTGCTTGAGCGCGACCCACCGGACGTATCCGCCCTCTTGGGGTTGCCGTTGGAGGGTTCGACAGTCGAGGCCCGGCGCGCTGCGCTCGTGGGCAAGATTGGGGAGAACCTGTCCGTGCGGCGCTTCGAGCGCATGCGCGCCCAGGGGCGCATAGCGCAGTACGTGCACGGGGGATCTCGCATTGGCGTGCTCGTGGACGTCAGCGGGGGCGACGAGTCGCTGGCCAAAGACCTGGCCATGCACATCGCGGCTTCGCGGCCCCGGGCGCTGCACCCGGGACAGGTGGCCGCCGCGGAGGTCGCACGCGAGCGCTCGATCGCCCAGCAAAAGGCCGCCGAGTCGGGCAAGCCCGAGGCGATTCAGGCCAAGATGGTCGAGGGCGCAGTGCAAAAGTTTCTCAAGGAAGTCACCTTGCTCGGCCAGCCGTTTGTCAAGGATGACAAGGTCGTGGTCGAGCAACTGCTCAAGCAGCGCGGAGTCACCGTCAATGCCTTCTGCCTGTACGTCGTGGGCGAAGGAATCGAGAAAAAGCAGACGGATTTCGCGGCCGAAGTTGCCGCGCAGGCGGCCGCCGCGCGCGGTTAAGTCCAACCCGCATCAAGGAAGGAGCAGGCTCGATGGCAATCTATCAGCGTGTCCTGCTGAAGCTTTCGGGTGAGGCGCTGATGGGCGAGGACGCCTTCGGTATCAACCGAGCGACGATCGAGCGCATGGTCCGGGACATCGGCGAAGTGCAGCAAATGGGCGTGCAACTGGCCATCGTCATCGGAGGCGGCAACATTTTCCGTGGGGTGGCGCTCGGGGCCAACGGCATGGATCGGGCCACGGCCGACTACATGGGCATGATGGCCACGATCATGAACGCGATGGCGCTGCAAGACGCGATGCGCAACGCGGGCATCGAGGCGCGCGTGCAGTCGGCGCTCAATGTTGAGCAGGTCGTTGAGCCCTACATTCGTCCCAAGGCCATGCGCTACCTCGATGAGGGCAAGATCGTCATTTTCGCGGCCGGCACCGGAAACCCGTTTTTCACGACCGACACGGCCGCTGCGTTGCGCGGCTCGGAAATCGGGGCGGAGGTCGTACTGAAGGCGACCAAGGTCGACGGCGTCTATTCGGCCGACCCCAAGAAAGATCCCAAGGCGGTGCGCTATCCCCGTATCAGCTTCGACGACGCGCTGGCGCGGAACCTGCAAATCATGGATGCTACGGCCTTTGCATTGTGCCGCGATCAGGGGTTGCCGATCCGGGTCTTTAACATTTCGCGCCCGGCTGCCCTGATGCGCGCAGTGAGCGGCGAAGACGAAGGCACGCTCGTGCACGCATAGTCCACAGGCGGGGAGACCAGCAAATGGCAGTGACCGACGTTCGTAAGGCGACGGAACAAAAGATGGTCAAGTCGATCGAGGCGCTCAAGGGCGACCTGGCAAAGGTGCGCACCGGTCGCGCGCATACGGGCCTGCTCGACCATGTGCTGGTGGACTACTACGGGTCGATGGTGCCCATTTCGCAGGTGGCCAATGTCGGATTGGCCGACGCGCGCACGATCACCGTGCAACCCTGGGAGAAAAAATTCCTGAGCGTCATAGAAAAGGCGATACGCGAATCGGACCTCGGACTCAATCCGTCTTCGCAGGGCGAATTGTTGCGTGTGCCGATGCCGGCCCTCACCGAGGAGAGGAGGCGCGAACTGACCAAGGTGGTCAAGCACGAGGGGGAAAGCGCGCGAGTGGCGGTACGCAATTTGCGTCGCGACGCCAATCAGCAACTCAAGGAACTGTTGAAAAAGAAGACCATCTCGGAAGACGATGAGCGCCGTGCACAAGATGAGATCCAGAAACTCACGGACAAATTCGTCTCGGATATCGACCGGATGGTCGCCGAGAAAGAAAAGGAAATCATGACGGTCTGAGACAGGCCCCGCGCCTCGACTCGCGACCGTCTGCTCCTGTCTGCCGTTTCGTCCGCGCCAATGCCCGCTGGAACGCCTTCGTTGCCGCAACGCAGTCCTGAGGTGCCCCGCCACGTTGCCATCATCATGGACGGTAACGGGCGCTGGGCCAAGGCGCGGCGCCTGCCGCGCGTGGCGGGTCATTCGCGTGGCGTCGAAACCGTGCGCACCGTGATTGAGGCCAGCATTTCCGCCGGTATCGAGTACCTGAGTCTGTTTGCGTTCAGTTCGGAGAACTGGCGGCGTCCGGCCGATGAGGTCTCGGTGCTGATGCGTCTTTTTGTCAGCTCGCTGCAACGAGAAATCGACGCCCTCGTGCGCAACGGGGTGCGACTGCGCGTCGTCGGACAGATCGATGCATTCGAGGCTCGGCTGCAGGAACTCATCGCACGCGCGCAGGACCAAAGCGCGCACAACAGCCGGATGCACCTGACAATCTGCGCAAGCTACGGCGGGCGCTGGGATATCGTGCAGGCCGCGCAGCGCCTGGTCACGCGCCACAAACCCGGCGACGAACTTCCGGGCGAGCAAGATTTTGCACGCGAGCTGTCGATGGCGTTTGCGCCGGATCCGGACTTGTTGATTCGCACCGGGGGCGAGCGACGCATCAGTAATTTTCTGATCTGGCAGCTCGCATACGCGGAACTGTTCTTTACCGACGTGCTGTGGCCGGACTTTCAGGGCGAAGAGTTCGCCGCCGCGCTCGCCTGGTACGCGCAGCGCGAGCGTCGCTTCGGGCGCACGAGCGAGCAGCTCGTTCGTACCGGCTGAGCCGGGCGATGCTGCGCACCCGCGTACTGACGGCATTGGTGCTGCTGCTCGCTTTGGCGAGCGCAGCCGCGGTGTCCCCGCAGGCGCTGTTGGCGTTGGGCGCGTTGTTTGTGGGTGTGGCGCTATCGGAGTGGCTTCGCTTGAGCGGCATGCCAGCGGCGTTGGCGGCGTCCGTTGCGGCCGCGGCCGCCCTGGCCGGCTTCCTTTTCCAATGGTTTGGGGGGGCGCCCTCGGCCGGCGCGCTGGCCGCGATCTGCGCCGTATCTTGTGCGGTCTGGGTGGGCATCGGCGTGTTGCTGGTGCAGGCCCAGCGCGGTGGGGTACAGCTGCAAAGCACAATGCTCGTTGCCGGCGCGTTGTTGCTGGCGGGCAGTGCGTGGCTCGCTTTGGTCGAGTTGCTCCGGCAGGGGCTCGTATGGACAGTCTCGGTGCTCGCGCTGGTTTGGCTCGCGGATATTGCGGCATATTTTTGCGGTCGGGCGTTTGGCGTGCGCAAGCTCGCTTCGCGCATCAGCCCGGGCAAGACCTGGGCCGGTGTGTGGGGTGCCGTAATTTCGGTAATCGCGGTGGCCGAAGCGCTGCGCTGGCTCTGGCCGCTGGTGCCGCTGTGGTCGACCCGCATACTGATCGCCGCTCCCATCCTTGGCATCGGCGTGCTGGTGGCCGTTGTGGCCTTGAGCATCGTTGGGGATCTCTTTGAGAGCCTCGTCAAGCGTCAGGCAGGCGTCAAGGACAGCGGCACCATACTCCCGGGGCACGGTGGGGTCTGGGATCGGATCGACGCGACCCTGCCCAGCCTTCCCTTTGCGGTGCTAAGCCATTGGACCTTTGCGGGCGGGTGGAACCATGGATGATGTGCCGCGCCGCGAGGCAACCGAAGGCGGGCCGCGAGGCGTCTCGATTCTGGGCGCGACCGGCTCCATCGGAGCAAGCACTCTTGACGTGATTGCGCGCCACCCGGGGCAGTTCCGGGTCGTGGCGCTGACAGCTCATCGCAACACCGCCGCCTTGGTGGCCCTGTGCATACAGCACCGGCCCCGGTTTGCCGTGATCGGAGATCCCGCCCTGGAGGCGCAGCTGCGCGCCGAGTTGCACCAGGCGAACGTGCCCACGCAGGTGCGCAGCGGAGTGCAGGGATTGCTCGAGGCGGCGCGTTGCGAAGACGCGGCCATTGTGGTGGCTGCGATTGTCGGTGCGGCCGGCCTGCTGCCCACGATCGCGGCCGCGCGCGCGGGCAAGCGCCTGCTGCTGGCCAACAAGGAGGCGATCGTCTGCGCCGGTGTCTTGTTGCTCGATGCGGTGCGCGCCGGCGGCGCCACGCTGCTGCCGCTCGATAGCGAACACAACGCGATTCACCAGTGTCTGGCCGGCGCGCGCTCCCGAGACGGGGTGCGCCGGCTCATCCTGACCGCATCGGGTGGTCCATTTCGCGGGCGCCAGGATTTTTCTGGCGTGACGCCGGAGCAGGCCTGCGCCCATCCCAACTGGCAGATGGGACGCAAGATTTCCGTGGACTCGGCGACCCTCATGAACAAGGGGCTGGAGGTCATCGAGGCAAGCTGGCTATTCGGGTTTGCTCGCACCCAGATCGACGTGGTGGTCCATCCGCAAAGCGTTGTGCATTCCATGGTGGAATTTGGCGACGGCTCGGTGCTTGCGCAAATGGGGACGCCCGACATGCGCACGCCGATCGCCTACGCGCTGGGCTACCCACAGCGAATTGACAGCGGCTCGGAGCGACTCGATTTTCTGCGCCTCACGGCCCTGACCTTCGAGACCCCCGATATGGTGCGTTTTCCTTGTCTGGGGCTGGCCTACCAAGCGCTTGAGTCCGGCCCCGTGGCCAACATCGTGTTGAACGCCTCCAATGAAATGGCGGTCGAAGCATTTCTGGAGCGCCGTTTGGCGTTTACGGGAATCGCGCCCGTCATCTCGGAGACTCTGGACGCGATTTCGCCCGGCGTACCCGACTCGGTCGAAGACGTCTTGGCCATCGACGAAGTGGCCAGGGCCCATGCCCGAGCGCTGATCGCGCAGCACGCTCCGTCAGGCCTGCGCCGCGATGCATTACGATGAGGCTGCATGCACTATGGTGATGAGGCACTGACCGAGCGATGGATCTGATTACAACGATTTTGGCCTTTCTTTTGGCGCTGGGAATCTTGATCGTCGTGCACGAGCTGGGGCACTTTTGGGTCGCGCGCTGGTGCGGCGTCAAAGTGCTGCGGTTCTCCGTGGGATTTGGGCGGCCGCTGTATCGATGGGTGCGCGGTGCGGATCGTACCGAGTGGATCATCGCGGCAATTCCCTACGGCGGGTATGTGAAGATGCTCGACGAAAACGAAGCCGATGGCACGCCGGTGCCTGCGGCGGAGCTTCCGCGTGCATTCAACCGCCAGCCGGTTGGCAAGCGTGCCGCCATCGTTGTGGCGGGACCTGCGGCCAATCTGCTGTTTGCCGTCTTGCTCTACTGGGCGGTCAACGTCATCGGCACACTCGAGCCGCTCCCGGTTCTGGGGCCGCCACCGCAAGATTCTCCGGCGGCCGAAGCGGGTCTGCAAGACGGAGATCAGGTGCTCGAGTTCGACGGGCAGCGGCTTCGCACGTGGAGTGATCTGCGCTGGGCGTTGTTGCGGGCAGGCATCGCGGGCAAGGTCGCGAACCTTACGGTCCGCGACCTGCAAGGCGTCGAGCGAACGCTGCGCCTGGACCTCTCGTCGGGTCGCACGGAGGATGTGGATGACACGTGGTTTGAGCGGGTCGGTGTGGTGCGCGGAGCCGGCGCGTCGATCGTTCGCGGTCTTGTCGCGGGGGAAGTGGCTGCGAAAGCGGGTTTGGCCGTTGGCGATCGAATCGTGTCCATCGACGGCGTCGCCGTGCGCAGCGCGACCGAGGTCACCAAGCGCGTGCGCGCAAGCGCTGGCAGGTTGCAAACATGGGAATTGGAGCGAGACGGCGTGCTGCAGCGGCGCACGCTCACACCCGCCGCTTTGACGCTTTCCGACGGCCAGACGATCGGTCGCGTGGGCGTGGACTTTCTTGAACTGCAGTCGATTCGCTATCCGCCCGTGGAAGCTCTGGGGAGAGCGGCCTCGCGCACTTGGGACACCAGCGTGTTTTCTTTGCGCATGGTCTGGCGCATGGTGGAGGGTCGCGCGTCGTGGCGCAATTTGTCCGGACCGGTGAGCATCGCCGATGTGGCCGGGCAAACGGCTCGCATCGGGCTCGTTGCGTATCTGAGCTTTCTTGCTTTGGTTTCAATCAGCCTTGGCGTCCTTAATCTGCTGCCAATTCCGGTGCTCGATGGCGGTCACTTGCTGTACTATGCGGTTGAGATTGCAAAGGGCAGTCCACCGTCGGTGCGCACGGTGGAACTGGCGCAGCGCGTTGGAATCGGCATGTTGATCCTGCTAACCGCTCTTGCCCTATTCAACGATCTGACGCGCCTGCTTTCCTGACCCCGAGTGCCGCGTCGTCGGCCCAAACGAAAAAGAATCGCGACGGATTTCGGTTTCATGCGCCGTACTACCAAAAGGTTCGGCGGTGCGCAGCGTTTGCGTGCCGCGATTTTGGCGGCCCTCGTTGGAGGCGGCAGCACCGCGTTCGCTCAAGAGTTCGTGATTCGCGACATCCGGGTCGAGGGAGTGCAGCGCACCGAGACCGGTACGGTCTTTAGCTATCTGCCGCTGCACGTTGGCGACCATTACGATCCTTCCAAAGGCGTCGCGGCGGTCCGGGCCCTGTACCAGACGGGCCTCTTTAAGGACATCCGGATCGAAGCCGAAGGTGATGTGCTCGTTGTTTTCGTAGAGGAGCGCCCCACGATCGCGGCCGTCGAAATCACGGGCATGAAGGAATTTGACAAGGACGCCGTAAGAAAATCGCTCAAGGAAGTCGGTCTGACCGAGGCGCGGGTCTACGACCGTTCGCTTCTGGATCGAGCCGAGCAGGAACTGAAGCGACAGTATCTAACTCGTGGCCTCTATGGCGTGAAGGTGACCACGACGGTCACGCCCGTGGAGCGCAACCGAGTCAACGTGGCAATTGCCATCGACGAAGGGGAGATGGCGAAAATCCGCGCCATCCAGTTCACCGGCAACAAGGTTTTTTCCGACAAGACCCTGCGCGAACAGATGGAGTTGTCGACGCCCGGCTGGTTCACTTGGTACACGAATAAGGACAAGTACGCGCGGCAGAAACTGCAGGCCGACGAGGAAACGCTGCGTTCCTATTACCTGGCCCGCGGGTATTTGGACTTCAGCATCGAGTCGACACAGGTCACGATCAGCGAGGACAAGAAGGACATCTACATCACGATCAACATCGTCGAGGGCGAGCGCTACACAATCTCCGGCGTCAAGGTCGCCGGCGAAACACTCGGCCTGGACGAGGAATTCAAGAAGATGATCGACGTAAAGCCGGGCGACATCTATAACGGCGAGCGCATGACCGCGATCGCCAAGCGCATGACCGATCGCCTAAGTGTCTTGGGATATGCGTTTGCCACCGCCAACCCGGTGCCGGAAGCCAACAAGGAGAAACGCGAGGTCGCATTTACCTTTTTGATCGATCCGGGCCGCAGGGCGTACGTGCGCCACGTGAACATCAGCGGCAATGCGCATACCCGCGACGAAGTGATCCGCCGCGAGATTCGCCAGTTCGAATCGGCTTGGTACGACGCGGACAAGGTGCGACTGTCGCGCGATCGCATCGACCGCCTGGGTTTTTTCGAGAAAGTCGAGGTCGAGACGCCGGCGGTTCCCGCGACCCAGGATCAGATCGACGTCAATTACTCCGTCAAAGAAAAGCCCAACGGCACCATCCAGGCCGGCGCCGGGTTCAGCAGCACGGAACACCTCGTTTTGAGCGGCTCCTACACGCAGCAGAACGTTTTTGGGACGGGGCACGCCGTCAGCGTTCAGGTCAACACGAGCTACGCGACGCGCACCGTTGCGCTGACACACGTGGACCCGTACATGACCCAGGACGGAATCAGCCGCACCGACGAGGTCTACGAACGCCGCTCCAATCTCTCGCGCTTGAACCTGGCTACCGTCGATATCGGCACGAAGGGGTTTTCCGAACGTTTTGGCATGCCCTTTACCGAGTTCGACACCGTGTTTCTGGGCCTGGGAATCGAGGAAAACGACATCACCCTGAGCACGAACAGCCCGTTGCGATACATCGACTACGTCAACGAAGTCGGCAGCACGGCGGCGGGTTTGATCGCTTCGGCGGGTTGGGCGCGCGACAATCGCGACAACGTGATTGCGCCCACGCGCGGCAACTACCAGCGCGCGTTCTTGGAAGTGGGCACACCGATCTTGGATCTGCAGTACTACAAGGTCACGTACCAATATCAGCAGTATGTGCCGCTGCCCAACCGCTTCACCTTGGCGTTTAACGGACAGACGGGCTACGGCAACTCCTACGCTGGCACGACGTACCCGATTTTCAAGAATTTCTACGCCGGCGGCATTGGCAGTGTGCGCGGCTACGAAGCCGGAACCTTGGGTCCGCGCGACACCAATGGCAACCCCCTGGGAGGCACGAAAGAGCTCAACGGTTCGGTGGAGGCTCTGGCGCCATTGCCGGGCGCAGATCGATCCCTGCGCGGCCTGGTTTTCCTCGACGCGGGCGACGTCTGGGGTTCGGACCAAGCCGTTTTGCTCTCTCAGCTACGCTACGGAACGGGCTTTGGCATCGCCTGGGTCTCGCCGGTCGGCCCGCTCAAGCTCAGCCTGGCATTCCCAGTCCACCGTCAGCCGGGGGACTTCATCCAGCGCTTCCAGTTCCAGATCGGAACCGGCTTCTAGGCCGCGTGCCATGGTCGCTTCGGCTATGGCAAAATTGCGACTTCCGTTGTCTAAGGGTCATCGATGAGACGTTCCGTATGGCTCGCGCCGAGCCTTTTCACCGGCTTGCTGGTGGCGCTCGCTCCGTACGCCCGCGCGGACGAGATCAAGATCGGGTATGTGAGCACCGAGCGCATCATGCGGGAGTCGACCGCGGCCAAGGAGGCGGAGAAGCGGCTGACGCAGGAGTTTGCCCGGCGCGACAAGGAATTGCAGGAGCTCGGTGCGAAGCTCAAGGCGGCGGCGGACAAGCTCGATAAGGACAGTCCCATTCTGAGCGAATCGGATCGGGCGCGTCAGCAGCGAGATGTGCAGGAGATGGACCGCGACTTTCAGCGCCGCCGGCGGGAATTTCAGGAAGATCTGAACCAGCGCAAGAACGAGGAGCTGCAATCGCTGCTCGAGCGCGCCCAGCGCATTGTGCGGCAGATCGCGGAGCAAGAAAAATACGATGTCATCTTGCAAGATGCGGTATACGCCGGTCCGCGTGTCGACGTCACGGATAAGGTATTAAAGACGCTCGATAGCGCAAAGTGAGCCGATGGCGTCGGCTCGCACCGTCTCGGAGCTGTGCGATGCGGTCGCCCGCCTGACCGAAGGCCAGTTGACCGCGCGCATCATCGGCGATGCCGGGCTGCGCGTCGAGGCGGTGGCCAGCCTTGAGACGGCCGGTGCCGGGCATCTGGCGTTTTTGTCCAACGCGCGCTACCGCCAGCAGGCGCGGCACACCGCCGCTGGCGCACTCGTCCTTGCCGACGCCGACTGTCGCGAGCTTTTTCCAGAGGGTCGGACTCAAGGCACCCTGATCGTCTGCGATACACCGTACGCCTGGTACGCGTTTGCCGCGCAAGAGTTGTCCGCTCCCGAAGCCTTCGTGGCCGAACGCGCTGCCAGCGCCATCATCGACAGCAGCGCACGGGTCCATCCCCAGGCCCGGGTCGATGCGCTCGCGGTCATCGAGGAAGCGGCCACCGTCGAGGCCGGTGCCTGGATCGGGCCGGGCTGCGTGCTCGGTGGCGGCGTGCACATTGGCGCCGGCACGCGCCTGCACGGCGGTGTGCGCGTCTACCGGGGCTGCCGCATCGGGCAGCGCGGCATCATTCACTCGGGCGCCGTCATCGGCGCCGATGGCTTTGGATTTGCACCCTTCCGCGGACGCTGGGTCAAAATCCCGCAGTTGGGCATCGTGCGAATCGGTGACGATGTGGAGATCGGTGCGAACACCACGATCGATCGGGGTTCGGCGGGCGACACGGTCGTTGGCGACGGCGTCAAGATCGACAATCAGGTGCAGATCGGACACAATTGCCGCATTGGTGCGCACACCGCCATCGCGGGCTGCGTAGGTGTTGCCGGCAGCACAATCATCGGGCGCGGCTGTCAGATCGGCGGTGCGGCCATGATCCAGGGACACATCACCATCGCGGACGGCACGGTCATCAGCGGGGGGACGGTGGTCACGCACAGCCTGCACCGGCCCGACTTCTACACCGCGATCTTTCCCCTCATGCGCAATCGCGACTGGGAACGCAATGCGGCGCTGACGCGCCACCTGGTGGAGATGCGCGAGCGCATTCGGCGCTTGGAAGGCGCCAGGTCCGGGTCCGCGGGCGGCGCGGTGCCAGGCGCTGACACGATTTCCACCGATAACAAAACGGAACCGACGCCATGATGGATATCCGCGAGATTCTCTCGATGCTCCCGCACCGGTTTCCGATCATCCTGGTCGACCGGGTGCTCGAGTACGAGGCGGGCAAGCGCATCGTGGCGATCAAGAATATCTCGGCCAACGAGCCGGTGTTCACGGGGCACTTTCCGCACTACCCCGTCATGCCCGGCGTTTTGATCCTCGAGTCGATGGCGCAAGCCGCGGCGATTCTGTTTTTTCTCAGTGCGGAAGACAAGGACAAGGCGCAAAGCGGCAACCTCCTGTATTACTTTGCCGGAATCGACAAGGCGCGCTTCAAGCGTCCGGTGGTGCCAGGCGACCAGATGCGACTGGAGATCGAGTTCGAACGGGAGTTACGCGGGATCGTCAAATTCGGCGCGCGCGCCTTAGTCGAGGGGCAGGTCGTGTGCGAGGCCGACCTCATGTGTGCCTATCGGTCTATCGACCCGCCGGCGGGCAAAGCACCGCCTCCGGGAGCGGGCTGATGGCGCAACTGCACTCCAGCGCCATCGTCGACCCGAAGGCGCAGCTCGGCGAGGACGTGCGCGTTGGACCTTTCAGCATCATCGGCGCCGGCGTGCGCGTGGGCGAGGGCACCGAAATCGGTTCGCATGTCGTGCTCGCGGGCAACACGACGATCGGCCGGAACAACCGAATATTCCCTCATAGTTCCATCGGAACGATTCCGCAGGACAAGAAGTACGCCGGCGAAGACACGCAGCTGATCATCGGCGACGGCAACACGATCCGCGAGTTTTGCCTGATCAACACCGGGACGCTCCAGGGCGGGGGCGTCACAAGGATCGGATCAGACAACTGGATCATGGGTTACACGCACTTTGCCCACGACTGCACGATCGGCAGCCATACGATCATCGCCAATGGAGTGCAACTGGCCGGCCATGTGCGGGTCGATGACTGGGTGGTCATCGGAGGCACGGCGGTCGTACATCAGTTTGTGCGGCTGGGCGCGCACAGTATGTGCGGCGGGGCTTCGGTTCTCGTGCAGGACCTGCCCCCGTTTACGGTTTGCAGTGGTTATCCGGCGCGGCCCCATGGAGTTCACGTCGAGGGCCTGAAGCGGCGGGAGTTTCCCCCCGAAAGCGTTGCTGCCTTGCGACAAGCATATCGCATCGTCTACCGGGAAAATCGCGCACTGGCCGACGCGCTGCTTGCGCTTGAGGCGCTGATTCGGGAACTGCCGGACGCCTGCGCAGCGCCCGTGCGTACCTTTGTGGAGTTTCTGGCGGCGCCGGGTCGGGGCATTATTCGTTGACCGATACCGAGGCGTGCATCGCATTCGTTGCCGGGGAAAGCTCGGGGGATCTGCTCGCGGCACCGGTAATCGCAGCGCTGCAACGGCACGTCCCGCCGTTTCGCACTGCAGGAGTCGCGGGCGACCGGATGATCGCTGCGGGCTGCGTCGCCTGGCATCATGTGCGCGAACTGTCCGTACGCGGTTACATCGAAGTTTTGCGGGAGGTGCCGCGCCTGCTGCGGCTGCGCCGCGCTTTGGCGCAACGCTTGCTATCCGGATGTTGTTGCGCGCTGGTCGGGGTTGACGCGCCCGATTTCAATCTCGCTTTGGAAGCCCGCGTGCGCCGTGGCGGGTTGCCGACGGTCCACTACGTGAGTCCTTCGATCTGGGCATGGCGCGGCTGGCGCATGGAGCGCATCCGCCAAGCCGCGGACCGGGTGCTGCTTGTGTTCCCGTTCGAGCAGGCAATTTATGATCGCGCGGGGATCGCGGCCACCTACGTGGGGCACCCCCTGGCCAGCGCCATCGCGATGCACCCCGACCGGCCTGCGGCGCGTGCGCGACTTGGGTTCGCTGCCGACAAGCCCCTCATTTGCCTGATGCCGGGCAGCCGGCGCGCGGAAATCCAGTACATCGCCCCCGTGTTTTTTGAAGCGGCGCAGCGGCTCGCGGACAGCGTGTCGGAGGCGCGCTTTCTCGTTCCCGTGGCCGATTCGGGGTTGCGTCCGCTCTTGGAGCAGATCCGCGCGCAAAGGGCCAACGAGGCGCTGCGCGATCGCATCGCCTTAATCGATGGTCGGGCGCACGATTGCCTGGAGGCCTGCGATGCCGTGCTCGTGGCCAGCGGTACGGCCACATTGGAAGCGGCGTTGTTCAAACGTCCGATGGTGATTGCCTACCGGGTGCCCCCGCTGTCGGCCTGGATCATGCAGCGGGCTGGCGGCTACCTGCCTTGGGTCGGGTTACCCAACATCCTGGCCGGCGAAGGGCTGGTACCGGAGCAACTGCAGCGTCGCGCGACTCCGCGGGCTCTTGCGGAACAGTTGCTGCGTGAACTCGGCGATCAGAAACGACAGCAGATGCTCAACGATCGGTTTTGTGCGATGCACGAAGCATTGCGCCGCGATACCCCCTCGCTGGCCAGCGAGGCCATTTTGCACACGATTGCGCAGGCGCGCGGGCGCAAACCGTGAAAGTCCCTGTCGAACACGGCCAAGATGCGACTGCGCAAGACGCGCCCCGTGTGGCCGGCGTCGACGAGGCCGGCCGTGGCCCCTTGGCCGGGCCCGTGGTTGCGGCCGCCGTGATCCTGGATCCCCGTCGGCCGATCACGGGGGCGCGCGACTCCAAGCGCTTGACGGCCATACGGCGCGAGCAAGTCGCGCAGCAGATCCGCGAGCGTGCGCTGGCCTGGGCCGTTGCCAGCGCGAGTGTCGAAGAAATTGACGCGCTCAACATCCTTCAAGCCACCTTGCTCGCGATGCGTCGCGCGCTCGAGGCCTTGTCGCCGGCGGCCCATTTTGCTCTGGTTGACGGCGATCACTTGCCTGCGCTGCGCATTGGCGCGCGGGCCATCGTCGGTGGGGATGCAACCGAGCCCGTGATTTCGTGCGCTTCGGTGCTGGCCAAGACGCACCGCGATGCGCTCATGCGCGAACTTGATCGTCAATTCCCGGGCTACGGGTTTGGCGAACACTTCGGTTATCCCACTGCCGCGCACCGAGAGCGGCTCTTTGCGCTCGGACCGTCGCCCGTGCACCGCCAGTCGTTTGCCCCGGTGCGCCAAGCGCTTTGGCACGGCCCCAAGCGTTCGCCGTGAAGGCAATCGCGTCGGCAGCCAATCCGACGTTTCGCGGCTGGCTGCGTATCGCAAAGGCGCCGCGCGCGGCTAGGACCTTGGGCCAGACGCTGGCCGAGGGAGTTCACCTCGCGCAGGCGGCGATCGGCTGCGCAACACCCGTCGATGCCGTGGTAATTCGCCGGGGCACGCGGCACCGGGAGGTGGAAGCACTGCTGGAGCGCTTTTCCGAGGCGGTGCCACGCTACGAACTGAGCGCGGAGCTCTACGACCGGATCGCGCCCGTGGACAACGGCGTGGGCCTGCTCCTCGTCGTTTCGGTTGCGCATCGAGCGCTGCCGCAGCGAACCCGGAGCGATGCCGTATACCTCGACGCAGTGCAGGACCCCGGCAACGTCGGGGCTTTGATCCGCATCGCGGCCGCAGCCGGCGTGGGCCACGTCCTGGCCGCTGCCGGCACCGCGTCGCTTTGGTCGCCCAAGGCGCTGCGCGCGGGCATGGGGGCGCACTTTCGGATCGGTCTGTACGAGCGGGTCGCTCCTGCCCAACTCGCGCAGGTGCTCGAGGGCGAGTGGATCGCCGCGGTCGCGCACGGCGCCCCCTCGCTGTGGGAGCAGGGCTTGCCTCAGGGCGCGGTGGGCTGGATCTTCGGTTCGGAAGGCGGTGGCCCATCGCCGCAGGCGCTTGCGGTATGCCACAGGAGGCTGCGGATTCCGACGAGTGCGAGCGTGGAGTCGCTCAATGTCGCTGCGGCCGCGGCAGTGTGTCTGTTCGAGCGGCTGCGCCGCCGCTAGGCGGCGCGCAATGCACCGGCTGGCGGGCCGGTTTGCCGCCGCTGCTTGCGTAATCGATGCCACCCGGACGGATTCGTGACGACGGCGAAAGATGCCGCGCGCGCTTTGCGCTCGGAGTCGGAGCCGAGCGCCTTATTCCACTGGCCGCTCGACCAGAAAATCCTGCATCACGGTGGCGGCGATTTCCTCAATGGATTTGGTCGTTGTCGAGAGCCATCGAATACCCGAGACGCGCATCAGGCGCTCGGCCTCGGCCACCTCGTAGCAGCAATTCTCGAACGAAGCGTAACGGCTGTTGGGCCGGCGTTCGTAGCGCACCTCGGCAAGTCGCTCCGGAGCGATCGAAAGCCCGAAGAGCTTGTGTTTGTGGTGGGACAGGGCGCTGGGTAGCGTGCCGCGTTCGAAATCCTCGGGAATCAGCGGATAGTTGGCCGCTTTAACGCCGTATTGCATTGCGAGATACAGGCTCGTCGGTGTTTTGCCGCTTCGCGATACGCCAATGAGGATGACCTCGGCGCGCTGCAATTCGGCGGCCGACTGGCCATCGTCGTGCGCCAGGGCGTAACTGATGGCTTCGATGCGATTTTTGTAGGTGTGCGAATCCGCGATGTTGTGAAAGCGACCGATCGTGTGCGTGGACTTGAAGCCCAGTTCTTGCTCGAGCGGCGCGACGAAGGTCTCGAAGAGGTCGAGTATCAGTGCATTGGCGCTGTGCAAGATCGCGTTGATGGAGGGATCCACCAGCGTCAAAAACACGATCGGGTGACGGCCGTGGCGGCGAGTCGCGTCGTTGATGCGCTCGACGGCCTCGATTGCCTTCGTGCGCGTATCGACGAACGAGATTCGGTGCGCATGCACCCGCAGGGTGTCGAACTGGGCGAGCACGCTGTGCCCGAGTGTCTCGGCGGTGATTCCGGTGCCGTCGGAAACGTAAAAGACGTCCCGGAACTGTGACGCGGACGGATGCGAAGTCATATATAAGACTCAGGCGACCGGGTAGAATGGCCCGGATTTTGGCACAGCGGATGACGCGTCGACCGGCCGGCGGCTCCGGGCGCTCAATGTGCTGGTCGAGCACGGCGGCGGGGGGGCGATTGGATCGTAGGAGGCTTCATGCATAGCGAGGAGTTGGTCGTTCCCTTGCGCGCATTGCGCATGTCGGACGTGGAGCGGGTCGGAGGGAAGAATGCCTCGTTGGGGGAAATGCTGAGCCAGCTCTCCGCTCAGGGGATCCGCGTGCCCGACGGGTTTGCCACGACGGCCCACGCGTTTCGGGAGTTTCTTCGCTGCAACGCACTGCACGAGCGCATCGCAGCGCGCCTGAACCGCGTTGATGTCAACGACGTGCGTGCGCTTAGCGAAGCCGGCCGTGAAATCCGCGGATGGATCACCGCGGCCAAGATTCCTGCCGCGCTCGAAGAGGCGGTACGTACGCAGTACCGGGCGCTGGCCGAGGGCGGGCCGGCGGTGTCGGTGGCGGTGCGCTCCAGCGCCACGGCGGAGGACTTGCCGGAGGCGTCCTTCGCGGGGCAGCAGGAGACCTTTCTGAACGTCGTGGGCATCGACACCGTGCTTGTGCGTCTGCGCGAGGTTTTCGCTTCGCTGTACAACGACCGTGCGATCTCCTACCGCGCGCATCATGGATTCGCGCATGATCAGGTCGCCCTGTCGGCGGGCATCCAGCGCATGGTGCGCAGCGATCTGGGCTCCGCGGGCGTGATGTTCACGCTCGACACCGAGTCCGGTTTTCAGGACGTGGTGTTTATCACGTCGAACTTTGGACTGGGCGAGACCGTGGTGCAAGGGATCGTCAATCCGGACGAATTTTATGTCCACAAGCCCATGCTGGCCGCGGGCAAGTTCCCCATCGTTCGTCGCAACCTGGGTTCCAAGCTCATCAAGATGGTCTACGACCCCTCGGGCGGTGACGAGGGTCGCCACGTAAAAACGGTCGAAGTCGACGACGCGCAACGTCACCGCTTTTCGCTCGAGGATTCCGAGATCCTCGAACTGGCCCGCTACGCCGTGGCCATCGAGCAGCACTACGGCCGCCCGATGGACATCGAGTGGGGAAAAGACGGTGTCGATGGCAAGCTCTACATCTTGCAGGCGCGACCGGAAACCGTGAAATCCAGACCGCAGGACGAGACGCAGCTGCGCTATCGCCTGAAGTTGCCCAAGGACCGACCTCCGCCCGTGCTCGCGTCGGGCCGGGCCATTGGCCAGAAGATCGGTGCGGGCAAGGTGCGCGTCGTTCGCGATGCCTCCAAGATGGAGCTGGTCGAAGCCGGCGACATCCTGGTGACGGAAATGACGGACCCGAACTGGGAACCCGTCATGAAGCGTGCCGCGGCGATTGTCACGGATCGAGGTGGGCGCACCTGTCATGCAGCCATCATTGCACGCGAGCTCGGCATTCCGGCGGTCGTCGGGTGCACGGATGCGACCGCGCGTCTGACCGACGGCATGGAAGTCACGGTGAGTTGCGCCGAGGGCGACACCGGGGTGATCTACGCGGGCCACATCGATGTCGAGACCGAGACGGTGCAGCGAGGATCGCTGCCCGGCCTTGACGTGAAAATCATGCTCAACGTCGGCAACCCCCAACTGGCGTTTGATTTTCAGTCTCTTCCCAATGCCGGCGTCGGATTGGCGCGCCTGGAATTCATTATCAACAACCATATCGGGGTACATCCGAAAGCGGTGCTCGAGTATCCGAATCTCGACGATGCCTTGAAACGGGCGGTGGAGACGCTCGCGCACGGCTATGCGAACCCGCGGGAGTTCTTCATGGGTCGCCTCACCGAGGGCGTGGCGACCATCGCCAGCGCCTTTTGGCCCAAGCCGGTGATCGTGCGCCTGTCGGATTTCAAGAGCAATGAATACCGAAAGCTCATCGGCGGAACCCGCTACGAGCCCGATGAGGAAAACCCGATGCTGGGTTTTCGCGGCGCTTCACGATTCATTGCGCCGAGCTTTGCGGGGTGTTTCGAACTCGAGTGCGATGCCTTCTACCGGGTACGCAATACCATGGGCTACACGAATGTGGAACTCATGGTGCCGTTTGTGCGCACCCTTGACGAGGCCCGGCAGGTGACCGAGCTGCTCGCGGCGCACAAGCTGCGCCGGGGAGAAAACGGCCTGCGGGTGATCATGATGTGCGAGGTCCCGTCCAATGCGCTGCTGGCCGACGAGTTCCTGGAGTATTTTGACGGCTTCTCGATCGGCTCGAACGATCTGACGCAGCTCACGCTCGGTCTGGATCGGGATTCGGGGCTCGTGGCCAACGAATTCGACGAACGCGATCCGGCTGTCAAGGCGCTCATTGCGCGCGCCATCGCAGCCTGCCGCAACAAAGGAAAGTACGTGGGGATCTGCGGCCAGGGGCCTTCGGACCATCTCGATTTTGCATTGTGGCTTGTGGAGCAAGGAATCGGCTCGATTTCGCTCAATCCCGATTCGGTGATTGAAACCTGGCGTCGGATTGCGGCGGCCAAATAGGGCAGCGGCCCTTCGGTCTTATTTGGACCGCTGCTTGAGCAGCCGGCTTTGTTCGCGCTTCCAGTCTCGCTCCTGTTCGGCGGCCCGCTTCTCGAATTTGCGTTTTCCCTTGGCCAGGCCCAGTGAGAGCTTCACGCGCCCCCGCGAGAAGTGCAGATCCAGGGGTACGAGCGTATAGCCGGAGCGCTCGACTTTGCCGATGAGTTTGCGGATCTCTTCGCCGCGCATTAGCAGCTTGCGCGTACGCGTGGGTTCGGCGTGCACATGCGTCGAGGTAGTGGGCAGCGTGCCGATATGGGCGTTGAGAAGGAAGAGCTCGCCGCCGCGCACGATGACATAGGCCTCGTTGATCTGCGCACGCCCTGCGCGGATGCTTTTGACTTCCCAGCCCTCCAGGACCAGGCCCGCCTCGAAGCGTTCCTCGATATGGTATTCGTGCTGCGCTTTGCGATTTTGCGTAATGGACATGGTGTTCGCGTGCCGCAGGGCCCGATAGAATCGAGTGTAACAACCGATAGCAATGCACCGCGTCCACCGCTCCGTGATCGTGCCCTACAGTCGGGCGCAGATGTTCGCGCTGGTACAGGACATCGCTCAGTACCCGAGGTTTCTGCCGTGGTGCGCCGCCAGTCACGTGCGCCCGCAAAGTTCCGAAGAGCTGGTCGAGGCGCGCATCGAAATCGCCTACATGGGGGTGCGCAGCCACTTTACGACGAGCAACCTCAATCGATTTCCGGAATCGATCACGCTCACCCTGGTCGACGGGCCGTTTCGAGATCTGCGCGGGGAGTGGAGCTTCCGCGCGCTGGGCGAAGATGCCTGCAAAGTGAGTCTGGATCTGCACTATCGCTTCGCCGCAGGTTTGCTGGGGCGGGCAATTGCGCCGGTCTTCGATCGGGTTGCCAACTCCTTGGTCGACGCGTTCGCTGCGCGGGCCCAGGACCTGTACGGAGAGGTCGGTGTCTGAACAGATTCGCGTGAGCGTCGTTTACGCGCAGCCGCATCAGCAATGGCTGGTGCAGGTGGATTTGGACTGCGGCGCGCGCGTGCAGACCGCAATCGAGCGCTCGGGACTGCTCGAGGCGCTACCCGAGCTGCATCTGCAGGAGCTTGAGGTGGGAATCTTTCATCGTAGCTGCAGCCTCGATGCGCCGCTGCGCGATGGAGACCGCGTCGAGATCTACCGGCCGCTGCAAATCGATCCGAAGGAGGCGCGGCGCCTGCGCGCGGCAACAAGAAAGTGAAGCTTCGCGCGCATCCCCGGACTTTGTCGCCGGCAAGCGCTCGGCCCTAGCAATTCTTTTCGATGGCGTCCTGGGTCTTTTGAATTTCCGCCGCCCGCTGATCGTCGTCGAGGAAATTGCGATCGCCGTTGGCGTCGGGCCGCAGCAGCCGTGTGCCCGACTGCAGCGTATCGAGATAAGACTTGGCCTGATTGCAGGCCTCAGTCCGCTGCGTGGTCTGCGCCTCGTCTTCGGCTTGCTTTTCTTCGGTCTTTTGCTTCTCGGCCAGGCGCTTGCGAAAGTCCGCATCTTGCTCGGCCAGGGACTTCGGGGCCGCATTGGGGCGGTTCGCCTGCGGCGCCTGCGGTGAAGCGGCGGGCGTCTCGGGTCGCGCGGCTGTGCCCGTTGGCGTGGGCACTGAACCGACGGAATTGCCCGTTGGTCCGGGCGAAGTGCTGGGATTGCTCGGTGGGCTGCTCGTAGGCTGGTGCGTGATTTCGGACTGCTCGACGCCCGGTGGCGGGGGCGAGTCCGAATATGTCATCTCGCCGTTTGCATCACGCCAGGCCCACTGCGCCTGTGCGCTACCGGCCGCGAGTAGGCCAATGGTTAAGAGGAGTCGACAAGCTCCACGGGGCCGTGGCCGAGGCAGATATTTCATGAACGCTCCGAAGGATCGGGACAAAGGCTGGGCCAAAGCAACGGCGCCCTGGCGGCTACGGGCGCCGAATCAGCCCAAGCGCTGGTCCCAAAAATTCCTACATAGCTGATTTTACGGGTCGTTGCAGGCCTCAAAAACCGGAAAAACGGACGAATTGCGGCCCACGGCACGCTTGGTGCAAGCGTCTATAATCCGCTTTTGCGTCAAGAGGATGGGCATGCGTTTCCAAGAGAAGGCGCTGACTTTTGATGACGTGCTATTGGTACCGGCCTATTCGGCGGTGCTTCCTCGCGAAACCGACCTGCGCACGCGCTTAACGCGTCGCATTCCGCTCAACGTGCCGCTCGTTTCGGCGGCCATGGACACCGTGACCGATGCCCGCCTGGCAATCGCCCTGGCGCAAGAAGGCGGCATCGGGATCATCCATAAGAATTTCTCGCCGGCGCAGCAAGCCGCCGAAGTAGCCCGGGTCAAGCGCCACGAAGCCGGGGTACTTCGCGATCCGATCACCATTCCCCCGGAGATGCGCGTCGGCGAGGTAATCGAATTGACGCGCGCCCACAAGATCTCGGGTCTGCCGGTGGTGGATGCAACCGGCCACGTGGTTGGCATTGTTACCAACCGCGACCTGCGGTTTGAAACGCGCCTCGATATTCCGGTGCGCGAAATCATGACGCCGCGCGATCGCCTGGTGACGGTGCCGGAAGGCGCGACGCTCGATGAGGCCAAGACTCTGATGCATCGGCACCGCCTCGAACGTGTGGTCGTGGTCGACGACCACTTCAAGCTGCGTGGACTCGTTACCGTCAAGGACATCACCCGCACCACCGAGCACCCGCTGGCGGCCAAGGATGAACTGGGCAAGCTGCGCGTGGGCGCTGCGGTGGGCACCGGCGACGCGGATCAGGAGCGCGTGGCCGTGCTGGTCCAAGCCGGCGTCGATGTGATTGTCGTGGACACGGCCCATGGGCATACCAGGGGCGTCTTGGATCGGGTCCGCTGGATCAAAAAGACCTTCCCGAGCGTCGACGTGGTCGGAGGCAACATCGCGACGGGCGCCGCCGCCCTGGCACTGGTGGAGCACGGCGCCGACGCGGTCAAGGTCGGGATCGGGCCGGGGTCCATCTGCACGACGCGCATCGTGGCGGGCGTCGGGGTTCCCCAGATCAGCGCGATCGACAACGTAGCCCGTGCGCTCGAGGGCACTGGCGTGCCGATCATCGCCGATGGGGGCGTGCGGTATTCGGGCGATATTGCCAAGGCGCTGGCGGCGGGCGCATCCACGGTGATGATGGGCAGCATCTTCGCGGGCACCGAGGAGGCGCCCGGAGAACTCGTACTCTACGAGGGGCGCTCGTACAAGACCTATCGGGGCATGGGAAGCCTGGGTGCAATGCGCCGCGGGGCTGCGGACCGCTACTTTCAGGACAACGAGGCCAACGTCGACAAGTTGGTTCCAGAGGGCATCGAAGGCATGGTGCCTTTTAAGGGCAGCGTGGTCGCGATCGTTTTTCAGTTGGCCGGCGGCGTGCGCTCGAGCATGGGTTATTGCGGCAGCCGCACGGTCGAGGAGTTTCGCAACCGGGCGGTATTCGTCGAGATCACTAACGCGGGCATGCGCGAATCGCATGTTCACGACGTGCGCATCACGAAGGAGGCGCCCAACTATCGCGTGGAGTAGCTCGGCGCCTCCAGCCGCGGCTTGCGCCCACGCGGCGTCGCAGCGCACTTTCATGCAGCACGATCGCATCCTCATTCTCGACTTTGGCTCGCAGTACACGCAGCTCATCGCGCGGCGCGTGCGCGAGGCGGCGGTGTATTGCGAAATCCACCCGTGCGACTTGAGTGCGGAGGACATCCGGGCGTTCGCGCCGCGTGGAGTGATCCTCTCGGGCAGCCACCAATCGGCCTACGAGCATGGCACCGACCAGGCGCCCGCAGTCGTCTTTACGCTCGGGGTTCCGGTGCTGGGCATTTGCTACGGCATGCAAACCATGGCCCAGCAACTCGGCGGACGAGTGCAGTTGGGCGCGCACCGCGAGTTCGGTTTTGCGCAGGTACGGGCGCGCGGGCACACGCGGTTGCTCGAAGGTCTGCAGGACGCCACAGGACCCAAGGGCGAGGGGCTGCTCGACGCATGGATGAGCCACGGCGACAAGGTCGAGCAGATGCCAGCCGGGTTCACGCTGATGGCATCGACCGACAACTGCCCGATCGCGGGCATGGCCGATGAAGCGCGGCGCTTCTACGGCGTGCAGTTTCACCCGGAAGTGACCCACACCCGCCAAGGACAGGCAATTCTCACGCGCTTTGTGCGCCAGATCTGTGGTTGCCGAGGCGACTGGAACATGCCCGATTACGTCAACGAGGCGGTGGCGCACATCCGCAAGCAGGTTGGCACCGATGAGGTGATTCTGGGCCTGTCCGGAGGCGTCGATTCCTCGGTTGCAGCTGTTTTGATCCATCGGGCAATCGGCCATCAGCTCACTTGTGTATTTGTTGACAACGGTTTGTTGCGGCTGGGAGAGGCGCAGCAGGTCATCGAAACCTTCGAACGGCACTTGGGTCTGCACCTGATTCACGTGGACGCATCCGATCGCTTTCTAGGCAAACTCTCGGGGGTGAGCGACCCCGAGTCCAAACGCAAGATCATCGGCCGCGAATTCGTCGAGGTCTTCCAGCAAGAAGCGGCCAAATGCGCCAAGGCGAGGTGGCTGGCGCAAGGCACGATCTATCCCGACGTGATCGAGTCGGCCGGCGCCAAGTCAAAGAAAGCCGTCACGATCAAGTCGCACCATAACGTGGGCGGTTTGCCCGAATCGCTGCACCTGAAGCTGCTCGAACCGCTGCGAGAGCTGTTCAAAGACGAGGTGCGTGAGCTGGGTCTGGCTCTGGGGCTTCCGGAGGACATGGTGCATCGACACCCGTTTCCGGGCCCGGGTTTGGGCGTGCGGATCCTGGGGGAAATCAAGCGCGAGTACGCGGATTTGCTGCGTCGGGCCGACGCAATCTTCATCGAGGAGCTGCGCGCGAGCGGCTGGTATGAGCGCACGAGCCAAGCATTTGCGGTGTTTCTGCCGGTGCGAAGCGTCGGCGTGATGGGAGACGGGCGCACCTACGATTGGGTGGTCGCGCTGCGCGCCGTGCAAACGCAAGACTTCATGACAGCGCATTGGGCGCCGCTGCCCCACGAATTGCTCGCGCGCGTATCCAACCGGATCATCAACGAGGTGCGGGGTATCAACCGCGTCGTCTACGACATATCAAGCAAACCGCCGGCGACGATCGAGTGGGAGTAAGGCGTTTTCTCCGGAACGGGTTAGAAACCGAGCCCGAGCGCGACGTAGCTCGCGAGGACGCCGAGGGCAATGATCGAAACGGCGAGCAGCGCCAGCACGCGCAAGGGGAAGGATTGCGCCAGCATAGCCATCGAAGGTGCGCTGATCGGCGGCAGGGTCACCAGGAGGGCCGCTGCCGGGCCTACACCCGCACCGAGCAGCAGCATTGATTGAACGATCGGAACCTCGCCGGCCGTCGGGATGACGAACAGGCAGCCCGCCGCCGCCATTGCAACAATCCAGTTGAGTTCGTTGCCGATTCCGGGACCCAGTTGGGGAAAGAGCCAAGCGCGCGCGGCACCAAGGAGAAGGACCAGTATGGCGTACTCGGGCAGCAGGCGCACGGACATCCGCAGCGCAAGTCTTGCCCATCGCGCAAACACATTGCCGGCCTCGTCGTCGGGGGCCTCGCGCGGCATCGCGGCGGGCGGCTCGCGGTTGAACCCGTCGAGTCGGTCCGCTAGGTAGCCCAAACCGAAGACCATCAGCAGGCCGAAAGCGATGCGCAGCAGACTCCAGTTCCAGCCCAACACGAAGCCGAGGAAGACGAGCGTGGCCGGGTTGAGCATCGGGTTGCCCAGCCAGAACGCGATTGCCGCGCCGGCCGAGGCACGGCGCGCACGCAACCCCGCTACGACGGGCGCCGCACAGCACGTGCACATCATCCCCGGAACAGAAAGAATGCCCGCCGCCGCGACGCTGCGGAAGCCCACCGTGCCGAGTACCCGGGCAATCCATTGCGATGGAATCAGGACCTGGACGGCGGAACCGACCAGCAATCCCAGCACCAAAGCCTTCCAGATGGCCTTGCCGTAGGCCAACGCATACTCCAGTGCGGCGCCGAGCGAGGGCGGGGGCGGGGTCGCGCTGTCGCCCGTGAGGATAGAGGATCCGATCGAATGGTGGGACGCCGCGAACCATGCGCGTCCGTAGTAGGGCACCCACTTCACGTAGGCAAGGCCGACCACGACCAGGGCGACGAAGATCGTCCATCGCAGCGCGACATCCGATCTTGCGACGGACTTCACGGCGGATTTCCCGGCTGGACTCATAGAGGGATAACGAGGTGACGGTGGACGCTTGGGATTCTCGCACGAGCGCAGTTATCGGAAACTGCATCGGGCGCGCCGGCTCTGCCGGCGGACGGTCGACAGATCGAGGTCGTGGGCGAGACGCTCGTGCTGATCGAGGCGGTGCACGCTCGGCGACCAGGATTCAGACGGGAAATTCTAGGGGGACCGTCTGGAGTTCGTGGCGCGGCACGCGAGAAGTGGCCGCCATAAAAATATGCGCCAAGCCCAATTGTGAAAATCCAATCGCCCCATAAGCCGTGTTCCAGCGAAACGACCGGCAGTGAGCGCGTATTGGCGTAGGTGTAGGCAAACCGCATTCCTCCGAAAACTGACAACGTCGGCGCAACAACATTACCCAGTTGCAAATGCGCTAACGCAAAGGAACATGTGCTTGCAAGAATCATTGCCCAAGCGCCGGTAAAAAGCGCCTGGTACCGATGAAAGATGAAAACCCGGAAGATCAACTCCTGGGCAGGGGCGGAAGTCAAGGCGTAGAGCAGAACAATCGCAAGCCATAAGAATGGACGCTTGAACGTAAAGGCGAACACGCGAACTTGCGATGACGCGATCGTCATTGCCAGGACTGCGGCGCCACCGAGCAGCAGGACAACGGCGATACGACGCAAAACGACGGCTAAATTGGCCGGAACCGAATGCAACTGTCGCCGATCGAAAGACGGATCGCGCCAGAAAATGGCCAGCAGCAGCGCAGCGATCAGGAGCAACTGGGGAATCACCGACCGCTTCATGACCGGCTCCTGCCAGGCGGCGAGAAAGGGCAACCCTAGGAACAAGACGGCAAATTCCAGGGCGAGGCGTATGCGACTCGGCCCGCAGTTCATTCTGAGCGGCGTCACGCGAGCCGGCACGGTCGTCCCATTGCAAAGTGGGATGTTTCGTGCGACCAAAGTCCGTATGACGGGGCTTTGCGCAAAGCCCCGGCCGGACCGGCCATTTTGCCTGAGCCCCCACGCTTACCGACCAACTTACGGGCGGGTGAGGCCTTGCGTGCGGGGGCGCCGGTGTCGCGCCAGTGAAGTTGGCCCCGGCGAAGTCGCGTCAGCACGTGTTCGATGGTTGGGCGCCTTGCGCTGGGATCCCCACGAAGAGTTTTTGAGATGGCCATCGTCGGCGCGCGCGAACGTGTCCTTTTGCGGCCACACTGCAGGATCCTTCGCGTACTTCGGGGCTCGCGAAAATTTGACCGAAGCTGACACCCATCGCGCCGCGCAGGACGAAAGCTTGACGGCGCGTTGCGTCATATTTTTGTCATTTTTTTTGAGCGCTCCGCGAATTCCAAAAGGACAATGGCCAACGCATCGAGAGATTTCGAGTCGCCGTAAAACTCCGGCATTGACTCAGCGCAACTTCGGAGCCCACCGGCGCCGCGACGGACAGTGCCTTTTGGTGCATAGTGTGCACTGTGGTTGTCCCAAACCGTAGCTGTTGGGCCCTACGCAGGGTCTTTCGAGGCAACCGCAACGCCAGATGTTGGAAAAGCGCAAGGCCATAGAAACACTTGGTGAAGCGAGTCTGCTGCTACCTGCGCAGACGGCCGCTGCACTGGCGGCCAACGACCGCTTGAAGTACTACCTCTCCGTGCTGGAGGTTGCGATCCAGCACGCGGACACCCCTAGCGCAACCCCGATCGATCTGTCACGAGAGCGCGTAGCGACCGGCGTTCGTGAAACTTGGCCCGATGAAATGTCCGTCGGTGCGGTCCGGGTCGGAGGTGAATACGAGTTCCCGCAGTTGGCAAACTTGCGCCGCGCCGTGGTCGCGGACCTTGCAACGATGGCTGCGCCGCTCGTTGCGGTGGACCCGGGCGGCGAGTTTGCGCAGCGCGTACAAACGCTAAGTGCGTGGCTGGAGGCTCTTTCGCCTGCGCGCTTGGGACCGGCCGCGATCGAACGCATCGTCGGGGCGGGCGCTAAGGAGTTCGACACCGTTCACAGGCTGATTATGGACATGCACAGGGCCGTGAATGCCCTGGTCGCCAAGACAGCCGCCGAGGTGGTGGAGGGCGCCCACGTCTGGAACCTGGAGGAGGACGATCGCGCACGGGTTGTGGCATTCATGCGGGGGTTGAATCGAACCGCTTGGGTCAAATTTGACCACCCGGGCCTTGCGACGGCGGCTACACGATCGGGCGAAAGGTTGCTCATTCAAAATGACATTGGCGTCAACGCGGCGCACGTACTGGTTATCGCGATTGTCGGGACCGTTCTTACGCTCACCTATTCCGATTTGCACCAGACGCGCTTTGAATTTTTCCGCGATGCCCTAGGTGCCCATGGCGTGCGCTGGAGTGTGGTGCAGCCCCGCGCGGGCGAGGCGCTGAATTTGGGCGAAGTCTATTGGGTCGGCACCGCGACATTCGAGGCGCCGGATTTTCCGGCCTTGGATGAAGTTCTGACCTTTATTGGGTCCCGAATCGTTTTTTTGATCGACTGGAACCGGGCGCGCAAGCGACTGCAAGCCTTTGTCGACCGAGAGTGTGCGCGCAACGTGCTCAGAGCCGCCGCAGACCGCGAGGTCGGACACATTGGATGGCTGCGCCTGGGGGCGGAACGACTGCTTTTTGGTGTGATGCAAGCCGTCGGCGACGGAGCCTTTCGGCTGGGAGACACGTTAGAGGACGTGCTGGGAGACGCCGCCGCGGAGACGTTTTTGGTCGACACCCTAACGCTTTGCGCCCAGGGATTGCGCGACGGGCGCGCGTCGTCGCAAATCGAAGACGAGGTTCGATTACTGCTTCGGCGCCAGCTTCAGGATCGCTCCAGCGAGTTCGATCTTGCCGCTGAACACGCGAGCTATTGTCACGAAATCGCGCTGGCGGTGCGTGACTCGCTGGCGCATCCGCACGAATTTGACCGAGATGCAGTGGCTCGGGCAAAGGCCTGGGAGAGCAGGGCAGACGAATTGGTGACACAAGCGCGAACTCTTGCAGAACGACACCCGCGGCGCCGGGCCTTTGCGCAATTAGCAGGTAGCGCCGACGATGTGGCCGACGACTTAGAGGAAGCCATGTTCGTCATGGAACTGCTCTCCGAGCATGCGGCGACCCTTTTGGGCGGCACGCTGCAAAAGGTGCTGCTGCCCCTGGCCGACACGGTGCTCGACGGGGTACGGGATTACGTGAGGGCGTTGGCGATCGGACGAGGTCTACGCAGGAGCGCGCCATTGGAGGACTCCCACGAGTTCCTGGAAGTGACCTGGCGCATGATGCACGCGGAGCGGCGGGGTGACGAGCAGTTGCGTGCTGCTCGTCGACAGATTCTCGCCACGGCACAAAGTTGCGCGGGACTGACCCTCGCGACGGACTTGGCTTTTCAATTGGAAACGGCCACTGATCATCTGCTAACAGTCGCTTACCTTTTGCGTGACCTGGTTCTCGACCGCGCCACTGCTGCCGCATGAACGCGGTGGATATTTTTCGTATCGGTACGGCCACCGATAGAGGTTTGTCAGCTCCCTCTGCTGAGGTGATCGGGGGCAAGGCGCAGGGACTGATGCGCATGGCCTGCATCGGGCTGCCGGTGCCTCCCGCGGTAGTGATTGGCACTCGCTGGTGCGCCCCGGTATTGCAATGCGGGGGTCTTCCCGAGGCGCTGCGCAATGCGCTGCCCGATGCCTTGGCATGGCTGCAGCAGCGCACGCGGCGCGCCTTCGGCGATCCGCGCCGCCCGCTGCTTGTTTCTGTGCGTTCCGGTGCCGCGTTTTCCATGCCGGGCATGATGCGGACCTTGCTTAATGTCGGGCTGACGGATTTGACTCTGCCTGGACTCGTGCGACTGAGCGGGAATCCGCGTCTTGCCTGGGACAGCTATCGGCGCCTGGTAGCGAGCTACGGCGAGGTGGTCGCGGGCGTGCCCGCCGATGAGTTCGAGGCGGAAAACGAATCCCTGCACATCTCGGACCTGCGACAGCTCGATTTTGCACAACTACGGAACCTCACGCGGCGCCTCTTGGACGTGTATCGCGCCGCCGCCGGGGAGCCGTTTCCGCAGGAACCGCGGGAACAGTTGGAGCGAGCGATCTACGCCGTATTCGCGTCTTGGCGCGCGCCGCAAGCAGTCGATTACCGCAAGGTCCATGGCATCTCGGAGGAGGCTGGCACTGCCGTTACCTTGCAGGCGTCGGTTTTTGGAAACGCGAGCGGGCTTTCGGGCGCCGGCGTTGGCTTTACGCGCGATCCGATACTCGGCGGAGCCGAGCCGGTGATCGATTTTCGTTTTAATGCGCAGGGCGAGGATGTGGTTGCCGGACGCTTATCTACCCACGGCACTTTGGATCTGGCTGAAGCATTGCCGGAGGTTTGGCGACAGTTGCGTGATTCGGCAGTCAGGCTCGAGCGCGAGTTTAGCGACATGCAGGATTTCGAGTTTACGGTCGAGGATCGGCAGCTCTATCTGCTTCAGAGCCGGCCCGGCAAACGCTCATCCCTGGCTGGCGCTCGCATCGCCCTTGATCTTTGCGATGAAGGCGTCATCTCGCGTTCGGAAGCCTTACGTCGTCTTGACGCAATCGAAGAGTCGGCGCTGGCAATAACCAGAGTCGTGGCCGATGACGGTGACGAACTGGTCCCCTTGGCCACCGCGGCAAGTGCGAACACGGGTGTCGCTTGCGGAGAAATCGTCTTTGACGAGTACCGGGCGCGCCAGCGCAGCGGCACGGGCGCGCCGGTGATTTTGGTTCGGCGACAGGCAGAAACCGCGGATTTGGCCGCGCTGACACTTGCCTCCGGTCTGCTTACGGAGCTTGGTGCTCGTACGTCCCATGCGGCCGTCGTTGCGCGTCATCTGGGAAAAGTCTGTCTGGTGGGCTGTCGTGATCTTCATATTGACCGAGACCGTCGCGCCGTTCGCATCGGCGCCATGGAGTTGCCGGAAGGCGCAGTGCTCACTCTCGATGGCAACGAAGGCCGAGTTTATGCGGGCAAAGTGCGCACGGTCGTTGAACGGCCCAAGGATTTGCTGAACCGGATTTCGCGGCTGCGAAATATCGCCTCCGCAAACTAGGTTTCGAGCCCTTCACGTCGCGCAAGCGCGACCGCCGCACTCCGGTGGCATGGCTCTGGCCGATGTCCGTCTTGGCGAGAGCTTTTTCCGCTCAACTCGTCTTTAGCGCAGGACGGGCGCTTGCGCCGTCTTGCCAACTGCCCGACCCACGCGGGCGCAGCTGCGCGGCAAAGAAAAGGAGTGTCCGCCCCACGAAGGGCCGGCCGCGAGGACGAAGGCATTGGCCACACGGGTCGCATGTCGGATGCGATCGAAGGCGAGCAAGGTGGATCCGCGGTTCTGACGGTCGCGCAAGCCTGACTTTCGGACTCGCCGCTCAAGGATTGCGCCTACGGATGGCGCCCGAAGCCGCCGATCCGCGCGCGCCATGGCGCCAGGCCCGCGCTCAGAACAGGCGTTGGAGCTTGAGCGCAACGCTCATGTCGCCCGAAACCTTGAGCCTGCCCGTCATGAATGCCACGGTCGGCTCCAGCTCGCGTTTGAGCATTGCCGTCAGGTTCTCCAGGGTGATGCCAACGGTACACTCAGCCTCACGGTTGTCGTTCGCGACCCAGTTGGGCACGGACTTCCCGTCGATGAAGATCACACCGTCGGATCCGCAATCGAACTTCAGGGTCGCATCCAGACCGCTGCTTTCGCCAACTTTGGCGCGCAGGGACTCCGTACAGGCTTGCAGGTCCATGGCAAAGGCTCCGAAAAAATTGCGTGGTGCAAGAACGGGCCGGTGAGGGGCCGCCTGCGAAAGCAGCGGTCACAACCTCGGCGCGTCTTGTTTCGTTTCGCTGTTAGCATGGTAACGTAAATGCAGAGCGAAAGCGGGCGAACTGCAGACGCAGCGGCGCCGCACCGCAGACTGGGAGACCCGCGTGGGACCTTCAACGGCCGATGGCTATCGCAGCGTGTTTCGCCCTGGCTTGATGGCAGAAAAGCTGGTGTGGGTGACCGGTGGTGGCACAGGCATCGGGCGATGCACTGCGCATGAGCTCGCCGCTCTCGGCGCCCGGGTGCTCATCTCCGGGCGCAAACCAGAAAACCTCGAGCGCGTTGCCGCCGAAATACGGGAGGATGGCGGACGATGCGAATGGATGGCCTTTGACATTCGCGAGGAAGACGCAGTCAAGCGTTGCGTCGCGCAGGCCGTTGCCCAGCATGGCCCCGTGGACGGTCTGGTCAACAATGCCGGTGGCCAGTTTCCATCGCCCATGCAAGCCATCAGCAAGCGCGGATTTGATGCGGTCGTCGCAAACAACCTGACCGGCGGATTTTTGATGATGCGCGAGATCTTTGAGCAGTCGATGCAGCGCCACGGCGGGGCGATCGTCAACATGACCGCGGATTTTCGCAACGGAATGCCGGGCATGGCGCATAGTGGCGCGGCACGCGCCGGTATGAGCAACCTGACGATGAGTGCCAGCATCGAATGGGCATACGCTGGCGTTCGGGTCAACGCGGTGGCCCCCGGGTGGATTGCGTCAAGTGGCCTGGACCGCTACGGACCCGAAGTTGCGCCGCTTATCCGCGGGCTGGCGCGGCGCGTGCCGATGCGCCGGCTGGGACTCGAGGCCGAGGTGAGCGCCGCGATCGTCTTTTTGCTTTCGCCGGCCGCCGCCTTCATCACTGGTGTCACGCTGCAAATCGACGGCGGCGCCTCGCTGGGCAACGCTCTGTACTCCTCGGTCGACCACGCGCCAGCGCCGGCGTTCGCGGGCTTTCACCGTGCGACCACGCCTCGCGTGCTGCGCGAGGACACGGCGCCATGAGCACCTTGTCCTCGCGGCTCGATCCGCGCTCGGCCGCTTTTGGCGCCAACGCCGAGCGCATGCGTGAGCGCATCGAGGAGTTGCGCGCGCTCGAGGCCAAGGTGGTTGCCGAGTCCTCCGCGAAGCGCGAGCGCTTTGAAGCCCGCGGTCAACTGTTGCCGCGCGAACGCGTGGCGCGGCTGCTCGATCGAGGCTCGGAGTTCCTGGAGCTCTCCCCGCTGGCGGGGCTGGGCATGCACGACGATGACGGCAAAAAATCCGTCCTTGGCGGAGGCTCCATCGTGGGAATCGGGCAGGTGGCCGGCAAGCGCGTTTTGGTCTCGGCCAGCGACAGCGCCATCAAAGGCGGAACGGTCGCCCCCATGGGTTTGAAAAAGGCTCTGCGGGCGCAGGACCTGGCGCGGGAGAACAAGCTGCCGCTCATCTATCTCGTCGAATCGGGCGGTGCGAACCTGATGTACCAAAGCGAGATGTTCGTCGAGGGCGGGCGCAGTTTCGCCAATCAGGCGCGTCTGTCCGCCGCCGGCATCCCGCAGATTGCGGTCGTGCACGGAGCCTCGACGGCCGGGGGAGCGTATCTGCCGGGGCTTTGCGACTATGTCGTGCTGGTCCAGGGGCGCTCGAGCATTTACCTTGCCGGTCCGCCGCTGGTGAAAGCCGCCATCGGCGAGGAGGCAAGCGAAGAGGAGTTGGGCGGCGCCGATTTGCATGCGCGCGTCACGGGTTTGGGGGAATTTTTGGCGCTTGACGACGCCCACGCCCTTGCGCTCACCCGCGAGTTGGTGGAAAAGCTGCCATGGGACGCAGTGCCTGCCCCTACAGCATCGGCCGCTCCGCTGTTCGATCCCGAGGAACTGTTGGGCACGGTCCCCGTCGATGAGCGCGAGCCCTACGATGCGCGCGAGATCGTAGCCCGGATCGTGGATGGATCCGACTTTCTCGAGTTCAAGACCGTCCATGGGACCGATACGCTGTGCGGTCTAGCGCGCATCGAGGGCCACGCGGTCGGAATTCTTGGCAACAATGGACCCATTCAGCCGCAAGGCTCGACCAAGGCGGCCCAGTTCATTCAGCTCTGCGACCAAAGCGGCACCGCGCTTGTGTTCTTGCAAAACACGACCGGGTACATGGTCGGCACCCAAGCCGAGCGCGCTGGGGCCATCAAGCATGGCTCCAAGATGATCCAAGCCGTTGCCAATGCGCGCGTGCCGAAGTTCACCGTTGTCGTGGGCGGCTCCTTCGGTGCCGGCAACTACGGGATGTGCGGGCGCGGATTCGATCCGCGATTTATCTTCAGCTGGCCTTCGGCTCGCACTTCGGTGATGGGAGGGGCGCAAGCCGCGCGCGTCATGGATATCGTCAATCGGGCCAAGCTGGAACGCAGCGGCATTCCCGTGGACGAGGCGGCGCTCGGGGCCATGAGTGAGCAGCTGCGCCAGCGCATCGACCGCGAATCCCACGTGCTGTTTGGCACCGCGCGTCTGTGGGACGACGGCGTGATCGATCCGCGCGACACCCGGCGGGTGCTCGCGCTGTGCCTGTGCCTGGCGCGCGAAGCCGATCGACGCACGTTGCGGCCCAACACCTTTGGCGTTGCCCGACTGTAGCGTCGGGCCGCGCGCAACACTTCCAGGAGCACCTGCCGTGAATTTCACTTCCGAACACCAGGCATTGAGCGATACGGTAGTCAAATTTGTCGAGCGAGAGGTCAATCCGCACGTCCCGGCCTGGGAAAAAGAGGGCCAGTTCCCGGCCCACGAGGTTTTTGGCAAGCTCGGCGCTTTGGGATTGCTGGGGCTCAAATACCCGCAGGAGTTTGGCGGCGCCGGCCTTGACTTCAGCTATTCGATGGTGATGGCCGAGGCGCTGGGCGCTTGCAGCTGCGGGGCCGTGCCCATGGCAATCGGAGTGCATACCGACATGTGTACTCCGGCCTTGGCACGCTTCGGCAGTGACGCCTTGCGACGCGAATTCCTGACCCCGTCGATCGCCGGTGAGCTTGTCGGCTGCCTGGGTGTGAGCGAACCGGGTGGCGGCTCGGATGTGGCCGCGGTCAAGACACGGGCGCGCAGCGACGGAGGCGATTACGTCATCAACGGCACCAAAATGTGGATCACCAACGGGATGCAAGCCGACTGGTGCTGTCTGTTGGCCAATACCAGCGAAGGGCCGGTTCACAAGAACAAGAGCCTGATCATCGTGCCTCTTGGCGCACACGGCGTGACGCGCCAAAAGATCGAGAAAATCGGCATGCACGCGTCGGATACGGCGCAGCTTTTCTTCGACGATGTGCGCGTGCCCAAACGCTATTGCATTGGACAGGAGGGCATGGGTTTTGTCTTTCAGATGATGCAATTTCAGGAGGAGCGGCTGTGGGCCGCCGCCTCCTCGTTGCGCGGCCTGGACCGGCTCATTGATCTGACCATCGAGTACACACGCGCGCGGCAGGCTTTCGGCAAGGCGGTCCTAGATAACCAGGTCGTGCACTTTCGACTCGCGGAGTTGCGCACGGAGATCGAGGCACTGCGCGCACTGACTTATCACGCCGTCGAACAATATGTCGGAGGCAAGGACGTCACGCGCCTGGCCTCCATGGCTAAGCTCAAGAGCGGGCGGCTGAGCCGGGAGGTGGCCGACTCCTGCCTGCAGTACTGGGGTGGGATGGGTTACACCTGGGACAATCCGATCAGCCAGGCCTACCGCGACGGCCGCCTCACCTCCATCGGCGGGGGTGCCGACGAGGTGATGCTGGGCATCATCTGCAAGCTCGAAGGCACGTTGCCGCGGGAGTCTCGCGGATGACCGACGCTGCGACGCAGTGCGTCACTGTGCGGCGTGAGGGCGGCGCCGTCCATTTGACGCTCAACCGGCCGCAGTCGCGCAATGCGCTCTCGCGGGCGATGGTCTCGGAGCTGCAGACGCAGCTTGCCGCAGCCGAGGCCGATCGGGGGGCCCGCGTGCTCGTGCTGCGGGGTGCCGGGGGACACTTTTGTTCCGGGGCCGATTTGAAGGACATGGCGCAGGCGCGTGTCAGCGACGCGGGTTCGCTCGAAGCGAGTCGACGGTCGCTTTGCGAAATCAGCGCCTCCTTTGGTCATCTTTGCGCGGCCTTTGCCCGCTCTCCTCTGGCCACCATTGCGGTTCTCGAGGGCATGGTCATGGGTGGCGGCCTGGGTCTGGCTTGCGCGGTCGACGTCGTCTTGGCCAGCACCACAGCCAGCTTGCGCCTGCCCGAGACCTCGCTGGGTGTGGTTCCGGCGCAGATCGCGCCCTATCTGGTCGAGCGCGTGGGCTACTGGCAGGCGCGCCGGCTGGCCGTCACCGGCGGGCGGCTTAACGCGGAGGCGGCGCTGGCGCTCGGCATTGCGCACGAAGTGCATGAGCCCGAGGCGCTCGATGCTGCGGTATCACGCCTGCTGGAGCAGATCCTCGCCTGTGCGCCCGGCGCCATCGCGGCGACCAAGGCGTTGATGGCGCAGGGCCTGCGCCAGCCCGCATCGGCTCTGATTGATTCGGCTGCACGGGCATTTGCCGATGCGGTGCTGGGTGAGGAAGGCACAGAGGGTGCCCTGGCCTTCGTGCAGAAACGCAAGCCGCGGTGGGCCATTGGATAACGGGCAGCGCAGCGCGGTGGCGGGCCGCGGCTTTGGCAATATCTTGATTGCAAATCGAGGCGAGATCGCGTGCCGCGTGATCCGGACCGCCCGGCGCTTGGGCTATCGTACGGTCGCAGTCTTTAGCGAGGCCGACGCAAGCGCGCTGCACGTCGCGCAGGCCGACGCCGCGGTGTGCATTGGGAGGGCACCAGCCCTCGAGTCGTACTTGCGAATCGAGGCATTGCTGGCCGCTGCCCGCGCTACGGGCGCCGATGCCGTGCACCCGGGCTATGGCTTTTTGTCCGAGCGCGCGGATTTTGCGCGCGCCTGTGCCGATGCGGGGCTCGTTTTCATTGGGCCGCGGGCGCATAGCATCGAGGCAATGGGCAACAAGGCATTGGCCAAGCGTCAAATGCTTGCAGCCGGTGTGCCGTGCATTGCGGGCTATCTGGGCGAATTGCAAGATGATCGAACGCTGCTCGAGCAGGCCATGGCGCTGGGTTTTCCTCTGCTCGTCAAGGCGGTGGCCGGCGGCGGGGGTCGCGGCATACGGTTTGTCGCGCGGGCCAGTGATCTCGCGGATGCGCTCGCCGGCGCGCGGCGCGAAGCGCAAAGCGCATTTGGCGACGACTCCTTGATGCTCGAGCGCGTAATCGAGGGGGCGCGGCATATCGAGACCCAGATTTTTGCGGATCAGCATGGCAACTTTGTGCACTTGGGCGAACGGGACTGCACGGCGCAGCGGCGTCGCCAGAAGGTCGTCGAGGAGGCACCATCGCCGATTGTCGATGAGGACATGCGTGCCGCCATGGGGCAAGATGCCATCAGCGCAGCGCGACTGGTCGACTACGTGGGCGCAGGCACGGTCGAGTTCCTGGTCGACGAGGACCGAGGCCACTATTTTTTGGAGATGAACACGCGCCTGCAGGTCGAGCATCCAGTGACCGAGTCCATTACCGGGCTCGACCTGGTCGAGTGGCAGCTGCGGATTGCTGCCGGCGAGGAGCTGCCGCTCACGCAGGAGCAAATCCGCTTTACAGGTCACGCTATCGAAGCGCGCCTGTACGCGGAGGATCCCGGCGACGGTTTTCGCCCGCAAAGCGGCCGCCTCCTCTGGTGGCGCCCCCAGGAGGCATTGCGTCCTGGCATGCGTATCGATGCGGCGGTGCAAGAAGGTGACGAGATCACGCCGCACTACGACGCACTCATCGCCAAGCTGATTGTTCACGGTCGAGACCGTGCCGACGCCATCCGGCGGTTAGGCGCCCTGATCGAGGATGCGCCCGTACTCGGCCCGCCCACCAACGGCCGCTTCCTTCGCGACTTGATCGCGCATCAGGCTTTTTGCGAGGCCCGCATGCACACGACGTTAATCGACGAGTGGGTGCGAGATGGCGATGCGCTGCTCCGGGCGGGCACACCGCCTGTGCAAGACTGGCTGAGCGCGGCCGCTCTACGGGTGTTCTGGCACCGCGACGGAGGCTGTGGGTCGCGTCCTGCGAGCGTTGCCGCCTTCGATTTGTTGTTGCGCTGCGGCCTCGAACAAAGACGCCTGCGCGTGCAAGTGCAGGGCACGCAGGCCCAGATCACGCTCGATGGCAAAACGCACCACGTGCAATGGCTGGGACAGATCCCCGATGGAAGATTCCGACTGACCATCGATGGCGTGCAGCGCAGCATCGCGGCGGTGAGCTTCGACCGCAAAGGTGATGCTGGCGCAGCGCAGTTGCAGCTTGCCTCGGGGGCCTCCGGTTTTCTCTTTGAAGAGCCGTCTGCCTTCCCCGCGGCAAAAAGCGAGCCCGATCCGCGGCGCATCGTTTCCCCCGTGGCCGGTACCATTGTGCAAGTGCGCGCCCGGGCTGGCGATGCCGTGGCCGAAGGTCAGCCCCTGGTGTGCGTCGAGGCCATGAAGATGGAGACGTGGCTTGCGGCCCGGGGCAGCGGTCGCGTCAAGGCTGTGCATGCGCGCGTCGGTGAACCTGTCGCGGCCGATGCGCTCATCGTCGAGTTGGAGCTCAACGCATGAGTGATAAGGCCGTTTTGACTTGTGCGCTCACCGGCGTTCTGACAAACCCGCGTCAGCACCCGGTCCCGGTCACTCCCGCGCAGATGGCTGCCGAGGCGCGGGCCGCCTTCGATGCGGGCGCCTCCATCATGCACGTGCACCTGCGTCGCCAGGAGGAGGGCATGGGCCACCTGCCCAGCTGGGACCCGGAGGTTGCCGACGCGGTGGTCGGGGCGATACGAAATGCCTGTCCGGGCGTGATCATCAACCTCACGACGGGCGTCATTGGGCCCGACATCTCCGGCCCGGTGGCATGCATCCGGCGCGTCCGACCGGAGATCGCGGCGTGCAATGCGGGCAGCCTCAATTACCTCAAGCTCAAGGACGACGGCACTTGGGCCTGGCCACCGATGGTCTTCGATAACCCCGTCACCAAGGTGCAGCAGTTTCTTGACGTGATGCACGAATGCGGCGTGCGCCCGGAATTCGAATGCTTCGACGTGGGCATCGTGCGCTGCGTCGGCATGTTCGTGAAGTCGGGCATGTTCCGTCCGACCATGGGTCGCCCCGACTACAACTTTGTCATGGGCGTGGCCTCGGGCATGCCCTGCGACGCGAGCTTGCTGCAACTGCTGCCGGGCTATCTGGCGCAAGGCGCTCTATGGCAGGCCACACTCATCGGCAGGCGCGAAATTTGGCCCGTGCACGAGGCGGCCGCGCAGTTGGGCGGCATGCTGCGCACAGGCTTGGAGGACACCTTTTACCTGCCCAACGGCGAGCGCGCCCGCGGCAACGGAGAACTGATAGAAGCGCTGGCGCAATGCGCCCGTCGGGCGGGCCGGGAGGTTGCGAGTACCGGCGAAGCCCGCGCTTTGCTGGGTCTGGCGCATTGAGTTCGCCGCCGGCATCGGGCTGAGCTTCCGGATCGGGTGTGCGCCACGACAACCTCCGCAAAAGACGATTCTGGCCATCGGGTGCCGCTGCCCCGAAGCTTCATCGCAACGGCACAGCGCCTGGGCAACGCGACGGCCTATTTCGGGCGCTCTGAGGCGCACTGGCAGGCAACGTCCTGGCTGCAATTTCTCGAGCAGGTGCGGGCGGCGGCTCGCGCCCTAATCGCGCTGGGCGTGGCGCCCGGCGTTCGCGTCGGCATTCTGGGATTTAACCGACCCGAGTGGCTGATCATGGATCACGCCGCGATGATGGTGGGCGCAATCGGCGTCGGGATCTACTGGACGAGCGCGGCGCCCGAAGTCGAGTACGTGTTAAACCACTCGCAGGCCTGTCTGGTTCTGCTTGAAGACGCCACGCAACTCGCCAAATTGTCCGCTCGCCGCGATGCCTTGCCGTGGCTTCGGTACCGCGTATCAATGCAGCGCAGTCCCGACCCTGAGGTCATCGGTTGGGAGGATTTTCTGCAGTTGGGTCGCAGCAGCGAGGCACCCGGACTTGAGCGGGAGCTCGAGCGACGCATCGAGGCTTTGTCGCTCGAAGATCTGGGCACTCTCATTTACACGTCAGGGACGACCGGAATGCCCAAGGCCGTCATGCTCACGCACGCCAATCTCGCCTGGGTGGCCGATACCGTAGTCAAGATGCTGGGCACGGGCTCGGGCGATCGCCACCTGTCCTACCTGCCGATGGCGCATATCGCCGAGCGCGTCGCAAGCGTCTACCTGCCGGCGCGCGCGGGCAATGTGGTGTATTTCGCGCGCAGCATCGAGCAACTACTCGAGGATCTGAAGGACGTTCGGCCCACGGTGTTCTTTGGTGTACCTCGTGTTTGGGAAAAAATGCGCGCGGGCCTGGAGGGCAAACTTGCCGCGGCGCGGGGCGCAAAGCAGCGTCTGCTGCGATGGTCGATGCAAGTGGCGCGCGCCTTCCACGAGGCCGATCTGGAAGGAAGGCCGCCTGGGGTTTGGCGCCGGGTGCAGATGACGGTGGCGCGCCGGCTTGTGCTCGAAAAAGTCCGGAAAGCTCTCGGATTGGACGCCAGTCGCATGCTGTTTTCGGGCGCCGCGCCCATTGCAGTCGATCATCTGCGGTTTTTTCTGGGCCTGGATCTGGTCGTGCGCGAACTCTATGGGCAGTCGGAGGACAGCGGGCCCACGACGGTGAACATGCCAGGCAGCACCCGCATCGGCTCGGTCGGAAAGGCTTTGCCGGGCCTGGAGCTTCGAATTGCGCCCGACGGCGAAATCCTCGTTCGTGCGCCCAGCGTATTTGCCGGCTATTTGGCCGATCCCGACGATACGGCCGAGGCCAAGCGCGATGGCTGGCTCTATAGCGGCGATCTGGGGCGCCTCGACGCGCAGGGGTACCTCTTCATCACGGGCCGCAAGAAGGACCTGATCATTACCTCGGGCGGCAAGAATATCTCGCCCGCAGCGCTGGAATCCGACCTCAGCGCCTGTGAACTGATCGAGCACGCCGTCGTCGTTGGCGAGGGACGTAGGTTTCTTTGCGCGCTCGTTACGCTCAAGGCGCCTGCTTTGGACACCCTTGCTGCCCGCTACGCTCTTTCCAGCGAGGGCTTGCACCAGAACCCGCGCGTGCTCGCCGCAGTGCAGGCGCAAATCGACGAGGTCAATGCGCGTCATGCACGCGTCGCAGGCATTCGCAAATTTGCGGTCATCGCCGAGGGATTTGACATTGGAAGCGGCTATCTCACGGCTACCATGAAGTTGCGCCGCCAGGCTGTAATCGAGGCCCACCGGGGATTGATCGAGGAGATGTACCGCGAGAACGTTTAGCGCCTGGCCCGGCCTGCGTGGCCGTGCGCGGGTAGGTACGCGGCACGTGGCCGGCTGGGCTCGGGTGCTCTTGGGCCGCTGTCGCGGGGCTGGCTGCAAGACCCCATACCTGTCGATGGCTAGGCGCGGATGCAGGGCGGTCGCGTGGCGTCGACGAGATTGTGGGCTTGTAGCCCGCGGGACCGAGCCCGGCAGAGGAGTCAGCCCGAGCACGGAGTGCCTGCGAACTCGCAACGGAGCTTAACCCCCGGGGCGTGTGCTGTCGTCCTTGCGCTGGCAGACGCGAAAGGTGATGATGAAATACCGGTGGTCATGGTAATGCGAAGAGGATCCTCCTGGCGGTTAAACAATGCGCTACGCGCGTTGTTTGGTGCGGTCGTGCCCCTCGTCGTAGGCGTGGGCCCTTGGTGCGCGGTTGCACCGCTTCGCGCGCAGACGGGCTCCGAGCGGGCGCCAATTGAAGTGCTGCAGTACGACGGCGTGATTGGCCCCGCAACGGCGGATTTCTTCCGCCGCGGACTCGAACAGGCGCGGGAGCGCAACGCGCAGCTCGTAGTGCTCGAGCTCGATACTCCGGGCGGGCTCGATACCTCGACGCGCGACATCGTCAAGGAGATCCTGGGCGCCTCGGTGCCGGTGGCCACCTGGGTCGGGCCATCGGGGGCGCGTGCCGCAAGTGCCGGAACGTACATCTTGTATGCGAGCCACATCGCGGCCATGGCGCCCGCGTCAAATTTGGGCGCCGCCACACCGATTTCAATCGGGGCCGCGCCGCCGACAGAGGAACCGGAGGGCAAATCGGCATCCTCCGGCCAGGGCGGAACGCTGCACCACAAGGTCATCAACGACGCGGCTGCGTACCTTCGCAGCCTCGCGCAACTGCGCGGGCGAAGCGCTGATTTTGCGGAGCGCGCAGTGCGCGAGGCGCGCAGCCTGTCGGCCGAGGAAGCGCTTCAGGCGCACGTAATTGACCTCATCGCCACCGACGTCGAGGATCTGGCACGCAAGCTCGACGGTCGCACCATCGCGCTGCCTACGGGCAAGGTACAGCTGCATACCGCGGGCGCGCCGCTGGTTCGGATCGAACCGGGCTGGCGGACCAGACTGCTCGCCCTCGTATCGGATCCGACAGTGGCAGTGGTACTGCTCATGCTGGGCGTCTACGGCCTATTCATCGAGGTAATGCACCCGGGTGCGGCTGTGCCGGGAGTGGCCGGCGGGATCTGCTTGCTGCTCGGGCTGTATGCGTTGCAGCTGCTTCCCGTGAACTGGGCCGGCGTGGGTCTGATCCTGCTGGGCTGCGCGCTCATGATCGCGGAGCTATTTTTGCCGACCTTTGGCGTCATCGGTGTGGGCGGAATCGTGGCGCTTGCAACGGGCCTGTTGATGCTCATCGAACCGGAAATCCCCGGTTTCGGGATTCCATTGCAGGTGGTCATTGCGCTGGCGTTGACTTCCGCGGCGGTAATTTTTGGGGCGGGCAGCTTTGCGCTGCGTGCCCGCCGCCGACCGGTGGTGAGCGGCCGGGAGGCCTTGGTCGGCGCCGAGGGAACGGTGACGGAGGTTACAAAAGGCGAGGCCTGGGCGCATGTTGCAGGCGAATCCTGGCAGGTGCACAGCAACTCGCCGCTCAAGCGCGGCGAGCGCATACGGGTGCTGGCGGTCAAGGGCCTGACGCTTGACGTCGCAGTGCTGGGTGCCGAGCAGGGATGACGGAAACCGACGAAGGGGGAATTGCAATGTTCTTTTACTTTCCGCTGGGCTTTGGCGCCTTGCTCGTGATCGTTGTCATCGTGCTCCTCCTGATGTCGTTGCGCGTGTTGCGCGAATACGAGCGCGGGGTCGTGTTTCTTCTCGGGCGGTTTTGGCGCGTGAAGGGGCCGGGTCTAGTCTTGCTAATGCCCGGCATTCAGCAGATGGTGCGCGTGGACCTGCGCGTGGTCACCCTCGATGTGCCTCCGCAGGACGTCATTTCACGCGACAACGTGTCGGTGAAAGTGAGCGCGGTGGTTTATTTCCGCGTCATCGATCCGCAGAAGGCGATCATCCAGGTGGAGAAGTTTCTGGTTGCCACGAGCCAGCTCGCCCAGACCACGCTGCGCGCGGTGCTGGGCAAGCACGAGCTCGACGAAATGCTTGCCGAGCGGGAGCGACTGAACGTGGACGTGCAGCGCATACTCGATGCCCAGACCGACGCCTGGGGTGTCAAGGTGACCAACGTCGAGATCAAGCACGTGGACCTAAACGAGTCGATGGTGCGCGCCATCGCGCGCCAAGCCGAGGCCGAGCGCGAGCGCCGCGCAAAAGTCATACATGCGGAGGGAGAGAAACAGGCCGCGCAGACCTTGCTCGATGCCGCGCAGACGCTTGCCTTGCGCCCCGAGGCGATGCAGCTGCGCTACCTGCAGACGCTCACACAGGTGGCGGGTGACCGCAGCTCGACAATCATCTTTCCGGTTCCAATGGACCTGTTCAAGCTTCTGTCGCAAGGCGTCAGCACACCGGCAAAGGGATAGCCGTGGTGCAGGCGCGCGGGCGGCTGCCGGCCATCGGGCTCGCGCAAAGCCCCGTCGCACGGTTTACGTCGGACAGGACTGAACGAATTGCAAGAATCCGTGCAAAAATTCCAGCAGCTGTTTGCGCACGGCCGGATCGGTCAGTGCGCCGCTGTCATCGAAGACCTGAGCCGCCCGCGATACCATGAGGCGCCCCCCGTTCCACTGACGCACGCCCAGCGTTCGGAGCACGGGTAACCAGCCGTTTTGGGCCAGAATCGTGCCGAAGCCGCCGGGCGAGGCGCCCATCACCGCGACGGGGCGACTTCCGAAGACCTTGGGAATGTCGGCCGGCGGCCTGCTCAGCCAGTCGATCGCGTTTTTTAGAACACCCGGAATGCCATTGTTGTACTCGGGCGTGGCCAGGATCAAACCATCGCTTGCACAAATCCGGGCCTTGAGGTCTTCGACCGTCTGCGGTATGCCGGTGCGTGCCTCCAGATCGCCGTCGTAGAGTGGAATGCCGTGCAGCGTCGCGATATCTAAGGTCGCCTCTGTTGTGACGAGCGATTGCGCCGCGCGCAGCAGCGCGGTGTTGTACGACTTGGCCCGCAAGCTTCCCGATATCGCCAGGATCTTGATCATGCTCGTGCTCCCGTCGCATCGCGCTAGCGTGCATCATACGGCCGGAAGGGCTGGCAACGCTGTGCCCGGCCGAGCCAAGCACGGAGCGAGCCGCGGGCCGGCCCAACAGCCGCGGTCCTGCACACGGCGGCGATCTTGAATTGTGGCCAATTGCTCCGGGTCCGGGCGACAATGGGCCGCGCGATCGCGGCGTGCGTTCTTTCGGTGGTCCGTGGCATAGAAAATGACTGAAAAATCCTCTACATAACGCGAAGGCACGGTCGCGCCCAAAAAGACGGAAACCCGACGAAGGAACGAACGATCGCCGAAAGCGGCGCAAAATCGCAAGCAAGACGTACCAACTCGGGCATCGGATGCGCCATGCGCGCTTTGCGCCCGCGGCCCTTTTGGCAATTGCCGGTTAGGATAGCGGCACCGACTGCGTGTTTTGAGCAAACCCATGGACCAAAAGAAAACCGTCGAGAAACCCATGCCCGCCGGAGGCGCCGGGGGCGGCCCCATTTCGCGTCGCATCCGCGAGCGTATACAAAAGGGGGGCGAGAGGTTTCATGCCAACGACAACATCGCAAAATTCATCGAACCGGGAGAGTTACCGCAGTTGCTCGATGAGGTCGAGGGGCGCATGCAGGCGCTGCTCGAGAGCCTGGTTATCGATACGGAAAGCGATCACAACACCCGCAGTACGGCGCGACGCATCGCGAAGATGTACCTGACGGAAGTTTTCCAGGGACGCTACGCGCCCATGCCGGCAGTGACCGAATTTCCCAACATGGAACGACTCAACGAACTGATGATTGTCGGTCCGATCACGGTACGCAGCGCCTGCTCCCATCATCTGTGTCCGATCATGGGCAAGGTGTGGATTGGGGTCATGCCCAACGAGCACTCCAACCTCATCGGGCTTTCCAAATACACGCGGCTTTGCGATTGGGTGATGAGCCGGCCGCAGATCCAGGAGGAGGCTGTGACCCGGTTGGCCGATTTACTGCAGGAGCGCATGCACCCCGACGGGCTCGCGGTCGTGATGGAGGCCGACCATTTCTGCATGCAATGGCGCGGTGTCAAGGATGTGAACTCCAAAATGGTTAATAGCGTAATGCGAGGCTCATTCCTGAAGGACGCAAACTTGCGTCGCGAATTCCTCGCTCTGGTGCAGAAAAACAATACCTAGGAGACCAACCGATGCTCGTGCGTCTTCTCTACGCCAGTCGCTCCGCAAAGCCGATCGAAACCAACGTCGTCGAATCGATCCTGGCGCAGTCCCGCAAGCACAACCCGGAACTGGGCATTACCGGGGTTTTATGCCAGAGCGGAGACGTTTACTTGCAGGTTCTGGAGGGTGGCCGGGAAGCCGTCAACCGGCTCTACAACCAGATCGTGCAAGACGAGCGGCACCGGGAGGTGATGCTGCTGCACTTCGAAGAAATGTCGGAGCGGCGTTTTGCAGGCTGGACGATGGGACAGGTGAACCTGGCCACGGTAAATCCATCGCTTCTTCTCAAGTACTGTGAGAAACCGGTGCTCGATCCCCACGCGATGTCCGGCCGGGCGGCGCTCGCATTGCTCGAGGAACTGATCGCCACCGCACAAATCATTGGGCGCGCGGGCTAGGTCCTTGCCGGCTTGGCCCGGTGGGGCACGATTGGCTGCGCGTTGGCCTGCCCGCGATCGAATCACGCCGATCGGCGGGCGGCGCGGCGCCCTCGTCGCACGCGACTTCGCGCAAGGCGAAGGGTCCTTGCGGCGCAGTTGCCGGATAAAAAGCAAACAGGCAGCTGTGCGGATGCGTGATAGGCAAGGTCCGCCCGAGCTGTGAGCGTGCGCCATTGCGACGCCTGCCGAGGCCCGGACCCGCGGGCGTGCGCGGCCGTTGCGGGCGCGAGCGCTTTATCGAGGAGGCGCTAGCCCTTGGCCTGCAACGCGTCCCTCTTTCTTGGCTTTCTTGGCGGCGCGCTTTTCCTTCAAGCTCATGGCCGCGGGCTTTTTGGCTTCCTTGTTGCTTTGCTGCGCTTTACCCATGACCGTATCTCCTGTTGCCCGATGCGCGGCCGGGTTCCACCCGCAGGCGCTTGGGGAGGGTGCAGACAGACGTGAACACGCAAGCGCCCGTGAGTCAGCCGGCGATTCGCGAGGCCGCGAGCGCGCGCCGGCCACGCGATGAGTACATGGTCGCGGGCGCGGTGTCAACAGTAATTTACCCTTGCCCCGGGCGGGTCATTTTTTCCGGCACTACCCAGCGGTCAAAGTCGGCGGGCGAGACAAAACCCAAGGCAAGGGCCGCCTGCCGCAAGGTGGTGCCCTCGTGGTGCGCCTTCTTGGCGATTTGGGCCGCCCGGTCGTAGCCGATGTGTGGTGTCAGCGCGGTCACGAGCATGAGCGAATGCGAGAGCATTCGCGAAATTCGCTCCTCGTCGGGCGTGATTCCGCGCGCACAATGGACGTCAAAACTCACGACGGCGTCGGAGAGCAGGCGCACGCTTTGCAGAAAGTTGTGCGCCAGCAAAGGTTTGAAAACATTGAGCTCGAAGTTTCCGGAGGCGCCTCCGATATTGATCGCCACGTCATTTCCGAACACCTGGCAGCAGACCATCGTGAGGGCTTCACACTGCGTGGGATTGACCTTGCCCGGCATGATCGAGCTCCCGGGTTCGTTCTCCGGGATGCGTACCTCGCCCAGACCACAGCGCGGGCCTGAGGCGAGCCAACGCACATCGTTGGCAATCTTCATCAGTGCGCCCGCAAGAGTTTTCAGGCCTCCGTGCACGGCGAGCAGGGCATCGTGCGCGGCAAGCGCCGCGAACTTGTTGCCGGCGCTCGCGAAGGGCAGGCCCGTACGCCGCGCCAGTTCAGCGGCCACAAGAACACCAAAGTGCTCGTGCGTGTTAAGTCCCGTGCCCACGGCGGTACCGCCAACGGCCAGTTCGTGCAGTCCCGGCAGTGTGGCGCTGATCACCGCCTCGGCGTGCGCCAGTTGCGCGACGTAACCGGAAAACTCCTGCCCGAGCGTCAGCGGTGTGGCGTCTTGCAGGTGCGTGCGGCCGATTTTGACGATGTCGCGAAATTCCCAGGACTTTTCTCCCAGACTCTCGCGCAGCCTGCGCACAGCCGGCAGCAGCGTCTCTGTGATGGCCGAGCAGGCAGCCAAATGCATTGCCGTCGGAAAAATGTCGTTGGTGGACTGGCCGCAGTTGACATCATCGTTGGGATGCACCAGGCGCCGCGCACCGCGCCCTCCGCCGAGCAGCTCCGAAGCGCGATTGGCAAGCACTTCGTTCATGTTCATGTTGCTCTGCGTGCCCGAACCTGTCTGCCAGACCGACAAAGGAAACTCGTCGGGGTGAAGACCGGCGAGAACTTCCTCGGCCGCGGCGATGATCGCGTCGGCCTTGGCAGGGCTCAGAATCCCGAGGTCCCGGTTGACGGCGGCGCAGGCAAGTTTGGTCGTTGCCAGCGCGCGCACGAGCTCGGCAGGCATACGTTCGGTGGAAATCGCGAAATATTCGATCGAGCGCTGCGTCTGCGCTCCCCAGAGCCGGTCCTCGCGCACTTCGATGGGACCGAACGAATCGGTTTCCGTACGGGTGTTCATGCGTCCGTTGTTTGTGCGCGCTCGGGCGCAAGCGAGCGCTCCAGCACGGCGCTTGCATTGAAGCTGCGCACGTCGATCGCACCGACCACCTTTCCCCAGCTTCCGTCCAGGCGGCTGGCGATGAAGCCTTCGGCGACCTGCGCCGGCGCATGGGCCCGAAGCAAACAGGCCTGGGCGACGACCACGAGGCGTTGCACGAGGCTGCGCCCCAGCGCCTCGAGCGTATCGGCCGCAAGGGCCAGATCCCGGCGCAGCGTCCGGAGCTCTTCGCGAATCCGGGGCTCGGCACCCCCCAGGCGCTCGAGCTCATCGAGCAGCGCGTGGGCTGCCTCCGGCGCCTGTCCCACGCCCCGCATCACATCGAGGCACATCACGTTTCCCGATCCCTCCCAGATGGAGTTGACCGGGGCTTCGCGGAAAAGCCGCGCCATGGGACTGTCCTCGACGTAGCCATTTCCGCCGAAGATCTCCATAGCCTCGCCGCTTAGCTCGACAGCGCGCTTGCAGATCCAGAACTTGGCCGCCGGCGTCATGATCCGCATCCAGGCCCGCTGCTCGGGGGCGGCTGCGTTCTCGAAGGCCTGCGCCAGGCGCAGCATGAGCGCGAGCGCGGCCTCGCTTTCGAGGGCAAGATCGGCGAGCACACCGCGCATGAGCGGCTGCTCGGCGAGGTGCCGGCCGAAAGCCCGGCGCTGACGCGTGTAGGACAACGCCTGCACAAGACACTGGCGGATGATCGCCGCGCTGGCGATCACGCAGCTCAGCCGCGTATAGGTGGCCATCTCGATGATCGTGCGTATGCCATGGCCTTCCTCGCCCATGAGCACGCCCCACGCGTCATGGAACTCAACTTCCCCGCTGGCGTTGCTGCGGTTGCCAAGCTTGTCTTTCAAACGCTGCACGTGGAGGGCATTTTTTGTGCCGTCGGGACACCAACGCGGAACGTAAAAGCACGAGTGCCCTTGCTCGCTGCGTGCGACGACCAGATGGGCATCGCACATCGGCGCGGAGAGAAACCATTTGTGGCCGCGCAGCCGGTAGGTCGTGCCGCGTCCGCCGGCGCCCTCGGGCGCTGCCGTCGTGGTGTTGGAGCGCACGTCGGAGCCGCCTTGTTTCTCGGTCATTCCCATGCCGACCCACAGCGAGGATTTTTCTTCGATCGGAACGTCGCGTACGTCGTAGGCGTTGGCAAGGAGCTTCGCCCCGAGTTGCGACCACAGGCCGGGCTCCTTTTGCAGTAGAGGAATACAGGCCAGCGTCATGGAGGCAGGGCACATGGTCCCGGCCTCCACCTGCGAATGAAGATAAAAACCCGCGGCCGAGGCGACCCAACGGCCGGGACGCGCATCGGCAAAGGGCATGGCAATGAAGCCGCCCTCACGAAACTGGGCGAGTAAAGCGTGCCAGCTGGGGTGGTAATAAATCTGGTCGACGCGCCGGCCCCGCGCATCGAAGGCGCGCAGTTGCGGTACGTTGCGATTTGCCTGCTCGGCGAGCGCAAAATTCTCCTGGCTGCCGATGCGCGCGCCGTAGCTTGCAAGCTGCGGGGCAAATGCTCCGGCACCGCACCGCTCGATGCCTTGCGCGAGCGCCGTGTCGGTCGTGTACAGGTTGTAGTCGGTAAGTTCGTCGAATTGATTGACGATTTCGTGCGTTTGCCAGGACATGATGGCCTTGCCAGTTGCGTTGGACGTGCGTGACCGGATGCAGACAAATCGTACTCGCAGCGCGCCCAGGTGGGGAGTTGGGTTTCGTTGAGGAAGACCGGGCCGGGCAGTAGTATTGCAACCCAGTTGCCGACGCTTCGACGGCGGAGTGTGGGTTGGGAGTCTTTGGAGCCCCAGTGCTGGACACGGACGAGGATCAACGGGAAGAAGCGCTGATGCGCCTCGCGCTGGACCAGGCGCACAATGCCTGGGTACTGGGTGAGGTTCCCGTCGGTGCCGTGGTTGTGCGGGACGGGCGGGTCATTGCGACGGGCTTTAACCAACCGATCGGAAGTTCCGATCCGACGGGTCACGCCGAAATTCGCGCGCTGCGCGCCGCTGCGCAGATCCTGGGAAATTACCGGCTCAATCACTGCTCCCTGTACGTCACGCTCGAACCGTGCGCCATGTGTGCGGGGGCAATTCAGCAGGCGCGTATCGCGCATCTGATCTACGGCGCGGCGGATCCGAAGACAGGCGCGTGTGGCAGTATCGTCGATCTTTTTGCCGATGCGCGCCTGAACCATCACACCCGAGTGCGCGGCGGCGTCATGGCCGAGGAATGCCGACGAATGCTGGCGGATTTTTTTGCCGAGCGTAGACAGCGCAAAAAGGATCAATCCGGCCCCGGGGACGTCGAGGAGATCGTGCTTGAGTAGGTCCGCGGCGCGGGAAGGATCAATCGGATTTTTTGCCCCCTCGGGCTACCTGCCCGACCCCGCGGTGATGGACCGCGCGGCGCAGTACCTGTCCGAACGGGGCTGGCGGGTGAGTGCAGGCGAGAGCGTGTTTGCGCGCGAGCAGCGTTTTGCGGGCCCTGATGCGCTGCGCGCGGCCGAACTGGAGCGGTTTGCGACCGACCCGAACCTCGATTTGGCGATTGCGGCCCGCGGCGGCTACGGTCTTTCGCGACTGCTCGACCGGCTCGATTACGAATCGATTGCGGCGCGGGGCCTTCCCGTTGTGGGCTATAGTGATTTCACGGCTTTCAATCTCGCGCTGCTGGCACGGGCGGGCGGCATCAGCTTTCAGGGGCCGACGGCGACCGATTTTTCGGGACAAGCCGATTCCGCGTTTACGATGGAGCATTTTTTTGGGGCAGTTTCCCAATCGCCTTACGCGGTCGAGTTCGAACCCGCGCAGGATGCGGGCGACGAGACGTGGGAGGTTCGCGGACGCCTTTGGGGCGGAAACCTGGCGATGGTGTGCGCGATGCTGGGCACCCCGTATTTTCCGCGCGTGCGCGGCGGCATTTTGTTTCTAGAGGACATTAACGAACCGGCCTACCGGATCGAACGCATGCTTTTGCAGCTGCTGCACGCGGGTGTGCTCGAGCGCCAGAAGGCAATCTTGCTGGGGGAATTTTTGTCGATGCCAAGCCTGCCCAACGACGGGGGATTTGACCTCACGAGCGTATGGACGTGCCTGCGCTCCCGCTGCCCGGCGCCGGTACTCACCGGATTGCCCTTCGGGCACGGTCGCAGGCGTCTGACCCTTGCCGTCGGCGCGCAGGCCAGTCTGAGCGTGCAGGCAGGGCGGGCGCGCTTACAGTTCTGGGGTCACCCGACCCTTGAGGGGAAGTAATCCGCGTATGAACGGTGGGCCAGTCACTCGTCTCGGTCTGATCGATGAGTCGCCCGAGCGGCGCCGGCAACGGTTGCTGCTGGGCGTTTTTGGCACCGTGTTTCGTCAAGTGCCGCAGGCGGTCCTGGTAAGCATTGTGGGCGGCATGGCTCTAGTGGCGGTTTTTTGGCACGTCCACGACCAGACCGCGCTCATCATTTGGTTTATCGCGCTGCTGCTCGAGGCGCTGCTTCGGTTGCGCTCGGCAAGACTGTTTAGCCAAGGCGGCATCTCGTTGGAGGACAGCGCGAAGTGGGCTTTGCGCTGGCTTTGGATGTCCGCCACTGCGGGCGCGATTTGGGGCACGGCGGGGCTTCATTTTTATCCGTCCGATTCGACCGTCCAGCAGCTCGTGCTGGTGGCGGTCATCCTTGCCGTTTCCTTTGGTTCGCTCACGCTCTACGCCTCCTATACGCTGGCCCTGTACACATATCTGCCGTTGGCGATTTTCCCCATCATCTGGCGCATGCTGGTTCAGCACGATCCGACCTATTACACCGGCGCGGCGATCATGCTTGCGGTTTTGGCTTTTACGGCCTACTTCGGGCGCAATTTCGGCCGCACGGTTGCCGAGTCCGTGAAAGGCAATTTCGAAAACGAGATTCTGGTGCGTCAGCTGCTCGCCGAAAAACGCATTGCCGAGGATGCGCGCCGCGCGGCCGAGGCCGCAACCCGATCCAAAACGAAGTTTTTTGCTGCCGCCAGCCACGACTTGCGCCAACCCCTGCAGGCGATTGGCATCTACTGCTCGTTGCTGCGCAAGCGCGCGCAAGGCCCGCTGGTGCCGCTGGTGCGCAACCTCTCCACGGGGGTGGAGACGCTCTCCAAGCTTGTCGAGGAACTCTTGGAAATCTCGCGTCTGGATTCGGGCGCGATTCAGCCGCAGGTCGAATCCGCGGCTCTGGCCGACCTGTTCCTTGTCTTGCAGCGCGAATTTCTACCGCTTGCGGCGGCCAAGCGGCTTGACCTGCGCATCCGGCCAACCGGACTTAGCGTCATGTCCGACCCACTGCTGCTGTCGCGCGTGCTGCGAAATTTGCTGACCAATGCTGTTCGCTACACGGCGCGCGGCGGCGTACTGCTGGCCGCAAGGCGCCGCGGCGACATCGTTTACATCGAGGTATGGGACACCGGACCCGGAATACACGAGCAGGAACTCGGGCGCGTCTTTGAGGAGTTTTATCGAGGCGAAAGCTCCAAAGCCGAGGTTGGTACGGGCGCGACGAGCGCCAGCGGGTTTGGGTTGGGTCTCTCCATCGTGCGTCGCATCTGCAACGTGCTCGGGCATCAGCTGACGATGCGGACGCGGCCCGGCTCGGGGACGATGTTTCGCGTGGCCGTGCCTCGCTCGAGCCAGCCCAACACGCGCCGTGCGGCGGCGGGCGGCAACGCCGAATCGGGAATCCAGCCGATCGCCGGCCAACGCATCGTCGTGCTGGAAGACAACGAGGCCATACTCAACAGCCTGACCCGACTGCTGCGCTCGTGGGGAGCAAATGTGATCTCCTCGACGGGCTTTACGGGCGCTTTGGTCAAGCGTCTGGGCCACGACCGCAGTATCGACCTCATCATCGCCGATCAGAACCTCGGTGGGCCGATCGACGGGGCGGAGGCGGTGTTCCGGATCCGTGAGCTGATCGGCGTTCCGGTGCCGGTCATCATGCTCACGGCGGTGGGCACGCTCGATCTGCTGGCTGAATTTCAGCACCAGATGCAGTTGCGCATGGCGCACAACCCGGAGGCTGCGAGCGCGATCGCCCGCAGCCGAGTCGAGGAGCCGATCGTGCTCACCAAACCTACGGACGCGGCGGTGCTCAACGCCCGTATCCTTACGGCTCTGGGGATCCCGCCGATGGACCCGACGACGCTTGCCAGCATCCACATCGTCCCCGAGGGACGCGAGGAGCGGATTCTGTAGGGTGCGGGGCGCGTGGCCCTACGCTATGTCGTAGCCGTTTCGGCGTGCCGCGAGCAGGGCTTCCGTGCGGTTGGACGCCCCGAAGGCGCGATAAATGGCCGTCACGTGGGTTTTGACCGTTCCCTCGGAGAGGTTCAGTTCGCGGCAGATCACCTTGATCGGGGCTCCACGCGCCAGCAGCTGCAGCACTTGTTCCTGGCGCTCGGTTAACGCAATGCGCGTCGTCCCGGGGGGCACGTCGTGCACCCGTGGCGGGGGACCGAAGAGGGGCCCTAGGCGCTGGGCTTCCTCGAGCAGGTCCCCGGGGATGTAGACCCCGCCCGAGAGCACGAACTTGATGGCTGCGAGCAGGTTTTCCGTGGCCATCGATTTGGGCACGAAGCCGGCCGCACCCAGCTGCAATACGCGCATCACGCTGCGCTGGTCCTGCACGCCCGAGAGGACGAGGATCTTGAGATCCGGCGCCTGCGCCACAATGGCTTCAAGCAAAGAAGTGCCGGTCGCCCCGGGCAAGCCCAGGTCGAGCAGCATCAAATCCGCGTCGTTGTGTTCGGCTACGAGCTGCTGGGCGCTTTCGGCGTCGCGCGCCGTATGCACCTCGACGTTCGGATCGAGGTCCAGCAGCAGTGCGCTCAGTGCCTCGGTGATCAGCGCATGGTCGTCAACCAGGAGAATCTTCATCGTCTACCAGCTCTAGGGTTTGCGGCAGCAAACCGCAGTTGGGGGCTTCCGCGCGGCGCGCGGCGTCCGAAGGCTAACCGGAAAATATGCCGGCCCGAGGCGCCTCAAGAGCGTCGGGGCAGAAAAAACTGCATTGTACTGCCCGGGACAGGGAACCCCGAGGCAGGCAAATGGGGGCTACCGGACCGAAAGCGCTAGCGGCGCACGTCCAGCGTGCGCTCGTCGTCGCGGCGCCGGAGCGTTGCCGCAATGCTTTTGCGGGCCTGGATAAAGCTCGATTTGCGCGCCGCTTGCCCGAGGTACCCGTCCAGATCGCCGTACTCGCGCTGCAGGCGGTGAACCAGCGCTAAAAAAACGGGAACCATATCAGGGTCGAAGTGGGTCCCGGACAGGCGTTTGATCTCCTCGAGCGATTCGGCCACCGGCCACGCGTGCTTGTAGGGACGCACGTGGGTCAGGGCGTCAAAGACATCGGCCAAGGCGGTGATCCGCGCAGCCCTCGGGATCGCCTCGCCGACTAGCCCTACCGGGTAGCCTTTCCCATCCCATCGCTCATGATGGTAACGGGCGATCTCCTCGGCGATTTGCATCTGCGGCAGATTGCTGCGCGCGAGCAACTCGGCGCCAACCGTTGCATGGGTCTTCATCATGTTGAATTCGACGTCGGTCAGCCTGCCGGGCTTCAAGAGAATGTGATCGGGGATTCCGATCTTGCCGATGTCGTGGAGGCGACCAGCAAGGTCCATGTTGAAGGAAAAATCTTCCTCGCAGCCCAGCTCTCGTGCGAGCAGCGAGGCAAGCAAACCAACGCGATAGGAATGCTCGCCCGTCGAATCGTCGCGCAGCTCTGCGGTGACCGCGAGTCGCTCTAGCGATTCGGTGGAGAGCTCACGGTAGCGACGGCTAGCGAGTTGACCAGCAAGGAGTTTCTCCTTGCGCTCGAGGAGGCGCTCTTGGGAAACTTCGTCGCCGTGGTCTCTTAGCACGCGCTCCATATGGTGCTGATGGTGCAGCAGCGCGGATTGCTCGCGCTGTGTGCGCACGACCTCCATAAGCTCCTTGAGGTGCATGAGAGCTTCATCATATTGTCCGGCCCCCTCATGTGCGGAAACCAGGACCCGCAAGATTGTCTCGACGGCTACCGGGTCGGTCTTGCGCGTTGATTCCAGGAGGCGACGCAAGCGGGAAAATCCAATGTCGTGCTTATTATCGTGAACCTCGGTGAGACCTTCGGCAAGCTCAATTGCGAATATGTCGCGGCCTGAGTTCGTATTGGTAACGAGTTCGCGCATGATCCTGCAGCGCTCACGCGCTTTTTCGTTATTGCCGGTTTCGAGTAGCAGCCGGACATAGTGGCTCTCGACATCGCAACGGGCGGCAATTGCCGTAATATCGCCTTGGTCCAGAGGCTCTTCGACCGCTCGTCGCGCAGCGCGCAGACCGGCGCGAAGGTCATCGAGATTCAGGCACGCCAGCGCAATATTGGCTAGGGTACCAATTCTGGTGGTAGCGTTTGCCGGGGTGCGTTCCAAATTCTCGAGAGCGGCCTCGAAACAATCGATCGCATCCTCGTACTGGCCGGAATAGAAGAGCGCGGCGCCGATATTACTAAGCAACTTGGCCCGGGCAAGAGGCTCATCGTCGCTTGACCCGACCTTAAGGCCCTCAGCGGCGGCCTCAATCGCGGCGGGCTGGTTTCCCGTCTCGCAGTACAGAGCACTTAAACTCGTTAGCGCCCGACGCAAGCGAAGGGGATCGCCCAACTTTCGGGCCTCTTCGACCGCAAGGACCGCGGGGGCGAGGGCCCTTTGCGTCTGTGCCCCAAAATACAGCGATTTGGCGATCAGGCAGAGGAGATCGACACGATCGGCATTGGGTGGATTCCCTCGAAATTTGCGAACCGCGTCCCATCCTCGCTCCGCAACCGCGAGGGGACTTGTCGATCCGTTCGTGGGAACCAGTGCCGCTTCCAACTCCGCCAAAAGTCTGCGGAAAAGTTCCTCCGTTGGGTCCATCGGCTCAGGGCAATCAAGGAGCGCGATCGTCGCAGGCGCAGGTTTGGGTCGCCGCATCTGGACGTGAGCCGTACCGTCTTTCACTGGGACCCCTCCAATACAGGCTGTGGCCTAAACGCCTACCACCCGCGAACGCGGCATCCACTCTAGGCGCGCGGATACCCTACCATGATTAGACCGCTGCGTCTAAACAAGGATTACGGCAGAAAAGGCGGCTTACTTTAGCGTTTTCACTCGTCTTGGCGGGAGTCGGAGATGGAACTCAAAGAGCAAGAGAAAAAAGTCGTTGAGGAAGTTGTTAAGGAAGAAGAGATTACGGAACTCGAGCCATCTCTCCTGATGAACGTGGGCGGGGGAAGAATGGTGGTTCATTTTGGGTAATGGCGTCTCTCCGCTAAGACAAAAGGCCGCCCTTTGGCGGCCCTTTGGTTAGCGAAACCGTTGCGCGAAAACTACGCGGCCTTCTTCGCCTTCGGTTTGACGACGTCGCCCGCAGCGGCAACGGCCGCTGCGATGTTGGACTCAGCGGTCTCGCTCGCTTGACGAGCAGCTTTCGTTACCGCGTCAAAGGCAGAAGACGCGGTGGCGAGTGAGTTCTTGATGAGGTTCATTGCTGGTTCCGACCCGGCAGGGGCGGATTTTGCCGCGAACTCGACAAACTCGGCCAGCTTGCGATTGCCTTGCGCGACCTGCGCTTCAATGACCTTGCTGACTTCCGCGCCGGCTTCGCTCGCAATGCCATAGGCGCTGCGCGTATAGCTCACCATCTTCTCCGGAGCGGGTTGTGCCAGTGAGCCCGCGAGTGTCGCAGCCTCCTGGGGATCCTTCGCGCCGAGCAGGCTCTGGACGGCCCCCGCGGCGTCCTGCATGAGAGTGCGGCTGGTTGCGAGGTTCAGCTGGGCGAGCTTTTCGGCTGCAAGCAGCACACTATTTCCTACGGCTTGAACGGCTTCCAATTGGCTTTTCTGAAGTTCTAAGATCTGGCTTGGGTTGGTGTACATGACTGGCTCCTCGAGTTGCGGCGATCTATTGGTGCAATGCACAATCGAAGTATATGCTGCACTGCAGAAAAGTCAATCGGTTTTTTTCGAGAAGCACTGAATAACTTTTCAACGGTCACAAGTATTAGAGTTTTATGTTTAAATATCAATTAGCTATATAGATTTATTAATATTTCACTTCATATTAACGATTCGGCCCTCGAAATTCAAACGGAGCTAGGGATAACCTAGTTCTATTGCGTCGCAGCAGCGATCCAGTCGTCCAAGGCCTCAACCCAGTGGCGAACGGCAATGTCGGTGCCGCTTTGCAAGTGCTGGATGCATCCGACATTGGCCGAAACCATCAGCGGCGCGCGCAACGCGCGCAGGTGCGCGAGCTTGCGATCGCGCAATTGGCGGGCAAGATCGGGCTCAAGTACCGAATAGGTGCCCGCCGAGCCACAACACAGATGCGCCTCTCGTTGCGCGACTTGCACGTCAAATCCCAACGCACGCAAAAGCGACTCTAGCGTTGCCGGCAGTTTCTGCCCGTGCTGCAAGGTGCAGGGAACATGCAGGGCAACGCGAGGCCCTTTGGTTTTTGCCAAAGCGGCGCGCAGTCGCGGCGCGACGTCCGACACGACCTCACAGAGATCGCGCGTACATTGGCTGATGCGCAGCGCCTTTTGCGCGTAGTAGCCATCGTGCGCGAGGTACTTTGCGTATTCCTTGACGGTAACGCCACAGCCCGAAGCGTTCATTACGATCGCCTCGACGCGCGGGGCACCGCCGGCGCCCTCCAGATAAGGCCACCAGGCGTCGATATTGCGCCGCATCTCGGCCAGCGCGCCGTTGTGGTCCGCGAGATGGGCGCGAAGCGCCCCGCAGCAGCCGGCCGCGGGCGCAACGATGGTTTGAATTCCCGCGGCGTCGAGCACTCGGGCCGTAGCCGGATTGATGTTGGGAAGAAGCTTTGGTTGCACGCATCCCGCGAGCAACAGCATCTTGCGATCGTGCGTGCGCACTGGCCACGCGCGCTTCGCGCCGGCCTCGGTTAACGAGGGCACTTTGTTTTGCAAAGGCTGCGGCAGCAGGGGCCTGGTCAGCTGCCCCAGGCGCAGCGCCGGCCCCAGAATGGGCGAGGTCAGGCCCTCGCGCAGCACCCAGCGTGCCGCGCGCTGGGGCGCGGGACGCTCGACGCGCTCTTCAACGATGCGCCGGCCGATGTCGATGAGCGTGCCGTACTCGACGCCTGAGGGACAGGTCGTTTCGCAATTTCGGCACGTCAAACAGCGGTCAAGGTGGCGCTGCGTTGCGCGCGTGGGCACGTGGCCTTCAAGCACCTGCTTGACGAGGTAGATGCGGCCTCTCGGGCTGTCGAGCTCGTCGCCCAGCAATTGGTAGGTAGGGCAGGTTGCCAGACAAAAGCCGCAATGCACGCACTTGCGCACTATCGCTTCGGCCTGCGCGCCCTCGCGTGTTCCTCGAAACTCCTCGCTCAGGTTCGTTTGCATTGGGAAAGCGGCCGATCACATCCAGGGGTAGAGGCGTCCGCGGTTAAAAATTCCCGCAGGATCAAACGATTTCTTCAAGGCGCGATGGATCCGCTCAAGGGGAGCGGAAATCGGGGCAAGAAAATCAGGGGCCCGCGGCTCCGCACGAAAGACGCTTGCATGCCCGCCCGCGCGCGCAGCTGTCTCGCGGATTTTCTGGGGCGAGGCGTGGCTATAGAGCCAGCGCTGCGCTCCGCCCCATTCGATCAGAGTCTCCCCCGGTAGATCCAGCGGCGGCGTGGTGGAAGGCACCGAGATGCGCCACAGCGCAAGGCTCACCGCAGGGGCGCCTGGAGCGGAAAAGAAGGCATCCGACTGGTCTCGAAGTGCCGTCCAATACGGTACCGCGGCCTCCGGCTCGAGGGTTCGAACGCCGGATTGCTTTGCCAGACGCTCGCGGGCGGATCGCACGGCAGCGGCCGCGCCGCAGAGCCGCACGCGCATGACGCCCGCTCGCCAGGCGCTTGCGTTGACCGGCAGCGCCGCCCGTGTCCAGGCCTGCATGAGGTGCAGCGCTTCGGCCTCCTCGCAGGCAAGCTCCACGCTCGCGCTCGCGGCGGGCAGCGGGGGAACCTTGAGCGAGACCTCGCAAATGACTCCCAGCACGCCCATAGAACCGACAAAAAGGCGCGCGACGTCGTAGCCCGCCACGTTCTTGACTACCTGCCCGCCAAAGCGCAGCAGTTCGCCTCGCCCATTGAGCACGCAGGCACCCAGCACGAAGTCGCGCACGCCGCCTGCGGCGGCCCGCGGGGGCCCCGCAAGCCCGGCGGCCACCATGCCACCCACCGTTGCCTGCGCGCCGCCCGCGCCAAAGCGCGGGGGCTCGAAGCAGAGGTGTTGCCCGTGCTCGGAGAGCGCCTCTTCGAGCTCGCGCAGCGTTGTGCCAGCGCGAGCCGTGATCACCATCTCTGTGGGTTCATAGCTGCAAATGCCGCGCAGCTGCTCTAGCTCG
>DASPPB010000029.1:0-22660 GCA_035625725.1 Burkholderiaceae bacterium
CCCGGAGCTCGTCGATGCTCTGCGCCTCAAGCGCAGGGACGGCGTCGTAGTCCGCGGGGTGCAGCGCAACGGTCCGGCGAGCAATGGCGGAATGGAGCTCGGCGACGTGATCGTGTCGATCAATGGTGTCACGGTAGGCGAGCGCCACGCGATGCTCAACGAAATCGCGCAGCTCGAGCCTGGCGCCACGGCAAATGTGCGCGTGCTGCGCGACGCCAAGGAAGTCAACCTCAAGATCCGGGTTGGCGAGCGACCACCGCCGCTGGCCACGCGATAGGCCGCAAGGCGCGCGCGAGCGCGTCACTCGGCAGGCGCTTGCTGCTGCTCGTCCTTGCCGCCCACGATCGTTCCCAGCAGCACTCCCAACTCATAGAGCAGCCAAAGCGGAAGCGCGAGCAGCATTTGCGAGAGCACGTCGGGCGGCGTCACGATTGCCGCAACAACGAACGCACCGACAATCACGTAGGGGCGGATGTGGCGCAGCTTGGCAATGGAGGTGATCCCCAGACGCACCAGCAGCATCACCGCGATGGGGACCTCGAATGCAAGGCCGAAAGCAAGAAACATCCGCAGGACAAAGTCGAAATACTGCTCGATGTCGGGGGAAACGTTGACGTTTTCGGGCGCAAAGCCAGCGATGAATCGAAAGACGACGCCGAAGACGACGAAGTAGCAGTAGGCAATGCCCGCAAAAAACATCACCACGCTCGAGACAATCACCGGCAGCGCCAGGCGCTTTTCGTGCTGGTACAGGCCCGGGGCGACGAAGGCCCACACCTGGTACAAAACGTAGGGCAGGGCCAGCAAGAAGGCTGCGAACAGCGTCACTTTCATGGGAACGAGAAACGGGGTGATGACGCCGGTGGCCAAAAGCTTTGCCCCCTGCGGCAAAGCGCCCATCATCGGGCGGGAGAGCAGATCAAAGATTTGCCGCATGAAGGGCCATAGCGCCAGGAACACGATCAGCACCGAGGCCGCGGCACGCACGAGCCGGTTGCGCAACTCGACCAGGTGCGAGATGAACCCTTCTTCTTGATCGACCGGCTGGCTCATCGGCAAACCCCGCAGAGTCCGCACGCGCCGCGCGTGTTCATGTGCGCCTGGCTCTAGCGGCGCACGCGCACACGGTTGATCCGGGCGCGCGGCGCCAGTTTGCGGCGCGCAGCCGCGGCCGAATCCGGCACGGCCAGCTGGCGCTTGAGGCGCTCGATTTCCTGGGTTAGGTCGTCGATCGAGGGCCGCGGCTTGTAGCGTCGCGGAAAGTTAGTGGGCGGCGGCGGCGGGCCGCCGCTGGTCCAGGAGTTGTCCCCTATCGCAGTCATGGTTTCGGCCGCGACTTTGTTGACCTCCGATTCGAGCCCGGAGGCCGCGCTGCGCAGTTGCGTTTCGACCGACCGCGCGCTGGCACGCGCCTCCTCACCCAGGCGGCGCAGGTCTGCGAGGTGAAACTCGCGGTCGAACTCCACCCGCACTTGGGCGACGTAGTTTTGCAGCTTGCCGACCCATTGACCCAGGGCGCGCGCCGCCTGCGGGAGGCGCTCGGGCGGCAGCACGATCAGCGCTACCACTCCGATCACCAACAGCTCACCAAAGTCGAGCATGACTATCCCGGCGATTGACGCAAAAGGCCGATGATCGCGTCCGTTGTTCCAATTCCCCGATCAGGGCGAGCGGCGGGCCCGCCGAGGCCCGGCGGCTCAGCTTCCGCTTTTCTCGCGCGCGGCCACGTCGATGGTGTTGTTCGCCTGGCGGGATGCATCCTCGACTTTCTGAGGCGGCGGCGTGCCGGGCGATTCCGTCCCCTCTTTCATGCCTTCCTTAAATCCCTTGATTGCACCACCGAGATCGCGCCCCAGATTCTTCAGCTTCCCGGTGCCGAAAACCAAAATGACGACTACCAGAACGATCAGCCAATGCCAAATGGATAGCGAGCCCATAGTTACCTCCCGACAGACATGTGGCGCCAAGGCCGTGGGCCGCCAAGCACGTGAAAGTGCAGATGGAACACTTCCTGCCCGCCGCCGGGTCCGTTGTTGACGATGAGCCGGAATCCATCCGTCGCGCCCTGCTCCCGGGCCAATCGTGGCGCGAGCAGAAGCATTTTACCCAATAGCGGCTCGTGCTCGCCGGTGGCACTGATCAGCGATTCGACGTGTACTTTGGGAACGATGAGCAGATGCACCGGTGCGGCCGGATGGATGTCGTGAAACACGACGAGTTCGTCGTCCTCGTAGACTTTGCGCGAAGCTATGTGTCCCTGCACGATGCGGCAAAACACGCACGACGCGGATGCGGCCTCAGCCATTTTCTTCCTTTCGTGGAAGCGCACCGAGCGCCTCGCGGGCCAACGACTTGCGCAGAGCCTTCTCTTCGAGACCGGAAGTGCCCGCGCGCCGCGCGAGCTCGGCCAGAACCTGCTCCGGTCGCAGCCCATAGTGCGCAAGCATCACCAGACAATGGAACCATAAATCGGCCGTCTCCGCGACGATACGCTCAGGCTCGGCGTCCTTGGCCGCCATGACCGTTTCGGTCGCCTCTTCCCCGATTTTCTTCAGTATGGAGTCGGGCGCCTGCGCCAGCAGGCGCGCGACGTAGGAGCGCTGCGGGTCGCCGCCACGGCGCGTCTCAATGACATCGGCCAGGCGACTCAGCACTTCGCTTTCGGTTTTCATGCGACGGGCCGCCGATACATCGTGGCCGGATCGATGAGCACCGGATCGGTCGACACCCATGCACCGTCCTCCAGACGCCGGTAAAAGCAGCTGGCGCGGCCCGTGTGGCAGGCCGCCCCCCCCTGCTGATCGACCAGATAAAGCACCGCGTCGCCATCGCAATCGATACGAATCTCATGCACCCGCTGGGCGTTGCCCGATTCCTCGCCCTTGCGCCATTGGCGCTTGCGCGAGCGCGAGTAATAGGTCGCAAAACCCGAACGTTGCGTCTGCTCCAAGGCTGCGCGGTCGGCCCACGCCAGCATCAATACGCGCCGGTCGGCCACCTGTTGGGCGATCACGGGCACTAGGCCCGCGGCATCGAACACGACTTGATCGAGCCACCCCGTACCCCCGTCTGCGCCCGGCCGATCGGGCACCGCCGCCGGCGCCGCGCAACTCATGACAGCCTCATCGGAATGCCCCGATCGGCCAGATAGCGTTTGGCTGCTCCCACGGTGTACTCCCCATAATGAAAGATCGACGCGGCAAGCACGGCATCGGCGTGTCCCAACAAAATGCCCTCGGCCAGGTGTTCGAGCGATCCTACGCCGCCCGAGGCAATCACCGGAACACTCACCGCATCGGTGACCGCGGCCGTCAGTTCGAGGTCAAACCCCTGGCGGGTCCCGTCCCGATCCATGCTCGTAAGCAAAATCTCCCCCGCCCCCAGCTCCACGACACGGCGGGCCCAAACTACCGCGTCCACGCCGGTTGCCGTGCGGCCTCCATGCGTGTAGACCTCCCAGCCCTGCGCGGCATCGGCGCGGTTGCGCCGACGGGCGTCGATGGCGGCGACAATGCACTGCGAACCAAAGCGCCTGCTGGCTTGCGCGAACAGCTCCGGAGTGAGCACGCCCGCCGTGTTAATGGACACCTTGTCCGCTCCGGCATTCAGAAGCCGCCGCACGTCGTCGACCTTGCGAACACCGCCTCCTACGGTCAGCGGAATGAAGGTCTGCCGCGCGACGGCCTCGATTACTTCCAGGATCGTCTCACGCTGATCAGAACTCGCAGTAATGTCGAGAAAAGCCAGCTCGTCGGCGCCCTCGGCGTCATAGCGCGCCGCAACCTCGACCGGATCACCGGCATCGCGCAGGCCCTGAAAGTTGATCCCCTTCACGACCCTTCCCGCGGTCACGTCCAGACACGGAATGATGCGTTTGGCCAGCATGGCTCAGGGCTCCCAGGCGTCGCCGCGCGCGGATTCGTGCCGCCGGCGGCTTCGGTGCCTGCGCGAAACGCCGCGTGCGGCTCCTCGCTATTGCGCCAGCGCGGCCACGCGCGCCAGCGCAGCTTTGAAGTCGAGCTTACCCTCATAGAGGGCGCGCCCCAAAATCGCGCCCTCCACGCCCTCGCCCTCGATAGCACAGAGCCGATCGACGTCGCTCAAGTCAGCGACTCCGCCGCTGGCCAGAATCGGTATGCGCACCGCTCGGGCCAGCGCCACCGTAGCCTCGACGTTGACGCCGGTGAGCATGCCGTCGCGGCCGATATCGGTGTACAGAATCGCATCGACCCCGTAGTCCTCGAACTTCATGGCAAGGTCGATCACGTCATGGCCCGTGAGCTTGCTCCAGCCGTCGGTCGCGACTTTGCCTTCGCGCGCATCGAGCGAAACGATCACGTGCCCGCCAAAGGCGCTACAGGCGTCGTGCAAGAAGCCGGGATTTTTGACTGCTGCGGTTCCGATCACGACAAAAGCAACACCATCGTCGATGAAGCGCTCGATCGTGTCGAGGTCTCGCAGCCCACCACCGAGTTGTACGGCCACGTCCGGCCCAACGGCCCGCACAAGCTTTCGGATCACCGCTTCGTTGACCGGCCGGCCGGAGCGAGCGCCGTTGAGATCGACGATATGCAGGCGCTGCGCACCCATCTCGATCCATTTTCTCGCCATTGCGACGGGATCTTCGGAGAAAACCGTCGCATCGCTCATGTCGCCCTGGCGCAGACGGACACAGCGCCCGTCCTTAATATCAATTGCGGGTATCAGCAGCATGAAAGGATGGATTCGTGGTCGGCGACAGACGGGCCAGCGACCGTGTGCGCCGGCCCGGTCAGGGTTTCCAACATACGAAGTTGGCGTAAATTCTCAGGCCGGCAGCCGCGCTTTTCTCGGGATGGAACTGAACAGCGAAAATATTATCTTGAGCCACCGCGCAGGTAAAGATGCCACCATAGTCGGTCGTCCCCGCGATCACGCTGGGCTGTTCGGGGTCCACATAGTAGCTGTGGACGAAGTAAAAGTAGCTCTCATCGGCGATTCCTTCCCATAGGGGGTGGCGCTGGGTCTGTCGGACTCGGTTCCAGCCCATGTGTGGAATTTTGCGCCGCAGGCCCCGCTCGTCGACCGACGCGGCCAGCCGCACCACACGCCCCGCGATGACCCCGAGCCCGGGGGTATCGCCCTCTTCGGAGCGGTCAAAAAGCATCTGCTCGCCGATGCACACCGCCAGGACAGGGCGCGAGGCCAGGGCGCGGCGCAGCGCGGGCTCGAGTCCGGAGGCCGCCAGGTTGCGCATGCAATCGGGCATCGCCCCTTGCCCCGGCAAAACGATGCGTTCGGCCGCGTCGATCGCCTCCGGATCCGACGTGATGCACGCGGGGACCTGCGGAGCGACGCGCCCGAGCGCTTGTTGCACCGAGCGCAGGTTGCCCATCCCGAAATCAGCAATCGCAATCAAGGAATCGACCTAGGCAAAACTCGTCGCGGTCGTGAGCCCGCGTGCGGCACGCCGCCTCTACAGCGCTCCTTTGGTACTGGGCACGGCGCCCGCCGCGCGCGGATCGATCTCCAGCGCTTCGCGCAGCGCGCGCGCAAAGGCTTTGAAAACCGTCTCGCACTGGTGATGGGCGTTGTCTCCCCGCAGATTATCGACGTGCACTGTCACCTGCGCGTGGTTGACAAATCCTTGGAAAAATTCGTGCGCCAGCTCTACATCGAAGCCACCGATGGTGGAGCGTGCGAACGGCACCTGCCAGGACAGGCCGGGTCGGCCCGAAAAATCGATCACAACCCGCGTGAGCGCCTCATCAAGCGGAACAAACGCGTGCCCGAAGCGACGAATACCCTGCTTGTCGCCCGCGGCCGCACTCACCGCGCGCCCCAGGCAGATACCGACGTCCTCCACCGTATGGTGTCCGTCGATGTGCAGATCACCGGCGGCTTCGATCGTCAAATCCAAGGCCCCGTGGCGCGCAATTTGTTCGAGCATGTGATCAAAAAACCCGATCCCAGTCGACACCTTGCACGCCCCCGTGCCATCGAGGTCGACCGTCACCCGGATCTTGGTTTCTTTCGTCTCTCGTACGATTTGCGCGTTGCGTTGCGGCATTGCCGATCCCATTAGATGCTGTCCCGGAGGGCTTGGAGGAACCTGGCGTTTTCCTCCGCCGTGCCGATTGTGACACGCAGGCAGTTTTGCAGCAGGGGGTGCGCCCCCGACACATCTTTGATGAGGATACCCCGCTGCAACAGTTTCGCGAAGACACCGGCGGCGTCCCGGACGCGGAATAAAAGAAAATTGGCCGCCGAATCGAAAACCTCCACGCCCGGCATGCTGCGCAGGCGCGCAAGCAGCTCGCCGCGGTCCGAGCGCACGCGCTGTGCCTGCGCGTCGAGCACGTCGAAGTGCTCGAGCAAAAAGTCCGCCGCCGCGAGCGTCAGGACATTCACGTTAAAGGGCGGACGCACTTTATCGAACTGTTCGATCAACTGGGGCGGCCCGCAAAGATAGCCCAAGCGCAGTCCCGCAAGCCCCAGTTTGGATAATGTGCGCAGTACGAGCAGGTTCGGATACCGGGGCAGTTGCGGCATCCAGGTCTGCTGCGCAAAGGGCAAGTAGGCCTCGTCGATCACGACAATGCCGGGCGCTGCGCGCAAGATCGCTTCGATGGCCGCGCGATCAAACAAGTTGCCCGTCGGGTTGTTGGGATAGGACACAAAGACTACGGCCGGACGGTACTGTGCCATGGCGGCAAGGATCGCTGGCACATCGAGCGCGAAATCCGGCTGCAAGTCCACGCCCACGAACTGGCACTGATCGAACAGCGCGCTCATGCGATACATCGCAAAGCCAGGCCAAGCAGAAAGCACCGCCGCGCCGGGCCGGGCGCAGGCCTGAATGACCAGGTGGATGAGCTCGTCGGAGCCATTGCCCAGCAGCATGGCGCTGCCCTCGGGGATTGCGACACGAGCGCCCAGGCGCCGTTTGAAGGCACGCGGCTCGCCCGGCGGATAGCGGTTCAGGGCCACCGCGCCCAGCCGCTGCCCCAGTTCGCGCGCCAGCTCGGTGGGCAGCGAATAGGGGTTTTCCATCATGTCGAGCTTGACCAGTCCGTCGGCCGCCGGCACCGGGTAGGCGCGCAGCGCGCGCACGTCGTCTCGTACGACACCCAGCGGCACAATCGCAGGCCCGTTCACGATTTGCCTCGCGCGCCCAAGGGCCCTTCGGTCGCTTGCATACGCATCTCGGCACTTCGGGCGTGGGCGCCAAGGCCTTCGCCTTGTGCAAGGCGCGCGGCGGTCACGCCGAGGCTGCGGGCCCCGGCCTGCGAGATCTGCAGAACGCTGCTGCGCTTTTGAAAATCCGAGACACCGAGCGCGGAAGAAAAGCGCGCCGTGCGCGAGGTGGGCAGGACATGGTTGGGACCGGCGCAATAGTCGCCCAGCGCTTCGCTCGCATAGGGTCCAAGGAAAATCGCACCGGCATGCCGAATGCGTGCGAGCCAGTCACGCGCGTCGGCCGTCGAAATCTCGAGATGCTCCGGAGCAATGCGGTTGGCAATTTCGCAGGCCTGTTCGAGATCGCGCACGCGGATCAGCGCGCCGCGCGTGCGCAGCGACGTTTCGATGATCTGCCGGCGCGGCATCGTCGGCAGCAGCTGCTCGATCGCGGCGAGCACGGCATCTCGAAAGCCCGCATCGGGCGTGAGCAAGATCGACTGCGCCATTTCATCGTGCTCGGCCTGGGAGAACAGATCCATCGCGACCCATTGCGGATCGGTCCCGCCGTCGCTGATGATCAGAATCTCGCTAGGGCCCGCGAGCATGTCGATGCCCACGGTACCAAAGACTCGACGCTTGGCCGCCGCGACGTACGCGTTGCCGGGGCCCACGATCTTGTCGACCACGGGCACCGAAGCCGTGCCATAGGCCAGCGCGGCAACAGCCTGCGCGCCGCCGATGGCAAAGGCCCGGTCTACGCCCGCCAGCGCGGCCGCGGCCAATACCAGGGGATTGTGCGCGCCGTCCGGAGCGGGAGCCACCATGATGATCTGTCCCACGCCGGCAACCCGCGCCGGAATGGCGTTCATCAGTACGGAGGAAGGGTACGAGGCCTTGCCGCCCGGAACGTAGATGCCCACCCGATCGAGGGCGGTCACGCGCACCCCGAGCGTGGTGCCGTCGGGCTCCGAGACCTCCCAATCGCGCGCCACCCCGTACTCGTGAAAGCGGCGGATCCGGTCGGCCGCCTGCGTGAGCGCCCGTCGGTCCTCGGCATCGAGCGCCGCCAGCGCCGCGCGCATCCGCTCGGAGCCGATCTCCAGCTCCCGCACGCTCGCCGCGTGCACTCGATCAAAGCGCGCCGTGTACTCGAGTAACGCCTCGTCCCCGCGCAGGCGCACTGCCTCGATGATCTCCTCGACGCGCGTTTCGATCTGGCGATCCGGCGCGCTGTCCGTGGCGATCAATTGCGCCAGCGCCTGCTCGAAGTTCGGCGCGTCGGCATCGAGCAATCGGATGATCATCGCGGCACCGCCTTTGCAATTGCCTCGATCAACGCCGCGAGGCGGGCACGTCGGGTCTTATAGGCCGCCTGATTGACGACCAGTCGGGAGCTGATGGGCGCAATCTGCTCGACTTCCACTAGTTGATTGGCCCGCAGCGTCGCGCCGCTGGACACAAGGTCCACGATCGCGTCGGCCAGGCCGGCAAGCGGGGCAAGCTCCATGGAGCCGTAGAGCTTGATCAGGTCGACGTGCACGCCCTTGCGCGCAAAGAACTCGCGCGCGGCCTGCACGTACTTGGTAGCCACGCGCAGCCGAGCGCCGCGACCGACCGCGCCGGCATAGTCGAAGCCCGCCGGGACGGCGACGCACAGCCGGCAGTGCCCGATCGACAGGTCAACGGGCTGGTACAAGCCGCCCCCACCGTGCTCGAGCAAGATGTCCGCCCCGGCAATGCCCAGTTCGGCGGCGCCATACTGCACGTAGGTGGGCACGTCGGCGGCCCGCACGACGACGATGCGCACATCGGAGAGGCTCGTGCCGATCAGCAACTTGCGGGTCTGCGTGGGGGACTCGGCCGGAACGATGCCCGCGCGCTCCAGTAGCGGCAGCGCCTCTTCGAAGATGCGCCCCTTGGGCAGCGCCAGCGTGATCATCATCGCGCGCCCCTAACGGATCCGTTCGATTTGTGCACCCAGACTCTGGAGCCGGCGCTCCATCGCCTCGTAGCCGCGATCCAGGTGATAGATGCGTTCGATCGTCGTGTCGCCGCGCGCGATCAGCCCGGCAATCACCAGGCTCGCCGATGCGCGCAGGTCCGTGGCCATGACCGTTGCGCCCGAGAGGTGGTCGACCCCGCGCACGATTGCCGTGTGGCCGTCAATGTCGATTTGCGCGCCCAAGCGCTGCAGCTCGAGCACGTGCATGAAGCGGTTTTCGAAAATGTTCTCGCTCACGCGCGCCACGCCTTCGGCCACGCAGTTCAACGCCAAAAATTGGGCCTGGGCATCGGTCGGAAAACCCGGGTACGGCGCCGTGCGCAGACTCACCGCCCGGGGCCGCCGATCCATGCGCAGCCGTATCGAGTCCGGCCCCAGTTCAATGCGGGCCCCGGCTTCGTGCAGTTTCTCGAGCACTGCATCGAGGCTGTCCGGCGCGGTCCCCTGCAGTGTCACGTCGCCGCCCGTAGCCGCCACCGCGACCAGGAATGTTGCGCTCTCAATGCGATCGGCCACTACCCGGTGGCTGGCCCCGTGCAGCCGCTCGACGCCGTCGATCACGATGCGATCGGTGCCCGCCCCTCGAATCGCCGCGCCCATGGCATTGAGACATGCCGCCAGATCCACGACCTCGGGTTCGCGCGCCGCGTTTTCGATGACTGTCTGACCGTCGGCCAGGCTGGCGGCCATCATCAGGTTTTCCGTTCCGGTCACGGTGACCAAGTCCGTGACGATGCGCGCGCCGCGCAATCGGCCCGCCGCGCCGCGGCGCGCAACGATGTAGCCACCGTCGATCTGCAGATCGGCGCCCAACGCCTGCAGCCCCTTCAGGTGCTGGTCCACGGGCCGCGCGCCGATCGCGCAGCCGCCCGGCAAGCTCACGCGCGCTTCGCCTTGGCGAGCAAGCAGGGGACCGAGCACCAGAATCGAGGCCCGCATCGTCTTGACCAGCTCGTAGGGAGCTTGCACCGACGTGAGCTGGGCGGCCCGCAACCGCATGCTTTGCGCGTCGCGGTCTACCGCGACTCCCATGCCCGTGAGCAGGCGCGCCATCGTGGCGGTATCGGCCAGGCGCGCGACGTTTTGCAGTCGCACCTCGTCTTGGGTAAGCAAGGCCGCTGCCATGATGGGCAAAGCGGCGTTTTTTGCGCCCGACACCGGCAAGGTGCCCTCGAGGCGGCTTCCGCCGCGGATGCGTAGTTTGTCCATCGGGCCCTCAGCTCGCCGCCGCGCGCCCGGCGGCTGCGGATTCCCCGGGCGTGAGCGTTCGCATAGACAAGGCGTGGATCTCCTGGCGCATGCGATCGCCCAGCGCCGCGTATACCAGACGATGGCGTTCAATGCGCGAGCGGCCTTCAAATGCCGCGCTCACGATGAACGCCTCGAAATGATGGCCGTCGCCCGCGACCTCGACGCGCTCGCACGGCAGAGCCCGCGCAATGGCCTGCCGGATCGACTCTCCGGTGGGTAGCTCGCTCATGTTCGCAACTTGTAACCCCGCTCAAGCAAGACCAAGGCAACGGCCGAAACGACGCCAACGGCCAGCATCACGACCAGCAAACTCAACCAGGGCGAGACGTCCGAGCGGGCGAAAAAGCCGAACCGGAAGCCGTCGATCACGTAGAAAAACGGGTTAACCCGGGAAAACCCCTGCCAAAACGGCGGCAGTCCGTGCACCGAGTAAAAGACGCCGGACAGAAAAGTCGCCGGCACGATGAGGAAATTCTGAATCGCGGCGAGCTGATCGAATTTCTCCGAAATGATTCCGGCGATCAGTCCCACCACGGCCAGCATGGTGGCGCCGGCAACGGCAAACGCGGCGATCCACAGCGGGGCGTCGAAGGCGGGTGGCGCAAACCACACCGTGACGGCGAAAACGCCCAATCCGACGGCCAATCCGCGCAATACCGAGGCCAGAACATAGGCGGCAAAGAACTGCAGGGCCGAGAGCGGCGGCAGGAGCAAGAAGACCAGGTTGCCCATGATCTTGGACTGGATCAGGGAGGAAGAGGAGTTGGCAAAGGCGTTTTGCAATATCGACATCATGACCAACCCTGGGATCAGAAAGGTGCTGTAGGGCACGCCGGCAAAGGGCTCGACCCGGGTGTCCAGCATATGGCCAAAAACCAGCAAGTACAGCACGCCCGTGAGCACGGGCGCAAAGATGGTCTGAAAGCTCACCTTCCAAAAGCGCAGGCTCTCCTTGTAGAGCAAGGTACGAAACCCGACCCAGGAGCTTGCCCTCGGCAGCACGGGGATGGCAAGGGCCGCGGCTGGCACGGCCGAGTTCACGTCAAGCTCCGCACCGGGGTTTCCGACATGACCTGCACGAAGACGTCCTCCAGGTCCGCGGGGCCGACCTCCAGTTCCTCGACATCGCTGCCAAAGCGCCGGCAAGCCTCCAGGGCGGCGCCCACTTCGCGCGGATGAGCCAGGCGCAGCACGACGTGCTCCGGATATTCCTCGACCACTTGCTCGCGCAGCGCCGGCGGCAGACCGCCTCGCAGGCGCAGCGCGACCTGAACGCCCGCAATGCGCCGAAGCAAGTCGCGCGTGGACTCCAGCGCAAGAACGCGGCCGGCCTTGAGCATCGCGATGCGGCCACACATCTGCTGCGCCTCTTCCAAGTAATGCGTCGTGAGCACGATCGTGTGACCGTCGCCATTGAGCCGTCGCATGAATTGCCAAAGACCCTGCCGCAGCTCCACGTCCACGCCTGCCGTTGGTTCGTCCAAAACGATGACGGGAGGCCGGTGCACCAGTGCCTGCGCTACCAGAACGCGTCGCTTCATTCCTCCGGACAGCGCCCGCATGTTGACGTCGGCTTTGTCAACCAGATCCAGGTTCGCCATGACCTCGTCGATCCAGTCGTCGTTGCGCGCCAAGCCGAAGTAGCCCGATTGGATGCGCAGCATTTCGCGCACCGTGAAAAACGGGTCGAACACGAGTTCTTGCGGAACCACCCCAAGGCTGCGGCGCGCCGCGCGGTAGTCGTCCGTCACATCATGGCCCATGACCCGCACGCGCCCGCTCGTGGGGCGCGCCAGGCCCGCGATGATGGAGATCAACGTCGTCTTGCCGGCCCCGTTGGGTCCCAACAGTCCGAAGCACTCGCCGGGCTGGACCAAAAGGTCGACGGCGTCGAGCGCGGTGACGTGCGCGTAGCGCTTGGTCAGCGCACTGGCTTCGATGGCGGCAATAGACATGGGGTTGCGCCTCCGGTAACGATCCGGCCGCAACGACATTGTAGGGGCTTGCCGGCGCCAGCGCGTCCGGCGTCAGGCGCCGTCGATAAGCGCCTGCACGCCGTAGAGCTTTGCCAGACTGCGAAGATTTTTGGGAAGCGCGACGAGTTCGAGCTCGCAGCGCCGAGAGCGCGCCAGACGGATCCACGCCAGAATGCACGCGAGCGCCGCCGTGTCGCAACGAAGCACCCCAGCGAAGTCGATGACCCGGTCGCCCGCCAGGATCGCCGTGCGTCCCGCTTCAGCGACCTGCATGGCGTTTTGATTCGTGATTGCCTCGAAGTCGAGCTTCATGCGCGGCCTTCAGGAGGTTTTGCCGGCGCTCGCAAGCTTCTGGTTCTTCTGCGTCAGCGCCTTGATCAAGCCGTCGACGCCACTTTGGCCGATTGTCTCCCCGAACTCGCCCCGGTAGGTTTCCACCAGCCAGACGCCCAGAATGTTCATATCGTAGATCTTCCAGCCGTCGGCCGTTTTTTCCAGGCGATAGTCCAGTGTTATGGGTTCGCCCACCGAGGGTGCGACGTCGGTGTGCACGATGACGTCCGTGGGGGTGTCCTGGCCGTGCGCGGGCCGCAGGCGCACCGTGTGGTCCGTCACCTTGGCCAGAGCTCCGCTATAGGTGCGAATGAGCAAGGTGCGAAATTGATCGGTGAGCGCGGCGCGCTGCTCGGTGGTGGCGCTGCGCCAGGCACGTCCGACGCACAGACGCGTCATCTTGTCGAAGTCCACGTACGGAAGGATGCGTTCGTTGACCAGTTTTTGGACGCGGTCGAAATCTCCGCCTCGAATCGCCTTGTCGTTGCGAATTGCATTCAGGACGTCGCCCGAGACCCGCAGGATCATTGCATCCGGTGCCTCTTCGGCCGCAGCCAGCGGTCCCGCCAACGGAAGCAGCACAACCATTGCGAAGATCGCACCCAGGGTGCGCACAAACGCGGCCGGTCGCGCAAAAACAAAGCGCAATGCGGTTGGTAGACAGTGTTGCATGATGTGTGTCACTCCTTTGCTGCGGTTTTCAGTGCGCCGTCTCGCCTGCCGCCGGCTCCTGCCGTGGCAGCGGAGCCGCAGACGGAGCGGGCGCCGGTGCTGCAGGCTCGCCCGGCGCTGGTGAAGCCGGTGCCGGGCTATCCGGATCCTCCTCGACGGGCGGAGGCGGTGCCCCGTCGCCCATGATCTTGCTGCGGATGCGCTGCAGATAGGCGTCGCGCACGAACTGATACGGGTCCAACGCCGCTTGCTCGATGAGGTTCGTGGCGTCAAGAATCTGCGCGCGCCGCACGACAAAACGCCCCGCATAGACGAAATAGTAATCCTTTACCGGATGGATGTAGGAAATGGGGTCCGTGAAGTAATCCGGGACTTCGCCAATGGCATCGCGCACGCTGCTCGGCCCGATGATCGGCAGTACGAGGTAGGGGCCCGAGGGAATTCCCCACGTGCCCATCGTCAGGGCAAAGAACTGTTTGTCGCGCTCCAGGCCCGCTCGCGATGCCACGTCGATGCAACCGGCCATCCCGACGGTCGAATTTATCAAGAAGCGACCGACCGCGGTGCCCGCGGATTTGCCCTTGCCCTGCAGCGCCGCGTTGATCATGTTCGTGATCTCAAACAGATTGTCGAAAAAGTTGCCGATGCACTCGCGCAGCGGTTTGGGCACAACCGCGATATAGCCCTTGGCCGCGGGCTTGGCGAGGGCCCTGTCGAAGCCATCGTTGAATGCAAAGATCTGCCGGTTGACGCGCTCGAACGGGTCGACAGGGTTGCTGCCGGCGTTGGGCGGCACGCTTGCGCAACCGGCCAGCAGACAAAGGAGGGCGGCGGCACCAAGATGCTTGGCCATGCGGTCGGCCGCCTTCACTTCGGGCCCGAACCTTCCTTGGCGGGGGCCTCGGCCGCCTTGTTGTACAGAAACTGCCCGATCAGGTTTTCAAGGATGACGGCCGACTGCGTCATTTTGATGGTGTCACCGCCCTGCAGATTTTTCTCGTCGGCGCCCGGATCCAGGCCGACGTATTGATCACCCAGCAGCCCGGCCGTGAGGATTTTGGCCGAGGTGTCAGTCGGGAACTGGAACCCGTGGTCGATCTGGAGCGTTACCATGCCCTGGAAGGATTTGTTGTCGAAGCTGATCGACGCAACACGTCCCACCGTCACGCCGGCGCTTTTGACCGGCGCCCCGACCTTCAGGCCGCCGACATTGTCGAAGCGGGCCAGGAGCGGATACGTTGTGTCAAAGGAAAAACTGGCAAGGTTCGCGGCCTTGAGGGCAAGAAAAAAAATTGCCAGCATCCCGAGCAATACGAACAGGCCGACCAGCGTTTCGATCTGCTTTTTGGACATACGTGGAACCTTCGCCGTTGGTGTCCCGATGGTTAGGGCGTGCTGAACATGAGCGCCGTCAGGATGAAGTCCAGAAAGAGCACCGACAGGGACGAGACCACGACGGTGCGCGTGGTCGCCAGCGCCACGCCTTCCGGGGTCGCCTCGCACTCATAACCGATGTAGAGCGCGATAAACGTCGTTGCGATTCCGAACACAATCGTCTTGACAACACCGTTGCCGACGTCCTTGATGACGTCCACACCGTCTTGCATTTGCGACCAAAACGCGCCCGCATCGATGCCGATCATCCATACGCCGACCACGTAGGCGGCCATCACGCCCACTGCGGAGAAGATGGCGCCCAGCAGCGGCATCGAGATGACGCCGGCGACAAACCGCGGCGCGAGCACGCGGATCCGCGGATCGACCGCCATCATTTCCATCGCCACGAGCTGTTCGCCGGCCTTCATCAGACCGATCTCCGCGGTCAGTGAGGTTCCGGCTCCGCCCGCGTACAGCAGCGCGGTGATCACCGGGCCGAGCTCGCGCGCCAGCGCCAGGGCCACGAGCAGTCCCAGGGATTCGGTCGCGCCGTAGCGGCTCAACGTGATGTAGCCCTGCAGCGCGAGCACCAGACCCACCGCGATGCCCGAGGCGGCGATGATGATGAGCGAGCGATTGCCGATCGCATGGACTTGCACCGTGGTGAGGTACGGCCGGCGCAGACTCCGGGGGGCAGTGCGCACGAGCTCGACGAAAAACGCCGCCGAGTGACCCAGGATTCCCAGCACCGCCAGCGCGCGCCGGCCCAGCTCCGCGAGCGCTTCGCTCATCTCAAGCCTCGACGCCCAGGTCCTGCGCGATGGGCGCCGCCGGATACTGGAATCGGACCGGACCGTCCGGCTCCCCACGGATGAACTGGCGCACGCCCGGATCTTCGGCCGCACGCAGCTCCTGCGGTGTGCCGCGGGCCACCACGCGGCCGCCCGACATCAGGTAGGCGTAGTCGCAGATCCGGAAGCATTCCTCGACATCGTGCGAGACGATTAGCGACGTTGCACCGGTGGCGTCGTTGAGGTGACGGATCAAGTTCGCGGTCACGCCCAACGAAATCGGATCGAGCCCTGTAAACGGCTCGTCGTACATGATGATCTGCGGATCGAGCGCGATCGCCCGCGCCAGCGCGACGCGGCGCGCCATGCCTCCCGAGATCGCGGCGATGCGCAGCGCGGCCGCGCCGCGCAAGCCGACCGCGTCGAGCTTCATGAGCACGACGTCGCGGATCATCTGCTCGGAGAGCTGGGTGTGCTCGCGCAGCGGATAGGCGACGTTTTCGAAAACGCTCAAGTCGGTGAACAGCGCACCGAACTGAAAGAGCATGCCCATGCGCCGGCGCAGCGCGTACAAAGCCGCGCGGTCCGCGGTGTCGACCGGCACCCCGGAGAAGAGAATCTGTCCGGCCCGCGGCGTGATCACGCCGCCGATCAGTCGCAGCAGGGTCGTCTTACCGCAGCCCGAACTGCCCATGATGGCAATGACCTTGCCGCGCGCAAAATCCAAGGAGACGTCGGACAGAACGACACGACTGTCGTAGCCGAACGTCACGGCCTGGATGCTGACGAGGGAGTCGCCTCCCGTTGCGCCGGTTGCTTCGCGCGCTTGCGCCAAGGAATTTTCCTCCCGCACAGTACGCGGCGGTTGTCGAAACCGCCCGTTTTTCTTGTCGATGATTGTCGCACAGGAATCCGCGCACGCCCTCGCGCGGCGGCGACGATCGCCGCAATACGTTGTTACCTTGTTTTTGCGGCTACGTCCTCAGGAGCACAAGCCGAGTCAGCGCGGCAATTCCGAAGAACCCATAAGAAATGCATCGACCGCGCGCGCGCACTGGCGCCCCTCGCGGATCGCCCACACCACCAGCGATTGACCGCGGCGCATATCGCCGGCGGCAAAGACCTTCGGTCGCGAGGTGGCGTACGCCGGGCGTGCACCGCCCTCCTCGGTGCCGGCCAGCGCGTTGGCCCGCGCGTCCTTCTCCACCGCGAACGCATCGAGCACCAGGCCGATGGGCGAGACGAACCCCATCGCGAGCAATACGAGGTCGGCGGGCAACTCGAATTCCGAGCCCGGCACTTCAACCATCTTCGATTGGCCGGTGACCGGGTCCGTCTGCCACTGCACGCGTGCGCAAACCAGTGCCTTGACGTTGCCCTTGCCATCGTCACGAAACCGCTTCGTGGTAACCGCCCAATCACGCTCGCAGCCTTCCTCGTGCGAGCTCGAGGTGCGCAGCCGCAGGGGCCAATAGGGCCACGTGATCGCCTTGTTTTCGGAGTTCGGCGGCTGCGGCAGCAACTCCAGTTGCGTGACCGATCGGGCCTCGTGCCGATTGGACGTTCCGACGCAGTCCGAGCCGGTATCGCCGCCGCCGATGACGATCACGTGCTTGTCCTTGGCCAGAATCTGCCCTTCGAGCGTCTCGCCGTAGTTGACGCGATTTTGCGCGGTCAGAAACTCCAGAGCAAAGTGCACTCCCTTGAGATCGCGTCCGGGCACGCCCAGGTCGCGCGGCTGTTCGGCGCCTCCGGCGAGCACGATCGCGTCGAATTCATCGATGAGCTGTTGCGGCGTGACATGCTGCACTCCGGTGCGCAGCACCGGACCAAGATCCGTCTTGTCCTCGGGCGCAACCAAGACCCCGGTGCGAAAGACCACCCCTTCCTCGAGCATCTGCGCGACGCGCCGATCGATATGACTTTTTTCCAGTTTGAAGTCGGGTATGCCATAGCGCAGCAGCCCGCCAAGCCGGTCGTTTTTCTCGTACACGGTCACGGCATGCCCGGCGCGCGCGAGCTGCTGCGCGCAAGCAAGTCCGGCCGGACCGCTGCCGACGATCGCCACCTTCTTGCCCGTGGCGTGGGCAGGAACCTGCGCGCAGACCCATCCTTCGCTCCAGGCGCGATCGATGATGGCGTGCTCGATGGACTTTATGCCGACAGCGGTATCGTTGAAGTTCAGCGTGCACGCCGCTTCGCACGGAGCCGGACAGACGCGCCCCGTGAACTCGGGGAAATTGTTGGTCGACTGCAGCACCTCGTTTGCCTCATACCACTGCTGGCGATACACGAGGTCGTTGAAGTCCGGGATGATGTTGTTCACCGGACAGCCGTTGTTGCAAAACGGAGTGCCGCAATCCATGCAGCGCGCCGCCTGGATGCGCGACTGCTCCGGGTCGAGGTGAACAACGAACTCGTGCCAGTGGCGGATGCGCTGCGCCGGCGGCTCAGCGGCTTCCTCCTGCCGGGGGTATTCCAAGAATCCGGTTACTTTGCCCATATTCGTGACGGTTGTGCGCGTGGCGCGCGAGATCGGTACACGGTATTGCCTTACGCGGCCAGACGCGCATCGGGGACCATGCGCACGGCTTGCGAGAGCTGCTGCAGCGCCCGGCGATACTCGTTCGGAAAGACCTTGCAAAAACGCGCGCGCTGACGCTCCCAGTCCGCGAGAATTTCCTTGGCGCGGAAGCTGCCGGTGTAGCGGAAGTGCCGCTCGAGCAGCTCGCGCAAAATGGCCTCGTCGGTTGCCGGCTCGGCGCCGAGCATGTGCCAGATCGCACGATCGACGCGATCTTGCTGCTCCTTGTGTCCGAGTACCGGCTCGATGGCGACCATGGACGTGTTGCAGCGGCTGGCAAAGTCGCCGCGTTCGTCATAGACGTAGGCGATGCCTCCGGACATGCCCGCGGCGAAGTTGCGACCCGTAACGCCGAGCACCGCGACCGTGCCGCGCGTCATATATTCGCAGCCGTGATCCCCCGTGCCCTCGACGACCGCGACTGCGCCGGAGTTACGAACTGCAAAGCGCTCGCCGGCAACCCCGTTGAAATAGGCTTCGCCGCCGGTTGCCCCGTAAAGGACCGTGTTGCCCACGATGATGTGCTCGGGTCCGAAGCCGCGAAAGTCGTTGGGCGAGCGCACGATGATGCGTCCACCGGAGAGGCCCTTGCCGGTGTAGTCGTTGGCGTCGCCGACCAGATCAAGCGTCACGCCGCGGGCGAGAAACGCGCCGAAGCTCTGTCCCGCGGTCCCCTGCAGCTGGATGTGAATCGTATCGTCCGGCAGTCCCGCGTGACCGTAGCGTCGCGCAACTTCCGAGGAGAGCATGGTGCCGACCGTCCGATGGATGTTGCGGATCGGATGAATGAAGCTCACTCGTTCACCGCGCTCGATCGCCGCACGGCTTTGTTCGATGAGTTTGTGATCGAGCGCACGCGCCAGCCCGTGATCCTGCGTCTCGCACTTAAAGCGCGCAACGCTCGCTGGCATGCTGGGCTGGAAGAAGATTCGCGAATAGTCCAGCCCCTTGGCCTTCCAGTGTTCGACGCCCGGGCGCATGTCGAGCAGATCGGTGCGCCCGATCAGTTCCTCGAAGCGACGCACGCCGAGCTGCGCCATGATCTCGCGGGCCTCCTCGGCAACGAAAAAGAAGAAATTGATGACGTGCTCGGGCTGACCCTTGAAGCGTCGCCGCAACACGGGGTCCTGCGTGGCCACGCCCACCGGGCAGGTGTTGAGATGGCACTTGCGCATCATGATGCAGCCCTCGGCGACCAGGGGCGCCGTTGCGAAACCAAATTCGTCGGCGCCGAGCAACGCGCCGATAACGACGTCGCGCCCCGTCTTGATCTGCCCGTCGACTTGCACCGCGATGCGCCCGCGCAGCCGGTTGATGACCAACGTTTGCTGCGTCTCTGCAAGGCCGATTTCCCAGGGGGTGCCCGCGTGTTTGATCGAAGACAGCGGCGAAGCCCCGGTGCCGCCATCGTGGCCGGCGATCGTCACATGGTCCGCCTTGGCCTTGGCCACTCCCGCGGCCACAGTGCCCACGCCGACTTCCGAGACCAGCTTCACCGAAATGGAGGCCAGCGGATTGGCATTTTTCAGGTCGTGTATGAGCTGCGCCAGATCCTCGATCGAGTAGATGTCGTGGTGCGGCGGCGGAGAAATCAGACCGACGCCCGGCACGGAATAGCGCAGGCGCGCGATGTATTCGGAGACCTTGTGGCCCGGCAACTGTCCGCCTTCGCCCGGCTTGGCGCCTTGCGCCATCTTGATCTGAATCTGATCGGCCGATACGAGATACTCGGCGGTGACACCGAATCGTCCGGACGCCACTTGTTTGATGCGCGAGCGCATCGAATCGCCCTCGCGCAGGGGGATTTCGGCTTCGACGACGTCCTTGCCCAGCAATCCGGCCACCGTGTCGCCGTCGTGGATCTTGATGCCACGCAGCTCCTGGCGATAGCGCCGCTCATCCTCGCCGCCCTCGCCGGTGTTGCTCTTGCCGCCGATGCGGTTCATGGCGATGGCCAGCGTGGTGTGAGCCTCGGTGGAGATGCTCCCGAGCGACATGGCGCCGGTGGCGAAACGGCGCACGATGTCTTTGGCGGGCTCAACTTCTTCGAGCGCAATCGCCTTGCGCGGATCGAGGCGAAACTCGAACAGCCCTCGCAGCGTCATGTGTCGCCGCGACTGATCGTTGATGATCTGCGCGTACTGCTTATAAGTCTGATAGTTGCCGGCCCGGGCGGAGTGCTGCAGTTTGGCGATCGCATCGGGCGTCCACATGTGCTCCTCGCCGCGCACCCGGTACTGGTACTCGCCGCCCGGATCGAGCATGTGTACAAGCACCGGATCGGTGCCGAAGGCCGACTTGTGCATGCGCACGGCCTCTTCCATCACGTCGAACAGGCCCACGCCGCCCACGGCGCTTGCCGTGCCGCGGAAGTACCGATCCACCAGGCTGCGCGACAGGCCGACGGCCTCGAAGATCTGGGCGCCGCAATAGGACATGTAGGTCGAGATGCCCATCTTCGACATGACCTTTTGCAGTCCCTTGCCGATCGCTTTGGTGTAGTTTTGGACGGCCTTGTCCGGATCCACGCCGTTGGGTGCATCACGAAACAGCTCGCGCAGGGACTCGATGGCCAGATACGGGTGGATGGCTTCGGCGCCATAGCCCGCGAGCAACGAAAAATGGTGCACCTCCCGCGCCGAGCCAGTTTCGACCACCAACCCGGTCGAGGTCCTGAGGCCGGTTTGGATGAGGTGCTGGTGCAAGGCGCTCGTTGCCAGCAGCGCCGGAATGGCAACGTGCTCCGCGTCCAGGCGCCGGTCGGTAACCACCAAAATGTTGTTGCCCGCGCGCACGGCGTCCACGGCCTCGGCGCACAACGAGGCCAGACGGGCCTCGACACCCTGGCGACCCCAGGACACCGGGTAGCAGATATCGAGGTCGTAGCTGCGGAACTTGCCCGAGGAAAACGCGGCAATGCCGCGGATCTTGCGCATGTCCTCCGTGCCAAGCACCGGCTGCGACACCTCCAGGCGCATGGGCGGATTGATATTGTTGATATCAAGCAAGTTGGGTTTGGGCCCGACGAAGCTCACCAACGACATGACCAGCTGCTCGCGGATCGAGTCAATCGGGGGATTGGTCACCTGCGCGAACAGCTGCTTGAAATAGCCGTACAGCGACCGGTTCTTGTTCGAGAGCACGGCCAGAGCCGTGTCGTTGCCCATCGAGCCGACCGGCTCTTCGCCGTCTTGCCCCATCGGCAAAAGCAAAATGCGCAAATCCTCCTGCGTGTAGCCAAAGGCCTGCTGACGGTCGAGCACGGCCGCGTACGACAGCACGTCGTGCCGCGGCGCGGGCACAGGCAGGTCGCTCAGTTTGATGCGAATGCGCCGGTTCCATTCCCGGTACGGTTTGGCAGCGGCGAGCTGGCTCTTGAGCTCGGCGTCGTCGATGATGCGTCCCTGCTCCGTGTCGATCAGAAACATCTTGCCGGGCTGCAGCCGCCACTTCTTCACGATCTTCGATTCGGGCACGGGCAGCACCCCGACCTCCGAGGCCATTACCACCATGCCGTCGTCGGTGATCACGTAGCGGGCCGGACGCAAACCATTTCGATCGAGCGTGGCTCCGATGCGCACCCCATCGGTGAATGCGATGCACGCGGGGCCGTCCCAGGGCTCCATCATCGAGGCGTGGTACTCGTAGAAAGCGCGGCGCGACTCGTCCATCAAGGTGTGCTGTTCCCACGCCTCGGGAATCATCATCATCATGGCGTGCGCCAATGGATAGCCGGCCATCACCAGCAGCTCGAGCGCGTTGTCGAAACAAGCCGTATCCGATTGCCCCTCGTAGATGAGCGGATAGAGTTTTTGCAGGTCGCCGCGCAGCACTGGCGAGGACATCACCCCCTCGCGCGCGCGCATCCAGTTGAAGTTTCCCTTGACAGTATTGATCTCGCCGTTGTGCGCAATGAGGCGGTAGGGGTGCACCAGCTCCCAGCTGGGGAAGGTGTTCGTCGAAAAACGCTGGTGCACCAGTGCAATGGCCGTGACCACACGCTCGTCGGCCAGGTCGCGGTAGTACCGGCCCACCTGATCGGCCAACAACAGGCCCTTGTACACGATCGTCCTCGTGGACATCGAAGCGACGTAGTACTCCTTGCCGTGCTGCAGCTGCAGGGCCTGGATCTTGTGGCTGGCCGCCTTGCGGATCACGTACAGCTTGCGCTCGAGCGCGTCGGGCACCATGACGTCGGGGCCGCGGCCGATGAAGATCTGCCGGATCACCGGCTCGCGCACCCGCACCAGCGGCGACATCGGCATGTCGCGGTCCACCGGCACGTCGCGCCAGCCCAGCACCACCTGGCCCTCGGCGCGCACGCTGCGCTCGAGCTCCTGCTCGCAGGCCTGCCGCGACGCGTGCTCGCGCGGCAGGAAGATCGTGCCGACCCCGTACTCGCCCGGCGGCGGCAGCCTGACGCCCTGCGCCTGCATTTCCTGCCGATAGCAGGCGTCCGGGATCTGGATCAGGATGCCGGCGCCGTCGCCATACAGCGTGTCGGCCCCGACCG
>DASPPB010000030.1:0-12347 GCA_035625725.1 Burkholderiaceae bacterium
ATCGAGCGCTCCTACAGCGAGCGCTCCGGAATGCAGGTCGTGCGGGCGATCGGCGGGCGCGCCGCATTGCACCTGACATCGAGCGGGAAGCTCTTTTTGGCCTATGACGATCCGCGGCTGGTGCGCGCCTACGCGACGCGCACGGGCCTGGCGGGCCACACGCGCAACAGCATCACCGACCCCGCACGCCTGGAGCGCGAACTCGCGCAGGTGCGTGCGCGCGGCTTCGCGCGCGATAACGAGGAACTCGAGCCCGGCGTCCGATGCATCGCCGCGGCAATCCGCGACGACTCGGGAATGATCGTGGCCGGGCTCTCGCTCTCGGCGCCTTCCGAACGCATGCAAGACGCGTGGATCGAGGATCTGACGGCCACTGCCGCGCGGATCTCGACGAGCCTGGGTTTTGCGGGCAAGCCGGCCGCGGTTGCGGCCGCGCGCTAACGCACCACGGGCCCGCCCCGCCGGGGCACGGGCGATTAATCGAGCGCCGCGGCTTTTTCGGCGCTTGCGCGCGCGATCAACCAGTCGTGGATGCGCTGCGCGTCGGCAAAGCGCGAGTACCGGCCGATGGAATCGAGCAAGATCATCACGACGCGACGGCCTTCGATGACCGCTTGCATCACGAGACAGCGCCCCGCGGCGTTGTTGAACCCGGTCTTTTGCAGACCGATCTGCCAGTCCGCGTGCGAGGTCAGGCGGTTCGTGTTCTGGTAGCGCACGTGGCGCTTTCCGACCGGCAGATTGTATTCGGTGCTCACCGAAAACTCCCGGATCTGCGGATATTCGTAAGCGGCTTTAACGAGCAAGACCAAATCGGAAGGACTCGAACGGTTCTGGGGCGAGAGGCCGGTCGGATCGACAAAATTCGTATCGTTCATCCCCAAGACGCGCGCCTTGGCGTTCATCGCTGCAACGAGCGCCTCCACACCACCCGGATAGGTGCGGCCGAGCATCTGCGCGGCATGGTTTTCAGAGGACATGAGCGCCAAGTGCAGCGCCTCGGCGCGGGTGAGGCGCACTCCGGGCCGAAGCGAGGAGCCGGTCCAGCCCGCCGTCGTGCGATCCTCGCGCGAGACCTGCAGGTCCTCTTCCAGGGGCAGTTCCAAATCGATCGTGACCATCGCCGTCATGAGCTTGGTGATCGAAGCGATCGAGGAAATCTCGCCGGGATTTTTCTGCATCAGGACTTCGTTGGTGTCCTGATCGACCACAAGCACGAACTCGGACCTGATTGCGGGCAGCCGATCGGCCCCGGGCCGAAGCGAAGCTGCGCGCCGCACCCCCGGGTACGTCGCGGAGGCCTGCAGCTGCGGCGCAACGGGCGCTGCCGCGGAGGGCTCCTGGGTCTGCTGCTGCTCGGGCTCCTCGGCGGCCGCAAAAGCCGGCGCGGCAAAAAGCGCGACCGCGCCCAGCATTCCGAGAAAGCGGCTCCGGATCGAAGTCAAGCTACCAAGCACTGCAACCATCCACTCGTACTCCAAGCCAATGCGTGCGCAACCGAACCGCCTGCGCAGGCATCGTCTCGTTGCGCCGGGGAGCGGGCTCTCGCCGTCCCACATTGCGGAAGTATGGGCAATCGGTTCGTGCCCAAAACTCCGGATTGGACCGTCGATGCCGCCCAAATGGCCCAATCGGCGCGGGGCGCAAAGCTGCCACCGGCCTGCGGCCCCGCCCGTTAAGCGCAGGCCACAATGCCGTGCATTCTACCCAAGCCGACTGCATCTGCGAAGGGCAAAGCGGCTACGCGCCCACGAAGTGAACGAAATTTTCGATCGGCTGGCGCTCGGTAACGAGTGAACATTCGGGTCGGCTCATGTCCGCGCGTCCCAGCGACATGCCGCAGACGATCGTGCGCTCGGCACTGATCCCAAGCTGTGCACGAATGACCTGGTGGAACTGGATGAACGCGGCCTGCGGACAGGTGTCGAGTCCGCGGGCACGCGCGGCGATCATGACGTTTTCCAGAAACATGCCGTAGTCGAGCCAGCTGCCTTGCGCGAGCGAGCGGTCGATGGAAAAAATCAACCCCACCGGTGCGTCGAAGAAGCGATAGTTCCGCGCCCACTGCGCGCGCATCTTCTCGGTGTCGGTTTTACCGATGCCAAGCAGACCGTACAAATCCATTCCGATCTTGCGGCGCCTGCCCGCGTAGGGCTCGACCCACTTTTGCGGGTAGTACGAGTACTCGTCGTGATGCTGCGCGAGCTGTTGCGGGTCTTCGTAAATGGTCAGGATTGCCGCGGTGAGGCCCTTGAGCGCCGCACCCGTGAGCACGTGCACGTTCCAGGGCTGCGTGTTGGTTCCGCTGGGCGCGCGGCTGGCAACGCGAAAAATTTCCTCGAGCACCTCTCGGGGAACCGGATCGGGCAGGAAGGCGCGAACCGCGCGTCGCGAGGTGATTGCGGCATCCACCACGGAGGCGGGCCCAGGGGCGTTTCGGTCGGTTTCGCTCATCGGCTCAATCCCTTAGAGCGGCGCGCAGAACGATTCGCATTTTTGCGCCGCCGCATCCCTTGTTTGCGATTCATAGCCAAAGTTCCATGGTTCATTCAATTTATTGATTTTTATTAATCTTTTATAAATCCCAAAGGCAACCGCGTGGCCGATTCCGGTTCGCCTGCGCTTGACTTTTGTGCGAAGCAGCATAAACTACGTCCCTGTTCGCGTACGGCCAAAAACAACACTCAGTAGTCGACGCGCGCATGGGCCGGCGGCCTGGCCGCCGGCAACCCGGACATGTTACGTGCGACTTCCTAGGAGAAACGATGGCTACGACGATTACGGAATTGATGGAACTGCAAAAGGGTCAACTCGATGCGTGGAATGCGCTTACGCAGACCCTGTTTGATGCAACGGAAAGGCTTGTCAATTTGAACCTCACCGCCGTAAAGGCCGCGTTTCACGATTCGTCCGAATCGGGTCAGACGCTGCTCGGTGCGCGCGACGTGCAGGAGTTTTTTGCACTTGCCAACGGCTTGAGCCAGCCGGGACTCGAAAAGGCCATTGGCTACTCGCGCAACATCTACGGCATTGCCAGCGGTACGGGCGCCGAGCTCACGAAGATCTTCGAAGCGCAATTGAGCGAAGCCAATCGCCGCGCGGCTGAGCTGGTTGATTTTGCCGCCAAGAATTCGCCTACCGGCTCCGAGCCCGCGGTCTCGCTCTTTAAGTCCGCAGTTGCTGCGGCCAATACCGCCTTTGACACGGCTGCCAAGGCCGCGCGTCAGACCAGCGACTGGATGGAATCGAATTTTGCCGCTGCCGCTTCGGCCACGATCAACGCAGCCAGCGCCGCAAACGAAGTGGCGAAGGGCAAGAGCCGCAAAGCGGCCTGAGGAATTCTCGTCTCCTTGGCACCACTTGTCTGGGCGCAAGTCCGGACACCCTCCTGTCTCCTCCTTAAGTGGTGCTTTTCGAGCCTGGTCCATGACCAGGCTCTTTTTTTTGTCCTTGCCTCGCATTCACGCCGATCCCGCCCGCGGCGCAAATCGGCCCTGGCACGAGTAGGCCCCGCCGCCCGCCTTCGAGGTCCAAGGCGCGCGGCTTGGGCGCAGACCTCCCGTGGGGGACAGCCGCACGGGCCGAACGCTTACGCGATCTGTGGATCGTCGTCGCTGGGCAGTGTCGTTAACGCCAATTCCAGATTTTTGGCCAACTGATTGGCGTAATGCGCCGCCTCCACCAGGCGCCGCGACTTATAGAACTCCGCCTTCTTGCGGTAGTAATCGATGTCGGCCATCAGCGTTGCCCGCAACTCGTCTTTCATAAGAAACCTCCCGTTCGATTACGCAAATCTTCGTCTTCTTTTCCGCCGACGCGATTGCGCGAGACCTTGCGGCCTGCAGCGTTACTGCCCGGCGTCCGTCGAGGCGTTTTGCGCCAACAATTCGATCTGGGCGCCGGTGGCCTGCAACTGCTCGCGCATGTATTCGTAGGCCTGCGCGGCCAGGCCCGGGGGCCCCTTCACGCCCAATTCGATGTGCCGACGCGCCGGCCTGCCGTCACTGCCATCGCCGACCGACGGGAGGCTGAAGGTGTGCACGCCCGCAAAGCGCGCCTCGATGTCCTGCATGAGCGGCACGACCGCCGATTCGGGCATTGCAAAGAGCAGCAAGGAGCGCTCGAGCTGCGGTGCACTGTGAAAAAACTCCCGGTAGTCGGTCTCGAGCGCCCACTCGATCATCGGCCAGGCCATGACCGGAAAGCCCGGCAGAAAGTAATGACGCTGCACGGCGAAGCCTGGAATGCGGTTGTACGGATTGGGCACGAGCCTGGCGTCGCGCGGAAACTCGCCCATCATCAGCAGGCGCTGGCCTTCGGGAGTGGACAGATCGTGAAAGCCGCGCTTGGCGGCAACGCGCGCGATTTCCTCTTTGGCCCCCGGATGCACCACGAGATCGGTGTTCAATGCGCCGGCCGCCGCCTGGCGCGTGTGATCATCGGGAGTGGCTCCGATTCCCCCGCAGCTAAAGACCACGTCCTCGGTTGCGAGGCTGCGCCGAAACGCCTGCTCGAGGGCGTGGCGATCATCGGGAAGAAACTGCGCCCAACCCAGCGACAGTCCGCGATCACGCAGCAGGCCGATGACGTGTGCGAAGTGACGATCGGTGCGGCGCCCCGACAAGATCTCATCGCCAATCACGTACAGCCCGAATTGCAGCAAGCCCGCCTCCCGCGTCGATGGTCGGTTGTGGCTCCCCGCGCACGCCTTGCGCGCTAGCCCGTGATCATCCGTCCGGCGCAACGTGTTTGGCAAATCGCATTTGCAAGAGCTCGAGTTGCGCGGCGATTGCACGCCAGATTTTGTCCTCGATTTCCCAAAAAGCCTGACTGCGGCGCGATTTCCAACGGTGTTACGGTTTGTTACAAACGCGCCAAACACGTGACTCAAAGCGCGTCCGAGCGCGCCGTAACGGCAACTGCTTGTCGCGGAAGCGAGCAGTTTTTTGACGCTTCGCGCCGCGGGCGGGGCCTTACGCTTCTTAGTTACTGGCGCGAGATTCTCTGGCACGAACGAGGGCAAACAAAATGCACACGACCGGGATCGGATCCAACAATTGGTGGTACCTGCAGCAGGGCGGCGGCGCACAAGCGAACTCCAGCGCGCAAGGCGCGGCCGCGGGCTCGTCCCAGGCCACAGATAACGACGGCGACAACGATGGAAGCGGCAGCGCGCAAGGCGCACAGGGGTTTCCGTCCTTCATGGGCGCCCTGTTCCAGGCCTTGGGACAGCTCGTGGGTAGTGCCTCTGCAAACGCGGGCTCCTCGAGCAACACTTCGAGCAGCGCCAGCACGGCTGCCTCGACGACGGGCACCTCGACGGGCGCAACCACCGGCAGCGCAAGCGCTTCGCAGTCGGCACCCAATTCGGGTAGCACGGCGTCGGACTCGGGCGCCAATTCCATGGCTGCGGTGCTAAGCGCAATGCAAACCTTTTTGGACGATCTCTTTGCCGCGCTGCGCGGCGCCGCGAACAACGCCGGGGGCTGGCAAGGCGGCACGGGGAGCAATGGCAACGGCGATGCACTCGGCACCAGTGGCAGCGCTGCGCCTGCAAGCCAAACCGTGTCGACTTCGACATCCTCGAGCGGTGCGACAACCGGCACCGCTGCCGCCGCAGGGGTGAGCACCTCGAATTCCACGAATGCGGCCAGCGTCGCGTCGAGTTCCGGCACAACGACTTCGGCGGGCAGCACGACGGGCACTGCGGCCACCAGCACGGGGAGCAGCGCCAGCACATCGACGAGCGCCACGACGAGCGCCGCGACGAGCGCCGCGACGAGCGACGCTTCCGCCAACACCAATTTGGCAACGGCCGACTCGAGCCAAACGGGTACTTCGCACCATCATCATCATCACCACCATCACCGCGTCCAAGGTGCCTATGGCGGTGGCGGAGGCCTGGTGCAGATGCTGCAAAACCTCATTTCGCAACTGGGCGCCTCGACGCAGACCGGCTCATCGGGCTCGGCCGACTCGGGGTCCAGTAGTAGCGCGGCCACGACCGGGGTGGCGAGCACGGCTGCAAGCGCTGTGAGTTCCGGCGCGAACGGCACGCCGACGACTGCGGCTGGCAGCTCGCTGTCGCGGCTGCAGCAGGACTTTCAAGCGCTCGTAGGAGCCCTAAACCCCTCGGCGAGCAGCGCCGGGGGCTCGGCGCCCACCTTGCTTTCGTTCCTGCAAAACCTGGTCTCGGACTTGGGCGGCAGCTCCTCGTCCGGCGTCTCCTCGGGCGGGCAGACCGGATCGCTCGTCAATACGACGGCGTAGCGCGCCTACGGACCCAGGCTCGCCCAGACCTTCTCCAGGCGCTTGACGCTCACGGGTACGCTCGTGCGCAGTTCCTGGGCGAAGAGCGATACGCGCAGCTCCTCGAGCAGCCAGCCAAATTCCTCCAGGCGCGCATCGCTCACACCTTTGCGCGCCGCCAACTCCCGCAGCCAGCGCGCCTGCAAGGGCATTAGCTCTCGCATGCGCGCCTGATCGCGGTGCGGATCGGCGTGCAGCTTCTCCAGGCGCAGCACGACCGCCTTGAGGTATCGCGGCAGCTGCGTCAAGGCCTGCGGCGGCGTATCGACCACGAAGCGACGCCCTAACAGGCGGGCGAGCTGCTGTTCGATGTCCGCGCGTGCGGCCTCGGCGCCGCGCAGTGTTGCGAGCTTGCGCTGCACGCCTACGGCTTCATCGACCACCTGTTCGGCCAGTCGGGCGAGCTCCTGCGCGATCAAAGTGAGCCGCCCGCGCGCCTCGTCCCTGCGCGCGAGAAACTGCGCGCGATCCGCGGGCCAGGGTTCGCTCAAGCACACGCGATCGAGCGCCGCCGTGGCGACTTGCGCGGAGAGCGGCTCCAGGCGCTGCATGGCCGCTACGCCCATCGCCCGCATCTGCACGGCTGCCAGCGACGAGAGGGACTTCTCCAGGCTCTGCAGCTGGGCTCTTAGTTGCAATTGAAACAAGCGGCGCAGTCCCAGGCGATGCGCCTCGTGCGCAGCCTGCGGGTCGTCGAAGACCTCCAGCGTGCAGTGCGTGCCCTGGTCCACCAGCGCCGGGTGGCCCGTCAGAGCCTGGCCGCCGCGGTGGATCTGCTGCGTATGCGAAAGCACACCGAAGTCCCAATCGGTGATGGCAGCGCTCGCTCCTGCCGGCTCTTGGGAGGCGCTCGCGGCGATCTCGCGAAAGCTGCTTTGCACCCGCGCGCCAAGCTCCGAACGCAGGGCCGCGAGATTTCGTCCCATCTCCAGTTGCCGGCCCGCTTCGTCGACGACCTTGAAATTCATGACGAGATGCGCGGGCAGCGTTTCGAGCCGAAAATCGCCGGGCGCGCAAACCACCGAAGCGTGCTCGCGCAAATCGGCGACGAGCGCCTGCACGAGCCCGACGGCGGGAGCCTCGGGCACGTCGGGGTGGCGCTCCAGGAACGCGGCCGCGTAGGCGGGCAGCGGCACACAGGCCCGGCGCAGTTTCTGCGGCAGGGACTTGAGCAGCTGCAGCACCTTTTCCTTGAGCATGCCGGCGACGAGCCACTCGCAGCGCGTTGCGTCGACCTGATTGAGCGCAAATAGCGGCACGGTGAGCGTTACCCCGTCGCGCGCCGCCCCCGGTTCGAAGTGGTAGGAAAGCGCCATTGCAACGCCGCGCATCGTGAGGCTCTTGGGAAAGAGCTGCGTGCCCGCCCCCGCGGCCTCGTGGCGCATGAGTTCCTCGCGCGAGAGAAACAGCAGTCGCGCATCTTCGCGCTCGGCTTGCATCCGCCAGCGCTCAAAGCTCGAGCCGTCGTAGACGTCGGCGGGCACCCGCTGGTCGTAGAACTGGAATATCTGTTCCTCGTCGACGAGTACGTCGGGGCGGCGCGTTCGGTGCTCGAGTTCGCGGATCTGCTCCAGTAGCTTTTGGTTGTGCAAGAAAAACGCGGCGCGCGACTCCCACTGGCCGGCCACCAGGGCCTCGCGCAAAAAGATCTGCCGCGCGTGCCGCGCGTCGATCGGGCCGTAGGCCACGCGCCGCTGCGCATACACGGACAACCCGTAGAGCGTTGCGCGCTCGAATGCGACCGCTTGCGCAGTGCGCTTTTCCCAGTGGGGGTCGCTATAGGACTTTTTGAGCAGGTGCGCACCCACCTGCTCGATCCACTTCGGATCGACCTCGGCCACCGTGCGCGCAAAGACGCGGGAGGTCTCCACGAGCTCGGCCGCGACCACCCAGCGCGCGGTCTTGCGCGCGCGCACCGAACCCGGCCAGAGCTGAAAGCGAATGCCCCGCGCACCCAGAAAAGGCGCCGCACGCCGCTCGGTCGAATCCGTCTCCGAGGCCTTGCAGCCCACGTTGCCCAGCAGGCCCGAGAGCAGCGCCCGGTGCACCTGCTCGTAGGTCGCCGCGGAGGCGTTCACGCGCCAGCCCTGCTCGGCCACGATCTGGTGCAGCTGCGCATGCACGTCGTTCCACTCACGCAGCCGCCGGCCGTTGATGAAATCCCGGCGCAGCTCCTCGGCCAGGCGGCGGTTGGACTTCTTGTGCTCGACGCGCTGCTGCAGATCGGTCCAGAGGCGCACGAAGGTGAGGAAATCCGAACGCTCGTCGGCATAGCGCCGGTGGGCCTGGTCGGCGGCCTGCTGCATCTCGAGGGGACGCTCGCGCGGGTCCTGCACGGAGAGGGCCGCGGCGATGATGAGCGCCTCGTGCAGACAGTGCTGCTCGCGCGCGGCAAGCAAGATGCGCCCTATGCGGGGGTCGACCGGCAATTGCGCCAGATCGCGCCCGATGTCGGTGAGTTCGCGCTTCTCGTCGACCGCGCCCAGTTCGGCAAGCAGCTGATAGCCATCGGCGATGGCCCGCGGCGGCGGCGCGTCGAGGAAGGGAAACTGCTCGGGATCGCCCAGCCCGTGGGCGCCCATGCGCAAAATGACCGCGGCCAGCGACGAGCGCAGCACCTCCGGGTCGCTAAACGCCGGCCGCTTGGCCCAGTCGGCCTCCGCATACAGGCGGATGCACACGCCCGCGGCGAGGCGACCGCAGCGGCCTGCACGCTGGTTGGCGGCAGCGCGCGAAATGGGCTCGACGCGCAGCTGCTCGACCTTGTTGCGATAGCTGTAGCGCTTGACGCGCGCCAGCCCCGAATCGACAACGAAGCGGATGCCGGGGACGGTGAGCGAGGTCTCGGCAATATTGGTCGCCAGCACGATGCGCCGCCCCGCCGGCGGGCGGAAGACCCGCTCCTGATCGCTCGTCGACAGGCGGGCGAAGAGCGGCAGAATTTCGGTGGCCGGCGGGTGATGCTTGCGCAAAGCCTCGGCCACCTCGCGGATCTCGCGCTCGCCGGGCAAAAACACGAGAACGTCGCCGCGCCCAAGGCCGACCAGCTCATCGACCGCATCCAAAATGGCCTGCGCCAGCGTCTTGGGTTCCTTCGGCGCCTCGGGCGCGCCCGAGCCGGAGGCGCGCGCGGGCGCCGATTCGGCGTCCTCGTAGGGCCGGTAGCGGATCTGCACATCGAACAGCCGCCCGGATACCTGCAGCACGGGCGCCGGGGAGCCAGGGGCTCCCAGATGCTGCGCGAAGCGCTCCGCATCGATCGTGGCCGAGGTCACGATCAGCTTGAGGTCCGGCCGGCGCGGCAGCAACTGGCGCAGGTAGCCCAGCAAAAAATCGATGTTCAGGCTGCGCTCGTGCGCCTCGTCGACGATGATCGTGTCGTAGGCGAGAAGCTTGGGGTCCGAATGCGTCTCCGCGAGGAGGATCCCGTCGGTCATGAGCTTGATGCGGGCGCCGGGGCGGGTCTGGTCGGAAAAGCGCACCTTGAAGCCGACCAACTCACCCAGGGGGGTTTGCAGCTCCTGGGCGATGCGTCGCGCGACACTCGAGGCCGCAATGCGCCGCGGCTGGGTGTGCCCGATCAGGCGAGGCTTGCCGCGGCCCAGCGCAAGGCAGATCTTGGGCAGTTGCGTCGTTTTGCCCGAACCGGTCTCGCCGCAAATGATGACGACCTGGTGCGAGGCGATCGCTTGCGCGATCTCCGCGCGCCGGGCGCTGATGGGCAGATCCTCGTCGAAGGCAATCGACGGCTCCAGGGAGCCGGCACCCGGGTTGGCAAAGGCGGTTGGCAAGCGATCGAGCTGCGCAGGTGAAGGGTTTGGGCCGGGGCGCGAAGTATACTTTTGGACGGCCGCCCGCGACCCATGAACGACAACAGTACCCCGATCGACACCGAAGCGCCTTCGCTTTCGCAAGCCCAGTTCGTCTCCTGGCTGCGTGAGGTCGCCCCCTACGTTCATGCCCATCGGGGACGCACGTTTGTGGTGGGCTTTGGCGGCGAACTGATCGAAGACGGCCGGCTCAACGCGCTCGTGCACGATCTGTCCTTGCTCCAGGCAATGGGTATCCGCCTGGTGCTGGTGCACGGTTCGCGCCCCCAGGTGCAGCGACTGCTCGCGCTGCGGCAGGTGCCGGCGCGCTTTGCCGGACCTTTGCGCATCACCGACGCCGAGTCGCTCGAGTGCGTCAAGGAGGCCGCGGGCGGCATACGCCTGGGCATCGAGGCCGCCTTCTCCCAGGGGCTGCCCAACACGCCGATGGCCAACAGCCGCATTCGCATCGTCAGCGGCAACTTCGTCGTGGCGCGCCCCGTGGGCATTCTCGAGGGCGTGGACCTGCTGCACACGGGGGTCGTGCGCAAGATCGACGTGGAGGCGATTCGCGCCAGCCTGGACAACGGCTCGCTCGTGCTGCTGCCGCCGCTGGGGTTTTCGCCCACGGGCGAGGCATTCAACATGACCATGCAAGACGTCGCGGCCAGCGCGGCGGTGGCCCTGAAGGCGGACAAATTCATCCTGTTAAGCGACACGCACGGCGTGCAGAGTCGCAACGGGGAGCTGCATTCGGAGCTCTCGGTGGCCGATGCCGAGCGCATGATCGCGGCCAAAGAGATCGATCCGGACTGCGAGGGGGAGCTCGCGTACCTGCTCAAGGCCATTCGCGGCGGCGTTTCTCGTGCCCACTTGATCCCGGCCCAGCTCGACGGGGCCCTGCTCGTGGACTTGTTCACGCACAGCGGCGTGGGCACGATGCTCACGCCCAGCGACCTGGAATCGCTGCGCGAGGCAACCGCCGATGACCTGGGCGGCATCTTGCGCCTGATCGCGCCCCTGGAGGACGACGGCACCCTGGTCAAGCGGCCGCGCGAGTTCATCGAGCGCGAGATTGGCCAGTTCTCGGTGCTCGAGCACGACGGCGTGATCTTCGGCTGCGCGGCGCTCTTTGCTTCGCCCAACGAACAGATCGGCGAGATGGCTTGCCTGACGGTGCACCCCGAGGAGCGCGAGTTGGGCGATGGCGAGCGGCTGCTTCGGCGCATCGAGAGCCGTGCCCGCGCGCTGGGTCTGAAGCGGCTGTTCGTGCTCACGACCCGCACCATGCACTGGTTTCTCAAGCGCGGGTTTACCGTCGCGACGATCGACGATTTGCCAGCCAAGCGCCAGGGCCTGTACAACTGGCAGCGGCGCTCGCAGATCCTGATCAAGACGCTTTGATCGCATCGCAGAGCATTGGAGAGGTCAATTCATGGCACGCATGGTCCATTGCATCAAGCTCGGACGCGAGTCCGAAGGGCTGGATTTTCCGCCCGTACCCGGCGCGATCGGAAAGCGGATCTTCGAGAACGTCTCCAAAGAAGCCTGGCAGCAGTGGCAGCGCCACCAAACCATGCTGGTCAATGAAAACCGCCTGAACCTCGCCGACGCGCGCGCGCGCGAGTACCTGCGCACGCAGATGGAGGAATATTTCTTCGGTGCGGGAGGCGACACTCCCGCGGGCTACGTTCCACCACGCTAGGCGGCGTATACTTTCGTTGCACTAAAACGCTAGGGGTCCCGCACAAATCCGCGACGCGTTCGCGGTCTGCTGCCGGGCACCGGAATCACAAGGAAGATTTCGGCGCTGGCAGCGGACGGGTGAGAAAGACCCTTGGAACCTGATCAAGTTAACTCTTGCGCAGGGAAGCGAATGCCCGCTCCTGTTTCGGGGGTCAGTCGTCCCCCACCATCGCAGTGCGAGCGGCCGCGCAACTCCCTGCCATCGTTGCGCGGAGGCACTCGATGGCAATCCATCCGCATTTACGCGGCACCGACCCCTGGGCCATGGCGCGCGCGCCTGCCCGCCGTCTCCGGGGCTTGCGCGCCGCCCTTGTGGCCGCGGCCCTGGCAACGCCCGGCGCGCCCAGCTTTGCGCAGGAGACGGAAGCTCCCGCGACGCTGCCCACCGTCGTCGTTGAAGCCCCGCGCGCGGAGCTCGAAACGAGCGGCAGCGTTTCGAGCATTTCTTCGGCACCCATCGCCACGACGCCGCTCGCCATCGAC
>DASPPB010000031.1:0-21461 GCA_035625725.1 Burkholderiaceae bacterium
CAGGCGCACCCGATGGGCGCGAAGCGCGGCACAAGCGGGCAACATTCGGGCAACGCGCGGGGCAAGAGCTGGCGTGGCTTCACCCGTTGGCGACCCCTCTGGCCGTACCGGTATCCCGACTGGGCGCGCGGACTTTTTGCATGCCGAACGGGGGTGTGGTCGCAGTGGAATCGGCCCGCGGGGGTGTTACGCACGCTTGCATCCGCGGTAGCGCACGGATAATGTCCCTACTCTGAGAAGAATTCGACCCCCGCGCTGTGGCCATTGCCCTTGAATTCATCGACATAGTGGTGCCGATTGCGCGGATTCGCGAGTCTTACCCGGGCGGCTGGGAACAGTGCCGGGTCGACTACGCCTCCTTGCTGGGCCGCCGTGTCTGGTACGACGAGCACCTGTTTCGCGACGGGGCGATGGATCCAAAGCAGGCGCGCATGCTCGTCGAGGGTTGGGCCGTGTTGGGCTTCGAGCCCACCGAAAAACGGTCCCAAGGTCTGTACTGGAAGGATGTGTGCGTGATCGAGTGGCGCCGCGGCGGACCAACGGCGCCCTGCGACTGGCTGACTTTTGATCACCGCAGCCGAACGGCGCATCTTGCGGGCACCGCGCCGGGCGCCGTGGTCTGGCGCGGCCAACCCAGACCGGCGGCGCAGTGACGCGGCCTCGCGGCAGGCAGGACGGTCCGCGCCCGGGGCCGAGAGCGCTTGGCCTAGGTATGCCGGCGGCAGCTGCCTGGAGGGGCCTGCTTTGCCGTGCTTAGCCAGTGCTCTCGGCCGAATAGCGCGCGAGCAATCCGCTACGTACAACGTGGCGAAATACCCGCGAGAAGGTGAAAGCGCCAAGCAGCAGGTATAGCAGCGTGAGGCCGGTCGCGCCCAGCAGTGCGGCTGCCGAGGGGTTTTGCCCTGCCAGGTGCGCGCGCAAGGCTTCGAACACGTAGGAAGGCGGCAAAACCGCAGCCACCGCCTGCATCCAGGATGGGAGCGTCGAAACCGGGTAGAAAACCGCGGCAAACGGAGCAAGCAGCGCAGGAATTGGCCAGGTGAGCCACTCGGCGGTCGGTCCCCAACGCAGCACCATGGCGCTGCCCAGGATGCCCAGCACGATGCCAAAAAGCAGCAAAACCAGCACGGAATACGCGAGCGAGACTCCGAGCGAGACAAAGGCCAGTCCAAAGACCACCGTGGCAAGCACCAGCATGACAATGAGCCCGAGGATGCTTGTGCCAATACCGGTGAGCACCAGTCCGGTCACGTACTCCGAGATGGATAGCGGGGTGGCGAAAATGTTGAGGAAGTTTCGCGACCACACGTCTTCGAGAAAGGCGACCGTGACTCCCTGCAGGATGCGCGTGAGAAAATCCCAGAACAAAACGGCGCCGAGCAGTTGGGGAACAAAATCGACGCGGCCGCCTCCGACCGCGTTGAGATAGCGTGTGATGAAGCCCCACAAGACGATGTCGATGCCGACCCACGCGAACATCGGGATGACACGCACGGGACTTCCCCGCAACAGGTAGAACTGACGCAGGACGATCCCGGCGATCGGACGCAGTCTCACGCGTGCTCCGGAGGCTGCGCCGAGAGCGGTTCGCGTGCGATCCGAAGGAACAAGTCCTCGAGGTTTCCGACGCCGTGGCGCGCGGGCAGCTGGCGCGGATCGCCTTCGAGCAAGATCCGACCGCGCGACAAGAACAGCACCCGGTCGCAAACGGCCTCGACTTCGTACATGTTGTGCGACGTCCAGACGATGCCGCATTCTCCTTTTTCTGCAAGCGCCCGCACCTGGCGCCGCGCGTCATGCGCGCTCGAGGGATCCAGGGACGCGGTCGGTTCGTCGAGCAGCAGCAACTCGGGTTTGTTGAGCAGCGCTTTGGCCAGATTCACGCGCGTCGTCTCCCCCGAGGAGAGCAGGCCGCATTTGGTGTTGCGCAGAGCATCAAGGTCGAATTGTCGAAGCAGCGTTTCGATGCGTTCCGACAGCGCGGCAACCGCGTATATCAGACCGAAGACGCGCAAGTTCTGCACCACGGTCAGGTTACCGGGCAGCGCCGCGTAGACGGCTGCAAAGTTGCATTTGGCCAGAGCCTCGGAGCGCCGCCGCGCAACGTCGATGCCTGCAATGCGAATTGCGCCGGCGTCGGGCTCGAGCACCCCCAGGATCATGTTGATCGTGGTCGTCTTGCCCGCCCCGTTGGGCCCAAGCAGCCCGACGATCTCCCCGCGCCGAACCGCAAAGCCGACGTCCTGGACGGCGGCCTTGTTCGCATACCACTTGCATAGCCCGTCGACCTGCAGCACGTGCTCGCCAGTCGGCATCGAGCGTTCCGGAGGATTCATAGCGGGGCGGCGCGGGACAGAGGCCGAATTATGGGTCATCGGTGCGCCCGTGGGTGGCGTTGCGCGCCGCCTCCTGCCCGTTTTGCGGGCTTTCGTCACGCCGCCCTTGCGCAGAGGGCGATATGCTGCCCGTCAGCAGCACACGTTGATCGAGCGCTCATGCCATCTTCCCGTGAAGAGACTCAGCGGGGTAGGGACACCGCTGCGGCGGCCGTCGCCTCGGGCTGGTCACCCTTTCGCTCCACGGCCTTTACGGTGATCTGGATCGCGACGGTGGTCTCCAACGTGGGCACCTGGATGTACAACGCGGCTTCGAGCTGGCTCATGACGAGCCTCAACGCCGATCCCTTGGTCGTCGCTCTGGTGCAAGTGGCCTCGACCTTGCCGGTGTTTGTCTTTGCGGTGCCGGCCGGCGCACTTGCCGACATCGTTGACAAGCGACGCTTTCTTTTTCTTGCGGAGCTGGCCACCACGGTAGTGTGCGCGATCATTGCGGCCATCGTCTCTATGGGCCTGGTCACGCCGCGCATCTTGTTGTTCTTCACTTTCTTGCTGGGCGCGGCCGCGGCGCTGACGGCACCGGCCTGGCAATCGATCGTGCCGCAGCTCGTGACCCGCCAGCATCTGGCCCCCGCGGTGGCGGCCAACAGTGTGGGCATAAACGTAAGCCGCGCCGTTGGGCCGGCCCTGGGCGGCGTGATCATCGCGGCGGCGGGAATCGCTACTCCATTCTGGGTCAACGCCGTGAGCAACCTCGGGATCGTCGCGGCCCTCCTGTGGTGGCGCGCTCCGCGCAGGCCCGAGCAGCGGCTTCCGGCCGAACGCTTCGCTGCCGCCATTCGAACCGGATTTCGGCACGCCCGGCACAACCGGCATTTGGGTGCCACGCTGGCCCGCGCGGTAGGATTTTTTTTCTTTGCCAGCGCCTATTGGGCGCTTCTGCCCTTGGTTGCGCGCAACCAGATTGCCTCGGGCCCCGAGCTCTACGGAACCTTGCTCGGCGCCATCGGTGCGGGCGCCGTGGGGGGCGCCTTTGCGCTGCCTTGGCTCAAGGCGAGACTCGGTGCCGATGGGCTCGTTGCCGCCGGCACGCTGAGCACCGCCGCGGTGCTGCTGCTCTTCGGTCTGGCGCGCGATCCGTACACAGGCCTCGCCGCGAGCGCGGTGGCCGGAGTGTCCTGGATCGCGGTGTTGGCGAGCCTGAACGTCTCGGCGCAAGTCGCGCTGCCCGACTGGGTGCGCGGGCGTGGTCTGGCGATATTCGCTACGGTGTTCTTCGGCGCCATGGCGCTGGGCAGCGTGGTCTGGGGACAGGTGGCCGCCGTTGCGGGTTTGCGCGCGGCGCATTTTCTTGCGGCAACGGGTGCCGTGCTCGCAATCCCTCTGACGTGGCGCTGGAAGCTGCAAACTGGCGCAGGCGTTGATCTGACCCCGTCCATGCATTGGCCCACGCCCGTGCTCTCGCATGCGCTGCAAGACGACCAGGGGCCGGTTCTGGTCACAGTCGAGTACCGCATCGACCCGGCGAACCGACAGGCCTTTCTGGCGGCGACGCAGAAACTCGCGCACCAGCGGCGCCGCGACGGCGCCTACGCGTGGGGAATTTTCGAAGACACGGCGCAGGAGGGCCGGTTTCTCGAGACCTTTCTCGTCGAATCGTGGCTCGAGCACTTGCGCCAGCACCAGCGCGTGACCAATGCCGATCGCATGCTGCAAAGTGCCGTGCACCGTTTTCACATGTCGGGCGAGCCCACGGTCACGCACTTTGTTTCCGCCGAGTCTCGCGACTGATCGTTGCGAGTCCCGAGCGTGCCGCTTTGCCGGCGGAAAGCCGCGCGCGCGCGAGATTCGGTGTCGCCGCTGCGGGCGCCGCCTCGCGTACGCGGCCCACGTCGCCGTGGCGCGACCTGCGCTCTTGCCTGCAGAGCGCAAGAGTGGTGTTGCCCGCGCGGGCACACAGGTGAATCGGGGGATTTGTATATGACACTTTTGCACAATTTGCCACAAAATTTTCCGGCAAGACTGCAATCCGAATCGATCGCTGCGCGCGAGTCCTTATCCACACGGGCTGTTGAAAACTTTGTGGACAACCGCGCGCGCCGATGCGTGAGCACACGCAAATTCCTTGATGCTCAAGGACATGGGTGGTCGCGTGCGAGGTCGCTCGCAAAAGTGGCGCTCGCTGCTTTGCCTGATGCGATGCGATTTTTTGTGCGAAACGTTTGACGAGCGATTCGAGTGAGAATAGCCTTGGCGTTCCGAAGAGGTTGAACGCGCGGTTTGCAATCGAAGTGCCTTTCCGCCGCTTGACCCTCGTGATTGCGCATCCGCGCACCGAGATTCGCTCCCCTGATTTCGTTTGATCGAAGATGCACGAGATGGTGTTTCGAGGAGAGTTTTTTTTGAACGAATCGACGGTGCGTGTCCTGACAACTTGCTAGCGTGCTAAACATCCAATGAAGCTTCGTCTAAACGACAGTGTGCAATGGACGCAAAGGGTAGCGGGCCGCGCGCATACGCGTAGCGGCAATGTTGTCGCGGTGATCGCCCCTGGCAGACAACCGGATCGCGTCTTGTTCCGGCCGCTGTTCCGAGGCTCGGAGCAGCTGCCCGTGCGCGACCATGAGTCCTACGTGGTGCTCGTCGACGACAAGACGCTCTATTGGCCTCGTGCGCGGCTGTTGCGATGTGCTCGAGCAAAGACGGATCTGGAAGTCGTACGGGCCGAGCGTCGGTGGGCGGCGACCTGCATCGAGCAGGGCTGGAGCAGCGAGACGCAAACGACGCTGCTCGAGCACTTTATTCGCGACTGCGGGCTGATGCCGGAGCTGGCGGACTTCGCAGCGCATCGGGCGCGGTTTGAGCGCGAAGCCACGTTGACCGAAAGGGCGGTGGCCTGACCGCGCCGGGCGCATCGCCCATGTGGCCGAAGACGGCGCGGGTCTCGACCCGCCCCGGGGCAGCTTGGCGGTGCGCGCAAAGGCGAAGCGAGCGCTCGCCCATGGGGGTGCGCGACCGCGATCATGCGCTCCTCGGCGCCGTGGGCCGGCCCGCGCGCCGGGCGGCCGGGCGTATTGCGCCCGGCCGCCGCAGGCGCTTGATCAGCAGACGAAGGTCAAGCAGGAACGGAAGGCAGTCCGGCGAGCGCCATTGCGAGCTCCTTCTCGTCGTAGGACTGGTCGGAGAGTTGCCCCGCAAAGTAGGTGCTGTAGGCGCTCATGTCGAAGTGACCGTGGCCGCAGAGGTTAAACAAAATCACCTCCCTCTTGCCTTCGGCCTTGCAGCGCAGTGCCTCGACGATCGCGCCCTTGACCGCGTGATTGGCCTCGGGCGCCGGAACGATCCCTTCGTTGCGGGCGAACAGCACTCCGGCCTCGAAGCACGCGACCTGGTGGTAGGCAACCGCCTCGATGAGTCTTTGATCTTTGAGCAGGCTCACGAGCGGCGCCATTCCGTGATAGCGCAGGCCGCCGGCATGAAAGCCCGGCGGCGTGAAGGTGCTGCCCAAGGTGTGCATCTTGGCTAGCGGCGTCAAGTGCGCCGTGTCTCCGAAATCGTAGGCGTATTTGCCACGGGTGAGCGAAGGGCAGGCGGCCGGTTCCACCGCGATGACGCGTCGCTTCTTGCCGCCGCGCAATTGCTGGCCCAGGAACGGAAACGCAAGCCCCGAGAAATTGCTGCCGCCACCGGTGCAGCCGACAATGACGTCGGGATCGTCTCCGGCCATCTCCAGCTGCAGCATGGCCTCCTGCCCGATGATGGTCTGGTGCAGCAAGACGTGGTTGAGAACGGAACCCAGCGCATACTTGGTGTCATCGTGCGTGGCCGCCACCTCGACGGCCTCGCTGATGGCAATTCCCAGCGAGCCGGGATGCTCCGGGCGCTTGGCCAAGATTGCGCGGCCGACGTTTGTTTCCATCGACGGACTGGCGATACAGCGCGCGCCGTAGGTTTCCATGAGCGCTCGACGATAGGGCTTTTGGTCGTAGGACACCCGCACCTGGAACACGCTCACGTCGACCCCAAATAATGCTCCGGCAAAAGCCAGTGCCGAGCCCCACTGTCCGGCGCCCGTTTCGGTCGTGAGTTTCTTGATTCCCGCCTGCGCGTTGTACCAAGCCTGCGGCACTGCGGTGTTGGGCTTGTGGCTTCCCGCGGGCGAGACGCCCTCGTACTTGTAGTAGATCTTGGCGCAGGTGCCCAGCGCCTTTTCCAAGCGGTGCGCACGAAACAGCGGCGACGGGCGCCAGAGGCGAAAGACTTCGCGCACTGGCTCGGGAATGGGGACCTGCCGCTCCGTAGTGACCTCCTGCGCAATCAGGTCCATTGGAAAGAGCGGGGCCAGGTCGGCCGGGCCGATCGGTTTGAGAGTGCCCGGGTGCAGCACCGGCGGCGGAGGCACGGGAAGGTCCGCCGCAATGTTGTACCAGTGGGTGGGCATGCGCTTGGCATCGAGGATGTATTGCGTGGGGCTGTCGGCCATCTTTTCTCTCCTCCGGGTTACTTGCAGCTGCTATCGTAAACAGATCGGCGCCGCTCGGCCAATCGGGTGCCAACGCCTGCGCCCAAGGCGCCGAGCCCGCCGCGGGCGTTGCCGCTTTGCATGTTTTCTCAGAGGACAAAGACCAGGACGGACAATGCAGACGCTGACAAAGCTCGCGCTGGGCGCCATGGGCAAACTGCGCCCCGGACCGGCCAAGGGGGCTGCGCCCGATACGATGGCGTTGCCTGCGCCCGATCTCGAAGGCGGCATCGCCTTGATGCAGGCGTTGCGGCGCCGTCAATCCTCGCGGGAGTTCGCTTCGGAGCCGCTGCCCCTGCCGCTACTCTCCTCGCTGCTGTGGGCCGCCTACGGATGCAACCGGCCCGACGGGGGCCGCACCGCGCCCTCGGCGCTAAACGCCCAGGAGATCGACGTCGTGGTGGCGCTGCCTTCGGGCGCCTATCGCTATGACGCGCACGAGCACCGGTTGGGGCTGGTCGCCGCGAGCGACATTCGGCGCGTGACGGGGTACCAGGACTTCGTGGACGAGGCGCCCCTCGACCTGGTGTATGTGGCGGACCAGGCGCGCATGACTCTGGTTCCGGTGCGTCAACGCGAGAGCTACGCGTCGGTGGCGGCCGGCGCGATCGCGCAAAATGTTTACCTCTTTGCGGCGAGCAATGGTTTGGCCACAGTGCTGCGCGCGTGGATCGATCGCTCGGCAATCGCCGATGCCCTGGGGCTCACGCACGACCAGCAGGTCTTGCTCTCGCAAACCGTGGGCTATCCCAAGGGCCACGGCTAAACGACGAAAGAGCACGCGAGAGTGCCTCGCATCGTGCAGGCACGTGGGCGTGGGCGGGTGCGGTCGCTCCACGGCGATGCGCCCCGGGGAGCTTTCGCGCCAGGCCGGCAGCGCGCCGCAGCCGATTTTTCGCCGAGCACTCGCGACGGGAGCAGAGATGAGAAAGATCCGGGTTTTCAACTTCCTGACGCTCGATGGCTATTTCGAAGGACCAGGGCACGACATCGGCTGGCACCGTCACGACGCCGAACAAAACGAATTTGCGGCGCAGAGCCTCGGCTTGGGCGGCGTGCTGCTTTTTGGCCGTCGGACCTACGAGCTCATGGCGGGTTACTGGCCAAGCCCGCAGGCGATGCAAAACGATCCCACGGTTGCGCGGGCGATGAACGCTGCGGAGAAAATCGTTTTCTCGAAGACCTTGCATGACGTCGAGTGGAACAACACCCGGCTGTGCCAGCAAAACATCATCGAGGAGATGCGCGCGCTCAAGCGTACGCCCGGCAAGGACATGACGGTGTTAGGCAGCGGCAGCGTCGTTGCGCAGTTTGCCGAAGAGGGGCTGATCGACGAGTACCGGATCATGGTCGATCCGGTGCTGCTAGGCGAGGGAACCTCCTTTTGCAAGGGCATTCGCCGCCGGTGCGATCTGCAGTTGACTTCGACGAGGACGTTTGAAAACGGAAGCGTGCTGCTTTGTTACCGCCCTTGCTAAAGAAGGGCCCAACGCTCTGCGAAAGCCGCAAGTGCGGGGCGCTGCGCATCGGGCTCGCAACAGCGCCTGGCAACCGGGGCAGGCGCCGCGTGGACCGTGCAAAACCGGAAGCGGGCGTCCGGAACCGCTCCGAGCCCGCAACTACCAGGTTGGTTCGCGCTCCGGCGTCGCGGTGATCCGATGTATCGACAAATCCGCCCCGTTGAATTCTTCTTCGCGATTCAGGCGCAGTCCCGTGAGCGCCTTTAGCGAACCGTAGACGATCAGCCCGCCGCCCACGGCCACAACGACGGCCACCCCCGTCATGATCAGCTGCGGCATAAAGGCGACGCCACCGGCGCCGCCCAACGCCTTGGTGCCGAAGATGCCCGCCGCGATTCCGCCCCAGGCGCCGCACACCCCATGCAGAGGCCATACCCCCAGGACGTCGTCGATCTTCCAGCGGTTTTGTGTCAGCGTGAACATTCCCACAAAGATCGTCGCGGCCACAGCCCCAACGATCAGGGAGCCCATCGGGTGCATTACGTCGGAGCCCGCACAAACCGCCACCAAACCCGCGAGCGGACCGTTGTGTACGAATCCCGGGTCGTTCTTCCCTACGACCAGAGCGGCCAAGGTGCCGCCGGCCAAAGCCATCAGGGAGTTCAGAGCAACCAGGCCCGAGATCTTGTCCAGTGTCTGAGCGCTCATGACATTGAAGCCGAACCAGCCCACGGTGAGGATCCAGGCGCCAAGCGCGAGAAAGGGAATCGAAGACGGGGGATGCGAAGCGATGCTGCCTTCCTTGTAGCGGCCGTAGCGGGCGCCCAGCAGCAACACCGCGGGCAAGGCGATCCAGCCGCCCATGGCATGGACCACGACCGATCCGGCAAAGTCGTGAAACTCCGCGCCAAAGCTGTCCTTGAGCCAGGCTTGCACGCCCCAAGCATGGTTCCAGGCCATTCCCTCGAAAAACGGGTAGACGAAACCCACGAGAAGAAAGGTTGAGGCCAGCTGTGGATTGAACCGGGCGCGCTCCGCGACGCCGCCGGAGATGATCGCCGGAACGGCAGCGGCAAAAGTAAGCAGAAAGAAAAATCGCGTCAGCTCGTAGCCGCTTTTTTGCATCAGCGTCTCGGCGCCGGAGAAAAAATCAACCCCGTAGGCGATGGTGTAGCCGATGAAGAAATACGCGATCGTCGAGACCGAGAAGTCCACGAGGATCTTGACCAGCGCGTTGACCTGATTTTTTTTGCGCACCGTGCCCAATTCCAAAAAGGCAAAACCCGCGTGCATCGCCAGCACCAAAATGGCGCCAGTCAGAATGAACAGTACGTCACTGCCGTTTTTGAGCGTTTCCATTGTCCCTCGTAGATTGTTCTTCGGCGTCAATCGGTAAGCCGAGATGGCAAGCGAACTGCTGCGCCGGGTCTGCGCCCGGATTGCCTCAGCAACGTGCAGTGCACCGATTCGTGGCGCCCGCGCTGTCCATTTTAGTGCAGGGTCACCCCGGCACGTTGGGTCGCGCGGCGCGCCGTTGCAATCCGATCGTCAGTATCGGGGGATCGGCCGAATGCGACATTTTTGGCTTGGGGCTTGGGCGCGCGGGAACCCTTGCGCCGCCGAAGCGCCGGCGGCTGCGCTGCCGCATGCGCTTCAGAGCCCGAGAAAACCCAGCAACGCGGGGTTGTGGGCTACTTCCGAGGAGCCGCCCTGCAAGACGATCTGGCCTTTTTGCAGCACGATCGTGCGATCGGAGCGCGCAAGGACCTTGCGGTAGTCGCGATCGACCAGGAGAGTGGCGATGCCACTGGCGCGGATCTGGCCAATGACTTCCCAGATCTCGGCCACCATTCGCGGCGCCAGCCCCTCCGTGGCCTCATCCAGAATCAGCACTTCGGGATGCGTCATGAGCGCGCGCCCGATCGACAGCATTTGTTGCTCTCCGCCGGAGAGCTGTGCGCCCATGCTCCCCAAGCGCTCGGCCAGACGCGGAAAGATGCGCAGCACGCGTTCGCGCGTCCAGTCGTTGCGTCCGTCTCGGCCGGGACGCGCAGCCATCACCAGATTCTCGTGGACCGTGAGGTTGGGGAACACGCCTCGGCCTTCGGGAACATACGCCAGACCCAGGCGCGCCACCTCGTGCGGGCGGGCGTGGGAACAGTCCTGACCGAAAACCCCGATGTAGCCATCGCGATGCGTGACGTGCCCCAGCAAGGCGCGAATCAACGTGCTCTTTCCCATGCCGTTGCGACCCAGCAGTCCAACGGTTTCACCGGGCGCGATTTGCAGATCGACGCCGTGCAGGACGTGGCTCGAGTCGTACCACGCGTGCAGACCGCGCGCCTCGACGATCCAGTCTTCCGATGCCGTGCGAGGACTATCCAAGATAGGCTGCCTGGACATCGGGGTCGGCGCGCACGGCATCGGGCGCAGCCGAGGCAATGACGGCGCCATTGACCATGACGGTGATGCAATCGGCGATGCGAAAAACGGCATCCATATCGTGCTCGACCAGCAATATGGCGTGGTCGGCCTTGAGTTCGACGAGCAGCTCGAGCATGCGCTCGACTTCTTGCGCCCCCATGCCGGCCAGCGGCTCGTCGAGCAGCAGCACTTGGGGTTCGGTGGCCAAGCACATGGCGACCTCCAGCTGACGGGCGTGGCCGTGCGAGAGCAGTCCCGCGCGGCGATCGGCAAGCACATCGAGCCCGGCGCGGCGCAGCGCGGCGCTGGCCGCGGCAGCGCTTGCTTCGCAGCGCTGGGCGTCGCGCCACCACTGCCAGGGCCTTTGCGTGCGCGCCTGCGCTGCCAGGCGGCAGTTCTCGAACACGGTAAAGCTCGGGTAGATGGTGTTGCGCTGATAGCTGCGCCCGACCCCGGCCATGGCGCGGCGCGGCTGCGACCACGAAGTCACGTCCTGGCCCAGCAACTCCACCCGGCCGCCCGATGGTGTGATCTCACCGGAGAGGATATTGATAAGGGTGGACTTGCCGGCACCGTTGGTCCCGATCAACGCGTGCACGAAGCCGCGTCGCACATCGAGGGAAACGCGATCCACGGCCACGAGGCCGCCCCAGCGGTGCGTGATTTCGCGGCAGCTCAGCAAAGTCTCAGAAGGATTCATCTTGCAGTTCCGAGGGGCCGCGCACGGCGCGTCCCAGCAGGCGCTCGCGCAGTTGCCCGGGCACGCCCACCAGTCCGCGCGGCAGCAAAGCCACGCTGGCGATGACCGTCAGACCGAAGCCCAAATGCCAGTGCTTCGCAAAGTTCCCGAAAATCGTATCGGACTGATAGAACTCCTGCAGCAGGGCAAAGGCAAACGCGCCGATGAGTGCGCCTCGTAGATGGCCCAAACCGCCCAGCAGGACCATGATGAGCACGGCCGCCGAGAGGTGCCAGCCCAGCAGTTCGGGATTGACGAATCCGTCTTTGACCGCAAACAAGAACCCGGCCAATCCGGCAATCGCACCCGACAGCACAAAAGCCGCGAGCTTGTAGCGGTAGGTCGCAAAACCCGTGGCGCGCATGCGCTGCTCGTTGACCCGGATGCCCGCCAAGGCGCGCCCAAAGCGCGAGCGCAGCAGCAGGGCAAGAAAACCGAAGATCGCGACCAGGCACCCCAGCGTGAAATCATGCAGCGCCGCGGGTCGCCCAAGGTCGAGCCAGGCACCGAGCGCGGGTTTGGCGCTCAAGTAAATGCCGTCGCTGCCTCCGCCCAACGAGGTGTCATGCGCGACGTAGTAGGCCATCTGTGCGAAGGCGAGCGTGACCATGATGAAATACACGCCCCGAGTACGCAGCGCCAGCGCACCGATGAGCAGCGCGGCGAGCGCGGCGCAGAGCATACACACGGGCAGGATCCAAAGCAGCGACGGCGCTCCCGATGCGGGCGAGAGCAGCACGTCGGCATAGGCGCCGATGCCGAAGAAGGCCGCCTGCCCGAAGCACACCAGGCCGGTGGTGCCGGCGAGTAGCTCGAGACTCAGCGCGAAGATCGCGTAGATCATGATCTTGGTGACCAGATCGATTCCGAATGCGCCTGCGAGGCCCGGCACCAAGGCGAGCGCAACAAAAACCAGTACGACAAAAACGCTCGCCGATCGATCCATCGCGCAGCTCCGGCCATCAGCCCGTCCGGAACATTCCCTCCGGCTTCCACAGCAAGATGAGCGCCATGAGCACGTAGACGAGTACGCCCGCGGCCTGCGGCAGCAGTACCTTGCCAAAGGTGTCCACAGCGCCCACGAGCAGTGCGGCGAAGAAAGCGCCGCGCACGGAGCCGATGCCGCCGATCACGACGACGACAAAGCACAGGATCAGCACGGCGTTTCCCATGCCCGGATACACCGAGGAGACGGGTGCGGCGATCATCCCCGCGAGAACCGCGAGCGCAACGCCGGCCGCGAATACCACCCGGTAGAGAAAGGTGACATCGATGCCCAGCGACTGCACCATTTCACGATTGGTACTGCCCGCGCGAATCATCATGCCCAGGCGCGTGCGCGTAAACACGAAGTACATGCCTGCGGCAACTGCCAGGCACACGACGGATATGAACAGCCGGTATAGGGGATAGCTCATCAGCCCGCCCAGCGGGACGCTGGCCGAAAGCAGCTCGGGGACCGCCACGCCGTGGACCTCGTCGCCCACCAGCAGACTGCGCAACTCCTCGAAAACCAGGATCAACCCATAGGTCATCAGGACCTGTTGCAGGTGCTCGCGATCGTACAAGAAGCTGAAGAATGCCCATTCGAGCACGTAGCCCAGCAACAAGGAAAGCGCCAGGCCTGAGAGCAGGGTCGCGAAAAATCCCCCGCCAAAAGCTCCGCTGACGATGGGTGCGAGGGCGTAGGCCAGATAGGCGCCGATCATGTAAAAGCTGCCGTGCGCCAAATTGATGATGCCCATGATGCCGAAGATCAACGTCAGTCCCGAGGCAACGAGGAACAGCAGCAGCCCGTACTGCAGTGCATTGAGGCACTGCACCAGGAAGGTGGCGAGATCCATCGCGAAGCCTCGTAGGTGACTTGGCTCTCAGCCGCGACCCGGAGGCTGCCGGGCGCCGCTACAGAGAGCAGCCGCGCCCCGGATCGGCCAGCGCTTTGCTGGCGATGCCAATCACCTTGTTTTCCTTGCCCGTGACCTGACGCAGGTAGATGTCCTGCACCGGGTTATGCGAGCGCGAGAGTGTGAAGGGCCCCCGCGGGCTGTCGACCTTGGTCTTCTCGATGGCCGCCTCGAATTCCGCTTTCTTCGTCAGATCGCCCTTGACCGCATTGAGTCCCGCCGCGAGCATCTGCGCCGCGTCGTAGCCCTGCATCGCGTAAACATCGGGCTGCGTTTTGTATGCTTTTGCATAAGCCTGGCGAAACGCATTGTCGCGCGCCGTGTTCAGCCCGTCGGCATAGTGCAAGGTGGTCAGCAGACCTTCGGCGTCGGCGCCCTGCGCCTCGAGCGTGCCGTCGGTCAAAAATCCCGAGCCGTAGAGCGGGATGCTCTTTTTTAGGCCCGCGGCCGAGTAATCTTTGACGAACTTGACCGCGCCCGCGCCCGCAAAGAAGGTGTAGACGGCATCGGGCTTGGTCGCCGCAATTTCCGTGAGCAGAGCCTGGAACTCGACGTTCGGAAACGGCAGATTCAGTTCCTTGACCACCTTGCCGCCGGATTTTTCGAACGCCTCCTTGAAGCCGCGAACCGACTCGTCGCCCGCGGCGTACTTCCAAGTGATGGTGACCACGTTCTTATAGCCCTTGGCCGCCATCACTTCGCCCATCGCATACGCCGGCTGCCACATCGAAAACGAGCTGCGAAAAATATTGGGAGCGCACATCGAGCCGGTGATCGCGTCCGCCCCCGCGTTGGGCACGATCAGCGGCGTGCCGGTTTCCTTGGCGACCTTGGCCATGGCCATTGCCACGCCCGAATGCACGGTGCCGACGAGCACGTCGACGTTGTCGCGTTTGAGCAGCTTATTGACGTTGTCGATGGCCTTGGCCGGATCGGATTCGTCGTCGACCTGAGCGAACTCGATCTCCCGGCCGCCGAGCTTGCCGCCTTGTTCGGCCACGTAGAGCTTGAAGCCGTTTTCGATCGCATTACCCAACGAGGCGAAGGTCCCCGAGGCGGGCAGCATCAAACCGACCTTGATCTTGCCCGGGGCCTGCGCCGCGGCCAGCGCCGCGCACAGCACGGCGCCGGCAACAAGCGCGAATCGGATCTTGTTCACGCTGCGTCTCCTCTCAATAAGATGTGTTGTTGTAGGAACTTCGTGGCCGCCTCGATCAGTCGCTCGGGCTGGTCGCGGTGCGGCGAATGCCCGCATTGGGCGAGTTCGAGCGTCTGCGTCTGGGCAACCCGCCGTGCGATGCCGCGGATCTGCTCCAGTGTGCCATATTCGTCATCGAGACCTTGGACGGCGAGCAATGGACAGCGTATCGAGTCGAGTTCGGCCTCGATCGACCAGTGCCGAAAGGGGGGGTGCAGCCAGATGTCATTCCAGCCCCAGAACGCGGAATCCGGATCCGCGTGGTACCTGGCCAGGCGCTGGCGCAAGTCGGTCTCCAGATAGGCGGAACGCGCCTTGGCGATGCTGGCTACCGAGAGGTCTTCGACCATGATGTGCGGGGCCAGCACGATCGCGCCGGCCAGCCGCTGCGCAAAGCGCGACGCGTACAGGAGCGTGATCGAACCGCCGTCGCTGTGGCCCAACAGCCAGGGCGGATGCGCTTCGGTGTCCACGCCCAGTGCCTGCAGCAGGGCGGGCAGCACCTCGTGGGCCTGGCGGTGCATGAAGTCGATGCCCCAGGCTTCCGTGGCGGCTCGGGGCGTGGAGCGTCCGTAGCCCGGACGCGAGTAAACGAGTCCACGGCAACCGGCGGCTCGGCACAGGCGCGAAGGAAAGTCGCGCCACATCGCGAGCGAACCCAGGCCTTCGTGCAAAAAGACGATGAGGGGTGCCCTCGGATTGTCGCTGGCAATCCACTGGTGCTCGACGCGCACCGCGCGACCGGACCAGGGGATTTCGACGAACTCGACGCCGGTGCTCACTTCGTCGCGGCCTCGCGCTCGCGCAGCTTAAATCGCTGGATCTTGCCGGTTGCCGTCTTGGGAAGTTCGGCCACGAACTCGATCATCCGCGGGTACTTGAAGGGAGCAAGTCGGTCCTTGACGAAATCCTTCAGTTCGGCCTCGGTTGCGCTGGCACCGGGCTTGAGTACCACGAAGGCCTTGGTCTTCGTCAGGCCCTGCGCGTCAGGCACTCCGATGACCGCCGCTTCGAGCACCGCAGCGTGCTGAATGAGGGTGGCCTCCACCTCGAAGGGCGAGACGTAGATGCCACTGACCTTGAGCATGTCGTCGGTTCGCCCCGCGTAGGTATAGGTGCCATCGGCGTTGCGCACGTACTTGTCGCCGCTCTTGGTCCAGGCTCCTTGGAACGTTTCGCGCGATTTTTCCCGGTTGCCCCAGTACTGCTCCGCGGAACTGGGACCTTGCACATACAGATCGCCCGTTTCGCCGTCGGCGACCCGATGGCCGTCCTCGCCGCGCAGTTCAATTTGGTAGCCGGGCACCGGATAGCCCGTCGTGCCGTAGCGCACCCGGCCCGGGAGGTTCGAGAGGTAAATATGCAGCATCTCGGTGGAGCCGATGCCATCGACGATCTCCACTCCGAAGTGCGCGGTAAAGCGCTCGCCGAGTTCCTTGGGAAGCGCTTCGCCCGCCGAGGAGACCAGGCGCAGCGCAACGTCCTTGCGCGCGGGCAGGTTCGGCGAGGCCAGCATGCCGGCAAAGCCGGTCGGCGCGCCGAAAAATATGGTCGGCCGACGCTGGATCATGCGCTTGAAAGTCGCATCGGGCGTGGGCCGCTCGGCCATGAGTACCACCGAGGCTCCGACACTGAGCGGAAATGTAAGCGAGTTACCCAGACCGTAGGCAAAGAAAAGCTTGGCCGCAGAAAAGCACACGTCGCCTTCGGTAACACCCAGGATCGGCGTGCCGTAGAGTTCGGCGGTCCAGTAGGGATTGGCATGCGTGTGCACCGCGCCCTTAGGCCGCCCCGTGGAGCCGGAGGAATACAGCCAAAAGCCCGGATCGTCGGGTCCGGTGTCCGCGGCTTGCGCCAGGGGCGCCGTACGATCGAGCAGATGGTCCAGCGCATCGGCCCCCTCGGGCAGCGGGGCCTGCGGGCGCGACACAAGGATCCTTCGGACCTCGTGTCCGCGTGCTTGCGCCGCCTGGGCCAGCGCCGCTTGCAACGTGGGCAGCAACGCCGCAGACACCAAAGCGGCCTGCGCACGGCTGTGTCGCAGCATGTAGGCGTAGTCGGCGGTGGTGAGCAGCGTGTTGACCGCGACGGGCACGATGCCCGCATACATCGCGCCCAGGAAGGCCACCGGCCAGTCGTTGCAATCGTGCATGAGCAGCAGCACGCGCTCCTCGCGCCGCACACCAAGGGCGAGCAGCGCCGCGGCCATGCGGCGGACTCGCTCGGCCAACTCGCCGTAGCGGAGCTCACCCTCGTCATCGGTATAGACGATTTTTTCCGCTCGCTGCGCGTTGCGATCCAACAGGTGGCGCGCGAAATTAAAGGACTCGCCCGGCGGCGCGACTTGGGTTTCGGCGGTCACGGCTTTCTCCCGGTCTTGGTGCCGCGGCCAGTTACGCCGCAGCGGTGGGCAAATGCGCTAAGAGGGACGTGCTCGACTGCAGGGCGCTGCGCCGATGATAAAAGACGAGCGCGCGCAAGCCCCCGAGTTCCTCGCCCCCGCCGGCTCGTCCCGGCCCGCCGTGCAGCGACTGGGGCATCACGTTGCCGTGGCCTGTCTGCGAGGCGGCGACGTCGGGCGACACCACGTGCACGCGTCCGTGGCTGTCGGCCAGCTCCAATGCGGTGGCCGCCAAGGCGGCCGGATCGCTGCCGTAGACCGAGGTCACCAGCGAGCCCTGACCTTGGCGCACGAGCGCGAGCGCGTGGGCGCTGTCGCGGTAGGCAATGAGCGTGGCAACCGGTCCGAATACCTCGGTGTCGTGCACCCGCTGCGCGGCCTCAGGCTCCCGGGTTCCGAGCAGCGTTGGGCCCATGCAGGCAGCCACGGCCGCATCGGCGTCGATCAGAGGGTGGCCGGCGCCGTCGTGCAGGGTCTGCGTCTGCTGCTGCAAGATTCCTAGGTCCGCACGCACATTCTCCAGTTGTGCGCGGCTCACGAGCGAGCCCATGCGCACGGCATCGCTGCGCGGGTTGCCGACGGTTGTCTGCGCCAGTCGGGCCCCGATGGCTTGGGCCGCGGCCGCGTACAGCGACTCGGGCACGAGCGCGCGGCGGATCGCGGTGCATTTCTGTCCCGACTTGACTGTCATTTCGCGGGCGACTTCGTTGACGAACAGATCAAAGGCGCTTGCCCCCGGCGTCTCGCCGGGCAACAGCAGCGCGCAGTTCAGGCTGTCGGCCTCGATGTTTACTCGCACGGAGCGCTGGGTCACGGCGCGATGCGCGCGAATTTGCGCTGCGGTATGCGCGGACCCGGTAAACGAGAGCACGTCGAAGGCTTCGAGCGCATCGAGCAGACCCGCAGAGGAGCCGCACACGATCGACAGGGCGCCGGGAGGCAACACGCCCGCAGCGACGACATCGGTCACCATGCGCTGCGCGAGCCACGCCGTGGCCGTAGCGGGCTTTACGATCACCGGCACGCCCGAGAGCAGCGCGGGTGCGGCCTTCTCCCATAGGCCCCACGCCGGAAAATTAAACGCGTTGATGAGCAGTGCGACCCCGCGGGTCGGAGACAACACGTGCTGCGACTGAAACAGCGGGTCCTTTCCCAGGCGCACCGGCTCTCCGTCGAGCAGCACGCGCCGGTTTCCCAGCGACTCGCCCAACTTCGCGTAAAAACCAAGGGTGTAGAGCGCGCCCTCGATGTCCACCGCCGAATCGGCTCGCACCGTGCCGCTGTTGGCGGTGGCAATGCGGTAGTACTCCTCGCGCTGGGGCTGCAGGGCTTTGGCGACGGCGCCAAGCATCGCCGCGCGCTCGCCGTAGGTCATCGAACGCAGCGCCGCTCCCCCGCTGTGGCGAGCGAATGCAAAGCCCGCGGGCGGATCCAGGCCAGCGGCGCTTACGCGAGCCAGTTCCGTGCCCAACACGGGGTCGAGCAGCGCGGTGCCGGGCCCGGCTCCCGCTTGCCAGCGCCCGCCGAGGTAATTCTTCAGTAGCTCGGTCATGGCGTGGCCACTAGCGCGTGAAGTCGATGCGCCCGTCGGGCAGCAGGTAGAGCACCAGCGCACGACCGCCCGAGACGGTCGGACGGTGCGAGCTTCCCGCGGGACAGACGAGCCAGCCCGCGGGACGGCCATCGAAACGCGCCTCGCCGGCAATCGGCATGATGAGATCGATTTCGCCGTGCGGGTGCGTGTGGTGCGGGCCGGCGATGTCCTTCATGTCGACCACGTCGACCGAGAAGCCATGCAAATCGGGCGCGGGCTTGAAAATGCGTCCGTAGCGAATGCCGCCGGCTTCGCGATCGCAAAGCCAGCCCGCGGCGACTCCGGACTCGCACGCGCTCTTGAGCCGAGCGTACGTCGCGCTCGAAGCTCCATGCTGTGCGTTGAGCCAGGCATCCAGATCCGCGTCGAGCGCGCGGCCCGAGAGCTGCGCCGTAAGCTGCGCAATCTCTTGACGAAATTCCGCCGGTGTCATTGGTGGACTCCCTCTTTTGGCAGCGGTACTTGCCCGCCTGTGCCAACATGCAGTATTGTGCTCACGTGTACTTTAGTGTCCGACTAAACTCATGTCAAGCACTATACTGCATTCTTCCGACGCGAACGTGCCCGTGCTGGCGCCCGAACGGGGCGCATCGGGCGATGCTCAGCCCCTGATGGAAGAGAGCTTAGAGCGGGAAGAGAAAAATCCGTTTCTGGTCGCGCTCGGTGCCCGTGTGCGCGAGCTGCGCGCCCGAAAGGGCATGGCGCGAAAGGCTCTGGCGCACTCCGCCGGCGTATCGGAGCGGCACCTGGCAAATCTCGAGTACGGCGTGGGCAACGCCTCGATCCTGGTTTTGCTGCAAGTGGCCCAGGCGTTGCAGTGCTCGCTGGCCGAACTCATCGGCGACGTGACCACCTCCTCGCCCGAATGGCTGTTGATCCGGGAGCAGCTCGAGCATCGCGACGAGGCGACGCTGCGGCGTGTGCGCGCGGCCATCGGCGAGTTGCTTGGCACGGGCGGCGAAAACGTTGCGCGCAGCTCGCGCATCGCGCTCATCGGCCTGCGCGGCGCGGGCAAATCGACCCTGGGCCATATGCTTGCCGAAGAGCTGGGCTTTCCGTTTGTCGAGCTAAGCCGCGAGATCGAAAAATTCGCGGGCTGCACCGTCGCAGAGATCCAGGCGCTCTACGGCGTGAATGCCTATCGGCGCTATGAGCGCCGCGCGCTCGAAGAGGCCATTCAAATCTACCCTGAAGCGGTGATTGCCACGCCCGGGGGACTGGTCTCGGACCCGGCCACGTTTAACTTGCTGCTTGCGCATTGCACGACGGTCTGGCTGCAGGCCGACCCGGAAGACCATATGAAACGCGTTGTGGCTCAGGGGGACCTTCGGCCGATGGCCGACAGCAAGGAGGCGATGGAGGATCTGCGGCGCATTCTTGCGGGACGAGCGGCGTTTTACTCCAAAGCCGAGTTCTCGATTAACACGAGCGCGGGCTCGCTCGAGCAGACCTTCGTCGCTCTTCGGGAACTCGTTTCTCGGGCCTTGCGGCGACATTCTTAAGACTTGATGCACTAAAGTGCTTGACTTGGGTTATCGTTGTGCAATATAGTGCTAATTATCGGATGTGAACGATTCTTTTTTACCAGACAAAGGAGCTCAACCGTGACCATCGCCCCACGCGTCGAGTACCAGACCCACCCTTCGAAGTACAGGCACTGGAAGTTGCAGTTCGACGGCCCGATCGCCACCTTGATTGCGGATTTCGATGAGGATGCGGGGCTGCGGCCGGGTTACAAGCTCAAACTCAACAGCTACGACCTGGGCGTCGACATCGAACTCAACGACGCGCTCAACCGCATCCGCTTCGAGCACCCGCAGGTCCGCACGGTCGTCGTGACGAGCGCGCGCGAAAAAGTGTTTTGCTCGGGCGCCAACATTTTCATGCTCGGTGTGTCCAGTCATTCGTGGAAGGTGAATTTCTGCAAGTTCACCAATGAAACGCGCAACGGCATGGAAGACTCCTCGCGGCACGACGGGCTGAAGTTTCTCGCCGCCGTCAACGGGGCCTGCGCCGGCGGCGGCTACGAACTCGCACTGGCCTGCGACGAGATCGTCCTGGTTGACGATCGCTCTTCCGCGGTGAGCCTTCCCGAGGTGCCGCTGTTGGGAGTATTGCCGGGCACCGGCGGCCTGACCCGCCTCACCGACAAGCGCCACGTGCGCCACGACCTGGCCGACATCTTCTGCACGACCGCCGAGGGCGTGCGCGGCCAAAGGGCCAAGGACTGGCGCCTCGTCGATGCGATCGCCAAGCCCGCGGCGTTCGCCGCGACGGTGCGCGAGCGCGCGCTCGCCCTGGCGCAAAACAGCCAGCGCCCGGCCAGCGCCCAAGGCGTTGCCCTCACACCGGTCGAGCGCACGATCGAGGCCGACGCCATCGGCTATCGCGATCTGACCGTCGCCATCGACCGCGCGCGGCGCACGGCAACCTTTAGCGTGCGGGGGCCGACCGACCCGCAGCCCGACTCAGTTGAGGCAATCGTGGCCTTGGGAGCGAACTGGTATCCGCTGTCGCTTGCGCGCCAACTCGACGACGCCATACTCTCGATGCGCACCAATGAGCTCGAGATCGGCACCTGGCTGATCAAGTCGCAAGGCGATCCGAAGGCCGTCCTGGCGATGGACGACGTGCTCATGGCGCACAAGGACCATTGGTTGGTGCGCGAGACCACCGGGCTGCTGCGCCGCGCACTGAGCCGCCTGGACGTGTCCTCGCGCAGCCTGTTTGCGCTCATCGAGCCGGGTTCGTGCTTCGCGGGCACCTTTTTGGAGCTCGCCCTGGCCTGCGACCGCATCTACCACCTGGCGCTGCCGCCCGGTGACGGCAGCGCGCCCACGATCAGCGTGGACCAGACGAATTTTGGCCTGTATCCGATGGCCA
>DASPPB010000032.1:0-16255 GCA_035625725.1 Burkholderiaceae bacterium
ACTTGGGGCTGAAGGCAAGTAAAGCGGACCGAGCTCCCCGGAAACGAGTGCGCGGCCGTGGGGGACTGCCGTAGCCCCGTGACGGTTGGCCACGGGGAAGCGCAATTTGCATGCCTACGGTCAACCAATTTCGGCCGTAAGCAAACCCCAATCCGGTGCTTGCATGCCGGCCGCGTCGAGGCAAAATGTCTGGCCGACCAACGTTGTGCCGGCTTGCTTTGCCCTGCCTTCGCCGGGAGCGCCCGATGTCCGCATGGCCCCCCTCTTCCTACGTCCGATCGTCCGGGCCGCTGCGCCTTTGGACGAGACGCATGTGGGCACTGGCGCTGCCCCTGCTGGCAGCGGCGTGGATGGCGCCAGTCGCGCGCGCCTGGGAGGATCCCCTGGCCCGGATCGAGCAGCTTTCGGTGCGTCAGCCTGCCCAGGCGCAACGCGAGCTCGATGCTCTGCTTCGCCAAAGGACGTATTCCGAGGAGCCGGCGCTGCTGCGTATCGAACTGATCCGGGTGCTGATTGCCGATGCGCAGTATCGCCCCGACGATGTGCTGGCGATCATCGCGCGAAACCATGATCGGTTCCGGGCGCTTGATGATGCGCGATTGCAGACGCTCGTAGAGCATGCACGTGCCGGGGCGTACTACGAGCTCGGGCGCTCCGAGGACTGCTGGGCCGCGCTGCAAGAGGAACTCAAACAAGCCGATCGAACCAAAGATGGCGACCTGTTCGCCCAGGCCATGGTCGATCGCGCGCGTTTTCTGATTCAACGCAGCGACTTCGAGCCCGCGGCCGAGGCGATCGCCGATGCCGAACGGCGCGTGAGCGGACCGCAGATGGGCGCCGAGGTGGCCTTTGCCAACGCCAATCTCGCGCGAGCAATCGGCGACTGGTTGATCGCTCGCAGCGCCTACCAGAGCGCCTACGACAAATTCACGGCCGTTGCCGATCGGACCGGTCAGGCCGACGCGCTCTCCGGCACGGGTGAGGCGCTGCGCCAGCTGGGGCGCTACACGGAAGCGCTCGAGCCCCTGAATTCGGCGCTGCGCCTGTACCACGAGGTCGACGACAGGGACGGAGCGGCGCTTGCCACCCAAACGCTGGCGCTGGTGCAGGCAGGTCTGGACGATGTGGCGCTTGCACTGCATCTCAATGCCCAGGCCATCGAGCAGCTCTCCCACTTGAATGAACCCCTGCAACTGGCGATGGCACGCGTCGACCGTGCACGCCTGCTGGTGCTGCAGCACCGCGCCAAGGACGCCCTGCCGCTCATCGAGCAGTCCCGCTCGGCGACGCAGGAGCAGGGCGACTTGCGCTCGCAAGCCTTATTTCACGAGACAGCGGCCAGCGTACTGACCGCCCTCCATCGGTACCGCGAGGCCAACGAGGAGTCGGTGCAACTGCTGGAGGTCGAGCGCCAACGCGTCGACCAGCTTGTCTCGCATCAGCTCGCCGCGCAGCGGGGACGCATGGAAAGCGAGCGCCTGTCGCGAGAAAACTCCTTGCTGCGCGCCGAGGCGAGCAGCAGCCAGCTTGCTCTGGCGCAGGCGAACCGGGCCGCCGAGCTGCAAGACATCGTGCTGGCGCTCGTTGCGGTCGTCGTCGTTGGTGCCCTGTACTTCATCTTTCGCCAGCACGGTCTGATGCGGCGCATCGCTCGCATGGCGCAGACCGACGCGCTCACCGGAGTGCTCAGCCGGCGCCACGTGCTGGAGCTCGGTCAGCGCATGATGCAGCGCTGTCGGCGCGACGGTCGGCCCTGCGCGATGCTCATGCTCGACGTCGACCGCTTCAAGGAAATTAATGATCGCTATGGGCATCTGGCGGGGGACACGGCGCTGCGCGCCATCTCCCTGGCGCTTAGCCGCTGCCTTCGCCCCGAGGACCAGATCGGGCGCTACGGTGGCGAGGAATTCGCCGTGATCCTGCCCGGAGCCGACGCCAAGGAGGCCGGAGCGATTGCCGAGCGGCTGCGCACCGCGGTGCAGACGCTCAAACCCGACTGGGCGCCGGGTGCCAATCCGCTGACGGTAAGCGGCGGCATTGCGGTTGCGACCGACGAGATCGTCGATTTCACGGAGCTGCTCGGACGGGCCGATCGGGCGCTGTACCGCGCCAAGGATGCGGGCCGCAATCGCATGGAGTACCACGAGAGTGTCGGCGGGCCCATCCTTGCGACCGGCTAGAGCCCTGCGCTTTCGGTCTTAGCCTCTCACGGGTGCGCTCTGCGAGACCGCGAGTTCGGGCAGCAAGTACCGCTCCCAGAGACTGTCGCGAAACTCTTCGCGAAAAAAACCAAAGTGTCCGATGCGCGCGACGGCCGCCTCCCGTGGCGTGATGCGTCGAATGCTCTTTGCGGCATTCACATAAGCATCTTCCAGCGAAGCCGTGCTGCGCGCCGACATGAACTCATCGTCGGTAAAGGAAAGCGAAGTCACCCGGGTTGAAACCGCGGCGTAGCGCTCCCGCGCCCAGGCGCCTTCTGCGCCTGCCGCATAGTGTGGATCCAGACACCAGCGGCGCCATTGACGGATAACGCCCGCGGGAAGATCGCCCACGATGCGCAGGCGCCGACCGGGGAAATATCCCAAGAGCGGCACCAGAATGGGAACCAGAACGAACCAGAGAAAAAGGGCGCGGGCGCGCAGCCGCGAGGGTAGATCCCGCCAGTAGCCGCTGCCGCTCGCGACGAAAACCGCCTTGAAGACTTTGGGCCAGTTGGGTGTGAACGCGAGTATCTGCGCGCCAAGGCTGTGGCCGATCCAAAATAGCGGCGCATCGGGCAGCCGCGTACAAAGCGCCTCGACCATCGCGCGGCAGTCAAGCTGCGCCCACTGCAAAACGTCAACATTGACCTGCTTTAATTTGCCACGCAAAGATTCGCCCGTGCCAAAAAAATCAAACGTCGCAGCCAGATACCCCTTGGCTGCAAGCCAACCGGCAAGCGCACGGTAGTAGTCCTGATTCACGCCCATCGCGCAAACCAACAACACGGATCCCTTGCCACGGCCCTGCGGCGAAAAAAAGTTCGCGGTGACAAATCGGCCGTCGGCCGTGGCGATCTGCCGGCTCTCGGGCGCAATCATGCAGCTCGCGTCCTCGCACCTACCCTCGCCCGCCAGGCGTGCGCGAGGTACATGTAGCGTGTGGAGTCGGGCACCATCGTCTTCTCGCTCCTTAGAGCAACCGCGCGGCTTCTTCTGCCAGTCGCAGCGCACTCGTCAAGCCGGGCGATTCGATTCCAAAAAACTGGACGAACCCATGGACACCATGTTCGCGTGGTCCCTGAATACAAAAATCCGCATCGGGTCTGCCCTTGGGAACCAGCTTGGGTCGGATGCCGACGTACGCCGGGTGGAGCGCTTTCGCATCGATTGCCGGGTAGTACGCGGCAATGGCCCGTGCAAACTCGGTCCTTAACGACTCGTTGAACCCGTAATCGACCGCCTCGGACCATTCGGAGGCATCGGGCCCAAATCGCGCGCATCCCGCCAGATCGAGCGTCACATGGATGCCCAGGCCGCCACCGCCAGCCTTGGGATACACGAGATGCCGGAAGGGCGAGACCCCCGCGAGTGCGAAGTAGTGCCCGCGCAAGTAGTAAACCGGCGGAATCGTCTCGGGCGCGAGTCCTTCGATCGAGCGCGCGAGGCGCTGGGCGAAAAGTCCAGCCGCGTTCACGACCTCGCGCGCCTCGATTTCGACCGGATCGGATCCTCCGACCCGCAGTCGAATGGCCCCGTCGGCAACCGAGCCGCCCAGGACCGGACTCTTGAACACGCATTGCGCGCCCGCCGACTGCGCGTCGGCGAGCAGCGAGAGCATGAGCGCATGGCTATCAACGATTCCCGTCGAGGGAGAAAAAAAGCCGCCTGCCGCAACAATCTGAGGCTCCAGCTCGTGAATCTGTTTCGAATCGAGCCAAACGAGATCTTCCACGCCATTTGCCTGCGCATTGCGCAGGTAGCCGCGGACCGCCTCGATCTCCTCGGCTTTGGTGGCCACCACGAGCTTACCCAAGCGCCGGTGCGGTATGCCCTTTTCCTCGCAATAGGCATAGAGCATGCGCTTACCCTCGACGCACATGCGCGCCTTGTTCGATCCCGGTGGGTAATAGATGCCCGCGTGAATCACTTCGGAATTTCGAGAACTCGTGTGCGTGCCAAAAGTCGTTTCGGCTTCGAGGACCGTGACTTCGCGTCCGCTGCGCGCAAGCGCACGGGCCGTGGCCAAGCCGACGACCCCGGCGCCGATCACAACGCATTCGATGCGATCCGGCAAGACACCTCCTTTGGCAGCCGTCGCTACCTGGTCAGCGCGGTGCGACTTCCCTGGGTCACGCGACAGGGGCGCTCGCGATACGCGCCCTACGATCGGGCGTTTTTACCTTTCACCTTTTGCTTCGGATGTCGAATTTCGCGGCCGCATCCACCCTACGCCTCGCTGCCCACCGCGTTGGCCGATCCCCTGCCAGGGCCGCCTTGTCCTTCGTCTATGGCTTGGGCCTTGGCAAGCAGCGCCTGCGCCATGCGAATACTCGCCATGTCGATCAAGCGGCCGTCGAGCGAAACCGCGCCTTTGCCTTCGCGCGCCGCCTGCGCCATCGCTTCGATGATGCGCCGGGCTTTGTTCACCTCGGCGCCGGAAGGCGTAAACACCCGATTGGCCAACTCGATTTGGGAGGGGTGAATCGCCCACTTGCCCTCGTAGCCCAGCACTGCCGCTCGATTGGCACCGGCAACAAAACCGTCGGGGTCGCCAAAATCCCCAAACGGTCCATCGATAGGCCGCAGGCCATAGGCGCGACAGGCAACGAGCATCCGGGTCTGGGCCGCGTGCCACGGATCGGTCCAGAAGTAAGACCTCTCGCCCCGCGCGTCGGCGTCGGCAAGCACCCCGCTGTCCTTGTGCACACCGCCGATCACGGTCGTGCGGGCACGCGTCGAGGCAGCGTAGTCGGCCACTCCGAAGCTCATCGCCTCCAAGCGCCGGCTCGATTGCGCGATGGCCTCGACGTTGGCCATGCCCAGCGCCGTTTCGATCAGTACCTCAAAGCCGATGCGCTTGCTGCGGCTCTTTGCCGTCTCGACTTGCGTGACCAGCATGTCGAGCGCATAGACGTCCTGGGGCACACCGACCTTGGGGATCAGGATCATGTCCAGGCGCGGACAAGCCTCAACGACCTCCACGACGTCGCGGTACATGTAGTGCGTGTCCAGGCCGTTGATGCGGACCATCACCGTCTTGCGGCCCCAGTCGACTTCTTGCAAAGCGGCAATCACGTTGCGCCGCGCAGCCTCCTTGTCGTCCGGGGCAACGGCATCCTCGAGATCCAAAAAGACGACATCGGCTGCGCTGCGCGCGGCCTTCTCGATCATGCCCGGGTTCGATCCCGGCACGGCCAGCTCGGAGCGATGCAGTCGCGCCCTGGCCTGTTCGACACTGGTAAAGCTCATGGTCGCTCTCCCGAAAGGCGCGATTTTTCCCGGCTCATGGGCGCCGGCACCGCGGCAAGCGCCCCGGTGCTTCCGATCAGCGCGCCTCGCTCAAAGCCTTGGCAACCGTGCGGCCCAGCTCTGCCGCGCTGGGCGCAACGCGCAGTCCGTAGGAGCGCATGATCTGCGTCTTCTCCGCAGCGGTATCGCCCTGCGCCGAGATGATCGCGCCCGCGTGCCCCATTCGCCGGCCCTTCGGCGCAGTGACTCCCGCGACATAGCCCACAACGGGCTTGCGCATGTTCTCGCGGATCCAGGCGGCCGCGTCGGCCTCCTGGGGCCCTCCGATCTCGCCGATCAGAACCACCGCATCCGTCTCGGGATCCTGCTCGAAGAGCGCGAGGTGCTCGATGAAGGAGCTGCCGTTGATGGGGTCTCCACCGATGCCCACGCTCGTGGAAACCCCGATACCCAGAGCCTGCATCTGGGCCGCAGCCTCGTAGCTCAACGTGCCGGAGCGCGAGACGATGCCCACGTTGCCGCGCTGATAGATGCCGCCCGGCATGATGCCCAGCATGGCCTTGCCCGCGCTGATGATGCCCGCGCAGTTGGGGCCCACGATCATCGTGCGCTGCGCTTGGGGATAGCGCAGCAAGTAGCGCTTCACGCGCATCATGTCTTGCGCCGGAATGCCGTCGGTGATGACGCACACGAGCCGCAGTCCGGCGTCGGCCGCTTCCATCAAAGCGTCGCCCGCATACGGCGGCGGCACGAAGGAGAGACTTGCCTGCGCGCCGCTCGCGCGCACCGCGTCCTTGACGGTGTCGAATACCGGCACATCGAGATGGCGCTGCCCGCCTCTGCCCGGCGTTACTCCCGCGACCACGCGCGTGCCGTAGGCGATCATCGCGCGGGTGTGAAAGCTCGCCTTCTCTCCCGTGATGCCTTGCACCAGCACGGGCGTGTTCTGATCGATGAGGATGCTCACGGCGCTTGTCCCTGTCCTGGCGGGCCGTGCGCCTCAGGCGCGCGCGGCGCGCACGACCTTTTGCGCCGCGTCGGCAAGATCTGTGGCACTGATGATGGGCAGTCCGCTCTCGCCAATGATCCTGCGGCCCTCTTCGACGTTCGTGCCCGCGAGCCGCACGACCAGCGGAACTTTCAAGCCGGCGGCCGCCCGCACCACACCCTGCGCCACCCAGTCGCAGCGGTTGATGCCGGCGAAGATGTTCACCAGTATCGCCTTGACATTGCCATCGGAGAGCACAAGGCCGAAGGCTTCGGCCACGCGCTCGGGCGAGGCCCCGCCGCCGATATCGAGGAAATTCGCGGGCGCGCCGCCCGCGTACTTGATCATGTCCATGGTGGCCATCGCCAGCCCCGCGCCGTTGATGATGCAGCCGATGTCGCCTTCGAGCCCGATGTAGTTCAGACCCTGCTGATTGGCCTGCGCCTCGCGCGGATCCTCCTGCATGGGATCGCGCATCTCGGAGACCTGCGGGTGGCGAAACAAGGCGTTGTCGTCAAAGCTCATCTTGGCATCGAGCGCCAGCACCCGATCGTCCGGCGTGACAACCATCGGGTTGATCTCCACCATCGTCGCGTCCAGATCGCGAAACGCGCGATAACACCCCAGAATCACCTTGACCGCACCACTGACCTGATTGCCCGCAAGGCCCAGCCCGAAGGCGAGCTCGCGCGCCTGAAAAGGCTGCATCCCCACCGCGGGCTCGACGTGCGTTTGCAAGATGGACTGCGGGTCTTTGCGCGCGATGTCCTCGATGTCCATGCCGCCATGGCTCGATGCGATCACGCGGATGCGCTGAATCTTGCGATCCAGGACGAACCCGAGGTAAATCTCGCGGTCAAACGCTTCGGCAATCTCCACGTACACGCGCTGAACGATTTTGCCCTGCGCGCCCGTTTGTTCCGTCACCAAGTGCTTGCCCAGCAGATCGCGCGCCGCCATGCCCACCTCGTGGTGCGTGCGGCAAAGACGCACCCCGCCCCCCTTGCCGCGCGCGCCCGAATGCACCTGCGCCTTGACCGCCCAGAACGATCCCCCCAATTCCGTGGCGACGAAGATCGCCTGGTCCGGGCTGTAGGCGACGATGCCCCGCGGCAGCGGCACGCCAAAGCCAGCCAACAGTTCCTTGGCCTGAAATTCGTGGACATCCATAGGCAATCCTTGAGGCAAAACCCGTCCGCGCCCGATGCGACGCGCGCGCCGCGCCCATGCGTCGACACGCCTCGGCCGCCTTCCGACGCGGGGCCGTTTTTCTCGTCAGCTCGGGTTGGGGCCGCCCGGGTCACGCGATGGGTGCCCGGGACTTTTTGCCCGACCGGACCAAATTGGCGCCCGCGCTGGGCGGCGTCCGGCCGACACAGCGCGGGCCCTGCTAGCGTTGCACAGGCTTCGGCAATCGGCCGGGGCCTGCGGCGCTAACCCCCTTTAGCTACTTCTTGCGCGACCACTGACCGTTGTCGCCCAGGATCGCAAGAGCCGGAATGACAAAGGTCATTATGATGAGAATGATATCTAGTGTGCTCATTAGGTCTCCTCCGAGGAACGCCCCGCCGATATTTGGTTCGTGCAGGCCGACAAGCGTCGTCCTGCGCCCGCAAACGATACCCGTATTGCCCATCTACGGGCACTGCGACCCAGTGCGGAATCACGGGCTGTATGCAAAACCAGCCACCTGAACCCAGGACACTGAATAGTTCTCAATAAAAACCATGTTCCCAACTAAAGCGTTAAAACGATCTCATGCTTAGCGCGTCCGGTCAAGCCTTGAGCGACACTTCCGATCTTGCGCCGCCGCACGCCGATCGAGTTGCCCGGAATGTCGTGTCGCCCTGGGGAACCCGCACCGACGAGTATTACTGGATGCGCGATGACACGCGGATGTCAGGGCAAGTGCTTGACTACCTTGCACAAGAAAACGCGTATGCCGAGGCGATGCTCGCGCCGCGCGCCGCGCTGGAGGCCCGTCTCTTCGAAGAATTGACCGCCCGTCTCGCCCCCGAGGACGCAAGCGTACCGGTGCACTACCGCGGCTTTTGGTACTACACGCGCTTTGCCACCGGCGGCGAGTACCCGATCTACGCGCGCCGGCGCCAATCGATGAGCCAGGCCGAGGAGGTACTGCTCGACGGCAACGAGATGGCGCGCGGTCACGATTACTTCGAGATCGGCGAGCAGACGGTCAGCCCCGACGGAAACTTGCTTGCGTTCACGGTCGATACCGTGGGGCGGCGCCAGTACGTGCTGCACGTCAAGGACCTGCGCGACGGACGCGTTCTTGGCGACCGCGTCGAGAACATCGAAGCGCAGATCGTCTGGGCCGCGGACAGCAAGACGCTCGTCTATATCGAAAAGGACCCCGTCACACTGCTCTCGGTGCGGGTGCGCGCGCACGTCCTGGGGTCGGATGCCGCGAGCGACCGACTCGTCTATGAGGAGGCCGACCACAGTTATTACTTGAGCGTGGGCAAGAGCCGCTCGGAGGAGCTGCTTTTCGTTTGCAGCTCGAGCACCGAGCAGACCGAGTGGCGGTTCATCCGGGCCAGTGATCCGCAGCTCGATTGCCGCATCGTTTTGGCGCGCGAGGCCCACCACGAGTACCAGGTCGAACACTTGGGCGAGAGCTTCATCATCCGCACGAACTGGCTCTCCCCCAATTTCCGCATCGTGCGCGCGCCGATGGCTTCGGCCGCCGACAAGGCGAGCTGGCAAGACGTCCTGGCCCACCGTGACGAGGTCTTTGTCGAGGGTTTCGAGGTCTCGCGCACTCACCTCGCCGTCAACGAACGCGCGGCCGGCCTGCGCAACATCCGCGTGCGAGCCTGGGGGCCCGCGGCCAGTAGTGCATCGGACATCGTGCTCAGTGCCGATGAGGCCTCCTACGCCATGACGCTCGTGCCCATTCCCGATCTCGACAGTCCTCTATTGCGCTACGAGTACACGTCGCTCACGACCCCGCGAACGGTCTACGAGTACGACATGCAAACGCAGCAGCGCGAGTGGAAGAAAACCGACACGGTGCTGGGGGGATTCGATGCGGGCAACTACGAGACGCAGTACTTCTTTGCACGCGCCCGCGATGGCGCGGCTGTCCCGGTGTCCGTCGCGTATCGCAAGGGCACGCCTCGGGATGGCACAGCACCCTTGTACCAGTATGGTTACGGGGCTTACGGATACTGCGTGAATCCGCGCTTTCGCTCGAGCTGGGTGAGCCTCATGGACCGCGGATTTGTGGTGGCCATCGCGCACGTGCGCGGCGGCCAGGAACTCGGGCGCAGGTGGTACGACGAAGGGCGACTGCTGCACAAGCGCAACAGCTTCACCGATTTCATCGACGCGACCGACGAACTCGTGGCCAGGGGCTACGGCGCGCGCGAGAAGGTCTGCGCGCAAGGCGGCAGCGCCGGGGGCCTGCTGATGGGCGCGGTGGCCAACCTGGCACCGGCGCGCTACCGCGCGATCGTTGCCTACGTGCCTTTCGTCGACGTCGTGACGACAATGCTCGACGAGAGCATTCCGCTCACGACCAACGAATTCGACCAGTGGGGAGACCCGAAACAAAGCGCGTACTACGATTACATGCTTTCGTACTCGCCCTACGACAACGTGCGATCCCAAAGCTACCCGGCGATGCTCATCTTCACGGGCCTGTGGGATTCGCAGGTCCAGTACTGGGAGCCTGCCAAATGGGTCGCCCGGCTGCGCGCGCGCAAGACCGACCGCGAACCCCTGCTCTTTTGCGTCGATCTGAAGGCTGGTCACGGCGGCAAGAGCGGGCGCTTTCAAAGCTACCGGGACACGGCGCGCGAGTACGCCTTCTTGCTCTGGCAATTGGGGCTGGAGCGCTAGCCAAAGGGGGAAGCGGTCATGCAAAGGCCCGTCCGGCTGCTCGCGGCGTGCGCGCTGCTCGCCACGGCAAGCGTAGCCTCGGGTGCCGATACGCCGCCCGCGCTTGCGGTGACGGATGCCTGGGCAAGGGCAACCGTCGAAGCGCAAACCGGCTCGGGCGTGTTTCTGCACCTCACGAGCCCGCAAGACGCGCAGCTCCTCGGCGCAACCTCGGCCGCGGCCGATCGGGTCGAGATCCACGAAATGCGGCTCGTGAACGGCATGATGACCATGCGTCGCATCGAGCGCCTGCCATTGCCGGCGGGCAAGACGGTGGCGCTGGACCATGATTTTCACATCATGCTCATCGGCCTGAAGCACCAGCTGCAGGCGGGCAGCCACATCGATCTGGCGCTGCAATGGCTCGATGCCGCAGGCCGGCAGCACACAACGCAGGTGGTGGTACCCGTGCGCGCGCTCAATACGCCGGTTGGCTCCTCCGGAGCGAAGCGTGACTGATGCATCGCGCACGCGCCGCATCTTCGCCGCAGCCCTTGGCGCCGGCGCCATTGCCGCAGCCACCCTCTGGTTTGCCTCCGGGCGGCCCTCCGGCTGGCTGGGCGCCCCGAGGGCGGACGTTTTTCACGGACGAGACGTGTCGGACGAGAACTGGGACGCGGACTTTGCGCTCTCCGACCCCTCGGGCAGGCTTCTGACTCTGCACGACTTTCGGGGCAAGGTCGTGCTGCTCGCCTTTGGCTACACGCACTGTCCGGACGTCTGCCCGACGACGCTGGCGAAGTTCGCCCAAGTGCGCCGATTGCTGGGGGCAGGTGCGCAGCGCGTACAGGCGCTCTTCGTGACCGTGGATCCGGCGCGTGACAGCCCGCAGCTGCTGGCCTCCTACGTTCCGTCCTTCGATCCCACCTTCATCGGATTGCGCGGCAGCCTCGCACAGACCGATGCGGCGGTGGCTTCCTTTCACGCCACCTACCAGATCATCGAGCAGCGCGGCGAAATCGAGGTGGATCACACCGCCTCCACGTACCTGATCGACGCAAGCGGCAAGCTGCGGGTTATCGAACCCTATGACGGGACCGCGCGCGAGTTGGCCGACGACGTCCTCACCTTGCTGCACGCCGGCTAAGAGCCGAGCGCTTCACAGTGCAACGGTGCCCCAGCGCTTCAGGGAGGCGCACCGACCGGCAGGCCCACCTGCACGCGAACAGCGCGCTCGATACTGACCAGATCGCATTTGTCGCCGATATTGCGGGCGAAGTGACGGATGATGGATTCGGCTGGCAGGCGGATTCCGAAAGTGAGCATCATCGTTGCCAGCAAGGCAACGCCGAAGGTCATCAGGTCAATTCGGGGCGGGGCCGTGCGCGCGTACGACCAGGCAAAGGAAAGAAGCGCCCCGCCTCCCACGGCAAGCCCCACGAGGACCTCGGTCCAGGTATGCACGCCGATAACCACGCGCGAGCTCGCAATGATGCCAACCAGCAGCGCTGCTAAGGCGCCGATGCCCGCGCGCGTGTAGACCCCCCGGCCGGTTGCGGCCACGATCCCCAGGCTCCCGAACACGGCGGTGCTCAGGCACGCGTGCCCGCTCGGGCTGATCAGATCCGCCTGCCAGTGCGCTCCGCACGAAAGGAAGTACACCTTCAAAAACGAGACCCCGACGATGGCGAGCAGCACGGAGCGAAGCAAAAGCCACGCGGCGCGGCCCGAGTGCCACAACCACAGCAGAGCCGCGCTGATGAGGGCGATCGGCAGCAGCACCCCGGAGTCGCCGGCGCCGCTTAGAAAAGAAGAGAAGGAAACTACGGGCACGCCAAAGCTTCGTCAGGCCATAACGCCCGCCAATGTACCTGTCAACCCGATTTGCACAAAATGAGGGCGGACGGCCGCCCGGGCCTGCGCAGCGGGACCACTTTTTGGCGCCCCGAGCCAGGGACTTGGCCGCCGAGAGCGCTAAAATGCCGCGTCGAGCGCCTGGCATGGCAGCCGAGTCCGGACGCAGACCGTGATCGCGAGTTCCTCCTGCGCTTTAACCGATCGACACCATGCAAAAAACCGCGTCCGCGCGCGTGCAACGCGCCAATTACCGGCCCCCCGCCTACCTGCTCGATCGCATCGCCCTCGAATTTGACCTGGATCTGGACGTCACCGAGGTGCATGCCACGTTGCATCTGCGGCGCAACCCGGCTGTGGCGCGCTCGCCCCTGGAGCTAAACGGCACGCAGCTTGAGCTCGTATCCGTCGAGGTCGACGGCCGGGCGCTGGGCGCCGACGACTACCAGCTCGACGCCGAAGTGCTGCGCCTGCCGGCGCCGGCCGCCGAGAGCTGCACGGTGCGCATTCGCAACCGCATCCGGCCCGCTGCCAACTCCTCGCTCATGGGGATGTACGTCTCCAACGGTTCGCTTTTTACGCAGTGCGAAGCCGAGGGGATGCGACGCATCACCTGGATTGCCGACCGGCCCGACGTGCTGGCGCGCTACCGGGTGACGCTGCGCGCCAATCGCGACCGCTTCCCGGTGCTTCTTTCCAACGGCAATCTGATCGAGCAGGGGCCGCTCGCCAACGGGCGGCACTTTGCGGTCTGGGACGATCCGCATCCCAAGCCCAGCTACCTCTTTGCGGTTGTTGCCGCGCGCCTGGCAAGCCGCGACGAGAGAATTCGCACGCGCAGCGGTCGCGAGGTGCTGCTCCAGATCTGGGCCGCTTCCGCGGATCTGCCGCGCCTGGAGCACGCCGCGGCGAGCCTGCGGCGCGCCATCGTGTGGGACGAGGAGCGCTTCGGGCGCGAACTGGATCTGGACCGCTACATGATCGTTGCCACCGCCGACTTCAATATGGGGGCGATGGAAAACAAGGGGCTCAACATCTTCAACGCCAAGTACGTGCTGGCCGATCCGCGGATCGCGACCGACACGGACTTTGCAACCATTGAGTCGATCATCGGCCACGAGTACTTCCACAACTGGTCGGGCAATCGCGTGACGTGCCGCGACTGGTTTCAGTTAAGCCTCAAGGAAGGCCTGACCGTTTTTCGCGATCAGGAGTTCACGCGCGACCTGCTTGCGCAGGAGGCGGCCGCCGCCAGCGCGGACGCGGCGACCGCACGGGCAATTGCCCGCATCGACGATGTGCGAGCACTGCGTGCCGTGCAGTTTCCGGAGGACGCGGGGCCCATGGCGCACCCGGTGCGCCCCGACGCGTACCTGGAGATCAGCAATTTCTACACGGCAACCGTGTACGAAAAAGGCGCCGAGGTCGTGCGCATGCTCCAGACGCTGCTCGGTGTGGAGACCTTTCGCCGGGGGCTAGATCTGTATTTCGAGCGCTTTGACGGCCAGGCCGTGACCTGCGACGATTTTTTGGCCGCGCTTGCCGATGCCTCGGGCCGCGACCTCTCCCAGTTTCTGCGCTGGTACTCCCAAGCCGGCACCCCGCGTATCGCGGTCAACCGCGTCTACGATGTCGACTCGGGCACGCTCGAGTTGCGCATCGCGCAAAGCTGCCCGCCCACGCCCGGTCAGCCAAACAAGGAACCGCTGTTGATCCCGATGGCCCTGGGCCTCGTGGGTCCCGACGGCCGCGATCAGCCGCTTCGCATCGAAGGGCAGCCCTCCTCGAATGCGACCACCCAGGTTGTCGAGCTCACCCAGGGCGTGCACAGCGTGCGTCTGCTGGGCGTTGCGCCCGGATCGGTGCCATCGTTGTTTCGCGATTTTTCCGCACCCGTGATCGTGGAAAACCGCTACGAAGACGCGGAGCTGGCGCTGCTCGCGGCGCACGACAGCGATGGATTCAATCGCTGGGAGGCGGGCCAGCGCATCGCGCTCACGGCGCTTTTGCGCGCCACGGACTGCATCGAAGCCGGCGAAACCCTGCAATACAGCGAGACGCTGCTGCGCGTGACGGAAAAGACCCTGGGCGATCAGGCCACTTCGCCCGCATTTCGCGAGCGCGGCCTGCAGCTGCCCAGCGAAACGGTCATCGCCGAGCAGCGCGCCGTGGTCGAGCCGCAGGCGATCCGCGACGCGCGCACCGGGGTGCGTCGCTGGCTGGGCAAGCAGCTCTCCGAGCAGTGGTATCGCACCTATCGCGAGATGGCGGGCTCGGAGAAATACTCGCCCAACTCCGCGCAGGCGGGCCGGCGGGCGCTGCGCAATTTTGCGCTCGCGCAGCTCGTGCCCACGGGCGACCCGGCCGCGCTCGAACTCGCGCGAGAGCAACTGGCAAAGGCCGACAATCTCACGGATCAGTACGCAGCCCTGGCGGCAATCGTCCACAGCCCCGCGCGCATCAAGGCCGAAGTTTTGCTGCACATCGCGCGCGAGTGGGCCGGCGAGGCGCTGCTCATGAACAAGTGGTTCGCGCTCCAGGCCACCGCACCGGCCCACGAGGGCGAACCGCCCGTGTTGGAGCGCGTCAAGGTGCTTTTGCGGCACAGCGCGTACTCGGAGAAGAACCCCAACAACGTCAACGCGCTCGTCCTGGGCTTTTGCAACGGCAACCCGGCGGAGTTTCACCGCCCCGACGGATCGGGCTACGCGTTTTGGATCGAGCAGGTCCAGCGGCTCGACCGCATCAACCCGATCGTGGCGGCGCGCGTAGCGCGCACGCTCGAGCGCTGGCGCCGCTACACTCCCGATCGCAGCGCGCTGATGCGCGCAGCGCTCGAGGAAGTCGGTCGCAACCGCGAACTCTCGCGCGACGTCCGCGAAATCATCGATCGCGCTCTGGCCAACTGAAACGAGGAGAAGATCCCGTGAGCTTTCTGACCCTGACCCACTACCTCATCCGCTGCGAACGCACCAGCGGCATGGATCCGAATCTGCGCCTGCTCATCGAGACGGTCGGGCGCGCCGTCAAGACCATTTCGCACGCGGTGGGCCGCGGCGCGCTCGGTGGCGTTCTGGGCACCGCATCGTCGACCAACGTGCAGGGTGAGACGCAAAAAAAACTCGACATCCTGGCCAACGAAATGCTCATCGAGGCCAACGAGTGGGGCGGCACGCTGGCCGCCATGGCCTCCGAGGAGCTCGAAGAGCCCCTTGGAATCCCCGTCGCCTACCCGCGCGGCAACTATCTGCTGCTGTTCGACCCGCTCGACGGCTCGAGCAACATCGACGTGAACGTCTCGATCGGCACCATCTTCTCGGTGCTGCCCGCGCACCATCCTCGCGCCGAGGAGTCCGCCTTTTTGCAGCCCGGCACCAGCCAGGTGTGCGCCGGCTACGGGGTCTATGGTCCGCAAACGCAGCTCGTGCTCACGGTCGGCCACGGCGTGCACGAATTCACCCTCGACACGAACACGGGCAGCTTTTTGCTCACCCGCGAGAATCTGCGCATCCCGGAGCAGACCCGGGAATTTGCGATCAACATGTCCAATGCGCGCCATTGGGACGCGCCCGTCAAGCGCTACGTCGAGGAGTGCGTCGCGGGCGCCGACGGGCCGCGCGGCAAGGACTTCAACATGCGCTGGGTGGGCTCCATGGTCTCGGACGTGCACCGCATCGTGCAGCGCGGCGGCATATTCATCTACCCGCGCGACCGGCGCGAGCCCGACAAGCCCGGGAAGCTGCGCCTGATGTACGAGGCGAACCCCATGTCGCTGCTCATCGAGCAGGCGGGCGGTGCGGCAACGGACGGGCGCCGGCGCATTCTGGACATCCAGCCCACGTCCTTGCACGAGCGCGTCGCCGTTTTTCTGGGAAGTCGCGAAGAAGTCGAGTACGCAACGAAGCTCCACACCGGCTAAGGCGCGGGGCCCGTCTCTTCCCACCCCCGGGGCTAGCGGGTAGCCGCACCGGGCCGCGCCAGCACCTCGACCAACGCCAGATCGGTGTTGGCGCCGATCATCTCCACGGTCCAGGCGCCCGGTTGCGCCTGGGCAAAGCGTCGAACCTCCTCCACGCGGTCGGGGGCAAGCGCGAGAAACCACTCGCCGGCACTTGCTCCG
>DASPPB010000033.1:0-42881 GCA_035625725.1 Burkholderiaceae bacterium
TTTTGCGGTTCACCTCCTCTAGCTTGGGAGTCGGGCCCTGGACCATGTTCGCGTTGCTCCTTGCGTCCCTGCTCGGAAGCTACGTGAACATCCCGATCGCGAAGCTGCCCGAGCGGGAGATCTCGACGGTTGCAGAAGTAACGTATTTCGGCGTCCGCTACGCAGTGCCCGTTGTACGGGATTGGCCAGCGACCTTGGTGGCCATCAACGTCGGTGGCGCCGTCATTCCGATTCTGTTCTCCGTCTACCTGCTCGCGAAGACGCGACTGTATGGGCCGAGTTTTGTCGCTATCTTGGTTGTGGCGACCGCTTGCCACCTGGTTGCCCGTCCTGTTCCCGGGCTGGGTATCGCGGTACCGGTAGTCGTGCCTCCACTCGTGACTGCGGTCATAGCGCTGCTCTTGTCACGTCGGCATTCGGCCGCCCTGGCGTACATCGGTGGCAGTCTGGGAACTCTAATTGGTGCGGATTTGCTCAATCTCGGAAGGGTGCAAGGGCTCGGTGCGCCGATTGTCTCGATAGGCGGCGCCGGCACCTTTGACGGAATTTTTGTAACCGGCCTTTTGGCCGTCTTGTACGCCAGTGTGGCGACACATGGCGTGGAACCCGCGAAAACGGAGAACGGGTAGGAGTCGGCGAAATAATGTTGCAAAAGCACTGAGAGCTTCGTACAGGCGGCTCTCCGGTCGTCTTCGGCAAGGCAACTCCTCATTTGCGTTCCTGCATTCTGCTTGGCAGGTCTTCGGCAGGCACAGGCGACGGAGGTTGCAGGCGGGCACCCCATATGCCGCGAAGAAAACAATGGCCGACCGCCGTTGTCACAAAGCGGTCACCGAATCATTTGCGAATATTTGCCCGTCGCCTTGGCGCTGCCTTTGATTCATTGCGTGCTCTGCGCCGGGTGCCGCGGCGCGTCGCAATCACGTCACGGGCGTGCGGCAAAATCCCGTTCGATGCTGGGAGACGCTGGATCGCCGAGAGAGCAAGTCATTGTCCTGATTACGGACGCCTGGCACCCGCAGGTCAACGGTGTGGTGCAGACCTGGACCTACATGCAGCGCGAACTCGCCGCGCTTGGCCACGACCTGCGCGTCATTCATCCGGGTGGATCGCTTGCCATTGCGGCGCCAGGTGAACCCGACGTCTTGCTATCCCTCGAACCCGCTCGCCACTTAGCGCGCGCCTTGGGATCCACGATTCCCACCTGCCTGCACATCGCGACCGAAGGCCCTCTTGGTTGGGCGGCACGCGCCCTGGCACACCAGCGACGCTGGATGTTCACCACATCGTTTCACACGCGCTTTCCCGAATACCTCAAAGCCCGATTTGGCATACCGGCCGCGCTCACACTGGCGCTGCTGCGCCGCTTTCACCGTGAATCACGCGCCGTCCTGGTGCCAAACGACGATTTGCGCCGCGAACTGCGCCGCGCAGGGCTCTTGCGCACTCGACTTTGGAGCCGCGGAGTCGACGCCGAACTGTTCCGTCCGGGTGCGCGCGACCACCTTGACCTGCCGCGACCCATCCTGCTGTATGTGGGTCGGGTCGCGCCGGAAAAGAATCTGGAGGCGTTCCTGAATCTGGATTTTTCGGGTTCGCGCGTCGTAATTGGCGACGGTCCGGAGCGCGAGCGCCTGCAGTTGCGCTATCCGAACGTACATTGGCTGGGCCGGCATCCGCACGGGCGGTTGCCGGCGTTTTACGATGCGGCCGACGTTTTTGTATTTCCGAGTCGCACCGACACTTTTGGGCTCGTCATGCTCGAGGCCATCGCGTGCGGCTGTCCGATCGCCGCGTATCCGGTAGCAGGCCCGATGCAGGTTGTCACGCCCGGCGTGAGCGGGGTGCTGCACGAAAACCTTCGCAACGCCTGCCTTGCGGCGCTCAGTCTCGATCGCAGACGCGTGCGACAAGAAGCCCTAAAGCGCTCCTGGCGCACCATTGCGCAGCAACTCGCGGCATGCCTTGTTCCGATCCGCGCAGCCGACCGAAGCGCAGCCTAGTGTGCGCTCGGTGCGCCAAGTCCCGGTTGGCTGTACAGTCGGCAGCTACACGCTGCAGGGAGAAAAGGGCCCCCGCGGCTTTGCATGGAACCAAACGCCGGACAGTCGCCTTAGCGTCGGCGGACCCGGAGAATCCGCGCGTCTGTTGATCCGATTCGCGCGTCGCTTTTCCCCGAAGGTTCAGGGTATTCCAGCGCCTGGACGTTTCCCCTTTTTCCCGTTTGGGGGCGTGTCTCGGAGGCGGAATCGCGGCAAAAGCGACTTATTTTTCGAAGCCGAAGGCGCGTGGAACCGTTTTAAATCGAGCCGAAACCCGGCAGCAAGCATCGCGCACAGCAACGAACCATGGACGCGAGTCGCGCAAGTGAGCGCCAAGTCAAGCAACCCCGTCCCTTTGTGTTTGTTGCACGGCTTCGAGGTCTGCGCACGAGCAGAGTTCTCGGAAAATCGCCCAGAGGGCAGAACGCGGTCCCCGATTTATTGAGACAAGGGCCGCGGTGCGCCCTGAAGGCGGCCGCAACAAAGTGGCCGGTGTTTCTAGCGATGCTGGCAAAGTGAGCTGGTGGTTTTATGCGTTGCGTTTGCTGTTCCTGTTCACGAGCGCGCGACTCGCATTTCGTCGTCTCCGCAACCTTTCACTATCAGGGTCTCGCAGCCGTGGCCTCGGTCGTCGTCTTTATTGCTTGCGCGGTCTGGCTTTTCTTCTCCGAGCTCCCTGGTCAACCCCCTCGAAGCGACCCAGCGCCGTGCTAGCATTTATTCGCAATTCCCAGCCTTTTGTTCCTATTCTTGACTTCCATATCCAATGTGGAGCTCGACGACTGCGCGTCGGAGTCGGGAAGCGCAAACGCGCAGGCCAGGGGCTGTGGGCCGCTCCCTCACCAGACGCTTGCGACGCCCCGGCGCCTAGGCGTACCGCCTGTCGCGAAGGGATCTGCACTCTTCACGCCACACTTCAGCATCCGATGCGTGGCAAACTGCGACGATGCGCATCGTATCTTTCGGGAGCGGCGCCGCGCCTCGGTACCGCCATCGCGCGACAATCGACTTCGGCGTCTTAATACCGCTCGTTTCGTTGCTGAGTCACTGATGCATCTCGTACAACCCAGAAATTCTCGTGCGGGATGTTGGGAGCGCGTTGCACAGAAAAAGCTCCTGTCGCAGCTCGGTTCCTGGAAAACATTGGGGAGAGCAAATATCGGGTCGGGGTCTCTTGCCACAGCAGGCTTCCTTCCAAACCTTGGCGCTGTCCATTTGCTTTGTCGTGCGTCTTGCATCGCGTCGCCATTGATGGCGCGCTAAAGTAAATCAGAAAGCGCCGGGTACCCGTGATGATCGCGGACCATCTCTGGGCGATTTTTCTTGGTCTCTCGGGTCTGTTCAGCCTGTATTCGGCGGGACACGCGCTCGTGAACAAGCGTGACCCGCGCTCGGCTCTGGGCTGGGTCGCCGTCTGCCTCCTGTTCCATCCCGCGGGAGGCGCGATCATGTACTGGTTGTTCGGCGTCAACCGCATCCGGACGACCGCGCAGCGTTGGCAGAACCGCGGCGACTGGGCGTTGCACCCGGAGATCAGTCGCTTCTATGAGATCGACTCCTCTGACGTATCGGTTACTTTGAACAGTGACGCCGCTGCCCTGCTGGCGGTGTCGGACCGACTCATCAAGCGTCCGGTGGTGGGCGGCAATCACGTGACGATCCTGCACGACGGAGAGGAAGCTTATCCCGCGATGCTCGCGTCGATTCGGGCGGCGCGCCGGGCGATTTACCTTTGCACGTATATTTTTCACACGGATCGCACCGGTCAAGCGTTTATCGATGCGTTGGGCGCCGCGGCGGCACGGGGCGTCGATGTCAGGGTGCTGGTCGATGGATTGGGTGCGTTTTACTCGTTTCCCCCGCCCATCGGCCGACTGCGGGCCGCTGGCGTGCGTGCGGCTTGGTTCCTTCCCATGACGCAGGGCATCCACGTCAATCTGCGCAATCATCGCAAGCTTCTCATCGTTGACACGACAACTGGCTTCACCGGCGGAATGAACATCGGAGACCACCATCTTGCACACGAGGAGAACAAGCGCCATCGCGTGACCGATTTGCATTTTCAGGTCGACGGGCCCGGTGTCTTGCAGATGGAAGAGGTGTTTCTCGAGGACTGGCATTTCGCCGTGAGTGATTCCTTGCCCGCTTCGGTCCCGCCGCGCCCCCCGGCCACGGGCAGGGCATTTTGCCGCGGGATCAGCGATGGCCCGAACCATGATTTCGAAATACTTCACTGGGTCATTATTGGCGTCATCTCCGCGGCAAAACGCCGGGTTCAGATCATGACGCCGTACTTCTTACCTGAACCATGGCTCATGTCGGCCCTAACAGCCGCAGCGTTTCGAGGCGCGGAGGTCGAGATCGTTCTGCCGCGCCAGAACAACCTGCCGTACGTCGCCTGGGCGACACAGTCGCTACTGTGGCAGCTCTTGCAGCACGACATTCGTGTCTACTACCAGCCGCCGCCCTTTGCGCACACCAAATATCTGCTGATTGACGACTGCTATGCACTCGTCGGCTCATGCAATCTTGATCCGCGCAGCCTCCGATTGAACTTCGAGTTCAATCTGGAGATCTGCGACGAGGCCGCCGTGAGCGAGCTCGGTCGTCACTTTGGAGCAACGCGCGAGCGTTCGACGGGCATCTCGCTCGCCGAAGTTGACGCGCGACCGTTGCCGGTCAAACTTCGCGATGCCACGGCGAAGTTATTCGTCCCGTATCTGTAGGCCGCTGCTTTTGCAGCGGTAGGGGTGGGTCGGCCAGAGGAGTGTGCACGCTCGGGCGTGGGAATCGAATACGCGCGCCCGACGCGTTCGAGGTGTACTTGTGATGCTCTAAGCGAGCCGTTCCGCGCAACGTGCGTCACTTGGGATTTTCCGCGTCGATGGGTTTTTCGCTCGAGGAGCCGGGCGCGACAGTTCCCAAGGCCGCCCTTGTGAAAAGCGCGGTCGAGGAAAGGCTGCGATGTCATACCTCGAACAAACCGGGCGCGCAAGTATTGATTCGCCCGCAAGGGGAAAGCGGGCACTCGGGAGCGGCGGTCGAGCCGAACCGATACCCGAAGCTATCGGGCAAGGGCGTGTTTCTACGGAGGATCAGAGTGCCTAGTCCTTCCGTAGCGTGTGCCGATGGAATCTTGGCCGCGCTCGCTCGTCGCCTCGCGGTTGATCATCGCGCTAGTGATTCTCGTTTCGCCTCTGGCGAGCGCGGCGCAAGATGCCAGCGGATCGAGCGCCGAGGCTGCGCGGGATTTTTTTCGTTGGGAGATTCACTTCGGCGGCTTATCCCACCACTGGCGCAATGACGACGAATACAACGATACAAACCCAGGCCTTGGCGTCGAGTATCGGCCCACGGCGGAGACCGGCGTCATTGCCGGCTTTTACCGAAATAGCGAGAGACGGGACTCAGAGTATCTGTTTGTTCGGTATCAGCCGTTTCACTACGGGCCGTTTCACTTGGGTGCCATCGGGGGCGTGGTGAATCATTACGATACGAACAATGGAGATTTTGCGCCGGCCGCGATGGTCGCGGCAAGTGTGGACTTGGGTCACCTCGAGATCGCAGTGGTGGCAGCGCCCAACGTGGGTTCAAGCGACGGCTGCATATCGGTGCAATTCGGATTGCGCTTTTAGCGCTTTGCCCCGCCAAGGGCGAGAGCCGCGAGCAAAGCGGACCGCTTACGCGCAGCCGGCAAGGGTGAAGCGGCCGCCCTTGCGTAAGGCGCCGTGTCCGAGCCAGGGCGGCCGTGGCCTTGCGGCCAGTGCAAATCCGCTATCGGCGCCTCCCGTCTTCCAAACAGGGCAAGAAAAAGCAGCCCCGAGTCGGGCGATGTGCTAGCCCATGATGTTCACGCCGCCATCGACGTACATCGTCTCTCCGGTGATGCGCCGCGCGTAGGGAGTGGCCAAGTAAGCGCAGGCAAAACCCACGTCCATGATGTCGACGAGCTCGCCGACCGGTGCCCTTTGCTGCGCCTGATTGAGCAGCAGATCGAAGTCCTTCAGACCTGAGCCGGCTCGCGTTTTCAGTGGGCCTGGAGAGATTGCGTGCACCCGGATTCCCTTCGGACCCAGCTCGTAGGCAAGGTATCGGCATGCCGCCTCGAGCGCCGCCTTCACCGGCCCCATGACGTTATAGTTCGGAACGACCTTCTGGGCGCCGTGATAGCTCATCGCAAACATCGTCCCGCCCTCGTTCATCAGCGGGACGGCGAGCTTGGCCATGCGCACGAAGGAGTGACACGAGATGTCCATCGCCTTGGAGAAGCCCTCGGCGCTGCACGCCAACAAGCCGCCTTGCAGATCATTTTTTGGGGCAAACGCGATCGAGTGCACGAGAATATCGAGTCGACCCCACTGTTTTTCGACCGCCGCGAACACCGCTTCCAGCTGGCCCGGCTGCGCGACGTCGAGCGGCAAAAAAATTGGTGCGTGCAGCTGTTGCGCGAGCGGCTCTACGTATGACTTGGCCTTTTCGTTGAGGTACGTGATGGCCAGATCAGCGGCCAGCTCCCGGAATGCTTTGGCGCAACCCCAAGCAATGGAATGTTCGTTGGCAATACCCACGACGAGCGCCTTTTTGCCTTTGAGGATCGGCTGGGGTGTGTGCGTTGTCATGCCTCATCTTCCTTTCAGATGGTGCCGATTAACCCGAGGGTGTGGCGGGCAATCATCAGCTCCTCGTTCGTAGGAATGACCCAAGCGCAGACGCGGCTGGACGCGGTGCTGATGCGGGGGCCATGCGCCGCGTTGGCGGACGGGTCCAGTTCTATACCGAGCCACGAAGCGCCGCGGCATACGCGATCGCGTACCATGACGGCGTGCTCGCCGATGCCGGCCGTAAAGACAAGCGCATCGAGTCCTCCGAGTACGTAAGCCATCGCGCCGATCTGGCGCCCAATGGCGTCGGTGAACAGATCCACGGCGAGTCTGGCTTGCGGACTGTCTGATTCGAGCAGGGTGCGCATGTCGCTTGACACGCCCGACACGCCCAACAACCCCGATCGCTTGTAGAGCAGTGTTTCGATCGCACGGGCGTCCATCTTTAACTCGTCCATCAAGAAGAGGAGCACCCCGGGATCAAGGTCACCACAGCGCGTGCCCATCGGCAGGCCGCCCAAGGCGGTGAATCCCATACTGGTGGCCACGCTTTTGCCGGCTTTCATAGCGCATACGCTTGCACCATTGCCCAGGTGCAGCACCACCGTGCGGCCTTCGGCCGCTTGCCGGTCGTGTCTGGCCAGCACTGAGGCAATGTATTCATATGACAGGCCATGAAAACCGTAGCGGCGAACCCCGCGCGAGGTGATCTCCGAGGGCAGCGCGAAGGCCTGGCCGACCGCGGGAATGCTGCGGTGGAAGGCGGTGTCAAAACAAGCCACCTGCGGCACTTCCGGCGACCTTTGCATGATGATGCGAATCGGCAGCACGTTGTGCGGCTGATGCAGAGGGGCCAGCGGCACAAACTTTTCGAGCGTCGCCAGCACCTCCGGGGTAGCGCGCGTAGGAGCGGAATACACTTCGCCGCCGTGCACTACCCGGTGGCCTACCGCTGCCAGTCGGTGGCCTTGTGCGCTTTCGCGCAGAAAAGTACTGAGATACGCTATCGCTCCTTCGTGTCCCAGCGCTTCTCCAGACGACCAGCGGTGCTCGGACACGAGCATTCCGCTGGCGTCCTTGGCTTCAAAGCGCGGTTGCGTGTACAGCCCCTCGAGTTGACCCCGCAGGTAGAGCTCCGGCGCGCCCCGATTTTCGACAAAAACTGAGTATTTAATGCTCGAAGAGCCGGCGTTGAGTACCAGTATCGCGTCGCTCACGCGTGCTCCTCAAGCTACGGCCTTCGAAGCGCTTTGCCGCCGCGCGTTGACCACAAGAAAGGCAATGGCGCACGATGCAAGCCGTGTCATCACGGAGTCGGCCCGGCTGGTCAGGATGATTGGCACCCGCGCACCCAACACGATGCCGGCGGCATCGGCATGCGCCATGAACGTGAGACTTTTTGCCAGCACGTTGCCGGCCTCCAGGTCTGGCACGACCAGAATGTCGGCTTTGCCAGCCACGGGTGAGTCAATGTGCTTGATCTGCACGGCCGTGAGGTCAATCGCGTTGTCGAGCGCCAGCGGGCCATCGAGCAATCCTCCCTGGATCTGACCCCGGTCGGCCATCTTGCACAGTGCTGCGGCTTCCACCGTGGACTGCACCTTGGGATTGACGGTCTCCATCGCCGAGAGGATTGCGACCTTGGGCTGCTGCATACCGAGCGCCAGGGCAAGATCGATCGCGTTTTGGACGATGTCCACCTTCTCTTCGAGGCTCGGGAAGATATTGATGGCCGCATCCGTGATGATGACGACTCGATCCAGGGCTGGTACGTCCATCAGGAAGCAGTGGCTGATACGCCGCGCGGTGCGCAGCCCGGCATCCTTTTTCACCACGGCTCCCATCAACTCATCGGTGTGCAGGCTGCCCTTCATGAGCATCTCGGCCTTGCCCTCGCTGGCAAGCCGTACCGCCGCCTCCGCCGAGGCGATGCTGTGGGGCGCGTCGACCTTCTCGAAGCGGCGGATATCAAGGTCGCACTGCTTGGCGACGGCCTCGATCCGGGCTTGCGGGCCGACCAGGATCGGGACCAGCAGTCCAAGCTGCGCGGCCTCCACCGCTCCCTTGAGCGAGCTTTCGTCGCAGGGATGTGCCACAGCGGTGCGCGCCGGCGGCAAGCCCTTGCACCGCGCCAGAAGGCGCTTGTACTTTTCGTGCTTTTCTTCCACGTTGGTTTGCCTCAAGTAATTGGTCCCGACCGGGGCTTGCCGAGCCGCGGCTGCAAGCGGCATCCGGCCCCGACTCCGGGTGTTGTTGGCAAGACGTCCTAGGCGGCGAGCTTCGGCCTATCTACTTGCAGCGCGCTCAGAATGCGCTCGAGCATCGCGGTTTGTTCGGGAGTGCGCTGGGCCCGCCGAAAACGTTCGTCGGCAGACAGGCGCTGCACAAGCGCGAGCAACTTCGTGCGTTCGCTCGCCTGTGAGAGCAATTGCGGCAGCGTGGTGAGCGCCAACTCGGGTTCGTAGCGCACGATGATGTCTTGCTCTCCACGGACGCGCCGGCGCTCTTCGTCACTTAGCTGCGGCAGGTACTGGCCGTACTCCTCCATGAGCTCACGCTTGGAGTGCAAGGTTTCCACCGGCAGCGGTTCGCCAATATGAGCCAGCAGCGCACCGATCCGCGCAAGGGCCTCGGCATAGCCCCCTTCCGTGATTTTTGCCAGCGCCTCCCGGACCACCGGCAACTCGCGGGGATTTGCAATCGCCCGCTCCGCCGGCCGCGCCTCGTATTTGTCAGCCAGGTATACTGAGTACATGTTTCCGTAAGTTTGGAAAAAGCCCGTTTCGGAGGCCGCGTCCCGCATCGCGCGGTAGTAGTCCAGGCACGCACTCCATAGATCTGCGCCAACGCGTTCGAATCTGCGCGGCGCCTCGTCCGCATTCATTGTTTGCCGGTTTGCCTTTACCATCTGGGCCGCGGGCTCGAGCCATCGCAGCCAGGGGTTGAGGTCGGAGAATGCCCAGCGCTGCAGGCGTAAGGGGTGGAATTTGCGCAGCAACGAGGCGGAATACTCGTTGGACATTGCCTTGATCAAAGGTTGGGCGAAGAGTTCATAGGCGTGTTGATTGAAGTCCGATACGGCCCGCACCACTTCGAAAGGTTTCTCGTCCTCGCGCTTGAAGCGGTTTAGCCGCGCACCGATTTCTTCGAGCGAGCGCTCGTGAAACTCCACTTCGTACGCGACGGCGCCGTCTTTGCCCTTGATCTCGTGGATCTGCATGCCGTACAGACCGGCGGGCAGCGCCTCGATGCTTTTCATCACCGAGACGATCTGGGTGTGCTCCTTCTTCGCCACTTTGCCGGAGACGAATATGCCCAGGTGGCCGATGTTCTCATGCAAAAGCCCGACGATCACCTGGCCCCGCGCCTTGATCTCGTCGGTCGTTCCGTAGATGTCGGCAACCCAGTTAAAGGCCTGCTGCGGGGGCGTTATGTTGTCTCCCATTGACGCGAATACGATGATGGGGGACTTGATATCCCGAAGGTCGAAAACGCCGCCCTGGCCCACGCGCTCCCCGTCGGTCCACAATCGGTTGCCGACAAACAGGTTGCGGACGATCCACTCGATCTCCTCTTTGTTCAGCAAATAAAACCCGCCCCACCAGCGCTCGAATTCCAGAAACCGCGGCGGCTCAGTGTCGACATTGGCGAAGACATGGTAGTACTTGTCGAAGAAGGTGTTGGCCGGATTCAGATTCTCAAAGTTCTGAACCAACCATGCTCCGTCGAAAACGCCATTGCCCAGATCAGCGGTCAGCGAAGCGAGCCAACTGCCGCCCAGCATGCCGCCGGCATACCGCATGGGGTTGTCGCCTTCACCTTCCCGCCACGCGCCGCCCCAATACGACATGGGTGCTCCGTTAATCACAATCGGTCCCGTGTCATCGGGATTGGAGGCCGCGAGCATCATCGCCGCCCATCCCCCCTGGCAGTTGCCCACGATGGCCGGTTTGGCGCTGTTGGGGTGCAGTTCTCGAACTTTTCGCACGAAACGAGTCTCGGCCTCGCACACGTCGAGCAACGTCTGCCCGGGCATCGGGTTGGGAAAGAAGCTCACGAAATAGACCGGGTGGCCTTCGCGCAGTGCGACACCCACCTGCGAATCGTCCTTGAATCCGCCGATTCCTGGACCGTGGCCGGCTCTCGGATCGATGATCAGATACGGCCGACGCTTCGGGTCGACTGTAACGCCCGAGGGCGGAATGATGCGCAGCAGTACATAGTTGACGGGCCGCTCGAATGCGCGGCCGTCGACCACGACTTCATGCTCAAAAAACAGTACCGGAGGGTTGCCCGCTTCCTCATGGGCTAAGTACGCATTGCCGCGCTGTCGAAGCGTGTCCCAGAACAAGACGCTACGTTGGGCAAAATCCACCGCGTACTGGCTCCAACCCTGCCACCAATCGAAGGGATTGAGCGAAGCGCCTTGTGCCAAGGGCCGATTCTTTTCCCATGTCTGCTGGACTTGCTCCGTGAAATGCTCCTGCGCGATACGCGTTCGCGTTTCATAGAGTCGCCCCACCTTGCTAGCCAAATCCTGTGCACGGAGGAGTTGTTTGCTGGGATCTTGCATGGGAGTTCCTATCGCAGTGGGATCGTCCGAAGATTTGCAATGCTCGCCTACTCTCGCGTTGCCGCCCGAGCAGCGCGTGGTGGCTGCCACGGTGGACACCGGGCAGCGGCTCCGCGATGCGGCGCAGGCTGTCCTGCGTTCACGATTGCCCTCGAGTACGAAACACGATAGAGAGATTGCTGCATTGCGTCAAGGACGGATACCCGGTTTTTTCTTCGCGCAAGGTGGCTATCTGTCACAGATCAAAACGCACGGCAAAAACGCGTGCTTTTGACGCGCCTTCGGCCGGCGCTGCTGCACGGCGGCGGGATGCGAGTATGAGGGCGCAGAAATTACAGTTGTATGACCAATGCCCCTCGGGCTCCAACGGCCTCATCGTTGATTTGCACAATTGCGTGCAACTGGGAGAAATTCCGCGCAAACTCGCTCTCGCTCAGCGGGAGTGTCTTGAGGGATGATGCGACCGGCTGCCAACTCGCTGCGCTCACCGGAACAAAGAGAAGGAAAACGCGCGGTCGCATGAGTCTTCGGGCCCGCGCATTCGCGGGAGCGCTGATTGCACAACCAAGCAAGTCAAAGCGGGCGGCAAAAACCTAAAAGAAAACAACGATGCAGACAATTGAACTCGAGAAAGCCGTGGCCATGATCCCCGATGGCGCCACGCTCATGATCGGCGGCTTCATGGGCGTGGGTACGCCCGAGCGCCTGATCGACGAACTCGTACGTCAGGGCAAGCGCGAGCTGACCGTAATTGCCAATGACAACGCAATGCCTGGCGTCGGTATTGGCAAGCTTGTGGTCGCGGGCCTGGTAGGGAAAACAATCGCGAGTCATATCGGGCTTAACCCCGAGACCCAAAAAAGAATGATCGCCGGATCGATGCAAGTCGAACTTGTGCCCCAGGGAACTCTCATCGAACGCATCCGGGCCGCGGGCTTCGGCCTTGGCGGCGTTCTTACGCCCACCGGCGTGGGCACGATGGTCGAGGAGGGCAAACGCAAGATCGAGGTCGACGGCCGCAGTTATCTGCTGGAGACACCGCTACGCGCAGATTTCGCCCTTGTCGAGGCCTTCTTGTGCGATTACTTGGGCAACCTCACGTACGCACTGACGGCGCGCAACTTCAATCCCTTGATTGCAATGGCTGCCAACACGGTGATTGTTCACGCCGAACACATTGTTCCGGTCGGAACGATCCCCCCGGATCACGTTGTGACGCCCGCCGCATTGGTGGACTACGTGGTCGCGCACGAGTAAAAAATATGGACGCACAGACGACAATTGCCAAACGCATTGCCCGGGAGCTTCGCAGCGGGATGCTTGTGAATCTCGGCATCGGCATTCCCACACAGGTGGCCAACTACGTACCGGCGGGTGTGAATGTTTTTTTCCAGTCCGAAAATGGCCTAATAGGAACCGGGCCCGTGCCGGAACCGGGCATGGCGCAGCGCCGTCTCACCGACGCGGCCGGCCGGCCGGTGACGGCGCTGCCGGGTGCTTGCGCATTTGACAGTGCGATGTCCTTTGGTCTGATTCGCGGTGGGCACCTGGACATGACGGTCCTCGGCGGACTGCAGCTCGACGAGGCCGGCCACCTGGCCAACTGGATGATCCCGGGCAAGATGGTTCCCGGTATGGGCGGTGCGATGGATCTGGTTTGCGGTGCGAGGCGCGTCGTGGTGGCGATGCAGCACACGGCCAAGGGCAAACCGAAGCTTTTGCGACGGTGTACTCTGCCCCTGACTTCGGTGCGTCCCGTGGATCTGGTCGTCACGGAACTGGCGGTGATTTCGTTTCCCGGCGGGCGCGCCACACTTCTGGAAGTCGCGCCCGGTGTTACCGTTGACGATGTTGTGGCGGTCACCGAAGCCAAGCTCGTTGTAAACGATTCGGTCGCGGTTATGCCGATTTGAACCGGGAATTGTGCCGATCGTGACCCGAAGGTCTCTGCGGGCCAGGCTGCGCCTGCGGCTCCGAGCTGAGTTCGTAGGCGATTCGCGGAGCAGTGCCCGGGCCGACGACCAGGACCGGTCGAGCGCGCGTGGCAACGCACTTGTGGTTACTAAGGATTCGGGATGGTGCGGTTTTTCGCCGTCACCGCGCAAGTTCGCGCACAAGTGCCAAGTCCAGAACGCCGCTTGCCCCCCAGCCCCGGGTGCCCGCGGGCACCGCAGGCCGAAAGGTCTCGTATAACTCATAGGCGCGTGAGGCGAGTTCCTCGGGAGCCAGGCAACGCGCTAAATCCTCGAACTCGTGCTCGACGCTGCCCAGCGCCGCGCCAAACTTGCTCTCCAGGTAGCGCTGCACGCTCTCGGGACTGACCGGCTTGTCCTTCGATAGTGCCCGTAAGCCGTCCGCAGTTTGCACGACAGGTACGGCGCGGTGCAGTAACTCGACGTGCCACGTTGCGCCTGCGGCCGCGCGCTTTCGTTCGCGCTGCACCTCCTGAGGCGTAGGTCGAAAGATGCCCAACGACTTCCCCTTGGCGTAAGCGTTCAGGCCAGCCACGACGCGACCCATCGTCAACGCCTCGTCCCGGTCGAAGCCCAATCGCTGCGCGACCACGGCCGCCCAGAGCGTGAGCACCGGCGCCCGGTTAACAAGGACGCGAGGTCCCTGGCCACCGGCTTCAGTGCGCGACTTCGAATCTGCCCTTGCTTTGGCCATGAGCGATGCCTCGCCCGCGAGACTCGCACCGGCGGCAACGTTGCGCGGTTGCCAATGGGGCCCAGCTCGATAAATACGCGGCGCCGATGCGACCGCATCAGTCTGATTGGCACGCGGTAGGATGTCAATGCGCAGGGCTGTTGCCGACGTGCCGCTTCTTGCCTCTGTGGGCAAGGTGAACGGTCCCGGGCCTGTCGACCGTTGGGACTTCGTATCGGGGGGAAACATGCAGGGGCAGACGCCGGCCGGCCCGCACGCCGGAGATGCATTGGTTGTCGTCGATTTGCAGCGCGATTTTTTGCCCGGCGGTGCGCTTGGCGTAGCCGGTGGTGACCGCGTGATCGGCGTGATGAATGACTATCTGGCGGTATTTTCCGAGCTCCATCTGCCAGTGTTTGCCACGCGCGACTGGCACCCGGCCGAGCACTGTTCGTTTCGGGCCCAGGGCGGGCCTTGGCCGCCGCATTGCGTCGCCGGCAGCGCCGGCGCGGCCTTTGCGGAGGGACTGCGTCTGCCGGCGGAAACGGTGGTCGTTTCCAAGGCGACAAGCCCGCAGCGCGATGCGTATTCCGGTTTCTCGGGAACCGACCTTCAGCCGCGACTTCTTGCGGCACACGTGACGAGACTGTTCGTGGGAGGGCTGGCGACGGATTATTGCGTCCTTCAGACTGTCAAGGACGCGCGCGCTCTGGGTTTCGCCGTTGTCCTTCTGCTCGATGCAATCGCGCCCGTTGAGGCGCATGCCGGCGACGGCGATCGGGCAATCGACGAGATGCGCACGGCTGGCGCCGTGGTAGCCGATCGCGCAGCTTTGCTGCCGCTTTGAATCGAGCGCAATTTATTCGAACGACGAGCGCCCCCGGTGTGAGCGCAGGCGGAACATCGGCGCGGCATGGCGCAGGGCGTCGCAAATTCCCGCCTCGCGCCGTCTCAGGTTTTCTCGATCTTCGGCACGACTAGAATTGCGGCTCGTTCTTGCTGGTCGCACCCGGCCTTTCGTGCGCGGGCAGCATAGCGATCAGGCGCAGGGCATCGTGTGGCGCGTGGCCAAAGGCGTCGTTGTCGAAGTACACGTGAACGTCGCGGCCTTCTCCCAACCACTCCCGGATTCGCGCCGCCCAAGACTGCAGCTGAACTTTCGTGTAGGACGAGGCATAGGTGGCCGTCCGACCGTGCAACCGCACGTAGACGAGGTCCGTAGTCACGGCATCCCAAAGCGGCCAGTCCGCGGCGTCGGACTGGCAGACGGCGAGACGGTGCCGACGCAAGCATTGCGCGACATCGTCGTCGAACCAACTGTCGTGGCGAAATTCGACGGCGTGGCGCACGGTCGACCAACTGCGCAGCGCGCGCGCAAAGCGTTCCAGGCGTCCGAGGTCGCGGCGAAAATGTCCGGGAAGCTGCCAGACCACGACGGCCAGTTTGCGTCCCAGACTGGCGGCACGGTTGTGTTCAAGGCCGATGGCCGGCAATGGATCGAGGAGTTTTTTGTTGTGCGTGAGGTAATGATTGGCCTTCATCGCAAACCGAAATGACGAAGGTGTCGTGTCACGCCAGCGCGCAAAGGTCGCTTTGCTTTGCAACCGGTAGAACGTTGCATTGACCTCGATTGCGGTAAATTGGCGGGCACAAAACGAGAGCCACTCAGAGCGGGGCAGATCTCCATAAAAAGCGTCGCGCCAGGCCTCGTAGCTCCATCCGCTGGTGCCTACGTACGCGCGTTGCGCGTTCGTCCGACTTCGGGCGGCGGGAGATTTCGGCTCAACTGAGCCATTGGCTTTGCGCACTGGCGATGGCGGCGCCATGGGATGCTTCTCTGCGCTTCAACCGTGAGACCGAGAGCCCATGGACGATCACGCTTTGTTGCAAAGGCGTTCGCATTGGTCCACGTCGGAACGGCTCATGCGACCGCTTTGAGCGCACGCACAAAAATCTGCCGGGTACAGCATATGGGCAGCAACGAGCTCATGGATGCGCATTCTAGGCTGATACTTCGGGCGCGCCCCCCGGCGTTTGCCCGTGTCAGAATGGACACGCCGAGACCTTCGCATGGCGGCGAAGAGGCGCCCGTTTTTATCGCGGGGCCGCGGCCCTTGCAACTTTCCGTATGCGGTGACTAGCGTCGGGGAAGTAGATATCACCGGCATCATCGACGGCCACTCCTGTCAGGCTCGATAGCTCCGCGGCAGTCGCGTCGCCGCCATCGCCGCCAAAACCGCCGATCCCGCTACCGGCAACGGTATCGATGACGCCGTCGGCATTGACCATGCGAATTCGGTAGTTGTTGAAATCCGCAATAAAGAGATCGCCCGCTTTGTCCACCGCCACGGCATACGGGTTGCACAAAGTCGCCTCGGCCGCGGGTCCACCGTCGCCACGAAAACCGAATCCACCGTTGCCCGCGACGGTGCTGATCACCCCGTCAGCATCGACCTTGCGAATGCGGCTGTTTTCCTCATCGGCTATGTAAAGATTGCCTTTGGAGTCGACCGCGATGCCGCGAACGCTCAAGCGTGCTTCGACGGCCGGTTGCCCGTCGCCGTTATATCCGCTCGCGCCATTGCCGGCGACGGTGCTGATCACTCCGTCGGTTCGAACGATTCGAACGCGGTTGTTCCCCCCGTCTGCGACATACATGTTGCCGATCGAATCCAGGGCAACGGCCTCCGGCCCGGAGAGGATCGCCGACGTTGCCGGGCCTCCATCGCCGCCAAAGCCGAACGTGTCACTTCCTGCGACGGTATGAATGGCGCCTTTCGTGTCGACCTCGCGAATCCGATGGTTGTTGGTATCCGCGATGTAGAGGTTGCCCGCCGGATCGATGGCCACGCCGAAAGGGCCGTCCAGGCTCGCCTCGGTCGCGGGGCCTCCATCGCCGCTAAACCCCGCCGTTCCGTTGCCAGCAACGGTCTGAATCGTGCCGTGCGCGTCGACCTTGCGGATACGGTTATTGCCCGTGTCGGCGATATACAGGTTGCCCTGGCGATCCACGGCCACGCTCCAGGGATTGTTGCCCAAGGCCGCTGCCGTTGCGGCCTGCCCGTCACCCTCGAAACCGGCATCGCCATCGCCGGCCACGGTAGTTATGACGCCGCCGACGGCCCCGGCCGGCCCGCACAGTGCGAAAGCCGAAGCGCTCAGAGCCCAAATCAATGACTTTGTGTTCATTCGCAAGGGCCATCGGGTCCGTCGCCAGCTTGTGCGTGCCAGCCTCCGAATGCGCGTCGCATCGCGTGTATGGGCGCTGCCGCCGGTGTCGGGCGGTGCGCAAACCACTTCGGCGGCAAAACCCCAGCCATCACGATGTCGTGCGATTCGAAGTGCTGCACGATCGCGGCACTCGATCGCACAAGTTGTGCGCGAGTCTATCCCAAATGGTTTTGCCCCCGCGCAGGGCCGAGGCAATGCTTTTTTATTGCTAGTCCAGAAGAGCGAGAACCTCTTCGACGAATCCCGTCTCGGTTTCGATCAGGTGGAATTTGTGTCTGTGCATCAGCGGATACATGCTGTGCGTGGCCACGATGATCTGCATTCGTGCGCAGTCGGCCCGGCAGATGCGCGACCAGAGCTGGGCCTCGGTTTTCACGTCGAGTGATTGTTCGGGCTCGTCCATGAAAATTAGGGGGATCGCCGCGGCTGCGGGGCGGTACAGCGCCTTGAGGATTTCGGCCTTGATGTACACATCCCCGCCGTACCCGAATGGTTCTCGTTTACGAGCGTCCCGGGGTTCGGTGCCAAATTCCCAGTTCATGTGGGCGTAGCGTACGGGCAGCTCCTCGCCTCCGAGGGCCCGCAGGATGTGTTCCAGGACGGCCTGGTTTTGCTGTCCGGAGGACTTGTGCTCGACCAGCCGGGCGTATTCGCGCGCCTGTTCCCAATACTGGCCCATCATGGCGTCGGCAATTGTGGGTTCGTTACCAGGCACGTGGCCGGGCCGGTAGTACAGGGCCGGCGCGTTGTCGGTCGCGCAGACCAGCCCTTGAAGCCAGACATATTCATCGCGGCCCGGGTCGGTTCGGGTCCACCAGCGCCTGGAGTCCACGTCGAGCACGTAGCGCCGATCCAGCGTGCTCTCGCTCGAAAAATACGTCAGAAACCGGATCGCCAGTGTGTCCAACAAGGCCGTTTTGCCAGAGCCATTCGGTCCGACCACGATGTTGGGTTTGGCCAGGGAAAAAGTGAGTCTCTGTCCGTGCGTGCGCAGCAGGGATGAGGATTCCAGGTACGGTATCGCGGCGAACCCGTCGGCGCGCAGTTCGGTGATCATCACGTTTTCTTCGCGGTCATCGGTTCGCACACAGCGGGGCGTCGCGGCGAGCACCTGCATGCCAGCCCGTCCAACATGCGGTCTTGTGCGGTCACGTCACGGAACTTCCGACTCGTGCGTCCCGAGCGCAGTCCCATGCGCACCGTACGGCGCACGAAGTCCGTTGGCTCTTCAGGGTCCGGAAGGAGGCAGCAAAGCCCGCCTACAGCCGGCATGCTACGGCCGATGATTATCCGTTTGCAATCCTTGCACCTTGACCGGTGACGGGAGTTGAGTCGGGTCTGCGGAACCAAAAGGAGCGGTTTTTCGATGCCCGACGGCACTGCTCGAGTGGGACGAAAAAGCTTCGAGGGGGTCTTGCGCCGCGGCTGGCTTCTGGGGCATCGTTGGGACGAGCGGTTTGGCGTGATCGGGGCACGCGAATCGAGTGAATTGACCTTCGATCTACCTGTCGTCAAGCGCTTTTGCGACCGGCGGTGGGCTTCAACTTCGGGGGCGAGCGCCGTAATACCGTTGGAGAGTGGCGCGCCCCAGCGCGCCTGCAAACCGCGCCGCACGTCGGCGCACGAATTGCGTGGACAGCTATGAAGAAATCCAGAAAGTCGCAGATGCGCGACGTACAAACACCAAGACAAAACGGCGAGCTTCGCAAAAATGCCGAGGAGATCGCGGCGGCCGAGGGCCGCTGGCGGGTGATCGGCGATGCGACTCCGCCGGCTCCGCCGACTACCGATTACCGCTATATCGACGAGCTGGTGCGCCTGCAGTTTGAGCTGTTGAAGATGCAAGAATCGGTACGGCTCCAGGGGCTCAAGGTCTGCGTCCTCTTTGAAGGCCGTGACGCCGCGGGCAAGGGAGGCGTCATTCGGCGTATCGCCGAGAGCCTGAATCCGCGCGTGTGCCGCATCGTCGCGCTGGGAACGCCGACAGAGCGCGAACGAACGCAGTGGTACTTTCAACGATACGTCGAACATTTGCCCGCGGCGGGGGAGATCGTGCTGTTTGATCGCAGCTGGTACAACCGCGCGGGGGTCGAACGGGTGATGGGCTTTTGCTCCGACGCGGAACACAAGGAGTTTCTTCGCGCTTGTCCGCTTTTCGAAGAGATGCTGGTGCGCTCGGGCATTTACCTGATCAAGTACTGGTTTTCGGTTAATGACGAGGAACAGGAGCGTCGCTTCGCCGAGCGCATGCGCAATCCGATCAAACGGTGGAAACTTAGCCCGATGGACCTGGAGGCCCGCAAGCATTGGGTGGAATACTCCAAGGCCAAGGACGAAATGTTCCGGCATACGGATCGCAAGACTACGCCGTGGTTCATCGTGGATGCGGACAATAAAAAGCGTGCGCGACTCAATTGCATTACGCATCTGTTGCATCAGATTCCTTACAAGGATTTGCAACCCGTCGAAGTCGATCTTCCGCCGCGGCAGCCCGACGATGGCTATAAACGGCCCAAAAAATCCACGCAGCATTGGGTTCCGCGGCACTACTAGGTAAGCCGCCCCGGCTGGCACTTCGCCTCCAAACAAACCTGCAGATCCGGCGGCGGTCGCGGTGCGGCGCGCACGCGTTTGCCAGGCCCGTCAGGGCGCCGGGCCCGCGGCGGTCAACGGCAAAATCCGAGATAAGAGGAGCGCCGGCGCCTCCCAAAGGTACCCGTCGAAGGCAGTCGCTTGAACGCGAACCGCTGGCGGTCGAGGCCGGGCGCAAGTCGGGCCGGCTTGCGTCGGTGTTCCGCGGTTCAATTCAAAAGAGATAGGCCGCGCCAATCGTAATCAGCACGATATTGCCGCGCCACGGGGGAATCGGAGAAGTCGGCGGCATCGAAGAGTCACCCACGTTGATGTAATCCTCGACTTCCATGCGAATGGCGGTGCGGCCGAAAAAGGAGACCATCCCCAGGCCGGCCAGGGCACCGCTGTTGTGCACGGCTTCCGAACCGCCGGAAGCAAAGCCCGTCGCGTAATTGAAACTCCCGGCTTCCAGGTCCGTTGAAGCCTGATACGCGCCTGCCTTGACGAATACGCGAAAGCCCAGGGTGTCCACGCCGAAAAGCAGGGACTCGTACCACGCATGGGGAGCAACGGTGCCTGAAATGCCGACGGCAAAGCTTCCCGTGGAGTTCGTGCTGAAGGCCGACCAACCGATCCGTCCCAAGGAAGCGAATCCGACCTCGAAGCCGACATTCGGAGTGATCCACGCGCCCGCATAGGCCTTTGCACCGAAGTCCGCGTAATCTTGGGTCGCAGCCGTTGCGATGTAATCGCCGGGAGCGAGCGGCGTGGCCGCGGTATACGTGCTGTTGAGCCAGCCCGCAGTTGTTCCCGTCTCGTCCGGAAAAATGCTCGTGCCGATCGAACCGCCGACGAAGTACTGGGGCCGGTAGCCATAGTAGGAAGAGTAGGGACCAGCAGCTTGCGCCGTGGCAAGGCTAGGGGCGCCGCTCAGCGCCAGGGTGAGGACGCACAGCGCGATCCGTGAAGTGAGACTCTTCATTTTGATTCGCCCCTTCGAAATTATTGCCGCAGCGATTGGTTCGCCCACGCTCTCCATACGTACGCGGCTGGTTTGACGCCGCGCGCGAAAAGCTGGCGTCGCGTCGGTTACGCGGCGCGGTCGATACGAGACTTTGGCGGCTCTATCGCGCGTCGCAGGCCTTGCGCGAAAACGCGCCGGTGCGCGAAAAAGCCGACGTCCTGCTATCGAGGAGGCGCGCAGGCTCCTTCGAAGAGCGCCGCTGCCGCGAGGAGGGGCCAGCATCGCAGTCGATGAATTCGGAGCGGTCTTGCACGATGCCACGGGGGCGGTTTTTTGCGCGAGCCTGGCTTGAGTGTGGCAGCGGCGCGCCTATTTCATTTTGTCGCCCTCGACGCGCCCGAGATAACGCCGACTGTCGGCAAGAAACTGCGGTGCGTCGTCGGGCACGATCGTTGTGCCTACGCCTTCGCTCGTGAGCACCTCGAGCAATAGAGCGTTGGGTACCCGTCCGTCGACGATGTGCACCGACCGGACACCATGCCGAACGGCATGCAGTGCGGCATCAAGCTTGGGCAACATGCCGCCGTGCGCGGTACCGTCTTGCGCGAACTTCTCGATATCGGTGGCCGAAATGCTGTTGAGCAGCCGACCCTCGCGATCAAGGACGCCCGTGGTGTTGGTGAGCATCAAAAGCTTTTCGGCGCGCAGAGTTTCCGCGAGCTTGCCGGCCACCAAGTCGGCATTGATGTTGTAGGCCTCGCCGTCGGGGCCGACTCCGATGGGCATGACCACCGGAATGTAGCCACTCGCACTGAGGTTGTTGACGAGGTCGGCGTCGATGCGCTCAATCTCCCCCACGAATCCCAGGTCCAACGGCTCGGCTTCACCTTCGACCGGAGCGGGAAGCATCTTGCGCGCGTGGATGAAGTGCGCGTCTTGTCCGTTTAGCCCCACCGCCTTGCCACCCTGCTGATTGATCAGTCCCACGATCTCCTGGTTCAGTTCGCCGAGCACCATCTCGACCACCTTCATGGTCTTCTCGTCGGTAACCCGCATGCCTCGCCGAAACACTGCCTTGACGCCCAGAGTGTCGAGCAGCTCATTGATCTGGGGACCACCTCCGTGCACCACGATCGGGTTCATGCCCACGAGGCGCAGCATTGCGATGTCGCGCGCAAATGCGGCCTTTAAATGCGGTTCGGTCATGGCGTTTCCGCCGTATTTGATGACAAAGGTTTTGCCGTGAAAACCGCGAATGTAGGGCAGGGCGTCGGAGAGAATTCGGGCCTTGAGCTCCAGGGACACAAGAGAAGTCGACATGCGGAATTCCTATTTTGCGATCGCGGGCCAGTCGACAAAGGCGCGGTACACACCGTCGGCATCGCCCCGGTCGCGTAAGTGCTCCCGAAATTGCCGGTCTTGGAACATCTCCGCGGCTTGCGCAAGCAGCTGCAGGTGGTCTTGGGCAGCCTGCTCGGGCACTAGCACCACCAGTACTTCGGAAACCGGTTTGCCGTCGGGCGCATCAAACGGGACGGCAAATTTCAGGTGCAGATACGCGGCTGCCGCCTGCCGCAGGCCCTTGAGCCGCGCATGGGGTATGGCAAAACCGTTGCCCAGGGCGGTCGAACCCATCCGCTCGCGCGCCAAGAGGCTCTCGGCGACCTGTGCTGCGTCGCAACCTTCATGCGAGGCGAACAGACGTCCAGCTTCCTCCAGCACCTGACTTTTGCTGACGACGAAAAGATCCATTCGGATCCTTTCTGGCGACAGGACTGCACCAACCCGGTTCATGAAGGTATCTTTGGCATTTGTGAAGCCGCGGTGTCGGGCGCGGGGGTTGCAGGCCCCGTGAGCCGATGATTCGGTGTGCGGATTATCTATCCGTTCGCTCCGTTGCGAGCGTAAAAATGCTCTTAAATTCCCGGCCTCGCGTGGCAGCGTTGTCACAGCGCCACCAAGCCTTTGGTTGATCGCCCGTGATCATCTGCGTGCGCGGGGCAAGGTGGCCCTTGGGGATCGCGACACAGTGCTGCGCAACGTCCTTTGTTCGCGCTGCGGGCCGGATGCAGCAGCTCGCTGCGGAACGATCCGCGCGTGGGCGGGCGAAGCCTCAAGGTGAAACATGCGGCACGGTGCGCAGCGCAGTGCCTTCCTCCTTTTTTTGTAAACCTGGAACCCACCCGATGCACTGCGGCGCGCTGGTTTGCCTGCGGGAACAAGCGGACCGTGGTGCTAGTCTTGGCGCGGTCGTACCGGCGCGGACGGCGGCATTTCGAATTGGGGTGCGTGAGACGAGGCGCCAGCGCGACGGGTCGTTCCGCGAGGCCTTGCGCCCGCGGCCGGGGGCGGCTGCTCAACTTGGCCGGCACGATTCGCGGCCATTTCTTTCTAGGCGCGCAAAGCGCTCGTAAAAGGCGTGGAGGCATCGGAATTGCCGCAGAATTTTCTGGCCCATCCCCTTCTAGACCCCGCGGTCCGCCAGCGAGCGTTACTCGTTGTCTTGTGGGCATGGGCCGGCTTGGGGGCCAACGGGCTTTCGGCCGCTTGTTACGGCCCCGAGAAGGCATTTTTGGCGTTGGGCAACCACACGCAGCTCGGACCGCTGCTGGCATTGATCATGACCACCTCGGTGCTGGTCATCGCCGTTGCGTACAGCCAGATGCTCGAACTCTTCCCCAATGGGGGCGGCACCTACCGTGTTACAACCCAAATGCTGGGGCCGAATTTCGGTCTGGTCTGCGGGGCGGCGATGCTTATCGACTACGTCCTCGCCATCGCCGTTTCTCTGGCTAGCGGCACGGACGCCTTGTTCAGCCTGTTGCCTCCCGCGGGCCAGGAATACAAACTGCCCGTCGAGCTGGCGCTGGCGACGATGCTAATCGTGTTCAACTTGCGGGGCGTCCGCGTTGCAATCGGCATATTGCTTCCCGTCGTGCTGCTTTTTGTTGTCGTGCACGCGTTTCTCATCGTCTTTGGCATTGGCATCATGGCGCCGCGGATTCGCACGGACGTTGGCGAAGCGATTTTCGGTGCAATCGATCTGTCCCAAGTCAGTGGTTGGGCGTTTGTCATTGCGCTGCTGATTCGCGCTTACGGCCTGGGCGGGAGCACCTACTCGGGCGTGGAAGCGGTCTCGAATAATGTTCACCTTCTTGCGGAGCCGCGCATCAGAACGGGTCGGCTCACCTTGCTCTACGTCGCGTTGACCCTGGCCTTTATTGCCGGTGGACTCGTTTTGCTCTACTCCCTTTGGGGAATCGAGCCGGTGCGCGGTCAGACCCTGAACGCCACGGTGTTTGGGGCAGTCATCGGGCAGCTTGGTCTGGGCGCCGGCGGCGATGCATTGCTGTCGCTGACATTGGGTCTGGAAGCGGCCATCTTGCTGGTCGCCGCCAATTCGATGCTCATATTTGCGCCCTCTTTGCTTGCAAACATGGCGTCGGATTCGTGGCTGCCGCACCAGTTTCGCAACCTCTCGGTGCGATTGGTACGCCAAAACGGGGTGCTGCTAATCGGCCTCTTCACACTGGCCATCTTATTCGTGACGCGTGGTGATCTGGCAACGTTGGTTGTTTTTTATAGCATCAATGTCTTTCTGAGCTTTGCGCTGGCCAAGGCCGGCTTGTTGCGGCACTGGTGGAACGAGCGCAATAAGATTAAAAACTGGGTGCCGCGGCTGCTCATCGCACTGGTGGGTCTGGTCGTCGCCGGAACCATCCTTTTCGTGACCCTCACAGAGCGGTTTACCGAGGGCGGCTGGGCCACCGTCGGCCTAACACTCGTTGTTGCAGGCGCGTGCGTCTGGATCCGTGCGCATTACGCCTGGGTGAGCAACTCTCGGCGCCAGATCGACGAACAGTTCGCCACGACCCCAGAGGAACTCGACGCGATGACACCGGTACCGCGGGACGCCGAGTCCGCCACCGCCGTGCTCCTTACCACAGAGCATTGGGGTCCCACGATCCATACCTTGCTTTGGGTGCAGCGGCTTTTCCCGGGGCACTTCCGCAATGTCTTGTTCGTCGGCGTCATCGAATTTGACTCGCGGGCCATGGGCGCCGCCGAAACGCTGCCCCGGCGCACGGCGCGCCTGGAGACCGCGATGCGGCAGCTCGAAGGGTTCTGTGCAAAGCACGGATTGAGCGCCGATCGCGTTATCGGCTGTGGCACGGACCCCGTGCTGGAGCTGGAGAAACTTGTGAAAGACGTGGTTGCTAAGAACCGGAATTGCGTTTGCTTTGCGAACAAACTCATCCTTCCGCCTGGTCGCCGCGTGGCCGAGTGGTTGCACAACCAGACGGGGCTGGGCCTGCAGCGTCGACTGCACTCGGAAGGCATACCCTTGATGGTTCTTCCGATCCGTCTGGGCTAAACGGCATCGACTGCTGTTTGGGGACGCAAGCGGGCGGCTCGTGGCCTATCGAAAACCGCTTATAGGATGTGGCGCGTAAGGCTCCTCGAGTAACCGGATTTCTTCGTCGCTCAAGCGCAAGGAAAGTGAAGATGCCGCGTCGGAGAGGTGGTGCAGTTTTGTGGCGCCCACAATCGGGGCTGTGACGGCGGGCTTGCTGAGCAACCAGGCCAGGGCAAGCTGCGCGCGCGGCACCCCGCGCTCCTCGGCAACTTTGCCAACGCGTTCCACCACCGCCCGGTCCGCCTCTTCGGTCCGCGAATACAAGGACATGCCAAACAGGTCTGTCTCGTAGCGCTTGGTGTGCTCGCTGTGCCAGGCGCGCGCAAGGCGCCCGCGCGCCAGCGGGCTCCAGGGAATCATGCCTATGCCTTCGGCCTCGCAAAGGGGGATCATCTCGCGCTCCTCTTCGCGATACAGCAGGTTGTAGTGGTTTTGCATGGAAACGAATCGGGTCCAACCCCGCAGGTCGGCAAGATAAAGCGCCTTCGTGAACTGCCAAGCATGCATCGATGAGGCGCCGATATAGCGGACTTTGCCGGATTTGACCGCGTCGTGCAGCGCCTCGAGCGTTTCTTCGATTGGCGTGCGGTAATCCCACCGGTGTATCTGGTAGAGGTCCACGTAGTCCGTCTGCAGCCGGCGCAGGCTCTGATCGAGTTCGTAGAGAATCGCCTTGCGCGAGAGTCCCTGCCCGTTGGGCTCCTCGCGCATGACGCCGTGCACCTTCGTTGCGATGACCACGGCCTCCCGGCGCGCGTTGGCCTTCAGAAAACGCCCTAATACCGCCTCACTGGCACCGCTCGAATACACGTTGGCGGTATCAAAGAAATTAATTCCGAGCTCGAGCGCCTGCCGAAGAAAGGGTTGGCTTTGCTCCTCATCGAGGACCCACGCGTGCCTGCCGCCCGTCGCCTGACTGGCTTCGGGCGCTCCGTAGCTCATGCAGCCCAGACAAATGCGGGAGACCTTCAGGCCGGTCTTGCCAAGGTTGACGTAATCCATCGATGTTCCTTCCCGGCGGGCGCGACCCCGAAAGGGGATGCGAATCGCAAAAATGCAAGGAGCGAGAAGCTCACATGCCGAAGTCGCTTCCGCCCATTTTGGCAAACTCCGGCTCCGGCGTCACGGCACTCGCCAGCGTCGCCCGCGGTCGCAGCTGCGGCCAGCCGGGCGGGTTGGATGCACGTCCCGCGCGCCGTTGGGGGACATTGCGGCGGCCGGACCGCGCCCGTTTGTCATTGCGGCTCAAGCCTCGAGGCCAAGGCTGCGGCGCTGGAGCGGGACTTCGCTCGGCCTGCCTCCTACGCCGAGGAAAGATCCAGCGGCAATTTGCGCGGGCGCTTGCCGGTCAAGGCCGCGACCGCGTTGGCAATTGCCGGTGCGATCGGAGGCACTCCGGGTTCTCCCAAGCCCGTGGGCGGATCGTGGCTGGGGACGAAGTGCACGGCCACGGGTGCGACGTCCGTGATGCGCGGCGGGGGGTAGTCCGTAAACTGGGACTGCTGCACGACACCGTCCTTCAGCGTGATTTCAAAACCGGGCAGTGTCATGCCCAAGCCGAATACGGCGCCACCCTGAATCTGCGCCTCCGCGGCCATGGGATTCACTATGAAATTCGCATGAACGCCAGCGGTCGCCTGGTGCAGCTTCGCCCGCCCCTGATCTATGGAAACGTCCACCACGTACGCGACGACGGAACCGAAGGATTCATGAACCGCCACGCCCCACGCATGTCCGGCGGGCAGTGATTTGCCATAGCCGGATTTCTCAACCGCGAGGCGCAACGCGGCGATGTGGCGCGCGTGCGTGTCGGATTTCAGTCTGGCCAAACGCCATTCGACGGGATCCACGCCGGCGGCGCGCGCAACCTCGTCGACCATGGTCTCCATCACGAAAGCATTATGGGTGTGGCCAACGGACCGCCACCAAAGTACGGGAACGGCGACGTCGGGGTGCGTGACGCGCAACCGCATCGGCAGCCCGTACACATTGTTGGCAACCCCCTCCGTCATGGTGCTGTCGATGCCGTTCTTGATCATTGACCCCCCAAACGGTGTGCCTTTCAGGATCGATTGGCCGACGATCACGTGATCCCAAGTCAGCACGCGCCCATGGCCATCGAGCGCCACTTCGACGCGATGCAGGTGCGCGGGCCGGTAGTAGCCCCCCTTGATATCGTCTTCGCGCGTCCACATGACTTTGAGCGGCCCCGTCGGTCCACCCCGGTGGCGCTCAGCCCAGGTCTTTGCGATGGCTGCAGCTTCGCGCACGTAGTCCGAGGTTGGTGTCGCCCGCCGTCCAAATCCCCCGCCAGCCGGCATCGTGATGAAATTCACCTGTTCGGGTTTGAATCCCAGCGTTTGCGCAACGGCCTGCTGGTCGATGGTTTGGAATTGCGAGCCCACCCAGACGGTCGCCCCTTCTTCCCGGATGTCGAAAGTCGCATTCAAAGGTTCCATCGGCGCGTGGGCGAGGTACGGAAACTCGTAGTCCCCGCCCAGACGGAGGGCGGCGCCGGCCGCAGCGCTCATGTCGGCGTCGAGTGCCGTACTCTTCGGATGTGCGGCTTCTTCCCGGTACGAGGCAAGCAGGGCATCGCTGCTCACGAGACCGACGGCGCTCGCCTTCCACTGCACCCGCAGCAAGTCCCTGGCCTGCTTGGCCGGCCAAAAGCCCTGCGCTACGACGGCAACCCCACTGCCGCCACGGTCCGTCGGGACCTCGAAAACGTCATAAACGCCCTTGACCGTCTTTGCCTGACCTGCGTCAAAGCTCTCCACGCGGCCTCCGAAAGTCGGCGCGCGCAGCAAAAGCGCGACTCTCATCTCGGGCAGTCGCATGTCGATGCCGTAGCGCTTCGCGCCCGTAGCGCCCTCCAGCGCGTCGAGCCGACGATGCCCGGATCCGACGATCCGGTACTGCGCTGGCGACTTGAGCGCGACGTTCTGCGGCACGGGTTGCCTGGCCGCCGCGGCGGCTAGCGAGGCATAGGTGGCTTTGCGCTGGCCACAGCGAACCATGCCCGCGCCCGTTGAGCAGGAGGAAGCGGGAACCTGCCATTGTTCGGCCGCCGCTGCCACGAGCATCGCGCGCGCTGCCGCGCCAAGCTCCCGGTATTGCACCCACGAATGGTCGACGGCCGTCGATCCGCCCGTCATCTGCAACCCGTAGTACGGGTCCTTGTAGGCGTCGGCGGCCGGGGCAAGGCTTGCTCGAACCTGGGCCCAGTCGACGTCAAGTTCTTCCGCAAGCAGCATGGGCAGCGCGGTCAAGGCGCCTTGCCCGAAGTCCAGACGGTTGACCAAGATCTCGACCGTATTGTCCGGGTGGATCTTGACGAAGGCGCCGGGATCGGCGGGCTTGCTTCTCGCCGCCTGCGGCGCGTCTTGCTCTGCCGCCCAGACAGCGGGTGCGGTCCACGCAATGAGCAGGCCGCCGCCAGCCATTGCGGTGAGCTTGAGAAAAACACGTCGACTCGGATCCGGGGTCGCGGGCGTGGCCGATACCTCGCTCACCCCGCTCATGGCAGTACGCGCATGATGCATGAACGTGCTCCTTACGCGAGGGATCTGGCCGCGGCGTGAATTGCGGCCCGAATGCGCTGGTAGGTGCCGCAGCGGCACAAATTTCCGGCCATCGCAACGTCGATGTCGGCATCCGTGGGTTTGGCATTGCGCGCGAGCAGCGCAGTTGCGCTCATGATCTGTCCGCTTTGACAGTAGCCGCATTGCGCGACGTCATGCGCAATCCAAGCGGCCTGCACTGCCTTGCCCGCGCGGCTGCTCGCAATAGCCTCGATGGTTGTGATCTTCTGACCGACCGCTGCCGACACGGGCGTCATGCAAGAGCGAGTGGGAACCTCGTTGATGTGCACCGTGCACGCGCCGCACGCGGCAATACCGCATCCGTATTTGGTGCCAGTCATGCCCAGCGTATCGCGCAATGCCCAGAGCAGCGGCGTGGTCGGATCGACGTCCAACTCGACGGGTGAGCCATTTACATTCAGTCGGATCATGTTCTCCCCTTAACTCAGTCGTGCCGCGAGAACGTCGTGCAGCGACGTTCGACGCATGCGCGACAGTTATAGCAAAGTTGAAAATGACCTTGACCCAGGTAAGGTCGGACATCGCTGGCTTCTCGCGTGCCAGCCGTTCGGGCCGCGTTCGCGCTAGGGATGCCGCTATTGCCTTTGGGCTGTGCATTCCGAATCTCGTGGGCGTGATCGGCCGCCATCGCGCGCAGGCGCACCCGTCAGGGCGTCATACGTGTGAAGGCGGCCAGGTCCCACTGGCCGCTGAGTTCGTCGTGACGAAGGATGTAGTTGTCTCCGTCGTCGCCCTCGACCTTAAACCAGCGCTGCGAAGGCGCAAACCAACGATCGATGATATTGCGCACCACAATCTTGCGCTCGCCGAGCCAAAATGCGAGCGGCTCCTGCTCCGCGCGAAACCCGGCATAGCACTGCACGCGAATCGACATGTGCTAGACCCCCGGGCCGCGCGACGACCAACGCTCGAGGCGGTGACTCATCCATCGAGCTCCGGGTAGTGGCGGAATATATCGTCGTTATTGAACGCGAGTCTGCGGTTCGAAGCCAGGTAGCGCCGGATGCGCGGGCGCGCGAAAACCAGATCGTGCAGCGCGCGCAGCCGGGGACGCGTGCGCAGCGCTTTGCGGCTGGCAACCGGAAAAGCGTAGTGCAACCCCGCAATGACCTGCGCCATCGACAAATCGACGTAGCTGATCCGCTTGCCGACCATACCGGGCCCGCCGCCCGAGTTGCGCGTCAAGACGCGTTCAAAATATTCGAGGAACTTGGGCAGACGGTTGTCGCGAAAGTCCTTCGCGCGACGCCGGGCGGCGAGCTTTTGCTGCTCGTAGTACAGGTTGGCGCTCACCGGGTGATGCGTGTCATGGATCTCCACCAAAAAATCCGAGATCGTGAGCTGCAGCTGGTGCGTCCAGAGCCTGCCGGGCCAGTCCCTGGGAGCGAGGTCCAGGCGCCCTCCCAAAAAAAGAAGAATGTTTGCCGTCTGTCCGATCAGGCGTCGGCCGGTGCGCAGAAACGGTGGCGCGAAGGCGGGACGCTCGACGCCGGTATCCGTGAGAAGTCTTTCCATTGCTGGCACGCCGCCGCCCTTGTCCTCCGGCACGAGAGCCACGTCGACGTACGCTGCCCCGGCGTCCTCGAGTGCAAGACGCACGTATTCGCCGCGTCCCTGAATACCCGGCCAGTAATACAGCTCGTAGACCATATCGATGTCTCCCGTGGATGCAGATGCGCGGCTCGAAGGCCGCCCGGGGCTGCGCATCGATGATCCAACGAGCCGCCGTGCTGGTGAAAGAAGGGGCCTTCGACGGGCATGGTATCGGATGCGCGAGGCGGCGCACGCAGCCGCAGGCAGGCGAGTGCGCGATTCATCGCTAAACCGGGCGCCACTGCGGCGGCACCCAATAACCACGGACTTTTCGTGGTTGGAGCTGCCGGATCGCCCCTAGCCGTCTTGGAGCGATCGTGATCGGCGAGTACGCTACGAGGGCCAGGGTCTGGTCGCATCCCAACGAGACGAACCGCGCCTGCGCTTTGCGCGCAACCTTGGCAATCCTCGGCGCAAGTTTCGCCCAAGACCGCGCCTGCCGAGCACCGGCCGCCGAGGAACTCTAGGAAAGGGCGAGCTGATGCTGCAAGAATCCGAGTGGGCTGCGGCCCAGCGTGCGCAACGCGTGATGCCGTCGGCGGCATCGCGCGATGAAATCCGCTACCGAATCCTGAACCGCATGCGGGCCGACGAGCCCGAGGAGTTGCTGCGGCTCAAAAACGGGCTTTTGGCACGCAGGGCGCGCATCGATCCGAAGTATTTCTACGATACGGCCGGCTCCGCGCTGTTTTCCGACATCTGCGCGCAACCCGAGTATTACCTCACGCGTACGGAGGCGCGGATTTTCTCGGATCACCGATCCGAGATCGTCTGGCACCTGCCCAGGGGTGCCCAGTGGATCGACCTCGGTTGCGGCGATGGAGCTAAGTCCCAGCCATGGATCGCGACGGTGCGCCCGCGCCGGTATCTGGGGCTTGACATCGCGCCAGAGGCCCTTGAAAGGGCGCTGCAGCAGATCGGGACACGGTTCCCCGCCGTGGAGTGCGCGGGTGTCGTCTGCGACTTCTCGCGGTTGCTGCCAATCGAGGACATCGTTCGCGAGCGACCGGCCGCGCCTCCTGTACTGTTCTACCCGGGATCTTCGCTGGGAAATTTCTCGACCGCGCAGGCCTTCGCTCTGCTCAAGTCCTTTCGCAAGACGGTCGGGTCGCGCGGTTGTCTGTTAATTGGCGTGGATCTTGTCAAGGACGCGCGCATCCTCCAAGCCGCCTATGACGACGCGCAGGGCGTCACCGCCGCGTTCAACCGCAATGTCCTTCGAGTGGTCAATCGGCTGCTCGATGCGGATTTCGACCCCCGGAAATTCCGGCACCACGCCCATTACGATAAGCGCGCAGCGCGCGTCGAGATGCGCTTGCGATCCATCGTGGAGCACCGCGTCCGCATCGGGTCCGATGAGCGCCCGTTCCGTGTCGGCGAGAGCATTCTGACCGAATATTCGCACAAGTACACGGTTTCGGGATTCGGCCAATTGCTCCGCAATGCCGGCTTTGCGCGTCAGCGGATCTGGACCGATGCTGCGGGCTGGTTCGGCGTGTTTCTCGCGAGTCCGTAACACGCATGGACGCTTCCGACCGCCACGCCCGGGCGCGCAATTACAAGGAACTTGCACGTGCGTACCGGCGCGTGCGCGATCAATCGACGATGCTCGTTGCCGATTTGTCGCCCGAAGACTGCATGGTGCAGTCGATGGAAGATGCAAGCCCCGTGAAGTGGCATCTTGCGCACGTCACCTGGTTTTTCGAAACTCTGGTGCTCGAGACATGGCTCCCCAGGATGGGACGCGCGTTTCGCCCGTTTTGTCCGGCGTATCGGACCTTGTTCAATTCCTATTATGTCGGGATCGGTGCGTTTCACCCGCGGGCCGAACGCGGTGCGCTCTCGCGCCCTAGCCTGACAGAGGTGCGTGCCTACCGGGCGGCGATTGATGATCAGATGCTCGAGCTGATGCTGTCGGCCGACTGCGCCCCGGAACTTGCGCGGTTGATCACTCTGGGAATCAACCACGAGCAGCAGCACCAGGAACTGATCCTCACCGATCTCAAGCACCATTTCTCGCGCAACCCGCTGCTGCCCGCCTTTTGTCCGAGGCGCTCGGAGGCGCCGCCGGGCTCGGCGCTCGAGGGCCGCTTTGTTGCGTTTGCGGGCGGCGTGAGCGAAATCGGGCATCGCGGCGAGTCTTTTTGCTTTGACAACGAGCGGCCGCGGCACCGGGTCTGGATCGAACCCTTTGAAATGGCCAATCGCCCGGTCACCAACGGTGAATTCCTGGAGTTCGTTCGCGATGGCGGCTATCGCAGTGCCCAGTGGTGGCTCTCCGACGGCTGGGATACCGTGTGCCGCCAACGCTGGGACGCACCGCTGTACTGGCTGGCCGACGGCGACGTGTTCACGCTGGCGGGCAGGCAGCCGCTAGAGCCAGCCGAACCGGTATGCCACGTGAGCTACTACGAAGCCGATGCGTTTGCCCGCTGGGCAAGGGCGCGACTGCCCACGGAGAGCGAGTGGGAGCATGCGGCTCAGTCCCAGCTCGAGGGGGCCTCGGCGGTGGACGGCGCCGTGCGCGGAAATTTTCTGGAGAGCGGGTCGATGCATCCGCGAGTGCCCGGGGGTGCGCAATACGGGGATGGCGGACTGACCCAGCTCTTTGGCGATGTGTGGGAATGGACGCAAAGTGCGTATTTGCCCTACCCGGGGTTCGAGCCCAACGAGGGTGCGGTAGGCGAATACAACGGAAAGTTCATGGTGAACCAGATGGTGCTGCGCGGGGGGTCGTGTGCGACCCCAGCCGACCATATGCGGGCAAGCTACCGGAACTTTTTCCACCCGCACGCCCGCTGGCAGTTCAGCGGATTTCGCCTCGTGCGAGACCTTTGATAAGCAACAAGAAAACGATCCCGGGGTTTGGCGGCGGATTGCACGGGCGCGGGCGCGCCGAAGGCCAGAGTTTGGGCCCTGGGGGGACGCGCTCTAGACAGCCATAGCCGACACCGGCGCGAAGTCCACGGAATTTGATTGCGGACCAAACCCACCCCGGGGGTGCGGACGCCCTAGAGACTTGATTTTCGCCTCCAAATGCCCAATATGGGGTACCAATCGCGGACTACGGTGGTCGGTGCAAGGAGCGAGGAAACCAGGCACCAGGCTGTTTGTTTGCGGCCAGACGCTTTCCTTGACCCTTGGTCCCATTGCAAAGGAGTTCGATGCCCGCCATACGACCAGCCGCTGTCGCCGGGCTGTTCTACCCCGAGGCGCCCGCGACGCTTGCCGCGCAAGTGCGTGCCTACCTTGACAAGGCCGCAGCGCCGGACAGCGGCGAGATCCCGATCAAGGCTCTCGTCGTTCCCCATGCCGGCTACGTGTATTCGGGGCCCGTTGCGGCCGCGGCCTACCGAAAGTTGGCAGCCCAGGCCGACGCGATCCGGCGCGTGGTCTTGTTTGGCCCCGCTCACCGCGTGCCGGTACGGGGTCTGGCGCTTCCTTCTGCACAGGCGTTCGCCACACCGCTCGGCGTCGTCGAAATCGATGGCGATGCGACCGCGAAAGCCTTGGGGCTGGCGCAAGTGAGCACGAGCGACGCCGCGCACGCCCTGGAGCATTCCTTGGAAGTGCAGCTGCCGTTCCTCCAGACCGTGCTGCGCGAGTTTCGGATCGTGCCCTTTGCCGTGGGCGACGCAACGCCAGCGCAGGTGGCCGAAGTCATGGAACTGCTTTGGAACGGGCCACAAACTTTGATTGTCGTGAGTTCGGACATGTCGCACTATTTGCGCTACGGCGACGCGCGCACCATCGACCGCCAGACGGCCGACACGGTTCTGGCGCTGTCGGCCACGCTGCACGACGAGCAAGCCTGCGGTGCTACGCCCGTCAATGGCCTGCTGACGGTCGCGCGTCGACGGGGGCTTGCGCCCGCGTTGCTCGATTTGCGCAACTCGGGGGATACGGCCGGAGATCGGTCCCGCGTGGTGGGGTACGGTTCGTTTGCTTTTGGGGAGGCTGCGCATGTCCGGCAGTGATCTTGGGCGCGCATTGTTGACGATCGCGCGCTCCGCGATCGCGGAGCGGTTGGGTCTGGGCGGGCTCGAAGCATCGGACCACGGCGCGCTGCACCAGCAATCGGCGACTTTTGTGACTCTGCGCAAGACCGGGCAGCTGCGTGGCTGCATCGGATCGCTCGAGGCGGTTCGTCCGCTGGGACTTGATGTACGCGAGAACGCAATTGCCGCAGCCTTCCGGGATCCGCGCTTCGAACCGTTGGCCGCTGTGGAGTTCCCGGCGACATCCGTTGAGGTTTCACTGCTATCGGCCGCCGAGCGGCTAGAGGCCGGTAGCGAAGAAGAACTCCTGGCGAATCTTCGCCCCGGCATTGATGGGGTGATTCTGGAGTTCGGGCGCCATCGCGCGACGTTTCTGCCTCAGGTCTGGGAGTCCCTTGCCGACCCGCGGAGGTTTCTGAGCGAGCTCAAACAAAAAGCCGGACTGCCCGAGGATTTCTGGCACGCCGGATTGAGCGTGTCGCGTTATTCCGTGACCAAGTGGGTGGATCTGGATTTCGCGCTCTAAGGAAGATGCAGCAATGAGCAATTACCCCGGGCGTTGGTGGCATCGTCTGGACGACGGACGGATCCAATGCGATTTGTGTCCGCGCGACTGTCGTCTGCACGAAGGGCAGCGAGGCGCGTGCTTCGTGCGCCAGCGCGAAAACGAGGCCATCGTGCTTACCACCTATGGCCGTTCGTCGGGGTTTTGCATCGACCCGATCGAGAAAAAGCCGCTCAATCACTTTTACCCCGGCTCGACGGTGTTTTCCTTTGGAACCGCCGGGTGCAATCTCGCGTGCAAGTTCTGCCAGAACTGGGACATCTCGAAATCGCGCGAGATGGACACCTTGATGGATGCCGCATCGCCCGAGGCAATCGCGCGCACGGCTGCGAAGATGAAGTGCCAAAGCGTTGCCTTCACCTACAACGACCCGGTCATTTTCGCCGAGTACGCGATGGACGCGGCTGACGCCTGTCACGATCTGGGTATCAAGACGGTTGCGGTCACCGCCGGCTATATGGGCGAGCAGGCTCGACGCGACTTCTACGCGAAGATCGACGCGGCCAATGTCGACCTGAAAGGGTTCACCGACGAGTTTTATGCCAAGCTGTGCGGGGCGCACCTGCAGCCCGTGCTCGATACGCTCGTGTATCTGCGTCACCACACCGATGTCTGGGTGGAGATCACCACGCTGCTCATCCCCGGTAAAAACGATTCGACCGAGGAGCTCGAGGCGATGTGCGCTTGGATTGCGCGCGAGCTCGGAGGCGACGTGCCGCTGCATTTCACGGCTTTTCACCCCGACTACAAGCTCACGGAGCTCCCGCGAACCCCCGCGGCCACTCTGAAGCGGGCGCGCGACATCGCGCTGCGCGCGGGACTGCAGTACGTCTACACCGGTAACGTGCATGACACAACGGGCGGGACGACGTTTTGCCCGGGGTGTGGAGAACCGCTCATCGTGCGCGATTGGCACGACATTCTGAGTTACGAACTGACCGAGCAAGGGCTGTGCCGACACTGCACTGCGCGGATTCCCGGGCAATTTGGCGCCTATGAAGGGCAAACGTCCCGAGGCCGCGTGCCCGTGCGACTCGCGGTGCAGGGCTCCGTGTAAGGCGCGCCCGTCCGGGCGGTCGGGACCGAGTCTTCGCCGCTCACGCCATCACGGGTCTCGCCCGTGGCGGCGCGTAGAAATAAATGGCAACCAGGCTGCAAAGAAAGATCAGTGCGAGAGTTGCGATTGCGCCGAACAGGCTTCCGGTGACCACCTTCATCGAGCCGATGAACATCGGGCTCAAGGCCGAGCCCGAGGCGCCGATCGAGCTGATCAGCGCGATGCCGCCAGCGCGCGCCTCCTTGCCCAATTCGGAGGAGGGAACGGTCCAAAACAGAGCCAAAAAGGCGAACATCGTGACGGCAGCAAGAATGAGACACAGACTCGTGCCATCCGGGCTGTCGGCGAACTCCGGCAAAAGCAGGAAGGCTCCGCAGGCCACTGCCCCGCAAACGATGAGATGCCAGCGCCGCTCGCCGGTGCGGTCGGAGCTCCAGCCCACGGCGACCATGCCCGCAGCACCGGCCAAAAAGATGGCAGCCGAGCGCCAGCCGATTTCGAGAAGGTCGTGCACACCGGCATTGCGCAGCAGCGTCGGGACCCACAGCAACAAAATGCTTTGCGCCGAATAAAACGCGAAATACACCACCGCCAGCAGGTACGTTCTCGGACGCCGCAGCGCCTGGCCAAACGTGGCCGCATTGTGGGGCGCAACGGGCTCTTGGTCCAGGTCGCGCGCGATTTTGCTTTTTTCCTCCGGGGACAAAAAGCCGGCGCTCGCCGGCCGGTCGGGCAGCAGCCTATACGCGGCTATGCCGAGGAAAACGGCCGGTGCGCCTTCGATGAGAAACAGCCACTGCCAGCCCCGCAGTCCCCAGAGGCCTGCCAAGTGCGTCATGATCGCGCCCGACAGAGGTCCGGCGATGACCCCCGAAACGGGCACTGCGATCGCGAACACCGAGATGATGCGCGCACGGTACCGATTGGGAAACCACAAAGTGAAGTAGTAGATCAAGCCTGGAAAGAAACCGGCCTCGGCTGCGCCGATCAGAAAGCGGATCGCGTAGAAGCTCCAGCGGCTGCCCGCAAAGGCCATGGCCATGGTAAACAGTCCCCACAGCGACATGATGCGCAGGAGCGTAAGCCGCAGACCTATGCGTTTGAGCATGAGGTTGCTCGGGATTTCGAAGAGTATGTAGCCCAGGTAGAGGCTGCCCGCGGCGATGCCGAAGACCGCTTCGTCAAATTGCAGGTCCGTCATGAACTGCAGTTTTGCGTACCCGACATTGAGCCGGTCGACCATCGCGACCACGTAACACGGAAGCAATAAGGAAATGAGCGTGACGGCTATGCGCCGATACAGCCTGGCAGCGGCTCGTTCGCCATTGGACGGTTCTTGCATGAGGGTCCCTCGGAATCCATCGCGCCGCGTGGGCACGGCCGCCGGAGTCTTGCACAGTCTGCAGGGTCGAATGCGCGGAAACAGGGCCTGCGGGCGGCCAGCTTTCGGCGATCATGGTCGTTTGCAGCGTCTCTTGGGCCGCCGTGCGCGAAGGGCCGCAGCGCCGGCGGGCAGGCCGCGCCGCCAGGCGCACGCCCGCCCCGGGGGTGTCATGATGCTTTTTTTGGGCGGCGAGTGGGACTTTTTGACCGACAGTGGGCGTTGGCACTATGCGCAATCTTTTTGAAACGCGTCTCGTCAACGGCGCCTTTGGGGACCCGGGCCTGTATGTCGACTTTCGGGACGAACGCCGCGCTCTGCTCTTTGATCTAGGCGACATTGCGGCGCTGCCGCCGCGCAAACTCATGCGTCTGTCCCAGGTCTTCGTCACCCACGCGCACATGGACCACTTCGCGGGGTTCGATCACCTCCTGCGGGTGGTACTGGGTCGAAAGGAAGCCATCGCCCTGTTCGGCGGTCCGCAGTTCATCGCGCAAGTCGAACACAAGCTGTGCGCTTACAGCTGGAATGTCGTGCAGCGCTACGAGATCGAGCTCACGATCGACGTGCACGAAATCGGCGCCGACGCACGCTGCGAGCGCGCCCGGTTCTCGAGTCGAAACGGATTTGCGCGCGCCGCGCTTGCACCGTTACAGTGCCATGAGGACGTGCTCCACGAGGAGGCGATATTTCGCGTGCGTGCGCGCTTCGTCGACCACGGGATTCCGTGCCTCGCCTACCTGATCGAGGAAAAAGCGCGCGTGAAAGTCGACAAGGAGAGACTGCTCGCGCTGGGCGTTTCGACCGGGGCGTGGCTGCGCGAACTCAAGCAGGCGATCATCACGGGCGCGCCCGATGCGATGCCGATCCTGGTGCAGTGGCGCGACCGCCAGGGCGATCACGCAATGGCCCGAACGGTCGGCGAACTGCGCCACCTGGTGCTCGACATCGTGCCTGGCCAGCGTGTCGGCTATGTGACCGATCTTCGATACACAGACTCCAACGTGCAGGCGCTCGAGTCGCTTTTGGGCGGGGTCGATGTGCTCTACATCGAGAGTGTGTTTCTGGAGCAAGATGCCGCGCAGGCGGCCCGAAAAAATCACCTCACGGCGCAACAGGCCGGCCGGATCGCCCGCGCGGTTGGAGCCAAGGCACTTGTCCCGTTTCATTTTTCGCCGCGCTATGAGGGTCGGGAAACCGCGCTCATCGCGCAGGCTCTGGCGGCGTGGTCCGGTACCCCTGAGCCCGGGGAATAGGCGCTTGGCCGGTGGGCCCGCGGAATTACCGCCTGCGGGTCTGGTCCCGCTTCCAGGGGAGCGCCTGCAGACCGTCGCGCGCGTTCTGTCGCAATCGCCCGGAGGCGCTCATGGTTGGCGACGGCTTTTGCGTTGCCGAGCCCGTGGCTGGGCCGCATGCGACCGATGAGCGTGCCGCGGCGATGGCCGTGCTCCGTGCGGCTTGACACCGATCAACGCCTGCGCCGGTCCGCACGGTAGGCTGCGTGCAGTTGCATTTCCGAAATGCGTCGCTGCGCCGCAGTGGAGTAAAGCTTATGGCCCGGCCTGCGGTCATCCGCAAAAACCTCGCTGCATTGCAGGTGAGTCCCAATCTGTCGGACTACGCGACGCAGCGAAGCACATTTTCCTGGGATGTCGCGCAACGCGATCTCGACGGTCTGCCGGGCGGCGGCATCAACATCGCCTGGGAAGCGGTCGACCGCCACACGCGCGGCGCGCAGGCCAACAAGGTGGCGCTGCGCTGGCTGGGGCGCAATGGCACGACGCGCGACATCACGTATCAGGAACTCGCGGGCGAGGCAAGGCGCTTCACGGGAGTGCTGCGCGGCCTCGGTGTCGGCAAGGGTGAGCGGGTTTTTGTGCTTGCGGGGCGAATCCCCGAGCTTTACGTGACCGTTCTCGGCACGCTGCGTAACGGCAGCGTGCTCTGCCCGCTGTTTTCGGCTTTTGGCCCGGACCCGATTCGCACGCGCATGGCCGCGGGCGACGCGCGCGTGCTGGTTACGACGGAGTCCCTGTACCGGCGTAAAGCCGCACAGGTCATCGCGGCGCTGCCGGGGCTGCGTCATGTCCTGGTGATAGGCGAAGGCGGTGAACCGATCCCAAACACGCAAGACTTCGCTTCCCTCATGGCCGCGTCCGAATCGGAATGCCCGGTAGAGGCGACTCGCGAGGAGGATATGGCGCTGCTGCATTTCACGAGCGGCACCACCGGTACGCCGAAGGGCGCAATCCATGTTCATGGTGCCGTTGTCGCGCACTACGCTACCGGCAAATTCGCGCTCGATTTGCACCCCGAGGACATCTTCTGGTGCACCGCGGATCCCGGCTGGGTCACCGGAACCTCCTACGGCATCATCGCACCGCTGCTGCACGGGGTGACGAGCATCGTTGACGAGGAAGACTTCGATGCCGAGCGCTGGTATCGGATTCTCGATGAGCAGCGGGTGACGGTTTGGTATACGGCGCCCACGGCGATTCGCATGCTAATGAAGGCCGGGCCGGAGCTTGCGCGCGCGCATCCGCATGAGGCGTTGCGGTTCGTTGCGAGTGTCGGGGAGCCGCTCAATGCCGAGGCGGTATGGTGGGGTGCCGAAGTGCTCGGCTTGCCGATTCATGACAACTGGTGGCAAACCGAAACCGGGGGCATCATGATTGCCAATACCCCCGCCTTCGACATCAAGCCCGGCTCGATGGGTCGGCCGCTGCCGGGCATCGACGCTTGCATCGTGCAGCGTGAAAAAGACGGCGCCGTACGTCTCGTGGAGTCGGCCGACGTGGAAGGGGAACTGGCGCTGCGACGCGGCTGGCCTTCGATGTTTCGCGGCTACCTGGGGATGGAAGAGCGCTATCGCAAGTGCTTTGCCGGCGACCTCTACCTGACGGGCGATCTTGCCAAGCGCGATGCCGACGGCTATTTTTGGTTTGTTGGTCGCGCAGACGATGTCATCAAGTCGGCCGGCCACCTGATCGGGCCCTTCGAGGTCGAAAGCGTGCTCATGGAGCACAGGGCCGTGGCCGAAGCGGGCGTCATCGGCAAGCCTGATGCGACGGTGGGTGAGTCGGTCAAGGCGTTTGTCTCGTTGCGCAAAGGCTTCGAGGCGAGCGAGGAGCTGCGACTGGAACTGCTGGGTCATGCGCGCAAGCGGCTGGGGGCCGCGGTTGCGCCCAAAGAAATATCCTTCGTCGCGACGCTGCCGCGCACGCGAAGCGGCAAGATCATGCGCCGATTGCTCAAGGCGCGCGAACTGGGCCTGCCGGAGGGTGACACCTCGACTTTGGAGGCCGACAGTTGAACGCGACCAGACGCCGGGGGTGTCCGGCAGCCCGAGGTCCTTGCGCGCCAAGTTGGCGGAAACCGTCCGCGCGTCATCCACACTTCCTTGGCGCGAGCGAGCCATGAGCGAGCCGCTGGGTTGCGATCGTGCCCAGGCGTTGGAGTTGCTGCGCCAGATGCTGCGCATTCGGCGCTTTGAGGAGAAGTGCGCAGAACTCTACGGCAAGCAGAAGATCCGGGGCTTCCTGCACCTGTATATCGGCGAAGAAGCGGTCGCCGCCGGCGCCATCCCCCCGTTGGAACCCGATGATGCTCTCGTGTGCACGTACCGCGAGCACGGCCACGCCCTCGTGCGCGGCGTGCCGATGCAGTCCGTCATGGCCGAGATGTACGGCAAGGTCGAGGGTTGCTCGCGTGGGCGCGGCGGTTCGATGCACATATTCGACGCGCAACGACGCCTCTACGGCGGAAACGCTATCGTGGGCGGCGGCATTCCTCTCGCGGTGGGTCTCGCCCTCGCCGACCGCATGCAGCGCAGGCGGCGCGTCACGTCGGTTTTCTTCGGCGAAGGTGCGATGGCCGAAGGTGTGTTTCACGAATCGATGAATCTGGCCGCCCTCTGGAGGCTGCCGGTGCTGTTTTGCTGCGAGAACAACCTCTACGCGATGGGCACACGGCTGGATCGCTCCGAGTCGCAAACCGACCTGACCGTGAAGGCGGCGAGTTTCGCGGTTCGAGCTGTGAAGGTCGATGGCATGGACGTGCTGGCTGTGCACAAGGCCGCGAGCGAAGCCGTGGCGTTCGTGCGCGAGAATCAAGCGCCCATGTTTGTCGAATTCCAGACGTACCGTTTTCGTGCGCACTCCATGTTCGACCCGGATTTGTATCGCGACAAGGAGGAAGTCGATCAATGGAAGAAGCGCGGCCCGCTGCACAGCTTCAGCGACCGGCTCAAGGCGCTGAGTCTGATGACCGAAGACGATTTTCTGCGCCTTGACGCCGAGGTTCTGGCGGAAGTCGCTGCTTCCGTTGACTACGCCGAGGCGGGCCACTGGGAGCCCGTCGCAGATCTGGCGCGAGATGTGTTTGCGCAGGCGCCCGCACCATGAAGACCAGCTATCGCGAAGCGATGCGTCAGGCGATTCGGGAAGCGCTCGAGCGTGACCCGCGCGTGTTCCTGATGGGTGAAGATGTCGGCAAGTACGGGGGCAGCTACGCTGTATCGCTCGGTTTGCTCGAGCAGTTCGGCCCCGAGCGAATTCGGGACACCCCGCTCTCGGAGCTGGCCTTCGTTGGCTGTGGTGTGGGCGCCGCGTTGGGCGGCGTGCGTCCCATCGTCGAGGTGATGACCGTCAACTTCAGTTTGCTGGCGCTCGACCAGATCCTGAACAACGCCGCTTTGTTGCGACACATGTCGGGCGGCCAGGTTTCCGTGCCGCTGGTGATTCGCATGGCCACGGGAGCCGGGCGCCAGCTCGCCGCCCAGCATTCCCACAGCCTCGAAGGCTGGTATGCGCACATACCGGGAATCCGCATTTTGGCTCCGGCGACCGTGCAAGACGCTCGCAGCATGCTTTGGCCCGCGCTGCAAGATCCCAACCCGGTGCTCATTTTTGAGCATGTGCTGCTCTACAACACGGAGGGCGAGGTCGATGCGTCGCAACCAGGGGACATCACCCGCGCGCGCATCGAGCGGACCGGATCGGATCTGACGGTCATAACGTACGGCGGCATGCTCAGCAAAGCGCTGGATGCCGCCCAGCAGTTGGCCGCCGAGGGCATCAGCGCGGAAGTCGTCGACTTGCGCGTGCTGCGCCCTTTGGACGAGATGACGTTTCTTGATTCGGTGCGCAAGACCCGGCGCGCGGTGATCGTGGACGAGGGTTGGCGCAGTGGCAGTCTTTCCGCGGAGATCTCGGCGCGCATCATGGAACAGGCGTTCTACGACCTCGATGCGCCCGTGGCGCGCGTCTGCAGCGCGGAAGTTCCGATACCGTATCCCAAGCACCTGGAGGACGCGGCACTGCCACAGCCGCAGGGGATTGTTGCCGCCGCCAGGGCGTTACTTGGCCGTTCATGATCGAATTCAAGCTTCCGTCCCTCGGTGCGGACATGGACGAGGGCACGCTGCTCGAGTGGTGCGTGCAGCCGGGCGACGTCCTAAAGCGCGGTCAGGTCGTCGCGATCGTGGATACCACGAAGGCGGCGATCGACGTCGAATGTTGGGACGAGGGCACGGTCGAGGAATTCCTCGTAGCGCCCGGAACCAAAGTGCCTGTGAACGCGGTTCTTGCGCTGCTGCGCGCCCCGGGCGAATCGGCCGAGGAGGCCGCGCGCTGG
>DASPPB010000034.1:0-139209 GCA_035625725.1 Burkholderiaceae bacterium
CGCAGAACATCGACCCGAAGGAGACGCCCTCGGAGCTCATTACCTCCGAGCCCTACATCATGGGCTCTCATGCGACTTGTTCCGGAGCCTGGGCCAGCGGGCCGGAGGACTGCGCATCGGCGGAGTATCAGTGGGGCTATAACCGGATGACGACGGTGCAGGGGCTGTTCGGAGCGGGCGATACGATCGGAGGCTCCGCACACAAGTTCTCGGCGGGCTCCTTCACCGAGGGGAGACTTGCGGGCAAAGCCGCCGTGCGCTACGTGACGGACCGCAAGGCCGAATCGCCGGAAGTCGACGACGATCACGTCCGGCGCATCAAGCAAGCCGTCTACAAGCCGTTGGAGACCTACCGGGTGGGCCGAAACGAGATAGTGGCCGGCACGGTGGCGCCGGGCTACATCACGCCCTTGCATGGCTTGCAGAGGCTCGAAAAGATCATGGACGAGTACGTGGGCGGTTACAGCATGTTTTATGTGACCAGCGAAGACCTGCTAAACCGCGGCCTCTCGCTTCTCGCCATGCTCCAGGAGGATTTCGAGAACGTCGGCGCCGAGGACCTGCACCAGTTGCAGAGGGCCTGGGAGTTGCAGCACCGCATCCGGACGGCCGAGGCCGTCGCACGGCATACGTTTTTCAGGAAGGAGACGCGATGGCCGGGTTACTACTATCGCGCCGATTATCCGAATCTCGACGACAGCCAGTGGCACTGCTTTACCGGGTCGCGGTACGACGTGAAAACGGGCGAGTGGCAGATGTCCAAGCTGCCCGTGTATCGCATTGTTCCCGGCTTTGATTTGCTCAGACCCGGCACGGGTTAATCGCAATCGCGCGCCCCGCGGTCTGTGGTGCGCGTTTCTTTGACCCTTGCCGCGGTTTCTCCCAGGTGCAAGGGCTCGGTCTTTGAGGCGCCCGGCTCGAGATCGGGAGAGCCACCCTTTGATACATGGCCCGCAAGCCCAAGGTTTAGCAAAAACGCGGAGCGGCACCCGCCCGGGATTTGCGCGGTTGCGATCCGACGTGTTTTACGGGCGCGGTTCCAGACCGTCGGCTTAGAGGGCGGAATGCGGCACCGTGTGCGCGTTGAGTCGCGCCATTTGCGCGCGCACCTGCGCCAGTTCGGCAAGTCGTTCGCGCATCTGCTGCGCGGTCACTTCTTGCAACGTCCCGTTGTCTTGCCAGCGCAAGCATTTTTCGGTGACGATGGCATCCATCAGAACATCGTGCGGCTGGGGAAAAGTCGAATCCAATTGGCACAACTCGAAGCCGACCCCGATGCACAGCGGTCGAGGTTCCAGCGCGGCCAGGGTGCGATCCATGTACCCGCCGCCGTAGCCCAGTCGATCGCCGGCTCGTCCAAAGCCGACCAGCGGCACGAGAAGCAAATCGGGATCGACTTGCGCCGTACCGAGCGGGTACGGAATTCCCAAGGGCCCCTTGGCCATGGCAACCCCGGGTGACCAAAGACGAAACAGCAGCGGCTCCGCGCGCTGAACGACGACGGGCAGCGCGTTCGTCATCCCGCGCGCCCGAAGCGAGCGCAGCAGCGGACGCGCATCGTATTCACCCTTGTAAGGCCAGCAAAACCCCACCGTAAGCCCCTCGCGCCACGGCATGGCGTGCAACAGATGCAGGCTGATCGTCAGGCTCCAGCTGCGCCGGTCCTGCGCGGGCGCGGCCATGCGTCGGGCGATAAGTTCTGCACGCATTCCCCTTCGCCAGGCGGCAATCTCTGGCGGAACGGCGCTTGCTCGGTGCTCGACGCTCGACATGTGATTCGGATCCCCGGAGCGGATCAGTCCAAACCCACGATGCGCCCTTGTTCATCGACGTCAATGCCGTAGGCCGCGGGCACTTTGGGCAAGCCTGGCATGGTTAAGACGTCGCCGCAGATCATTACCACAAATTGTGCGCCCGCGGCCAGACGCACTTCCCGGATGTCGACGATATGACCGCTGGGCGCGCCTCGGAGTGTCGCATCTGTGGAAAACGAGTACTGAGTCTTGGCCACGCACACCGGCAGGCGGCCATGGCCCTGCCCTTGCAGGGCCTCGATCTGGTCGCGGATCTTTCGGTTGGCGCGAATGTCGGCTGCGCCATAGAGTTCGACAGCGATTGTCCGCATCTTTTCCCAAAGGCTCGAATCCTCTTCGTACAAGAAGCGCATCCGGTTGGGCTGCTCGCACAATCGCAGCACTTCATGGGCGAGTTCGAGCGCGCCGGCCCCGCCTTCGGCCCAGTGATTGGCCACGATCGCTCGAGCCCCACGGCTCGCCGCGCGCGAGACGAGCAAATCGATCTCCGCGGGCGTGTCTTGCGTGCGGTGATTGATCGCGACCACGCACGGTAGGCCAAAGCGCTCGCGCATGTTCTCGAGATGGCGCTCCAGATTGGCGAGCCCCCGATCGAGCGCGCTCAAATCCTCCCGCGCCAGATCCGCGACTTCGACGCCCCCGTGGTACTTCAAGGCGCGGACGGTTGCGACGATCACGACCGCCGCAGGGCGAAGATTCGCCTGGCGGCACTTTATGTTGATGAATTTTTCGGCGCCCAGATCCGCGCCGAAGCCCGCTTCTGTCACGACATAGTCGGCCAGTTTGAGGGCGCTGCGAGTTGCCAGCACGGAATTGCAGCCATGGGCGACGTTGCCAAACGGGCCGCCATGGATGAACGCCGGAGTTTGTTCGAGCGTCTGGACGAGGTTTGGCGCCATCGCGTCGCGCAGCAGCGCCGCCATCGCGCCTTGCGCGTGGAGCTGCTCCGCGCGGATTGGTCTGCCGCCGGCGGTGGTGCCGATGACGATTTCGCCCAGACGCTGCCGGAGCTCGGACAGGGTGTCGGCCAGACAAACGATCGCCATGATCTCGGAGGCCGCCACGATGTCGAAGCCGTCTTGGCGCGTGAACCCGTTGCCCGGCCCGCCGAGCCCCACGGCGATTTGCCGCAGCGCCCGGTCGTTTATGTCGACGACCCGCCTCCACGAGACGCGTCGCAGGTCGATGCCGAGCTCGTTGCCGTGGTGCACGTGGTTGTCAATCAGGGCCGATAAGAGGTTATGCGCCGAGGCGATTGCCGCCAAATCGCCCGTGAAGTGCAAGTTGATTTCCTCCATGGGCACAACCTGCGAATAGCCTCCTCCCGACGCACCGCCCTTCAGACCAAAAACCGGCCCCAGGGAGGGCTGGCGCAGACAGATCACGGCCTTGCGGTTCTGCGGGCGCAGGATCCGATTGAGCGCGTCTCCCAGTCCGATCGTCGTAGTTGTTTTGCCCTCCCCGGCCGGCGTGGGCGACACCGAGGTAACGAGAACCAGCTTTCCGTCCGCGCGAGACCTCAGGGAGCGGAGATACTCGAGGTGCACCTTAGCTTTGTAGGCACCGAAACTGTCCAGGTGCTCGGCGTCCATGCCAAGCCGCGCAAGGGCAAGATCGCCAATGCGCTCTAAGCGGGCCTTTCGCGCGATTTCCGAGTCGCTAAGCATCAAGGCGGGCGCGCCGTCAGAAAAGAAAACCGGAGCTATTTTATTAATCTAAAACATTAACAGTTTCAGATTAATAATCTAATGTAATATATTGAATAGTTTATAGAAATTATCTGTAGTAATAGAACAAACATGTTCCATTGATTGGCCGCGCAACTCCGCCAGGGTCGAGGCTACGTGTGCCACCCAGGCCGGTTCGTTGGTCTTGCCGCGGTGAGGCACCGGTGCAAGGTAAGGGGCGTCGGTTTCCACCAAAATCCGCTCGTCGGGCAACAGAACAGCGACTTCGCGCAGGGTCTTTGCGGATTTGAAGGTGACGATCCCCGAAAAGGAAATGAAAAATCCCAGTTCCATGGCGGCGCGGGCAACCCCGATGTCCTCGGTAAAGCAATGCATCACACCGCCCACCTCCTGCGCCCTCTCCTCGCGCAAGATCCGCAGCGTGTCTTGCGCGGCGGCGCGTGTGTGAACCACAAGCGGTTTGCCGACTTCGCGCGCCGCACGAATGTGGGTGCGAAACCGCTCCCGCTGCCAGTCCAGCGGTTCTCGCAGGCGGAAGTAATCGAGCCCGGTCTCGCCAATTGCGACCACCTTTTCGGCGCGGCCCTGCGCAACCAAGGCGCCGACGTCGGGCTCCTGGGGCTCGGTGTTATCGGGATGGATCCCAACGGTGGCAAAGATCCCCTCGTGCGCTTGGGCAAACTGCACTACTGAGACCATGTCGCGGGTGGACGTGGAGATGTTGAGCGCCATGCCGACGCCGGCTGCGTGCATGCGAGCAAGCACCCCCTCGGAGTCGGATAGCAGCTGGGGAAAGCAAAAGTGGCAATGGGAATCAACTAGCATCTGGCTGAAAGGCCCGGGGGCACGGGCCCGGCGCGGCCCGCTTCACGTCGGCCCTCAGATCGTGTGTGTCGGGCGCACCGAACGCAGCGCCGCACCCAACGCGTCTTCGATACGCTTGCGTGCGGTTTGTCCGGATTCGTCGGCCGGAAAATGCACACCGATGCCCGGGGTTTTGGAGGCCCCGCCACCTGAGGGGCTGATCCAGACGACCTTGCCTGCTACCGGGATTCGAGTCGGGTCGTCCAAGAGCGTCAAGATGAGATAGACCTCGTCACCGATGTTGTAATGCCGGTTGGTCGGAACAAAAATCCCACCGTTTTTCAGGTACGGCATGTAGGCGGCGTACAGGGCGGCCTTTTCCTTAATGGACAGCGACAAGACGGCGGGACGGCCTCCGGCGGCCCCGGCAACGGCCGCTGCGGCGCCGCCGCCCCCGCTTTGCAGCGTCCCAAATCGAGTATCAGCGGCTTCATTCACGGTGTCTTAGCTCTCTAGAGTTTTCTCGCGCCGCGAGGCGATCGATCCGATGTACGCAAGCAGGAGGCCTTCGATCGCCGCGCGGGCATTGAGCGGATGGTCGGACAACGCCCGCAAGTCGTTCAGACGATCGATCCAGTCGCTTGCGGCTCGCAGCGACCAGTGGCGCGACAGCGCCTCAAAGCTCGCCGCGTCTGCCGGATGATATCGGAGAGGGCACCCCATCCGAAAGGAAAAATAGTCCCATCCCCATCGCTGAAACAAAGCGACTGCGGCGCCAATCGGGACCGTCCTAGGGACTTCGCTTGCCACCTCGGCGGCTTCCAGATCCGGGCCGCGTCGCAGCAGTTGCAGCAAAGTCCCACGCATCTCGGCCGGCAGAGTCTCGTCCTCGACGCGCAGCGCGGCCAACGGCGCGCCACCGGCCTCGGTAAGGCGCTGGGACGCTTCGTCGGCTCCGAGACCTTGGGCGCGGAGCCATTGGAGGGCCGCCGCGCGCGGCGGAATCGCGATGCGCACCAGCGCGCAACGCGACACGATCGTCGGAAGACAGCGGTCAATCTGGTCCGAAATCAACACAAAGACGGTCGCGGGCGGCGGCTCCTCCAATCCCTTGAGCAACGCGTTTGCCGCTGGCAGGTTCAAGGACTCCGCGGGAGCGAGCACGATCACGCGCGCGCCACCCCGATGGGCGCTCACAGAGGTAAGGGAAACCAGCTCCCGCACCTGGTCGATCTTGATTTCACGGCTCGGTTTGGACTTCCCGCTCGAAGTTTCCACTACGAGCTCCGAGTCGGATTGCTCTTCGAGCGCCGCTCCCGGCCGGCGCGATGCCCACGCCTCGGGCACGACGACCCGCAGATCGGGGTGATTGCCCGCGGCGATCAAGACGCAGGAGGGGCAGGCGCCGCAAGCACCTGCGCCGCCCGAAACCCGTTCGCAGAGCAGATCGCGGGCGATGGACATTGCCAGCTCCCACTTGCCTGTACCCGCCGGTCCGTGCAGAAGAAGCGCGTGGGCGCCGCGTGCGTGCAGCGCCCCGAGCGTCGTGCGCGCCGCAGTGTGCCAAGGGATCGGCGTCAGGTCAGCCACGGCGCTAGGCGCTCCAAAATGGCCGACGTCACCGCGGAGACCGCCGCGTTGCCGTCGACAACCAGAAAACGGCCTGCTTCGACCGCCGCGCGCGCCAAATACGCCGCTCGCACTTTCTCAAAAAACGCCGGCGATTCGGTCTCGAAGCGGTCCGACGCGCGCGTCTGGGCGCGACGCCGCTGTGCTTGCTCCGGCTCGATGTCCACCAGTACGGTAAGGTCGGGGGACACGCCGGGGTGCACCCAGCTCGCAAGGCCATCGAGGTGCGCCGCCGGTACGCCGCGGCCGGCACCCTGGTACGCGTAGCTGGCGTCGGTAAAGCGGTCGCACAAGACCCAGCGGGAATTGGCCAGGGCCGGCTCGATTACCGAGACGACATGCTCCCGGCGAGCGGCAAACATCAGCAGCGTTTCGGTAAGCGGATCCATCGGTTGATCCAGCATCAGCGCGCGCAACCGCTCGCCCAGTGCGGTTCCGCCGGGCTCACGGGTTCGTAGGACGTCGATACGGTGGCGCTGCAGCGCCAGTGTGAGTGCATCGATCTGGGTGCTCTTGCCCGCCCCGTCGATGCCCTCGAAGGTTATGAATCGGCCACGGGGTGCGCCCTGCATCGGATCTTGTCGTGCTCTGGTTAGGGCGCGTCGCCGTGCACGCCCGTACGCTGATAGCGGTCGACGGCCCGGTTGTGTTCGGCCAGCGTACTCGAAAACTCCGACGAGCCGTCGCCGCGCGCGACAAAATACAGGGCCTTGATCGGTTCGGGGTTGAGCGCTGCCTCGATGGCAGCGCGCCCGGGCAGGGATATCGGTGTCGGCGGAAGTCCCGCACGAAGGTACGTGTTATAGGGCGAGTCCGACTGCAAATCGCGCTTGTGCAGTCGACCATCAAAGCGCGTTCCGAGCCCGTAAATTACGGCCGGGTCAGTCTGCAGGGGCATTCCAAGTCGCTGCCGGTTGACGAATACAGCCGCGACACGCCCACGATCCTCCGGGCGGCCGGTCTCCTTTTCAACGATGGACGCCATGATCAGTGCCTGATAGCTATCCGAGTACGGCAGATTCGAAGCGCGTGCCTCCCAGGCCTGCTCGAGGCGCTCTTTTTGCGCCTCGTAGGCCCGCCGGTACAGTTCGACATCGCTCGAGCCTGGGTCGAATAAATACGTATCGGGCGCAAAGAGTCCTTCGGCGTGCGCCTCCGGTGCGCCAACGGCGCGCAGGATCTGGTCCTCCGACCACGCTGCCGTGTCATGGCGCAGCTCCTGGCATTGCGCAAAGACTTTGCGAACGTCCTCGAAAGTTGCCCCCTCGACAACCGTAAGTTGCTCGCGCAATACGTCGCCTCGACGGAACTTCTCCAACAGCTCGGTCATGGTGGTGCCAGCGCTGATGCGATAGCGGCCGGCGCGTAAGGAATGCGTCGTCCGGGTGAGCGAAGCCATCAGGACGAACTCCCATTGGTTGACCGCGACCCCCGCCTCTCGCAATGACCGCGCGATGGAACGGGCGCCAGCGCCGGAGGCCACGCGAACTTCGACGGAGTCGCCGGGCATTTGCAGCGGTCGACCAACCTCGAACCACGCCCATGAGCCGACGGCCACAAGCGCGAAGCACACGAACAGGGCAAATCGGTACAAAGATGCGGGTAGCGCCAAGGTCCCCAAAGCAGGCTTGCTCGATGAAGCCCGCATTGTCGCGCAATTTGACGGCCGCTCCCGGACCAATTGACGGGCATCGGAATGTCCGATCCGGCGGCCTTTCCTATCTTTCTTATAATTGGGCACCGCGGCACGCAGGCGGTCACCCCATGGACCCTGAAGCTTCGAATCCGGCCTCGGAACCCGCTGTCACGACGCCCCGCCCCGGCGGCCGCCGCTGGGCGGCCAGCGCTGCGGACTTTGCACGCCTGCAGCACGGCCCCGTGCTCAGTCGAGTCGATGACCTCGGAGTGGTCGAACTCGAAGGACCGGATTCCGGGGCCTTCTTGAACTCCCAAAGCACGGCTGATATTGCCGCGATGTCGTCTGCGAGCTGGCAGCTTGGCGGGGTTTGCACTGCCAAGGGGCGGTTGTTGGCGACGTTCGAGGCCTGGCGCTGGCAATCGGGTCTGCGTCTGCTGCTGCCAAGCGATCTTGTCCAGTCGAGTCTTAGACAATTGTCCAAGTTTGTCTTGCGCGCCAAGGTGCGACTGCGCGATGCCAGTGCGGCATGGGCGGCCGTTGGGCTTTGTGGCCCGGGCAGCGCGCAAGCGCTTGCCGATGCCAACATTGAAGCGCCGGAGCAACCCTGGCAGTGTCGCGAACTTGAGGCCGATGGGCGCATCGCGCGCCTGCCAACCGGCGCGGGCTGCGCGGAGCGCATTTTGCTGGTCGTCCCGGCCGAGCATCTGGACGAGTGGCTTGCGCGCCTTGTGCGATTCGCGCAAGTCGACAAGGGCGTCTGGTGGTGGGCACAAGTCGATGCGGCGATCCCGGCGGTGTTCGAGGCGACCCGGGAGCTTTTCGTACCGCAAGCCGTCAATCTCGAGGTTCTCGGTGGCGTGAGTTTCCGCAAGGGCTGCTACCCGGGCCAGGAGGTGGTCGCGCGCAGCCAGTACCTGGGCAAGCTGCGGCGGCGTCTGGCCCTGGCGCACGCGGATACGCTGGGTGAAACCTCGGACGTCTTTCACAGTGACGAGGCGAGCGCCGTTGGACGCATCGTGATGGCTGCCGCAGCGCCGGGTGGCGGTTGGGACCTGCTTTTTGAGTGCCCGACCGAGCTGACACAGCGCGGCAGCTTGCACGCCGGCGGGCGCGACGCGCCGGCGTTGGTGCTGCGCGCTTTGCCCTATCGGATTTTCGATCCGACGGCGTGAATTTGCGCTTCGCTGTCGAGGCGCGCACGTCGGGGCCGCGACGATGCGTGACGTCGCGATTCGACAATACGGGCGCTTTGCGTTAGCGTTAGGCAATTGCTCTTCAAAAATCTCGCCACGTCCCATGTGCCTGATCCTGATCGGCTGGCAATCGCACCCGGACTTTCCTCTGGTGATTGCGGCCAACCGCGATGAGTTCTACACGCGCAGGACACGGCCCGCCGCTTGGTGGGGCCAGTCGGTTTCCATTCTCGCGGGCCGTGACGAGGAAGCGGGCGGCACCTGGTTCGGGATCAACCGTCGAGGACGGGTTGCTTTGCTCACCAACGTGCGTGCGCCTCAGGAACGCAATGCCGCCCGCGCACCTTCTCGCGGTCTGCTGGTTTTGTCGGCGCTGCAAAGCGCCGGCCCCCTCGCCTCCTGGACCAAAGAAAGTGCGCGCGCCGGACAGAGCTTCAACGGCTATAACTTGCTGGTCGGAGAGCCGCTGCCAGCTCCCGCGCGAGGCATCGACGCGCAGATCCTCTACACGACCAATCGTACGGGGCCCGACTCCGAGGAGCCGCGTGCGCTTGCCCCGGGGATCTATGGTCTTTCCAACGGACTGCTCGATACCCCTTGGCCCAAGGTTACGCGGGGCGTGACGGCATTTGCCTGTCAGCTGGCCAACCGCATCGATGTCGATGCGCTATTGGGAATCATGGCCAACCGCGAAATCGCGCGCGATGCGGAGCTGCCGCACACGGGTGTGCCCCTGGATTGGGAGCGCGCGCTCTCGGCGATCCAGATCCGCGCCAAGGGCTACGGGACGCGCGCTACTACCATTCTCACCGTGCGGCGCGATGGAACCGTCCATTTTTTTGAGCGCGCGTTTTCTTCCGACGATCCTGAGCAATTCGTCGACCGCCAATTCGAGTTCGTGATCGATGGCACGGGCTATCGTGCCCCGATTCTCGACTCTCCGCCCAGGCGCGAGCGCGGATAGCAGCTGGGTTTGGCCGCAACGCGCGCGTTTCCCATCTGCACGGTCGCTCGAGGTTGCGCCGCCCCGCGTGTGCCGCGACTCTCGGAAAGCTCCGCTTCGGATTCAAACACCGCGACAGAAACCACCCGCAGAGGCTTTCTCCTTTGTCGATCGAATATTCGCGAGCGTGCGCCGGCGCGAGCGCTTTGTTCGAAGCACGACGTACGGGTGCCCCGGATGACGGCAACTTTGCGCACCTGCCGGGCCGGGCATTGGGAGAATCGAAGCGTGAGGCGAGGGATTCTCGGCAACAATCGGCCGACGGGCGCATTTCGCATTTAATACGGTACGCATCCCCGCGGGCTGCAAAACCTGCACCGCAACCCCAGGCGCCACCAAGCAACAGGAGAAGTCGATTATGAGCGAGGGACTTGCCACGCGTGCGATTCACGCCGGTGAAATCTTCGATCCTCACGGTGCACCGCACACGCCGGTCTACAACACCACAACCTTTCGATTCGCATCCACGGCCGAGCTGCTCGACGTGGTCGACGGACGCAAGCCCGGTAGCCTGTACACGCGCTATGGACTCAATCCGACCATCCAAGCCCTGGAGAGCAAGCTCGCCGCTTTGGAAGATGCCGAGGCAGCGTGGGCCTTTTGTTCCGGGATGGCAGCGGAGGCGGCACTCTTCCTCACGCACGGGCGCCGGGGAATCGTTTGTCTGGGTGACGCCTATGGCGGGACGCTCGAGCTGCTGGGCTCCCAGCTGCACGAGTTGGGAATCCCGACAGACCTCCTCCTGGGCAGGGAGCTCGATGCCCTGGAGCAAGGTCTTGCCCGGGGCGCGCGACTTGTCTTTCTCGAAACCCCGACAAACCCCGCGCTCGAAATCTTCGACATCGCTGCGATCGGCGCCGTGGCCCATCGGCACGGTGCCTTGCTCGCGGTGGACAACACGTTTGCTTCGCCCGTCAACCAGAAACCGCTGGCGCTCGGCGCCGATCTCGTCGTGCACAGCGCCACCAAATACCTGGGCGGGCACAGCGACATCACCGCGGGCGCCATCATGGGGTCGAAGGACCTCCTGGCGCCCATCTGGAACTGGCGCAAGAATCTTGGCTCGATGCTCGCGCCCGAAACGGCGTCGCTTCTGGCACGCAGCCTGCGCACGCTGGTCGTTCGAGTTGAGCGTCAGAACCGCACGGCACAAATGGTTGCTGAGGCATTGGCCCGGCACGCGCGCATTGAACGCGTGCTCTACCCGGGCCTCCAGAGCTTCCCCGGCCATGCACTTGCGCGCGCCCAGATGCGCGGTTTCGGCGGCGTGCTGACGATCGAAGTTAAGGGGGGAGGCGCGGCGGCTACGCGCGTGGCCGACGGGTTGAGGCTCTTCGCTCTTGCGCCGAGCCTTGGCGGCGCCGAGAGCCTCGTCACGCAGCCCTGCACCACGACGCACCAAGGTCTGTCGCCAGAGGAGCGCGCGCGGCGCGGCATCTCCGACGCAATGCTGCGCTTGTCGATCGGTCTGGAGGACCCGGCCGATCTCATTGCGGATCTGGAGCGCTCGCTGGCCGAGGCACTCTGATTGCTCAGGGCTTTGTTGCCGAATCGACGCAGGAACGATTCTTCGGGCCCCTTTTCTTGCGCGAAACCGAAGCGAGGCGGTGCACGGATCCAAGCGAGGATTTTCTTCTCCCTCGTCTTCGCGGGTCCGGCCGACCAAGTGCACCAAGCGATCGGCGAAGAACGCGAGGAACGCTCGGGGCAGTGCCACAAAACCTATTCTGATATTGCCCACCGGTTGGGCGAGATGGGCGCACCGGCAGCCCACCCTCATGCCGGTCGCGCTACGGCCGTGATCGGGCACGCGCCTGCCCGGTACGCAAGGGCCGCGCGGCGCCCTGTGGCCGACCCCCTCCGTCGGCCGGGCGGGGAGCCCGCGGTCGGTGTCAAACTTCGGAGGGCAAATGCCGCACCATCGTGCGATGCAAGATCCCCGCCTCCTCGTACTGCGGCCCGATTGCAGTGAATCCTTCCTTCTCGTAGAAGGAAATCGCACCGAGTTGCGCGTGCAGCCGGAGTTGCTGCATTCCGCGGCTTTTTGCGATCGCCACGAGCGTGTGCAAGAGCGTTGCCCCGATGCCCTGGCCGCGCGCGCCGCGCAGCACTGCCATGCGGCCTATGTGCCCGTCGGCAAGCAATCGCCCCGTACCCAATGGCGCCCCGCACGGATCTAGCGCCACGACATGGACCGCGAGAGCGTCTTGTTCGTCGATCTCCAGGTTTGCAGGGATTCCCTGTTCTTTGACAAAGACCGCGTAGCGCACAGCCAGAGCCCAGGCGCGCAACTGCTTCCAGTCGCCAACACGAAGACTGACCTCGAGGCTGGGGGGTGCGCGCACCGCCCTGGCGGTCTGCGCGCGCCGCCTCACTTGCGTACTCGAGACAGGAGCTATTTTGCCCCCTTTCGGGCGTCGCCCGCCACAACGGTGCTGAGCTGATCGGGCTTGAGATAACGCCGCACGGTCTCCGTGATTTGCGCGGCGGTCAACGCGCGCAACTTGTCTTCCAGCTTCCGGCTAAATTCGAAAGTGCGCCCTAAATCAAGATTCGACACCCATGCCGCGGCGACAGCAGCGTCGTCGGACCGAGCCAACATGCGCGACTGCAAGACACCGCGGCGCGCCTCCTCGACTTCGCTCTCGCCGAACCCGTCGCGCAAGACCCGGTCGATCTCCTCGCGAACATCGGTCTCCACCCGATCCACGTTCTGCGGAGCGGCAATGGCACCGATCGCCCAGGCCGCGGCACGGTCGCGGCCTCCAACGAACAGGCTCGATCCGATGCCATAGGAAAGCCCGTCTTTTTGGCGCACACGATCGACGAGCCGATTGTGCAGGCCCGCGCCGCCGCCGATCATTTCGTTGCCAAGCAGCAGGGCGGGCGCGTCCGGATCGTCGTCGCGCAGGTCGAGGGACATGCGGGCCTGATACACGGCGTTCTCCTTGTCCGGCGTGTCGATGAACACGCGCGTTGCTGCAACCGGATGCGGTTCGCGCAAGATTTCCGCGTAGGCCATCTTTGATTTCCAGTCGGCAAACAGCGTTGGTATCTCTTTTTCGACCGCGTCAGCGTCGAAGTCGCCCACGAGAGCGATTTCGCCCCGCGCGGTTCCCCAGAACTCATCGAAGAAGGCCTTGACATCATTGAGCGAAACGCCATTGATCGCGTCGATTCTGTCCTTGAGGGAGATGTAGTGTCGGGGATCTCCGACGGCATACGCGTCGAAGTGGCGTTGAATGCTGTCGCGTGCAAGTTGTGCCGGATCGCTCAGCTTGGCCTGCAGGCCGGTGAGAAGCTCGCGTTTGAGCTGTTCGAACTCGGTTGGCGGAAAATTTGCTTCCCGCACCACCGTCGCGGTGAGACGTAGCGCCTCGAGAACGGTGGAGCGGTCGGCCTGAAAATCGAACAGGTCCCCCGTCATCTTGAGCCGCGTCATCTCGTCGGCGATCTGCTGGCGCGTGCGCTTTGCCGTGCCGCGTCCGATCATTTCCGCGGTCAATTCGCTCACGATCGTCTTGCCTTGGAGATTTCCGACGTCGCCAAAGCGAAACGCCATGGCTACATTGACCGTCCCCCCGCGGGTTTTCTTCGGCAACAGCGCCACTTTCAAGTTGCCAAAGTTCACAAGCCGCGTGCGCGCGTCGATGTTCTGTTGGGTGGGCTCGAACTCCTCGCCCGCGGCAACGGTTTCCCGGGGAGTGAAACCCTGGAGCATCTCCTCCACGCTCAGGGGTTGCGGAATTTCTGCGCGCAGCGGCTTGTCCTCCGGAATAAAAAGACCAACGGTTCGGTTGTCCCGGCGAAAATAGTGCGCGGCGGCAGCGGCAACCTCGTCCGCGGTGGCTTTGGCCGTGTCGTCGCGATCGACAAAAAACAGCCGCCAGTCGCCTTGCGCAATGGACTCGGACACGGCGATTCCGAATTCCTGAGGATCGGCCAGTGCACGCTCGGCCTCGGTTTCCTCCGCGCGCCGTACCCGATCCATTTCCTCCGCGGTGGGTGGGTTCTTGGCAAACGTGGTCTCGAGCACCTCAATTAAGTGGTCCCGGGCCCGATCGAGCGAGTCGCCGGGTTTAACGCGCGCCCCGAAGACGAGCGCACCGGGATCGTACAAATCGAGCTGTTCGACAAACACCTCGGCGGCAATACCAGTTTCGACGAGCTCATGAAACAGCCGCCCGTTGGGCGTGTCGCCGAGAATCTCGCCGGCAATCCCCAGCGATGCACTCTCCCGGCTTCGTGCCGCCGGTATGTGGTAGCCCACCATGACGAGCTGCGTGTCGCCTTTGCGCCGCACGACGACGCTGCGTTCCCCGTCTTGTGTGGGTTCGACCGTCCACTGGGGCGGCAGCTCGCGCTTGGGCCGCGGTATGACGCCGAAATCCGCCGCAATCCGTTGGAGCGTGCGCTTCACGTCGAAGCTGCCCGCGACGATCAACACGGCGTTGTCGGGCTGATAGTACTCGTGGTAGAAGGCCCGAAGGTTTGCAATTCCGACGTTTTCGATGTCGCTGCGATTTCCAATCGCCTCCTTGCCGTAGTTGTGCCACTCGAACATCGCGGAGAGCAGTCGCTTGAACAAGACACTCGATGGCCGGGTCTCGCCCATCTCGTATTCGTTGCGCACGACCGTCATCTCCGAATCCAGATCCTTGCGCGAGATAAACGAATTGGTCATCGCGTCGGCTTCGCGCGCAAGCGCCCAGCGCAGGTTGTCGTCGCTCGCCTGAAAGGTGGAAAAATAGTTGGTGCGGTCGTAGTACGTCGATCCGTTATTGCGAAAGCCTCGAGCGGCGAATTCCTTTTCGGGGTGCGGGAAATGGGTCGAGCCCTTGAACATCAGGTGTTCGAGCAAGTGCGCCATCCCGGTCTCGCCATAGTTTTCCATGCGAGAGCCGACTTTGTACGTCACATTGACGGTGACCGTCGGCTTGGTACGGTCCGGATACAGGAGGACCTTCAAACCGTTGCGCAAGTGGTACTCCTCGACGCCCTCCACCGTTCGCACTTTGGTCACGCCCTCGGGCAGGGCTGCACTTGTCGCCGCAAGCGCCAGGGCGTGGGTTAGTACCAGAGCGATCGCTATGACCGCGTGCGACCAAACCATGCGTAGCGGCGAACCCGTACGAGCCTTCATGCTCCTATCCTCCGTTTTGGCGGCCATCCCCGCCCTGGCTGCCGCGCACGCGGCGATCCCACCCTCAGACTCGCGGCGCGTGCATAAATTCCAAGATGCGCTGCGCGACCCGTCCTGGCTCTTCGTGCACGATCCAGTGCGTTGCAGCGGCGAAGCGTTCGATCAGCAGGTTTGGCACCCACGCTTCCAGGCCATCGAGCAGTTCCGCGACCAGCGATTCGTCGCGCATTCCCCATAAAACGAGGGTGGGAACGGCAACGAAAAAATGCTCCGCGTTCAGGCGCAGCGCCGCGGTGCCCTCGCTCGACTCCGGGGCGGGGTGCAGAGGCGAGGCCCGATAATAATTGAGCGGTCCCGTCAGGCCGCGTCGCCAGACCTCGACGTAGCGCTGCAGCCGCTCGGGCGTGAGCCAGGCATGACCGGCCCGCGGCATGGAACGCAGCCAGTCCTTTAGGCGTGCGAATTCGTCGGCTGCCAGGGCCTCTTCCATCTGCGGCGATCGCAACCACGTAACGTGGCGGCTGGCGGCCTGCTGGGCGGGATTGCGCGATAGCTCACGGGCCAGCGCGTTGGGGTGCGGCGCGTTGACCACGACGAGCCGCTCGAGGCGCTCGGGATGGGCGCTGGCCAGACGCCAGGCGGCGGAGCCGCCCCAGTCGTGACCAACGATCGTGGCGCGCTCGTAGCCCAGTTCGGTGATCAGATCGACCAGGTCCTCGACGACCGAGCGCAGCCGATAGGCATCGAGTCCGTGCGGTTGGCTCGAGAGGTTGTAGCCGCGTAAATCGGGAGCAACCGCGTAATGCCCTTCGTCGAAGGCCGGCAGAATCTCGTCCCAGGCGCCCGAGTATTCCGGAAACCCGTGAAGAAACAACACCAAACGTGCTCCGGGTTGTCCGCTGCTCGCGTAGTGCAGACGGATGCCGCTGGGCAGTTTCGCGAATTGTCCTGTCGCTAGAGTTTGGGCCATGGAAAGAAGGGGACGCTCGGATCCGAGGGCGGCATCGCGGCCGGCGGCCGCGTTCGTCTTGCCCGTAGAATTGTGTTCGCTTCGCCTTTAGCCCGCAACCAGGTGCGCGTCGCCGCGCGAAAATGACAAATCGTGAAAGTCCTCTTTGACCTGCTGCCCGTGATCGTCTTTTTCGGGGCCTTTCGACTTGCCAGGAGCCTGCCCGAGGCCACGGTGGCCCTGGTCGTCTCCACGGTCGGAGCGCTCAGTGGCACCACCGAACAGCAAGTCGAGCTCAGCGCGGTGATTGTGGCATCGGTAAGCGCCATCGTTGTAACCGCCCTACAAATCAGTTGGTTGCTGGCCCGGCGCCTGCCGGTCAAGCCCGCCGTGTGGATCAGCGCCGTGTTGATCGTTGTCTTCGGCGGGCTGACCGTCTGGTTGCGTAACGAGTGGTTTATCAAGTGGAAACCCTCGATTCTGTACTGGGCGTTTGCCGCGATTCTGGCGGGCGGCAAATGGATCTGGGACCGCAATTTGCTGGGAGCGCTGCTATCGGGTGAACTGGAACTGCCGCAGCTGGTCTGGGATCGCTTGCTCGTTGCGTGGACAATTTTTTTCGTGGTGCTGGGTGCGGCGAACCTCTACGTCGCCTATACCTGGAGCACCGATAGCTGGGTGAATTTCAAGACATTCGGTCTGCTCGGATCGACTCTCGGTTTTTCGATCCTCTCCGGGTTTTACCTGGCCCGCTACATCAAATCCGAAGTCAAAACCGAAGGCGATGGCTGAGGACCTCAGGGGCGCGATCACGGGGCGCCTTCGTGACCTGGAACCCCTGGAGCTGCAAATCGAGGACCAAAGCGCGGCGCATGCGGGACACGCGGGCGCCGCTTCCGGGGCGCATTTGCATCTGCGCTTGGTCAGCGCTGCTTTTGACGGCCTCTCGCGCCTACAGCGCCACCGTCTGATCTACGAGCGTCTCGCTCCCCTGATGGCCGGCCGCATCCATGCCCTGCGCTTGACCCTGCTCGCGCCCGGAGAAGAGCGCACGCGGGTGCGCTGAGCCAGCCGTTGCGGGCGCGCAGGCCGCGCACGCCACGCCTAGCCCGCGACCGAGGCCCCAGAGACTGCGCTGCCCGAGGGCCGCATCGGTGCGCCCTCGCCTTCTTCGCGCAGCTCCTCGTACAACGGCAGTGTGAGAAATTCCGCAAACTCGCGCGCTGTCGACAGCTCGCCGACGATGGACGCGGCTTGGTCGTAGGTGCCACTGCCGGCGCCCGTGACGGTCTTGACCTTTGCCAGCTCCTCGGGAATCCAGCCACGAACCATCTCGATGGTCACCTTTCGGCCGTCTTGCAGCACGCCCTTGGGCGAGTGGATCCACTGCCAGAGTTGGGCGCGGGAGATCTCCGCAGTCGCCGCGTCTTCCATCAGATTGTGGATGGGTACGCAGCCGTTGCCGGCCAGCCAGGAGCCCAGGTAATGCACGCTCACGTGAATGTTCGTGCGCACGCCGGCCTCGGTGATCGGACCTTGCGGCGCAAAGGCGAGCAGATCTTGTGCCGAGACTTGCACGTCGTCGCGTTGGCGCTGCAGCTGATTGGGGTGGTCGCCGAGGACCTTGACGAACTCCGCCATCGCAACGGCAACGAGCGCCGGATGCGCAACCCAGGCGCCGTCGTAGCCGTCCGTGGCTTCGCGCGATTTGTCGGCGCGCACGCCGGCGAGCGCGCGCTCGTTTGCCGCGGCATCGTTGCGAATCGGGATGAGCGCGCTCATGCCGCCAATGGCCGGCGCACCGCGGCGGTGGCAGGTCTTGAGCAGCAACAAGGCATAGGAGCGTAGAAATGGCGCGGTCATGGTGACCAGCGAGCGGTCCGCAAGACAAAAATCCCGATCGGCGCGGAATTTCTTGATGCAAGAAAATATGTAGTCCCAGCGCCCCGCGTTCAAACCTGCCGAGTGTTCACGCAGCTCGTAGAGGATCTCGTCCATCTCGAAGGCGGCCAGTATGGTCTCGATGAGCACCGTGGCCTTGACTGTGCCGCGGGCAATTCCGAGCTCACGCTGCGCTAGGACAAACACATCGTTCCACAGTCGTGCTTCGAGGTGCGACTCGAGCTTCGGGAGGTAAAAATACGGGCCGCTACCCCGGGCCACGAGTTCGGCCGCGTTGTGGAACATGAACAACGCAAAATCGAAGAGCGCGCCGCTGACCCGCTTGCCGTCAACGTGCACGTGCTTCTCATCCAAGTGCCAGCCTCGGGGACGAACCATGAGCGTGGCGGTGCGCTCGTTGAGGTGGTATTGGCGCCCATCGGGAGCGCGGTAGTCGATGCGTCTGCGAACAGCGTCCATTAAATTGCGCTGTCCTTCGAGCAGATTGCGCCACGTCGGCGTGTTGCTGTCCTCAAAATCCGCCATGTACGCGTCCGCGCCCGAATTGAGCGCGTTGATGATCATCTTGCGATCGGTCGGCCCGGTGATCTCGACCCGACGACGCTGCAGATCGGCCGGAAGCGCGGCAATGCTCCAGGCCGAAGCCCGGAGCTCGGCCGTCGCGGAGAGAAACTCCGGTCTTTCTCCCTGGTCGATACTGCGCGCGCGTTGCGCGCGCTTGGCCAACAGCTCTTGCCTGCGCGGTTCGAACTCGCGATGCAGTTTGGCCAAGAGCCTCAGAGCCTGCGGCGCGAGCACGGCCTCGAGCGCACTGTCGGCGGGCTCCTCGAAAGCGATACCGTCGAACTGCTTCATTGCGACCCCCCTGCGATGCCAATGGGAAGATGCAAAAAAATCGGCCGCGCAAAGGCGGCCCAATTCTTCTTCTTAGGATCGTTGATGTAGTTGTTCGGGCCATGCTTGCACCTTGGCCCCTCCTCCCCGCCTCGCTTCCAAACTCGATCGGACGAGAGCGCGCGAGCATAGGAGCCGCGCGGCTTGTGCACAAGTCGCGCCGCAACTGTGTCGTTGCTTTGTCGCAACGTACCGCGCGCGCGGGAGGGTGCGCGCTGCCAGCGACGCAAAGCCGCGTGATCGCTCATGCGGCTTTGCGATCGGACTTAGTGCTCAAAAACTGTTCGTCCTCCGTGGAGCCGTGCAAGGCGGTCGTGGAGGACTGACCCTGCTGTATGGTCTGTGTCACGGCATCGAAATATCCGGTTCCGACCTCGCGCTGGTGCTTAACGGCAGTAAAGCCGCGTTCGGCGGCCGCGAACTCCGCTTCTTGCAGCTCGATAAACGCACTCATGTGATTGCGCGCGTATCCGTACGCCAGGTTGAACATTGAGTAATTCAGACTGTGAAATCCCGCGAGCGTGATGAACTGGTACTTGTAGCCCATCGACGCGAGCTCCCGTTGGAACTTGGCGATGGTCGCGTCGTCGAGATTTTTCTTCCAGTTAAACGACGGCGAGCAGTTATACGCAAGCATCTTGCCCGGGAACTGCCGATGCAACGCTTCGGCAAACGCGCGCGCGTACGCGAGGTCGGGTTTGCCGGTTTCACACCAGACCAAGTCGGCGTACGGCGCATAGGCCAAGCCCCGCGAGACGGCCTGCTGCAAACCGGGGCGTGTGCGATAAAAGCCTTCGACCGTGCGCTCTCCGGTGAGAAACGGCCGGTCGTTTTCGTCGACGTCGGAAGTCAGAAGGTCGGCGGCTTCGGCGTCGGTGCGCGCGATCAGGATCGTGGGCACCGCCATGACGTCGGCCGCGAGTCGGGCGGCGCAGAGTTTGTCCACCGCCTCGCGCGTGGGCACGAGTACCTTGCCGCCCATATGACCGCATTTCTTCACCGATGCGAGCTGGTCTTCAAAGTGCACGCCCGCCGCACCCGCATCGATCATGGCTTTCATCAGTTCAAAGGCATTGAGCACGCCGCCGAAACCCGCTTCGGCGTCGGCGACGATGGGCGCGAAGTAATCGACGTAATCGGGCGCGCCGGGCTGCTTGCCTTCCATCCATTGGATCTGATCGCAACGAGCCAAGGCATTGTTGATCGCGCGCACCACGGTAGGCACGGAGTTCACCGGGTACAAGGATTGGTCGGGGTACATCGTCGAGGCCGTATTGGCGTCGCCTGCGACTTGCCAGCCCGAGAGGTAAATCGATTGGAGTCCGGCACGCACCTGCTGCATGGCTTGGTTGCCGGTGAGAGCGCCCAGCGCGCTCACGAAGGGTCGCTCGTGCAGCGACGCCCACAAACGCTCGGCGCCACGCCGGGCAAGGGTGTGTTCAATCGCCACCGAGCCGCGCAGTCGCACTACGTCCTCAGCCGAGTAGCTGCGGCGAATTCCTTTCCAACGGGGATTTTCAGCCCAGTCCTTTTGCAGTCGTTGTGCCTCGAGCTTGCGAGCGGTCATGACATCTCCAGCGGTTTGCGTCAGGGGCTTTCAAAGCATTGCTCCCGAACCTCAGGGCGGACCCGATTTCGCCCCAGACCGCCCCAACGACCCGAAGCAACGCTGAGCATGCTACGGTCGTGCCCGCGTTGCAGCAAGATCAATATCTTATATAAGACACAATTTTTCTGCATTAATAATCAAACGGTTAAATTTTTCGTTTCGCATTTCGAAACAAAATTCTCTAAGACGGAATCGATTTTTTTGCTTCGCGACATGGTTATTTCGCAGCCTGAAATGGCTGCCACTATGTGGAAGCTGGGGTGCGCCGGCTCACGCGCAAGGCCACGAAGACCGCGCTGATCTGCAAGGCGGCGATGCAAATCAGTCCCGATCGGAACCAGCCGTGGTCAAGCAAACGCCCCACGAGCAGCGGCGCGACGGCCAAGCCGCCATCGAGGCCCGAGTACACGAAACCGTAGACGCGACCGAAGGAAGTCGCGCCAAAGCGCGACGTTGCTGCGTGCCGCACGAGCAGATCGCGGCTCGGACCCGCGGTCCCGGATCCGCATCCGAGCACAAACACGGCCGCCAGCAACGCCTGCGTAGGCACCGCTCCGGTTGCGAGCACAAGGGACACGGCCGCCGCCAAGCACAAGGCGCTCGCAATGATCAATTCGCTGCGCGGCTCCCGGCCGGCGAAAAATCCCCCGAGCACGGTTCCCACCCCACCGCCAAGCAAATACGCGCTTAAGCTCATCGTGCCCAACGCCAAGCTCACCGAGTACACGTTTGCCAGGATCGCCGGAGCGAAGTTTTGCAGGATTCCGCCCGCGCCTACCGAGAGGAAGAAAAATCCGAAGCACAACCACACGGTGCCGGAGCGCAGAAAGGCAAACTGTCCCGCGTGCCCTGCGCTGTGGCCGCCCGGCGCCGGGCCCGTGTGCAGCGCCGAGAGCGTGCCCGCCAGGGAGTTGCGCTGGGTGAACATAAACAGCAGCGAACCCAACGCGATTGCCGCCGCGCCAAATCCGGCCACGTGCCAGCCCGCGAAGGCCGCCACGCCTCCCATAAACGAAGCGCCCGCAACCCAACCCAGATTGCCCGAAAGCGAATGCATCGCAAAGGCGTGGCCCAGACGCGCCGAAGAAACGCGGTGGTTAAGAATTGTGAAGTCCGCCGGATGAAACATCGCATTGCCGCTGCCCGCCAGTGCCGCGGTCACGAGCACTCCGGCGTACGAATGGCTAAACCCGAGCACTACACCGGCGGCCACGAGAAAGCCGATGCCGGCGAGCAGCACGCGAAATGCGCCGATCCGATCCACGGCAAAGCCCGCGAGCGCCTGGCCGCTGCTGCTGGTGACAAAAAAGACGGTGGCCAAGAAACCGGCCTCCGTGAAACCGATGCCAAAGTCCTTCATCAGCCACGGATATATCGGGGGCAGCAACATCTGAAAGAAATGAGACGTCAAATGCGCGAAGCCCACCAGCGCCGCGGCCCGCGCGTCACTGCGCCAGGGTTGTTGCGCCTTGGGCGCGTCCTGAATGACATCGTGCATGGTGCGATAATAGGCTCCTTTGCCGAGACGACAGGACCTCACCTATGCGACGATCGCGCTATATCTCGCGGGCGCGGCACCACGCTGACGCCGAGACTTTGGCGAAGCTCGCGCGTCGCTTGGCCGAATCGGGCAGCCGCTTGGAGGATCAGCTCTGGGAGCGTCGGCTCGTCGAGCTGATCAACGACCGCCTGGCGCGCGGGTTCGAGGACGCGATCGATGCGGCCCTCGATGAGCTCTCGGGCAGCAATCCCCGCGCGTACGACGATCTTGCCGATCTGGCCGAGTCGTGCGCCGAGAGCAGCACGCTGGAGATCGACGGACGCGTGCACGACGGTCTGCTGCTCGCGCTGCCGATTTTGGCGTGGTCGCGCTACAAGCTCCCGACCTTGGCCTTGAGTCCCTCAATGGTCGACAATATCGCGGTGCAGGTCGGAGCGCACCTCGCAGCTCGCGGCGCACGCTGCGCAGTTGCCGACACGCTGTATTCCATCGACCAGCTGCCCGAATCCTTCGGCGAGGTGCGTGACATGGCCGAAGCGCTGTTTGGCTGCGCGGCGCAGGACGGGCGCCTGAAGATCGACCCCAAGAGTTTGCGCGAACCCGTTGCGATGCTCGCCGATTCGCGCTATCTGCTCGTCGCTGTCGTCGTGCCGCAGGGTGCCCCCCTGTACCACTGGCAGCAAACGGGAGTAGACCCCGACGCGAAGACGGCCGCGGTCGAGGCATTTCGCGAACAGCTGGCCGGCGTGCTCACCCCCGTCATGACGGGATGCCGCTTTCGAGTTCTCGGCCCCAATGCGTTTCACGCCGCATTGCGCCTGGGCGATCGGGACCTGCGCGAGTTCTCGCTGGAGGCGGCGGTCTCGTTCTTGAAGCTGTCCTACGACCTGATGCCGTCGTCGCTGCAAGCGACGATGGCCGTGTACGAAGAAAAACGCAACCAACCCACCACGGAAATCCGAATCGGTATTTCGCGCATCGCAGATGACGACGTGGTCATCGAAGGCGTGGTCTGGCCGCTGCTGGGCGACGACGAGGAGCGCACCCTGGAGGACATCGAGGCGGCGATCAAGCGCCTTGGGGTGACCCGGATCGTTGCGCACTCGCACCGCTTTCCGCTCGAGTACTGCGATGACTGCGGCGCGCCGGTGTTCCCGAACCCCTCGGGGCACTCCGTGCACACGGAGCCGCCCGACGAAGGCGCGGAGCAACCGGCGAGCCCGCTGCACTAAACGCAGGAGCCCGGGCGCTGACGTGCCGGGCTCTCGGTCCTCGGCCTCGAGCTTAGTGCACCGTCCTCTCGAAGGTAAACGTTCCGTCGCGAAAATCGACGGGCACCACGTCTTTGGGGCCGATCTTTCCCTCCAGCAGGCGCTGGGCCAGCGGATTTTCGATCTGTTGCTGGATCGCGCGCTTCAGTGGACGGGCTCCGTAGAGCGGGTCGAACCCCACCTTGGCGATTTCCGCCAGGGCGTTGTCGCTGACCACAAGCTTCATCTCTTGGGCGGCGAGCCGCGCTTCGAGGCGCCGCAGCTGGATGCGGGCGATCTCCGCAATGCGGGCCCGATCGAGCGCGGCAAACACCACGATCTCATCGATTCGATTGATGAACTCGGGGCGGAAGTGCGAACGCACCTCGCCCATCACCGCTTCGCGGATCAGGTCCGGGTCCTGCCCGCTCAGACGCTGGATCTCGTGCGAACCCAGGTTCGACGTCATGACGATCACGGTGTTGCGGAAGTCGACCGTTCGCCCCTGACCGTCAGTCAGGCGCCCGTCGTCGAGCACCTGTAAAAGTACGCCGAAGACGTCCGCATGCGCCTTTTCCACTTCGTCGAGCAAGATCACACAGTAGGGCTTGCGTCGCACGAGCTCGGTGAGCTGCCCGCCTTCCTCGTAACCTACGTACCCCGGCGGGGCCCCGATCAATCGGGCCACAGAGTGCTTCTCCATGTACTCGGACATGTCGATGCGAATCAGATGCTCCTCGCTGTCGAACAAGAATTCGGCAAGCGCCTTGCACAACTCCGTTTTGCCGACCCCGGTGGGCCCGAGAAACAAAAACGAGCCGTAAGGTCGATTCGGATCGGCCAGCCCCGCGCGCGAGCGCCGAATCGCGTCGGACACCAGACGCACCGCCTCATCCTGACCGACCACACGCTGGCGCAGACGCTCCTCCATATGGAGCAGTTTCTCGCGTTCTCCTTGCATCATCTTTGCCACAGGAATGCCCGTGGCCCGGGACACGAGTTCGGCAATCTCCTCGGCGCCGACTTCCTTGCGCAGCAGCTTGAACTGCCGCTTGTTGCCTGAGGACTCGGCCGTCTTCAGTTGCCGCTCCAGCTGCGGCAGCTTCCCGTACTGGATTTCCGCGAGCTTGTCGAACTGCCCGGTGCGCTGCAAATCGGCCATCTTCGCGCGCAACCGGTCAATCTCGGCCTTGATGTTGGCGGCCCCCTGCACGGCCGCCTTTTCCGCACGTAGCTCTTCGTCCAGATCCGCGTACTCGCGCTCCAGACTGGTGATTTCTTCCTCGATGAGTTGCAGCCGCTTGCGCGAGGCCTCGTCGCTTTCCTTCTTAACGGCCTCGCGCTCGATCTTGAGCTGAATCAGACGTCGGTCGAGCCGATCCATCGACTCGGGCTTGGAGTCGATCTCCATTTTGATGCGCGCGGCCGCCTCGTCGATGAGGTCGATTGCCTTATCGGGCAAGTAGCGGTCGGTGATGTAGCGATGGGACAGTTCGGCTGCCGCCACGATCGCCGGATCCGTGATTTCGACGCCATGGTGCAGCTCGTAGCGCTCCTGTAGTCCGCGCAGGATCGCGATGGTGGACTCCACCGAGGGCTCGCCCACAATGATCTTCTGGAAGCGTCGCTCCAGAGCGGCGTCCTTCTCGATGTACTTGCGGTATTCGTCGAGCGTCGTGGCGCCGATGCAGTGCAGCTCGCCGCGCGCAAGCGCGGGCTTGAGCATATTGCCCGCATCGATGGCCCCCTCTGCCTTGCCCGCACCGACCATGGTGTGGATCTCGTCGATGAACACGATGGTCTTGCCTTGATCGGCGGCGATCTCCTTGAGCACCGCCTTGAGGCGTTCCTCGAACTCGCCCCGATACTTAGCGCCCGCGAGGAGGGCAGCCAGATCCAGCGTCAAAACGCGCTTGTCCTTGAGCGTCTCGGGCACTTCGCCGTTGACGATGCGCTGCGCAAGCCCTTCGACGATGGCGGTCTTGCCTACACCGGGTTCGCCGATCAGAACGGGGTTGTTCTTGGTTCGACGCTGAAGAATCTGGATCGAGCGACGGATCTCGTCATCGCGCCCGATGACTGGATCGAGCTTGCCCATGCGCGCGCGTTCGGTCAGATCGATCGTGTATTTCTTCAGTGCCTCACGCTGTCCCTCCGCCTCGGCCGATCCGACGTTGGCGCCGCCTCGTACCGCTTCGATCGCGGCTTCGAGCGACCGGCGATTGGCACCGTGCTCGCGCAACAGACGGCCGGCTTCGCCCTTGTCGTCGATCAGCGCCAAGACGAACAGTTCGCTGGCGATGTAAGCGTCCCCCCGTTTCTGGGCTTCCTTCTCCGTCTGGTTGAGCACTCCCACCAATTCGCGGCCGATCTGGACCTGCCCGTCCGTGCCCTGCACTTGCGGCAGACGCTTTAGCGCCGACTCCACGGCCGACCCGAGCGGACCCACGGCGACGCCCGCCCGCTGAAGCAGAGAGCGTGCCGAGCCGTCGTCCTGGCGCAGCATGGCCGCGAGCACGTGCAGCGGCTCGATGTACTGCTGGTCGTTGCCCACCGCAATCGACTGCGCGTCGGCGAGGGCTTCCTGAAAGCGCGTGGTCAGTTTGTCTTGGCGCATGAGAGTCCGTGTCGTTGCCTGCGAATCACCGTTGTGGCCGTCAAAGCTGCGATGGCAGCTCCTGGGCGAGCAACCCTGTTGGCGCCAAGGTTGGGGGCGTCGGCCTGGATTTCAAGCCTGGGCAGGCGCCTGCCACCCTCAGGCCCAAATCAGCCGCGTACTCCTTCGAGCGCCGGCCATCGGACCTTGGCGCCCGAGGGACTTGCGAGGGGCACGACGCCAGGCGGATCCTTCATAGCCGGTCTTTGACGCGATCGGGGGCGCCCATCCAGTTTCGGACAGCATTTTCGTCGCTGGCGCGCGCCTCGACCCAGCGCGAACCCTGGCTTCCGGATTCTTGCTTCCAAAATGGCGCCTGCGTCTTCAAATAGTCGATGATGAAGCGACAGCCGTCGAACGCGTGTTCACGATGCACGCTCGCGGTTGCCACGAGCACGATCCGATCCCCGGGCCGCAGCTCGCCATAGCGGTGAATCAGGCGCACCCCGTTGAGGCTCCAGCGCGCGTGCGCCTGGCGCACTATTTCCTCCAGGCACCGCTGCGTCATCGCCGCGTAATGCTCCAGGTTGATCCGCTGCACCGGGAACCCGTCGCTCGAGTCACGCGCAACGCCTACAAAACTGACGATTGCGCCGTTTGCAGCACCGCGCAAGGCCTCGATTTCTGCACCAGGGTCAAAATCCTGCGTCTGAACGCTGATTTGCCACCGTTGCGTCACGTTGGTTTCGCCTCCTTGGAGCCGCGCCCCCGGGCCCATCGCACTGCGGCGCTCATCCGCCGGTCACCGGCGGAAAATATGCCACCTCGGCACCGTCGTGGAGCATTGCCTCATCTGCGCTCACCACGAGGTCGAGCGCAGTGCGAAGCGGTTGCACTTGCGCAAAGGCGCTCGCCCAAGGTTCGCCGCGCGAGATCATCCACGTACGCAGCTCTCCCACGCTCGCGACACCAGGCGGTGGTTCAACCGTTTCGCGCGTCCGCCCTACCGCCTCGCGCATGCGCGCAAAATACAAAATCGTCAATCGCATAGCCTTTTAAATGCCTCGGGGTTGCGTGGCGCAGATTCCGTGGGCCGCGCTGGACCCAAATCATCTCTCGGGGTGCGACGTCAGGCGGGCCCCGTCAGTTCCGCGAAGGACAGAAAACGTACGCGCTGTCCGCGCTCGACCACCGAAGCGGCCGCCAGGTCGACGAGTCCGTCTGCCCAGGCGACCGAGCTTAGCAGCGAGGCGTTCTGGTTGGGGAACAGATCCAAACCTCCGGAGCCATTGAGGCGCGCGCGTACGAACTCGCGGCGCGCCCGGTCGGCCGTATAGGCGAAGTCCGCCGGTAGCGCAACGGCCTTCGGAGTTACGTCGCGCACGCCAAGGCAACGCAGCAAATACGGGCGAACGAGCAAGACAAACGTCACAAAGCTCGACACCGGATTGCCCGGCAGCCCGATAAAGGGAACTCCGCGCGCGTGGCCGAATGCCAGGGGCTTGCCGGGCTTCATGGCAATTTGCCAAAGCTGCAATTCCCCTAACGTGGCCAGGGCCGCCTTGACGTGGTCTTCCTCGCCCACCGAGACGCCGCCGGAACTCAGAATCAGATCCGCGTCGGCGGCCGCGCTGGCCAGCGCCTCGCAAGTTGCCTCCAGCGAGTCCGGCACGATCCCCAGATCGCGCACGGAGCAACCAAGGGACTCGAGCAGCCCCTTCAGGACAAACCGATTCGAGTTGTAGATGCGCCCCGGAGCCGCCTGCGTACCGGGCATCGCCAGTTCATCACCCGTGCAAAAAAGTGCGACCCGTGGCCGCCGAACCACGCTAAGACGCGCAACGCCTACCGAAGCGGCGATCCCGAGGTGCTGCGCCCGCAGCGCTTGCCCCGCCGATAGGGCGGCTGCGCCGCGGGCAAAGTCGCTGCCCGCGCGACGGATCCATTGGCCTGGCTGCGGCGCTTCGAGCACCACGACACCGTCGGCGTCGGCGCGCGTGGCCTCCTGCATCACGACCGCATCGCTGCCCTCGGGTATGGGCGCGCCCGTGAAAATGCGCGCTGCCGCAGCCGCCGGCAGCGGCTCCGGACTCTGTCCGGCCGTCACGCGCAAACGAACGGGCAGCGTCGCGGGGATCTTCGCGATGTCGCGACAGCGCACCGCGTAGCCGTCCATCTGGGCATTGTCCAGTGGCGGCACATCCACGAGCGCGACCACGGCCTGCGCCAGCACGCGCCCCGCCGCATCTTGTGTGGGCACCTCCTCGGCGCCGGTTAGCGGCCGCGCCGCCGCAAGCATTCGCTGCAGGGCCTCGTCGATGGTTAACACAACGGCACCTCAAATCGCTCGGCGATGAATCGGGCAATTGCCTCGACGTCGTTTACGTCAAGTATGGGCACCGGCAATTGTATCGGTCCGGGCTCCGGCGGCCGGTCCGTCACAACTGCGATTGCCCCGGGGGCAAGCATGGGTGTGACCGTCTGCTCGGCCGCCTTCTGACTGCGGCCGCCTTCGGTCGCGCTTCGCCGCACTTCGATGAATGGCACGCCCCCTTGTCCGCGATAGCCTTCGATCAAAACGAGGTCGCAGGGAGCCAGACGCGCAAGCTGCCGGGTGAGCTCGTCGTCTTGCCCCGGGGCATGGGCTGGATCCTCTTCGCTCAACAGTGCCCAGCGCTGCCCGGAGCCGATCAAAACCTGGCTGGCACCCGCGCTGCGAAACCGGTAGGAATCCTTTCCGGGCCGGTCGATATCAAAACCGTGGTGCGCATGTTTGACCGCGGCAACGCGCAGTCCGGCGCGGCAAAATCGCTCGATGAGACGCTCGATCAGCGTCGTTTTTCCGGCGCCCGAGCTGCCGACAAATCCGATTGCCTTCAAGAGCGGCTCTCGTGGCAGTGCCCCGGCCCGCGCGATGCCCGAGGCGGCCCTGCCTTACAACACATGGGCCAGCAGGAACCGGCGCAACGGCTCGGCGTCGGGGGGCAAGCGCTCAAAGCGCTGGGGCAGCTCCTCGATGCCGAGCAATTCCGCGGGCCGAGACGGTTCGCGCCCAATCGCTTCATAGATGGTTTGCGCGAATTTTGCTGCTTGAGCGGTTTCAAGGCACACCATCGGGATGCCGGGGCGAAGATGCTCGCGGGCCACCTTGACTCCGTCGGCGGTATGCGGATCCAGTATCCGATCGTCGCGTCGAAATTGATGACGAATCGTCGCCAGGCGATCGGCGTGCGAGCTGCGCCCGGAAGAAAAACCGCTGGCGAGAACCGCGTTCCAGAACGGAGTCTGCTTCAGATCGAACCAGCCCTGCGTGTCGATCGCCCACCACAATTCGCGCAGCGCCGCCGCGTCGCGACCAACGATATCGAAAATGAAACGCTCGAAGTTCGACGCCTTGGAAATGTCCATCGACGGACTGCTGGTCACGTGCGTCTCGGCTCCCCGGCGCACCCGATAGCGCCCCGTGCGGAAAAATTCGTCCAGCACGTCGTTTTCGTTGGTCGCCACCACGAGTCGGCCGATGCGCAGGCCCATCTGGCGCGCAATCCAGCCGGCCAGCACGTTGCCGAAATTGCCCGATGGAACGCAAAAATCGACCTCCGCAGAGTCATCCTTCGTGACGGCGAAGTACGCGCGAAAGTAGTAAACCACCTGCGCCACGACGCGTGCCCAGTTGATGGAATTGACCGCTCCGAGATGGTGCTCGCGCTTGAAGGCGAGGTCCGACCCAATCGCTTTGACCAGGTCCTGGCAATCGTCAAAACTGCCGTCCACTGCGATGTTGAAGATGTTCTCGTCCTGGAGCGAATACATCTGCGCTCGCTGAAAGGCGCTCATGCGCCCGTACGGGGAGAGCATGAACACGCGCATGCGCTGCCTGCCGCGCAATGCCACTTCTGCTGCCGACCCGGTGTCTCCGGAAGTCGCCCCCAGAATATTGAGGTTTTCTCCGCGCTGGGCCAGTTCCTCCTCGAACAAGACGCCCAGCAGTTGCATTGCGATGTCCTTGAAGGCCAAGGTCGGCCCGTTGGAGAGCTGCAGCAGATGCATTCCCGCTTCGAGCTCGACCACGGGAGTGATCTGCTCGTTGCCAAAGATCGCCGGGGTGTAAGTGGCGCGCACCATGCGCTCCAATTGCGAGGCCTCGTAATCGTCGGCGTACAACGACAGGAGTTCGAATGCGAGTTGCGCGTACGGCAGACCGCGCCAGCGTGCCAGGCGCGATTCCACGCGAGGGTAATGCGACGGTGTGACCAGTCCGCCGTCCGGCGCCAGTCCCTCGAGCAGCACGTCCCGAAAGCGGGACGGAGGCATGTTTCCGCGGGTCGATAGGTATTGCATTGCAGCCCGGCTCCTTACGCGAGCGATTCTTGGCGTATTCGGATCACCGGTGCGAGGACCGTTTCAAGCGCCTCGATGCGCTGCAGCGCCACGTTAACGTCGCGCTCCAGCGCTTCGTGGGTCAACATGATGATGTCCGTCTGGTTTTCCCCTTCGCCGGGTTCGCGCTGAAACAGCGCATCGATCGAGATGCGCCCTTCGGCGAGAATGCGCGCAATGTCGGCCAAGACGCCCGGCTGATCGGCAACGCGCATGCGGAAATAGTACGAAGTCACGGTTTCTTCGATGGAAAGCCACGGCAGCTGCACCAGAGAGTCGGCCTGAAAGGCCAGGTGCGGGACCCGGTCGTCGGGGTCGGCCGTATGCATGCGGGTCACGTCGACCAGATCGGCTACCACCGCCGAGGCGGTCGGTTCCGATCCGGCACCCGGGCCGTAGTACATGGTGGTTCCAACGGCGTCGCCCTTTACCAGAACCGCGTTCATCGCGCCTTCCACATTGGCCAGTAGCCGCTGCATCGGCACCAGGGTGGGATGCACGCGCAGTTCCACCCCGGCGGGAGTCAGGCGGGTGATCCCGAGCAGCTTGATCCGATAGCCCAGTTGCTCCGCGTAGCGGATGTCGGCAGCCGCAAGGCTGGCGATGCCCTCGACATGAGCCGCGTCAAAGCGAATGGGAACGCCAAAAGCGATTGCCGCCAGGATCGAAATCTTGTGGGCGGCGTCGGTCCCGTTGATGTCAAAACTCGGGTCGGCCTCCGCGTAGCCCAGTTCTTGCGCCTGCTTGAGGGCTGCCTCAAACGTTGCCCCCGTGTCACGCATGCGCGACAAAATGAAATTGCTCGTGCCGTTGATGATTCCGGCAATCCACTCGATGCGATTGCCCGTGAGGCCCTCGCGCAGTGCCTTGATGATGGGAATGCCTCCGCCCACGGCGGCCTCAAACGCAACCATCACTCCCATTTGGCGCGCAGCGTCGAATATCTCGTTGCCGTGCACGGCCAGCAGTGCTTTGTTGGCCGTCACGAGGTGTTTGTCGTGGGCGATGGCATCGAGGGCGAGTTCCCGCGCGGGTTGGTATCCGCCGATGAGTTCGACCACGATGTCGATGTCGGGGTGGCGCACGATGTCCTGGAGTCGATCCGTAACCGGGACCGCATCGGCGATCTGGGCGCGCGCACGCGCGACGTCGCGCACGCCGATCATGGCGACTTCGATTCCGCGCCCCGCGCGCCGCCGGATCACCTCCTGGTTGCGCCTCAAGACGTTGAAAGTTCCCCGGCCGACGGTGCCCAGGCCCAGTAAGCCAACTCGGATTGGTTTCATTGGATCTTTTTCGGGGAGATCATCCCCGCGTTCACTAAGCCGCCTTGACTGCCACCCCGTCGCGGCGAAACATCTCCCGTATTCCGCGCACCGCCTGGCGGATGCGCAGTTCGTTTTCAATCAGTGCAAAGCGCACGTGCGTGTCGCCGTACTCGCCAAAGCCGATTCCCGGCGAGACCGCGACCTTTGCCTCTTTGAGAAGCTTCTTGGAAAACTCGAGCGAACCCATGTTCGCAAAAGGCGTAGGGATCTGGGCCCAGACGTACATCGATGCGCGCGGAACCTCGACCATCCATCCCATATCGTGCAGACCCCGGAGCAGCACGTCGCGACGGCGCCGGTACTGCTCGGCGATCTCGCGTACGCAGTCCTGCGGTCCCTCCAAGGCGGCGATGGAAGCGACCTGCACCGGCGTGAAAGTGCCGTAATCGTGATAACTCTTGATGCGTGCGAGCGCTGCTACGAGGTCGCGGTTGCCAACCATAAAGCCGATGCGCCAACCTGCCATGTTGTAGCTCTTGCTCAACGTGAAGAACTCGACGGCCACCTCGCGCGCTCCCGGAATTTGCATGATGGAGGGCGCGCGAACCCCGTCAAACACGATATCGGCGTACGCCAGATCGTGGACCACGAAGATCGCGTGCTCTCTGGCCAGCGCGACGACGCGGCCGAAAAACTCCAGGTCGACGCACTGGGCGGTCGGATTGCTGGGGAAACCGATGACGATCATGCGCGGCTTGGGAAGGGACTCGCGGATCGCCCGTTCCAATTCGCCGAAGAAGTCCACGCCGGGCACCATTTTCACGGAGCGGATGTCGGCCCCCGCGATGATTGCTCCGTAGATATGGATGGGATAGCTGGGGTTGGGCACCAATACGGTGTCGCCCCGGTCCAAGGTCGCAAGCATCAAGTGGGCCAAACCCTCCTTGGAGCCGATCGTGACGATCGCCTCCGATTCGGGATCAAAATCCACCGCGTAGCGATCCCGATACCAATTGCAGATCGCACCGCGCAGCCGCGGAATTCCCTTGGAGACGGAATAGCCGTGCGTGTTGGGCCGCTGCACGCACTCGACCAATTTCTGCACGATGTGCGCGGGAGTGGCGCCATCGGGGTTACCCATGCTCATATCGACGATATCTTCACCCCGGCGGCGCGCCGCCATCTTCAATTCGCCTGTAATGTTGAAAACGTACGGTGGCAGCCGCTGCAGGCGCGAAAATTCTGGCATTGGGTGAATCATCAAGTCCCCACGACGAGCGAAAGGCAAAAACGGGCCGGCGAACCGAACCCGAAAATCGAGCATTTTGCAGGGGTCGGCTGCCGGCAGCGCGATTTAGTTGCATAATTTACCTGATCTGCGCCATGCAACCGCGGGGACTCGTCCGCGGCGCGGCGCTCGGAGCACGATTGAAGCTGCATGTCCAGGCGTCGTCGAATTCCAATACCGTAACGGCCTACGGGGCGGGCTACATCGAAGTCAACCGGGTTCGACACACGGGTTCGTTGATCGTGGCGCCCGATGCACCTATTCGCTCCTGGGAGGCTTCCGACATCGAGAAATTGCGGGCGGAGCACTTCGCGCCAGTGCTCGAACTCGATCCCGAGATTGTGCTCGTCGGCACTGGTGCGACCCAGCGGTTTTTGCCGCCCCAGACGACTGCGTTACTGTCGCGCGCCGGTGTTGGTTTTGAGGTTATGGACACCGCAGCAGCCTGCAGGACCTTTAACATTCTCATGGCCGAGGGCCGGCGCGTGGTTGGTGCGTTTCTGGCCTACGGGCCGTCGTGATCTGGGCAATCGGGACATGGCTCAAGAAAAGCTTGCGTTGGGGAAAAAAGTCCCGGATTTTTCCGCCGCGTCGACGGCCGGCGAATTTCGCCTGTCGCGCTGTCGCGGAAAGACTTTGGTCCTGTATTTTTATCCGAAGGACAACACACCGGGCTGCACCAGCGAGTCGCGCGAATTTGCGGCGGCCGACGCGGCTTTTGCCGCGGCGGGAGCACGCATCGTCGGCGTCTCGCGCGATTCCCTGGCTTCCCACGAGCGGTTTCGTGCTAAATATGAGCTGCCGTTCGAGCTCATTAGTGACGCCGAGGAATCGCTGTGTTCCCTTTTTGGAGTGATACGACAGAAAATGATGTATGGAAAATCCGTACGCGGAATTGAGCGCAGCACGTTCGTGATCGACGCGCAGGGCGTGCTGCGACACGAATGGCGCGGGCTCAAAGTTCCGGGTCACGTTACCGAAGTACTTCAGACCGTGCAGCAACTGGCTTAAACGGCATTCCCACGATCCCTCCTGAGACAGCTTCAGCCGCGCATGCCCCTTCCCAAGGCACCTACCAAACCCGCAACCCTCATCACCCCGTCCTCCCGCAACCCAAGCGCAGCGCCGCTGCGGCAAGGAGCGCTCGAGCGCCCCGCGCCGGAGCCCCCTGCGCGCAAGCCCAAGGAAATGGGGCCGGACCAGCGTCTGACGCTCGTCGAGACGCGGCCGCCGCCCGAGGAGGTCCGTCGGAGCCGCCGCCAGGCCACGCCGCAGCGTGCGCGGCTTTTCGTACTCGACACCAACGTTCTGATGCACGACCCGACGTGCCTCTTCCGCTTCCAGGAGCATGACCTGTTCCTGCCGATGATGACGCTCGAGGAACTCGACGGACACAAGAAGGGCATGTCGGAAGTGGCTCGCAATGCGCGTCAGGCGAGCCGTTCCCTCGATGCGCTGGTGGCGTCGTGCAAGACCCCGATCGAGGATGGCATCGCGCTGTCGGCACTGGGCCATGTCGATGCCACCGGACGCCTGTTTCTTCAGACCCAGGCGATCGGAGCGGCACTGCCGGCGAGCCTGCCCGCGGGCAAAGCGGACAACCAGATCCTGAGCGTCGTGCGTGCGCTCAAAGAGCTGTACCCGGAGCGCGATGTGGTCCTGGTGTCGAAGGACATCAACATGCGCGTGAAGGCGCGCGCGCTCAATCTCAGCGCCGAGGACTATTTCAACGACAAGGTTCTGGAGGATACCGACATCCTCTATACGGGAACCTACGCGCTGCCCGCGAAATTCTGGGACCGTCATGCAAAAGGCGTCGAGTCGTGGCAGCAGGCCGGGGCCACCTACTACCGGATCCACGGCCCCGTCGTGGCCGACTTGCTCGTCAATCAGTTCGTCTTCTTGGAAGACGCCACGCCGTTTCATGCCCAGGTGCGCGAAATTCGAGGAAAAACGGCGGTCCTGCGGGTCGTGCGCGACTATCTGCACGCCAAAAACGCGGTGTGGGGAATCACCGCGCGCAATCGCGAGCAGAGTTTTGCGCTGAACTTGCTGTGCGATCCGGAGTGCGACTTCGTCTCACTCATCGGCCAAGCCGGAACCGGCAAGACACTGCTTGCGTTGGCGGCGGGTCTGGCGCAAACCTTCGAGACGAAGCGTTTTTCCGAAATCATATTCACCCGCGCGACCGTGCCCGTCGGAGAGGACATCGGCTTTTTGCCCGGAACGGAAGAAGAAAAAATGGCACCTTGGATGGGTGCGCTCGAGGACAACCTGGAGGTGCTCAACCGCAGCGATGAGGCCGGTGGGGACTGGGGACGGGCGGCAACCAATGACCTGATTCGCACGCGCATCCGCATCAAATCGATGAGCTTCATGCGGGGGCGAACCTTCATTAACAAGTTCCTCATCATCGACGAGGCGCAAAATCTCACTCCCAAGCAAATGAAGACACTGGTCACGCGCGCGGGCACTGGCACCAAGGTGGTTTGCCTGGGAAACATCGCCCAGATCGATACACCGTACCTGACCGAGGGCAGCTCGGGACTGACGTTCGCGGTCGACCGGTTCAAGGGATGGGCGCACGCCGGGCATGTGTCCTTGCAGCGCGGCGAGCGCTCGCGCCTGGCCGACTACGCAGCGGAGGCTCTTTAGCGAGCCTCGCTCGCGTCAAATCCCGAGGTGGCCGAGCACGATCGCCTCCATTTCGGCGGCGACGTCCTTGCAAACGTCAGTCAGCCCTTCGAGGACTTCGTAGACCGCGCGCAACTTGATCAGTTCGCGGGCGTCAGGTTCGTCTCGGAACAATCGCGACATCGCGGCCCGCAGAACATGGTCGGCCTGCGCCTCCAGATCGTCGATCCGTGCGCACAGGCTCAAAACCTCCCGCCCCTGCCCCGGCTGCGCCAACATGCCCACTGCCGTTTCAATCACGCGAACGCTTTGCAGGGCGAGCTGAGCCAACCGGATCGCCTCGGGCGTGATCGACGTCACGTGGTAGAGGTGAATCGTCTGCGCGGCGTCCTCGGTCAGATCCAAAACGTCATCGAGGCGATTGATGAGGTCAACGATCGCGGCGCGCGGGTGGGGCGGAAACAAGGAGCGGCGCAGGACCGCATGCACATCATCGACGATTGCGTCGCCGCGCTTTTCCATCGCCTCGATCTCGCGCACCATGCCGTGCGGATCGCGCAGATCGGCCAGCAACCGCAGCAGCGCATCGATGGCGCCCACGCACAGCTGCGCGTGCAGCTTAAATAGGGGAACGAAGCGGCGATCGCGAAAGCGCAACCGCATGAGCAGCGTGCGCCACAGACTGGGCGCGGGCCGCTCCAGGACCGGGCGCGTTTCGCCTCCCGCGCGGGGGCTCGTTTCCTCAAAGACCGGGCGGGCTTCGTCCATCATCAGAACACCGGGCTTGAGAGCGAGAGGTTGTCAAATCGCGTGTGCTCCCCGCCAAAGCGCAGCTGCACGCGCCCGATCGGTCCATTGCGCTGCTTGCCCAGAATGATCTCCGCGATGCCCTTGTCCGGACTGTCCGGGTTGTAGACCTCGTCGCGATAAATGAACAAGATGACGTCCGCGTCTTGCTCGATGGCTCCCGATTCGCGCAGGTCCGACATGACAGGACGCTTGTCCGTGCGCTGTTCCACGGTTCGGTTCAGCTGGGAGAGCGCAATGACCGGAACCCTGAGTTCCTTGGCGAGGCCTTTGAGCGAACGCGAAATCTCGGAAATCTCGGTGGCGCGGTTCTCGCCGAAGGAGCTTGCCGACATCAGCTGCAAATAATCGACGATGATGAGACCGAGTTTGCCGTACTCCCGGGCCATACGCCGCGCACGCGCCCGCAATTCCAGCGCATTGAGCGCGGGCGTCTCGTCGATATGCAGCGGTGCGGCGTGCATGCGTTCGATCGCCTCGGTGAGCTTTGGCCAGTCCTCGTCGGTCAGCCGGCCCGTACGCAGCCGGTGCGCGTCAATACGTCCCACGGATCCGAGCAGGCGCATGGCCAGCTGCTCGGCACCCATTTCCATCGAGAACACCGCCACCGGCATGCCCAGGTCGATGGCGACGTGCTGTCCGATATTCAGCGCCAGGGCGGTCTTGCCCATCGACGGCCGGCCGGCAATGATAATCAGGTCGCCTTCCTGGAATCCCGCGGTCTTGGCATCCAGATCGGTAAAACCGCTGGGCACGCCAGTAACGTCGCTGGGGCTGGCGCGCTCAAAGAGTTCCTGAATGCGTTCGACGACTCGCCCGAGCAGCGGTTCGAGCTTGATGAACCCCGTCCTGTCGCGCGCCCCCTGTTCGGCGATTTGGAAAACCTTTGTTTCGGCTTCGTCGAGAATTTGCTTGGCCTCGCGGCCCTGGGGATTGAGCGCCGAAGCGGCGATGTCCTCGCCCACGCTCACGAGACGCCGCAGGACCGCGCGCTCACGCACGATTTCCGCGTAGCGCCGAATGTTGGCGGCCGAAGGCGTGTTTTGCGCAAGCGCATTGAGGTAGGCCAGGCCGCCGGCTTCGCCCGCCTTGCCACTGATCTGCAGCGCTTCATAAACGGTAATCGCATCGGCCGGACGCGAATCCTCGATGAGGCGAGAGACGTGCTGGAATATCAGCCGATGATCATGGCGATAGAAGTCTTCGCCCGCGAGGCGGTCGGCTATGCGGTCCCAGGAGGAATTATCGAGCAGCAAGCCGCCGAGCACCGATTGCTCGGCCTCCACCGAGTGCGGCGGCGTTCGTACCGCAACGAGCTGCGGGTCAGCGACCGGTACGCTCATGTCTCCTCCCGCGTAGGCAGGCCACTATAGCAATTTGCCGCGACCTGCCCCAGAGGCCGATAGCGCCAACCCCGCGTGATTCGAGCAACAGGCGAAAAGACAGCGCCGGGGTCAGACGTTTTCGCCGAGAACCGAGACCGTAATTTCTACCACTACATCCGAATGCAGGGCGATCGCGATTTTGTGATCGCCCACTGTCTTGAGCGGACCCACGGGCAGGCGGATGTTGGACTTGGGTACTTCAAATCCCTGCTTGCCCAGCGCTTCGGATATGTCGAAGTTCGTGACGGAACCGAACAACCGACCGTCGACGCCGGCTTTGGCGGTGATCTGCAGTGTGAGGCCTTGCAGGCGTTCGCCCAGCGACTGCGCGGTCTGGAGCCGGTCCGCGTGCGCACGCTCCAGTTCCGCTCGGCGGGCCTCGAACTCCTTGATGGCCGAGTCGGTCGCGCGCCTGGCCTTGCCCGTCGGAATCAAGTAATTGCGTGCGAAACCGTCCTTGACTTTGACGACTTCGCCCAGTTGCCCCAGCTTTCCGATTTTTTCCAGAAGTATGACTTGCATGGCGAACCCTGCGGCTGCGACCCGAACAAGCGGGACGGAAATTAAGATGAGTCAGCGTGCATTGGCCGGGATCCCCCCGGCCTGAAACGCGCTCCGGGATCAGTGAATGTCGGTATATGGCAACAGCGCCAAAAAGCGCGCGCGCTTGATTGCCGTATCCAACTGGCGCTGATAGTGCGCCTTCGTGCCAGTAAGCCGGGCGGGAATTATGCGCCCGTTGTCCTGAACGAAGTCGCGCAGCGTCTCCACGTCCTTGTAATCGATCATCTCGACTTTTTCGGCCGTGAAGCGGCAAAATTTTCTGCGCTTGAATAGCGCATTTTGCTGCTGCGAGCGCCGACCGTTGGGTTTGCCCTTGCCCTTAAAGCCGGCCCTACCCCTGCTGCTGCTTCTGCTGGCTGTTGCCATCGTTTTGCTCCGTCATACCGATCGTATCGTTTTGCTTCGCGCCCGCCTGGCTGCGGTCGGCGAGCCGTGAAAATCCCAGCACATGCACCACAAGGCGTGCGCTGCGTCGGCTGCGCGGCGCCAGAAAAGCGCTCAGTTCCAGTTCGCTGCCCAGGGGCTGGGCTGCCAGTTCCCGGGCGCTGGAGCCCAGCGCAATGGCGGAAAAATCAAATTGCAACCTGCGCTTGACCCCCGCTTCGAGCACCTCGGAGTGGTGCTGCAACTTCGCCTCAAGTACTGCAACGCCGGCCGGCGTAAACCGAAGCGCCGCGCGCTCCAGCAACGTGGCGCTAAGCATGATGCGATTCAAATTGCCGCACCCGATTGCGCCGATCGCGCGTTGCGGTGCACCACGGCATCGCGAGCATCCTTGCCTGCCGGGGCCGCCTCGCCTAGCTGGCCGCGCCCGCCGGCTCCACGGCCGTCTTGCGCGCTTCCTCCTTCTCCACGACCTTCATCATCGGGCTCGGGGTCGTGATGGCCTTCTTCTGCCCCACCGTCAGGTGGCGCAGCACTGCATCGTTGTAGCGAAAACCGTGTTCGAGTTCGTCGAGCGTCGACTTGCCGCACTCAATGTTCAGCAGGACGTAATGCGCCTTGACCAGTTTGGCGATGGGATAGGCAAGCTGCCGGCGTCCCCAGTCTTCGACCCGATGCACTTTGCCGCTTTGGGACAGAATCAAAGAGCGGTAACGCTCAATCATCGCCGGAACCTGCTCGCTTTGGTCCGGGTGGACGATGAAACAGATTTCATAATGCCGCATACAGCATCTCCTTATGGATTTCCCTCTCGGGATCAGCTGCCCGCCGTGTCGGCCGCCAGACGGAGCAGGACCCCGAATCTGACACGCCCAGTACCGCCATCGAGTTTCGGCAAGACGCCGGACTGATGATTGCGGCACGACCCGAATGCAGGGTTGGCAAAACGCGGTGCAGCAAGGAAAAAGCCATGCATTGTAGCCGAAGAAGCAAAGAAGCCGCAAACCGCCCCGGGGCTAGGCGCGAAGCAGCCTGCCTGCTCGGAGGATGTGCGCACCCCTGTCGGAAGAGGAGACCGGTCGCTGGCCAAAGTAGCGCTGCCGGATCGCCGCTGGCCCGAGGTCCTCGATTTCATCAAAGCCCAGTGCGGATAGCCTGGAGTGCAGTGCGCTGGTTTCGAAATAACTGCGCAAGCGCTCGCCGTAGGAGGCAACCCGCTCCTCGAGTGCGGCTCGCAGCGCAAAATGCTGCGGATCTTCCTGCGCCGGGTCCAGGGGATTGGCGTAGTCGAACACGACTTGCGCGCCAGCCCGCAAAGCGGAAATATAAGACAGCGTCGAGAACACCGCCGATGCGCTCAGATACGGCACCACGCCCAGCCACATAAAAAACGACGGCTGCTCCGTGTCAAAGCCGGCGGCCTGCAGCACGCCGGCCAAATCCTCCACCTCCAAATCCGCGGGCACGAAAGTCAGCGTGGGGGGCGCGTGGATGCCCGCGTGGATCAGACGCTCACGCTTCCAGGACTGTGTTGCGGGATGATCAACCTCGAAGATTCGCAGTTTGGCCGCCAAGGGTGAGCGGTAGGCAAATGTGTCCAGACCGGCGCCAAGTATCGTAAGTTGGCGCATGCCCTTGTCCAGTGAACGCGCAAGAGCATCCTCCGCGAAGCGTGAGCGCAGCGCGACAAATACGCGCAGACCCCGCAGGGACGCGTCGCGGCGCGCCTCGTCGAGCACGGATCGGGCCTCGTCGCCGAGAATCGGGATGGCCAGCGGGTCGCGCAAGATGCTGCCGCCCTCGAGTTCCTGGTGAACGGCTCGGTGCACGGCCGCCGCAAGCGCGGTTCGGCTGGGAACTCCGGCCTGCATCGACTTACGTGACCCCTTTTTGTCTTCGTTGGCGCTGCGTCTCGAACAGACACACGCCGGCGGCAACCGAAACATTGAGGCTCTCCATTCCCGCGGCCATGGGGATATGTACGAGGGTGTCGCAGCGCTCGCGCGTCAGGCGGCGCAGACCCGAGCCCTCCGCGCCCAGCGCCCACGCCCGGGGACCGGTCAAATCCACGTCGTAGAGACTGTGTTCGGCCGAGGTATCGGCCCCCACGATCCAGATCCCCGCGCTTTGCATGTCTTTCATTGCGCGGGCCAGATTCGTTACGGAAATAAGCGGGACCGTGTCTGCAGCACCGGCAGCCGCCTTGGTGGCAACAGCCGTCAGGCTGGCCGAGCGGTCGCGTGGCACGATGACTGCGTCGACAGCCGCCGCCGCCGCGGTGCGTAAGCAGGCCCCCAGGTTACGCGGGTCGGTGACTCCGTCGAGCACCAGTAAGAGGGTTTCGGGGCGGACTGCCGCAAGCACATCTTCGAGGCCGGCGCGATTTGTGCGAGCGTGGACTCGTGCGACCAGCCCCTGATGAGGAGTTTGAGGCGACAGGCCGTGCAAACGCTCCGCAGGCACCGCTATGGAGCGCACCGCTGCGGCAGCCGCTCGTGCAAGGATCTGGCGCATGCGTCCGTCGTGGCGGTTGCCGTCAAAGTACAGTACCTCAATGGACGAGGGATCGCTGCGCAGGCGCGCGCCCACCGCGTGAAAGCCAGCCAGGATGTGGTCTTGCTCGGCTGTCGCCGCCCGTGTCGCAAGCCCCGAAGCCGGGGGTGATTTTTCGCCCATAGCCAGAGGTGGCACTATCGGCGCCGGTGTCGCCGCGAGACGTCCCTGGGCCCCGGTTTGCCGGGGACATGCTGTCCTTGCGCCTGCTTGGCGCGACGCGCCGCAATGCGCTCGGCCCGGGCCGCCTGCCGCCGACGTCGCTGTTCGACTCCTTCGCCGGACTTGGCACGGGCTGTGGTGCGCGCCGAGGGCGGTTCGCCGGCGCGCAAGTCGGCCGGCCGCATCATCCGGAAGTCGATGCGCCGAGCCTCCAGGTCGACACGGGCCACCTGAACGGTCAGACGGTCACCCAGGCGAAAGCGGATTCCCGTGCGTTCGCCCCGCAGCTCATGGACCGCCTCGTTGAACTGAAAGTACTCGCTGCCCAGCTCCGAGACGTGCACCAAGCCTTCCACGTACAGCGCGTCTAAAACGACAAAAAGACCGAAGGGGACTACGGCGCTCACCGAGCCGGAGAACGTCTCGCCGATGCGCTCGCGCACGTAATAGCTCTTGAGCCACGCCTCGACGTCGCGCGATGCGTCGTCCGCGCGTCGTTCGTTCGCGGAACACACCAGACCGAGTTGCTCCCAGCGCGGCAGCGCGGCAGCCGTCTCGTTTGCGCCTGCCTGCGCGAGTTGGGGAACATAGTGCTTGCCGGCGAGGACGGCCTTGAGGGCGCGGTGCACCAGCAAGTCGGGGTAGCGGCGAATCGGCGACGTGAAGTGCGTGTACGCCTCGTAGGCCAGTCCGAAGTGCCCGACGTTGTGGGGACTGTACTGCGCCTGCTGCATGGAGCGCAGCAACAGCATGTTAAGCAGCGACGCGTCCGACCGCGACCGGATCCGTGTGATGAGTTCAGCGTAGTCGCTGGGCTGTGGCGCCTCACCCCCGGCCAGATGCAGACCCAGGGTCTTGAGGGTGGCGCGCAGCGACTCGAGCTTTTGCGGCGTCGGACCCTCGTGCACGCGCAGCAGGGCGTCGTGCTTTTTGCGTCGAAGAAAATCGGCTGCGCAAACGTTTGCCGCGAGCATGCATTCTTCGATGAGCCGGTGGGCGTCGTTACGCACGCGCGGCACAATGCGTTCGATGCGTCCGTTGGCATCACAGATGATCTGGGTCTCGGTCGTCTCGAGCTCGAGCGCCCCGCGGCGGGCGCGGGCGCGTGCAAGCGCGAGATAGACCTCGTAGAGCTCGTGCAGGCGCGGCAGGAGCTTTTCCAAATGCACCGCCGCGCGGCTCGAGGGATTGGACAATGCCTCCCACACCTCGTTGTAAGTCAACCGACCCTGCGAGTGCATCACAGCCGGGTAGAACTGATAGCCTCGAACCCCACCGTGCTTCGTTATCGTCATGTCGCAAACCATGACGAGCCGGTCAACGGCCGGCTTGAGCGAGCAAAGTTCGTTGGACAGCGCCTCCGGCAGCATCGGGATCACGCGTCGCGGAAAGTACACCGAGGTCGAGCGGACCTGCGCTTCCTTGTCCAGCTGCGAGCCCGACGGCACGTAGTGATCCACGTCGGCAATGGCCACGACCAGACGCCAGCCGCGCCGACCGTCGCTTTCGCAGTAGACAGCGTCATCAAAGTCGCGCGCATCCTCCGCGTCGATCGTGACGAGTGCGACGTCGCGCAGATCAATGCGGCCGTGCAAATCGGTGCGGCGCACCTGCTTGGGCAGCGCTTCGGCGGCTCGCAGCGCCTCGATGGAAAACTCGTGCGGCACACCGAACTTGCGCACGGCAATCTCGATCTCCATGCCAGGATCGTCGATCTCGCCCAGAACCTCCACGACGCGTCCGACCGCCTGCATGTTGCGCTGGGGCTGCTGCACGATCTGCACGACCACTACCTGGCCGTCGCGGGCGCCCCCGCCGGCCTGCGGCGGCACGAGTATGTCGTGACGAATGCGTTGGTCCTCGGGCACGACCACGCTTACGCCGCGCTCGTTGAGCAAGCGCCCGACCAGGCGTTCCGTGCGCCGCTCGGTGACGTCGACGATCTCGCCTTCGGGCCGCCCGCGCCGATCGATGCCGGTTACGCGCACAAGCGCGCGGTCGCCGTGCATGAGCTTGCTCATCTCGGACTCCGAGAGCATGACGTCGGGGCCGTGATCGTCACGAATCAGAAAACCGAAACCATCGCGGTGGCCTTGCACTTGGCCGGAGACAAGGTTGGCGCGCGCGGCGATGAGCAGGAGCCCCGCACGATTGCGCACGACCTGACCTGTGCGCTCAAGCTCGCTCAAGGTCTGTTCGAGGTCCGGGTAGTGGCCCGGCTCCAGAGCGAGCAGCGCGCCCAGCTCCTCGGGGCGCAAGGGCGAGCCGGCGCGGGTCATAGCCTCGAGCACGACCGAGGGCCCAGCCGCCCCCGCGCGCGCGGCCGGCGTCTCAGATTTGGATTCGGGTTTACCTCGGGCCATTTGACAAGCGGGAGCCTCGACTTAGAATTCGCCCTCCGCTCTCCTGCCCAGGTGGCGAAATTGGTAGACGCGCTAGATTCAGGTTCTAGTGCCGAAAGGTGTGGAGGTTCGAGTCCTCTCCTGGGCACCATCGGCCTGTGCCGGTGAACCGGGGTTGCGCAGCTGCTGCGCCAGTTCCCCAGGGCGCACGCGGTCGTAGCGCTCAAACGGCTGATGGATCCAGGGGTTATTCGCAAGCTTCTCGACAAAGTAGTCGGGGGCGAGCGCCGAGGCGTCCTTGTACCACAGCACAGCGGTTCGGATCTCGCGGATCCCGAGGTATCGCTGCTCCAGGTGAACGCGCACGCGTTGCAACGTGTTGCCGCTATCGACAAGGTCATCGACCAGCAGAAGCCGTCCCGCGGGATCCCCTGCCGTTGTCGTGATGAACTGCGCGATGTCCAACTCCCCGGCAATCGTTCCACCGGCCTGCCGATACGAACTGGTGGCCAGAATCGCCAGCGGGACCTGGAAAACACGCGAGAGGACGTCGCCGATGCGCAGGCCGCCGCGTGCCAGGCACACCAAGGAATCAAACTCGTAACCCGATTCGTGAACGAGGACCGCCAGGCGTTCGATCAACCGGTGATATTCGGGCCAGTCGACATGCAGTGACGCACCGGCAACCGGATTCACGTCCTGGTTCATTGCAACGCGACGCTGAAGGGTTGGCGCAAAACGATGGTTTGATCGCGCTCCGGCCCCGTGGAAACCAAATCGATGGGCACGCCGGCGACCTCGGCCAGACGCTGCAAGAACTGGCGAGCGCCGGCCGGCAACTCGCTCCACTCGCGCGCACCATAGGTCGAGGCGCTCCATCCCGGGAAATCCTCATAGACCGGTTCGCAGCGCGCCACTTCCTCGGCGCCAAACGGCAAGATGTCGCTCACCGTCGGGCCGCTGCGGTAGCCCGTGCACAGCCGCACCACGGGCAAACCGTCGAGCACGTCGAGCTTGGTGATGCAAAGACCCGTCGTACCATTGAGCTGCACCGAGCGGCGCAGCGCCGCACCGTCGAACCAGCCGCAACGCCGCGGCCGACCAGTCACCGAGCCGTACTCACCGCCTTTTTCGCGCAACCGATCCCCGGTTGCATCCAGTAGCTCGGTGGGAAAGGGTCCGGAGCCGACGCGCGTTGCATAGGCCTTGGTAATACCCAGAACGTAGTGCAGCTGCTGTGGCGCGACGCCGGCGCCACAGGCCGCGGCACCGGCCAAGGTGTTGCTGGACGTCACGAAGGGATAAGTGCCGTGGTCGACATCGAGCAAGGTCCCTTGGGCCCCTTCAAAAAGCAGGCGGTCACCACGGTTCATGGCATTGTGCAGCCGATGCGATACGTCGGTGATCATCGGTTTGATGCGTTCGGCCAGAAGCAGGGTCGAATCGATCACCTGCTCGACGTTCAGCGCCGAGGACTGCAGATAGCGGGTCAGCGTGAAATTATGCAGATCCATTGCCTCGCGCACCAGTTCTTCGAAGCGGCGGGCATCGAACAAGTCCTGGGCACGCACAGCGCGCCGCGCCACCTTGTCCTCGTAGGCCGGCCCGATGCCCCGGCCCGTGGTGCCGATTTTTGCGTTTCCTCGCCGGGTCTCGCGCGCCCGATCGAGCGCGACGTGATATTCCAGTATGAGGGGGCAGCTACCGCTGATCGCAAGCCGGGGGACAACGTCGATGCCGGCGGCGCAGAGCTCATCGATCTCCGAGAGCAGGGCCTGCGGCGAGAGCACGACTCCCGAACCGATATAGCAGGCGATCGACGGGCGCAAAATCCCTGACGGAATCAGGCGCAGGATTGTCTTGCGACCGTCGATCACGAGCGTGTGGCCGGCGTTGTGTCCGCCCTGAAAGCGCACAACGCCGTCGGCCTGCTCCGTGAGCCAGTCGACGATCTTACCTTTGCCTTCGTCACCCCACTGGGTGCCCACCACCACTACGTTACGCGCCATGGCTCCTATCGCCCTGTAAGTTCAGTCCTGCGCTCGGGTGCCCGGCACATCGCGCACGATCCAGGCTCCCCCGCTGTACACAAGCTCGCGGTCGACCGTTAGCGCCACGCCCACCTCAGCTGCCGTCCCGGCACGAACGACCACTTCGCCGCGTTGACGCAGCGACTCCACGAGTTCGTCGAGCCGGGGATCGGCGACTCGGGGCGCACGGATTGCCCGCACGGGCGTCGAGGGTACCAGCTGCGCCGCTTCGCGCAAATCGAGCAGCGAAAAACCGGTCGCGGGACGTGCCCGCCCGAATGCCTGGCCGATATCGTCGTAGCGCCCGCCGCGCAGAAGCGGGCCGGTCAACCCCGGGACGTAGGCCGCAAAGGTGACACCCGTGTGGTATCGAAATCCATGCAGATCCGCCAGATCGATGCTGACTTCGTCGGCGGGGCACCCCTGAGCGAGCTGCGCCAGGTCCGCGAGCGCCCTTTCGAGCGCCGCCGAACTCGGCAGCTCCCGTCGTGCATCCTCGAGAACCTCCACACCTCCGTTGAGTTGCATTAATGCGTGCAGAGCCTGGCGCGTCTTTGGCGCAAAGGCGCTGCTCGCCGCATGCAGCGCCGCCGGATCCTTACAGGTCAGCGCCGCAAGCGCATCCTCCACGCCCGCAGTGGCCCGCAACACATCGCCCAAGAGCGCGCGCACCACACCCGTGTGCCCGAGGTCGATCTGCACTTGCGCCACGCCGATGGCACGCGCCGAGCGTACGGCCAGATCCAGGATTTCCTCATCGGCGCCAAAATCCGCGTCGCCGTAGATCTCGGCACCGATTTGCAGCGGCTCGCGACTGGCAAGCGGGTGCGTGGGCCGCGCGTGCAAGGTGGATCCTGCGTAACACAAGCGCGCCACACCGCTGCGGTTGAGAATGTGCGAATCGATGCGGGCTACCTGCGGCGTGGTGTCGGCGCGCACTCCGAGCGTGCGTCCGCTGAGCTGGTCGACGAGCTTGAGGGTGGTCAGACTCAGGTCATGGCCGCTTCCGGTGAGCAGGGAATCGAGGTGTTCGAGCAGCGGCGGAATTACCAGCTCGTAGCCATAGCTGCGATACAAGTCAAGCAAGGAGCGGCGCAGGGCCTCGACGATGCGCGCCTCCTCGGGAAGCGCGTCGGAAATATTTTCTGGCAGCAACCAGCGAGCCACGATGCGGGGTTTCCGGTGAGCGCCTAGGTCTGGCTTTGTGAACCGTCGCGGCGATCAGGCGAGCAGCACCAGGAGCAGCCCCAGCCCCGCCAGGATCGAGACCATCCCAAAGAAACGAATCTGACCGTCCCTCATGACGCCGATGCGGCGCACCAGCGAGCGCCAGGATGCCGGGGATACGAACGGCAGCAGCCCCTCGAACACCAGCATCAGGGCTACGGCGATCACGAAGGTTTGCATGGAAATCAAGCGTCAGCCTCGCGAGGTCATCAGGCGCGGCCGCGTCAGTGCGTGCCGCCGGAGCCGCTGGAGTTCTTTATGTATCGGAAAAACTCCGAAGAAGGATCCACGATGAGCGTGTCCGACCGGCTTTTAAAGCTCTGTCGATAGGCGTCGAGGCTGCGATAGAAGCTAAAGAACTCGGGATTGGCTCCGAAGGCACGGGCGTAGATCGCGGCGGCCTTGGCGTCGCCCTCGCCCTTGACGCGTTGCGCCTCCCGGTAGGCCTGCGCAAGCAGCACTTCACGCTGACGGTCGGCATCGGCCTTGATCTTCTCCGCCTCGGCCGCGCCGATGGAGCGCTGCTCGTTGGCGACGCGCTTGCGCTCGGCCACCATTCGCGGGTAGACCGATTCCGTCAAGATCTCGGGGACGAAATCGACTCGACGCAGACGCACGTCGACGATCGTCACGCCCAGGTCCTTCACGCGCGCTTGCACGGCGGCACGAATTTCCTCCATCGCCTTTTCGCGTCCGCGCGAGGTAATTTCCTCGACGGTGCGCTTGTTGACGGCCTGATTCATGGCGTCGCGCACCAAGGTCGACATCCGCTCCTCGGCGGCGCGCTCGCTTCCCTGGAAACTGACCCAGTAGGCGCGCGCGTCGGTGATCCGCCATTTCACAAAGGAGTCGATGAGCAGGTTCTTCTTCTCCGAAGTCTGAACCCGGTCGGCTGCCGCCGAGTCGATGGTCAGGATGCGCTTGTCCACCGTTTCGATGTTCTGAAACGGTGGCGGCATCTTAAAGTGCAGACCCGGCTCGCTGATGACGCGCACAATCTGGCCGAGCTCAAAAACAATCGCAAATTGCCGCTGATCGACGATGAATACGGACAGTCGCAGCAAGATGGCGGCTACGGCCACGGCCACGATGGTGAAGACGACGCGGTTCATCGCTTCAGCGCCCTTCCCGCTCGCGGCTGCGCGAGCCATCGTGGCCACGATCGGCCGGTGCCGCGGACTCCGCCGCCCCGGACGAACCGGGCGTTGCAGGCGTAGGCGCCGCGGTATGCGACGGGGACTCGGCGGTCGCACCCTGCTGCATCAGTCGATCGAGCGGCAGGTACAGCAGCTGCGAACTGTTGTGCGTGTCTATCAGAAGTTTGTTCGTGCTGCTGAAGATCTGCTGCATCGTCTCGAGGTACATGCGTTCGCGGGTGACGCCGGGCGCTTTGGCGTATTCGGTCAGCACCTGGCGGAAGCGCGCAGCATCGCCCTCGGCGGTCTCAACGACCTTGACCCGATAGCCCTCGGCCTCCTGCGTCAGGCGTGCTGCGTTGCCGCGCGCGCGCGGAACAACATCGTTGGCATAGGCCTGCCCCTCATTGATCTGACGTTCCTTGTCCTGAACCGCCTTGGATGCGTCGTCGAAGGCCGCCTGCACCTGGTCGGGCGGCTGGGCGTTTTGGATTGCCACCACCGAGATGAGCAGTCCGGTGTTGTACCGATCGAGCATGGTCTGCATGGCCATGCGCACTTCGTCGGCAATTTGCTGGCGCGAACCAAACAGCACCTCGTCCATCGTGCGCCGCCCCACGACTTCGCGCATTGCCGACTCGGCCACCTGCCCCACGACATGACTCGGGTCGCCGTCGCGCGTGTCCCGGGTGAAGCGACTGCCATAGACGTAATCACGCGGCCCGTCGGGCGCATCCTTCACGCGGTACTGCACCTCGAACTGCATGTCGACGATATTCTCGTCGTCGGTCAACATGAGCGCCTCCTTGAGGCGGTCCTGTCCGCCGCGCATGCCCACGTCGACCTTGCGCTGCGTGAAAACGTCCACGATTTCATGCGCCTGTATGGGCCATGGCGCACGCCAGCGCAAACCCGGCTGCGTGGTCGTGTCGTACCGGCCAAAGGTCGAAACGACCCCGACCTGACCCTCCTGCACGGTGTAGATTCCGGTGCACATCCAAATAAAGATGACCGCTGCCAGAACCACGACGACGCCGATGCCAGCCTGGCGTGTGTCGCGATGCGGCGGACCTCCACCTGCGCCCTCGCCGCCGCCCCCGAACAGGCGCGACAGACGCTGATTGAAATCACGCCAGAGTTCGTCGAGATCCGGTGGACCCTCTGTGGCCCCAGGCCGTCGTGGCGACCGCGGTCCCTCCGAGTTTCCACCGTCGGAGTTGTTGCGTCCCCGCTGCGGATCGTTCATGGGCGCGGCTATCGCACGTGTTGGCGCGTTTGATCGGAAGACATCGATGAATCAAAGAACATCGATGATAGGACTGTGTTCCATTTGAGAACGATGCAATTCCTCCGCCTTTGCACCTGGGGAAGTCTTGCCGCCGCCCGATCGCGGCATCGCTGCCGCGGGTGTCACGAGCGCGGGGTCCGGCTCTTGCTCCGTCGCGTCCCCAACGCGGGCGCGCAGTCGTTTGGCTATTCGTTCTGCGATGACTTCGCGCAGCAAGTCGACCCCGTCGCCCGTGCGGGCGCTCAACCAAACCGCGTCGATGCTACCACAGGCGTCGTACTCGATTCGCGCCGGGCGCGCAAGACGGTCGATCTTGTTGTAAATCCGCAGCCGCGGGACGTTTTGGGCGTCGATTTCCTCGAGAACGCGCTCGACTTCCAGCGCCTGCTCGGCTCGCGCCGCGCTGGAGGCGTCCACTACGTGCAGCAGCAAATCGGCGTGCACCGCCTCATCGAGCGTGGATCGAAACGCCTCCACCAGCGTATGCGGCAGTGCGCGTACGAATCCGACGGTGTCCGAGAGCACAAAGGAGTCGCCGGCGGCGGCAAAGCACCGTCGCGAGGTCGTATCGAGCGTGGCGAACAGTTGATCGGCGCAATAGGCGTCGGCGCGCGCGAGCGCGTTGAACAGCGTGGATTTGCCGGCATTGGTATAACCGACGAGCGATACGCGGTACACGCCGCCGCGCAACCGTGCACGCCGCTGCGTGCCCCGCTGGCGCTCGAGCAGGCGCAGTCGCTCGCGCAGCTGCTTGACGCGCGCGGTGATCATGCGTCGATCCAGCTCGATTTGCTTTTCTCCGGGGCCGCCACGCAGTCCAATGCCCCCGCGCTGCCGCTCCAAGTGGGTCCAGCCGCGCACCAGCCGGGTGGAGAGATAGTCGAGCTGGGCGAGCTCCACCTGGAGTTTGCCTTCCCGGCTTTGCGCCCGGCGCGAAAAGATGTCCAGGATCAATCCGGTGCGATCGAGCACGGGCAGCGCGAGTTCTCGCTCCAGATTGCGTTGTTGCACCGGCGAGAGCTGGGTGTCGATAACCAGGACGGCCGCGCCTGACGTGCGCGCGCGTTGCTGCAGGTCCTTGACCTTGCCGCTGCCCAAGTAGTACGCCGGATCCGGTCGATCGCGGCGCGCCTGCACAAACTCGCCGACTGCCATGCCGGCGCTCTCGACCAGCTGCTGTAATTCGTCTTGCGCCTCGGGATCAAACGCTCCGCCGTGCAGTGCGACCTGCACTAGCAGCGCGCGTGGCGCGGCCGCGCCGTCAGTTCGATTGTTGCTCAGGCTTCGGACTCCGCGCTCAGATTAACCGGACGGGCGGGCACGACGGTTGAGACCGCGTGCTTGTATACCATCTGCGTCACGGTATTACGAAGTAGGACGACATATTGGTCAAAGGACTCGATCTGACCCTGCAACTTGATTCCGTTGACCAGGTAGATCGACACAGGCACATGTTCCTTACGCAGGGCGTTTAGGAACGGGTCTTGTAGTAGTTGGCCCTTATTGCTCATGTTGGCTCCGGTCAATTAGTGATGCGGCGGTCATCCACGCCCGAGGGTTCGCGCCCGCAAGGCAGGCGCCGATCCGCGCCGGCATCGATGAAAAGCGCCGGCACGTGATTCAATCTACTGGAAAAGCGCGTCCTTTGCCAGCACGCCCCGCGCGTGCGCGCGGGCGCGCTTCGGCGAAGGGATTGGAACTGCTGCGAAACTCGATGCGCAGAGGCGTACCTTGCAAGTCGAACTCCTTACGAAACCAGCCCTCCAGGTAGCGCCGATAATTGTCCTGTATGTGGGAGAGGGAATTGCCGTGCACGATGATCAGTGGCGGATTCGAGCCGCCTTGGTGTGCATAGCGCAGCTTGGGACGCGAGAGCCCGGATCGCGCGGGCTCCTGGCGCTCGACGGCCGCTCGCAACGACCGGGTCAGTCGCGGCGTCGGCAGTTTGGCAAAGGCCGCGCGCTCGGCAGCCACGACCGAGCGCATCAGCGCGCCCAAGCCGATGCCCCGCAGCGCGGAAATCGTGTGCACGCGGGCCCAGTGCAAGAAGTGCAACTTACGATCGAGTTCGCGACGAACGTGCTCGCGCTGCTCCGCATCGAGAGCGTCCCATTTGTTGATTGCGATCACGAGCGCGCGGCCGCTTTCGAGCACATAACCGGCGATGTGGGCATCTTGCTCGGCAATCTGCGCGGCCGCGTCCAGCAGCAAGATGACGACGTTGGCCTGATCGATCGCCTGAAGCGTTTTGATGACCGAAAATTTCTCGACCGATTCAAAAACCTTTCCCTTGCGACGCAGCCCCGCCGTATCGACCAGGACAAATGCCTGCCCGGCGAACTCGAATTCGACTTCGATCGCGTCGCGTGTCGTCCCCGGAGCGTCATAGGCGATCATTCGGTTTTCCCCGAGCAGGGCATTGACCAGCGTTGATTTGCCCACATTCGGACGACCGATGATCGCCACGCGGTTGCGGGGGCGCGGCGCGGCTCCTTCCTCTGGCACACCAGGTTGCCGGCAAAAGGCCTCGAGCAAGGGCGTGAGCGCGTCGTGCATCAGCGCCGCGACGCCCTCACCGTGTGTGGCGGAAATCGGGTGCGGCGCTCCGAGCCCGAGTTCATGGAACTCGGCCCAAGCCGACTCCGGAAGGCCCTCGGCCTTGTTGACGACTACGAAAATGCGTCGAGCGCTCGCGCGCAGGCGCTCGGCAATACGCCGGTCATGACCCGTGAGTCCGCTGCGCGCGTCAAGCACGAAGAACAAGACGTCGCTTTCCGCGATCGCCTGCTCGGCCTGCCGGTTCACGGCTTGCTGCAGCCCGCTGGCATCACTCGGATCGTAGCCCCCCGTGTCGATGACGATGCAAGCCGCCGGGCCCATTCGGCTCTCGCCGTACTGGCGATCGCGCGTGAGCCCCGGCGCGTCGGCCACGAGAGCGGCGCGCGAGCGGGTCAACCGATTAAATAGGGTCGACTTGCCGACGTTGGGTCGGCCGACAATTGCAACAACGGGTTTCACCACGGACCAGCATCCGGTCTCATCAGCCGCCGGCGCTCAGCAAGATCAGATGTCCGCGGCTGGTTTGAAACAGGACTGCGCCGTTCCACACTTCGCCGGTGCTGATGACAGGGCCCGCACCGGCATCGAACCGCCCCTCAAGTTTGCCGTCCTCCAGGCGCAAAAAGTGTATTCGTCCTTCAAAATCTCCCACCGCCAAATGCTTGCCGACAACGACCGGTGCGCTGAGGTCGCGATTGGCCAATGCCGCGCTTTGCCACAGGCTCGCCCCCGAGGAGCGCGAGAATCCGCTCACATGCGAGGCCCCGTCCACGCCAAACACCGCGTCGTTGGAGACAGCCACGCCGGCGCGCGCGGAGAATTCGCGCGCCCAATGCAAATCGCCGTTACGGACTTCGAAACAGCCAACGCGTCCCTGGTAGGAAGCGGCACAAACGTCGCTTTCCGCAAGCGCCGGCACGCCCAAGACGTCGGAGAGGCGTTCCACGTCGGTGGCTCCCTTGGGTTCCGAGACCGCCGCTTCCCAGCGACCAGCGCCATTGCTCACGGCAATTGAGCCGAGACGGCCACCGGGGAACCCGACCAACACGCTGTCTCGATAAAGCGCCAGATCCTCTTCCACGCGCAGCGACAGCGGTGGCTGCTGTTTCTGAAAGACCCAAAGACGCTTTCCCGTTGCCGCCTCATAGGCCGTAATGCGCTGATCCGTGGACCGCACCACGACCAGGTCGTGCGCTACAAGCGGCGGCGCAATCACGGTGCTGGAGGTCTGCGCCTGCCACAGCGGTTTGCCTGCCGCATCGAAGGCGAGAATGTTCCCGCGCGGCCCGGCGACGGCCACGGTCAAACCGTCACTGCCTACGCCCGCGGCAATGCCGCCGTCGACCTGTATCCGCCAAAGCTCCTTGCCCGAGGACGGATCGATCCGCACGAGGTTGCCCTTTCGTGACGCGGCAAACACGGCGTGTTCAAGCACGCAGGGACGCAAAAAGGTGCCGGCGGAATCTCCCAGATCAACGTCCCAGAGGCGGTGGATGTTGATCGGGTGCGCGATGGTTGCCAAAGGCGCTGGCTTGGGGCGTTCACCGCTCGACGAACAGGCGCTCAGCACGATCAGCACGCAACTGATCTGTGCAATCTTGCCCAAGGACGTTTTTTGCCTCCGCGCAAGACGGGCCTCAGCCCCCATGTCAGCCCTCCGCTGCCGCAATGGCATCGAGCTTGACCTGAATCACAGCGCGCAGCGGGTTTTGTGCGCCCGCTTCCCCAAGGGCTTTTGCATAGGCGCTGCGCGCCTGCTCCTTCTTGCCCTGGGCAAGGAGCAGATCCCCGCGGCGGTCCAGAAATTCCGGTGCCATGGCCTTCGGCGCCTCGGCATCGAGAAGCGCGAGACCCTCGTCGTAGGCCTTCTCGTCAAGCAAGATTCCGGCCAAGCGCACCCGCGCCAGCGCAACCAATTCCTTGTTTGCGGAATGCTCGATGACCCAATGCAACTGGGCCTTTGCCGCAGCGGCGTCCGCCGCGTCAAGGCTGGCTCGTGCTTGGGCGAGGGCCGCAAATGTTGCGTAGACGCTCGAGGCGTGCTGCTGCAATAGTGCGCCGGCCAGATCCCGGGCGCGAGTCAGGTCCTTCTCCACCACGGCTTGTTGGTACTGGTCGTAGAGCGCGGAAGCCGCTTGCGCTTCGCGCTGTCCGTACCAGCGCCAAGCCCAGTTACCGCCAACGATCACCAGGGCAAGCAAAGCGGCGCCCAGCAGCCAGTTGGCGTTGGATTCGAACCATGCCCTTAAGGCAGCAAGCGACTCTTGCTCCTCAACGTCGTAGGCCATTTTGTCAGTTCCTCATCAAATTACATCGGAGGTTTGCGTGGGGCTGTGCGAGCGCTCCCGCCGGACCGCGTCTGCGCGTAGCGCATCGAGTAGCCGCGGCACCAGGGCATCGACGGGCACCCGCTCTTGCTGCGCGAAGGCACCATGCTGCACGCCGGCGCGCAGCGCCTTGACCGTCGCGGTCGATTCCGCGCATTCCTCAATTCCCACGATTACGGCGAATGCGGCCCCGCTTGCGTCGGCCTTTCTCATTTGGGACTTCAGACTCGCCAAGTCCGCGTGCAAAATCACCTCAATGCCCGCGTCGCGCAGCCGCTCGGCGGCCCGCAGCGCCGCCTCAAAGGTGTTTGCGCCTTGGTGCAATACGTAAACGTCACAGGCCGCGTCCGTATCGACGCTATCGCCCAGCAACTCCAGCACGCGCTCGACCCCCATCGAGAAGCCGCAAGCCGGTGTCGGTTTTCCGCCGAGCAACTCGAAGAGTCCGTCGTAGCGGCCTCCGCCACAGACCGTCGCTTGGGCGCCGAGGCGGTCCGTAACCCACTCGAAAACGGTGAGATTGTAATAGTCCAGCCCGCGCACCAACCTCGGATTGATTTCAAAGGGCAGTTGCTGCTGGCGCAACAACTGCTGGACGCGCTCGAAATGACCGAGCGATTGTTCGCCCAGATAATTCGTCAGTTGCGGTGCGCGCTCGAGGCAAGCCTGAGTGCCCGGATGCTTGGAATCCAGAATCCGTAGCGGATTGGTCTCCACCCGGCGCTGCGCATCGGCGTCGAGTTCGGCCCGGTGCGTCTGCAAGAACGCGACGAGATCCTCACGGTGACGCAAACGCTCGTCGGGCTGACCCAATGTGTTGAGTTGCAGCCGCAGCGGAGCGATCTTCAGCGCCGACCAAAGCCGGTGCAGCAACAGAATCTGTTCGACTTCGATTTCGGGACCCTCGAAGCCGAGCGCTTCGGCGCCAACTTGAAAAAACTCCCGATACCGGCCGCGTTGCGGGCGCTCGTGTCGATACATCGGGCCGTAGTACCAAAGGCGGCACGGGCCGTCGTGCAGCAGGCTGTGTTCGATTGCGGCGCGCACGACGCCGGCCGTGTTCTCCGGCCGCAGGGTCAAAGACTCGCCGTTGAGGGCATCGACAAAGGTGTACATCTCTTTTTCGACGATGTCGGTGACTTCCCCGAGACTGCGCCGAAACACGGCCGTCGACTCGACGATCGGGGTACGGATCTGGCGGTAGCCGTAGTTGCGCAAGGCCGCGACTGCCAGGCGCTCGAAATGCTGAAGAACCCCGGCCGCTGACGGCAGCAGGTCGTTCATGCCACGTATGGCGCTGATTTTGCGAGTCGACATGAATCGGGGGTTAGCGGGCGCCTGATGGCGCAGGGGCCCGTGACGCGCCGCTGTCCGTCGGGCCATATCGTGCGCGGACATATTCGTCGACCAGAGCCTGAAACTGCTCGGCGATGCGCTCTCCCTTGAGCGTGACTGCATGCCGGCCATCGATGTACACGGGTGCCACAGGCGACTCCCCCGTCCCTGGCAGACTGATACCGATGTCGGCGTGCCGGCTCTCACCGGGACCGTTGACGACGCACCCCATCACCGCCACTTTCAGCGTTTCGACACCCGGAAACGCAACGCGCCATTGCGGCATTTGCGCCACGAGGTAGCGCTGGATCTTTGCGGCAAGCTCCTGAAAGACCGTGCTCGTCGTGCGTCCGCAGCCCGGACACGCGGCCACCATCGGTGTGAAAGCGCGCAAACCCAAGGATTGGAGTATCTCCTGGGCAATTTGCACTTCGCGTGCGCGCGCACCGCCGGGTTCGGGTGTGAGCGACACGCGGATCGTGTCGCCAATGCCCTCCTGCAGCAAGACGGAGAGCGCGGCCGTCGAGGCCACGATGCCCTTGCTGCCCATGCCGGCCTCGGTCAGTCCCAGATGGAGCGGAAAGTCGCATCGGCGCGCCAGTTCGCGGTAGACGGCGATCAGATCCTGCACGCCGCTAACCTTGGCCGACAGGCAAATACGCTCCAGCGGCAGGCCCAGATCCACAGCGCGGTTGGCGCTGTCGATCGCGGAGCGAACCAGCGCCTCGCGCAGCACCGCGCCCGCTTCCAGCGGCTGCGCCAGCTGGCGATTGGCATCCATCAGCGACGCGAGCAAGTCCTGATCCAGACTTCCCCAATTCACTCCGATGCGTACCGGCTTTTCATACCGGCAGGCCAGCTCGATGAGCTGCGCGAAATTGTCATCTCGGCGCGAACCGGCGCCGACATTGCCCGGATTGATGCGGTACTTGGACAGCGCCCGCGCGCATTCCGGACTTTGCGCCAGCAGGCGGTGACCATTGAAGTGGAAATCGCCAATGAGCGGAACGGTTTGTCCGCGGGCATCGAGTCGCTCGCGTATCGCGGCCACCGCCCGCGCCGATTCCAGCGAATTGACGGTAATGCGCACGAGTTCGGATCCGGCCGCCGCCAATTCGGCGACTTGCTCTACGGTCGCGTCGACGTTGGCCGTATCCGTGTTGGTCATGGACTGAACGGCCACCGGAGTCGCCCCACCAATGGAAACGCAATGCGAGCCCCAGCGCACCTCGAGGCGACGCGTTGCCCGCCGTGGCGACGGGCCGGGCTCTTCGTCCGATCCCTGAGGGTTGCTAACGACGCGCGCGCCGGTCGCTGCCGGGTCCCTTGGAAGCTGCACGAGGGGGCTCATTTTTTCGGTTCCGACCGCCATCGCACCCGCATCACTCCAGGGTCAATCGTGCGACGCCATTCGGGGTCATATACCGCGTCAGATCGACTGCCGCGCCGCGAAATTGCGCGTCAACCCCGGAAGGGTTCCCGATAACGACGCGCAGCGGCTCTTTGCCCTTGATCGTCTGTGTCGTGCCCGGGGCGCAGATTTGCGAAAGCAGCGTGGTTCCGTCCGACTGCACGACCTCGATCCATGCCTGCGAGTGAATGCGAAGTACCAGTTCCGCGGAATCGGACGCCGGCCCCGCCTCCCCTGTTCCCGCCGTTTTGCCCGCGGAGGTCATAGCCGGCGCGGAAGCGCCGGGCGCCGCGGCCGCGGCGCGTAAAACAGGTGGCGTCGACTGGGTCGCGAGCCGCGAGTCGGGAGGCTGAGGACTTTGCGAGGTGCTGCCGGTCGCGTCCGCGGGCGCGGGCACAGGAGTTTCGGAGCTCGTCGGCGCCGTCGGCGCTGGGGATGCCAGCTGCTCGACAGCGCCACCGGTGGCAGGTGTCGCCTGCCCCTGGCGAGAGGTTGCGTCTTGCGCCTGCGGCGCGGTCGCTTGCGCGGGAGGTGGCGGTCGCCGTGGGATCAATGTTCCGACCAGTCCGGCCAGGACCAGAACAAAAAGCAAAATGACAATGATGGGTTTTGGTCCGTCGCCAATGTGAAAGCGCCGGAATGCCACGCCCGTTGGTGCGGGCAGTGCCCCCGTTTGTACGCCAGAGCGCCGGTCCAAGTCCTCGAGCAGTGGCTGCGGATCGATCTTCAGTTCGCGAGCGCACCCGCGCAAGAAACCGCGCACGTAGATGAGTCCCGGAAGCGCCTCGAGATCGCAGCGCTCCAGCGCCTCGATTTGCTTGGGGTGCAGGCGCAGTCGCGCGGCGAGCGTCACGATGTCAAGTCCGGCCGCCCGGCGCGCCTCGCGCAATCGCGAACCGAAATCCACGGTATGGCTTTGCTCGGAGGCGGTCGTCGATGCAATTGACTCATTCATCGTAATGCCCACGGTGCATAGCCGCGGCCTGTGGCGAATCGGGGAAACGAAGCTGCAACTGCTCGGCGTAATGTCGCTCGGTCACGTCGTCTTTTTTCGCGTGTGCGATGCGGGCACCCAGCCACAGGGTTTCCGCGTTGGGTTCGGCCGATTTCAGGAGCAGGTCGAAATAAAAGTCGCAGCGGTCAAACCGTTGCTCACGCAGGTAGAGCTGCGCCAGCTGAAATTTGGCTACGGGAGTCGTTGCATCGGCCGCCAGCGCTCGCAAAAAATATTGTTCGGCAGCCGCGTCGTCATGGATGCGAAGCAGACATATGCCTGCGTTTTGCAGTGCGCGCGCCGGGCTTTGGTACAAGCGCACCGAGACCGCCCGCTCGAAATAGGTGATGGAATCGCGTTCGTGGCCCGTCTGGCACAAGAACCACCCGTAATTGTTGTTCAATTCCGGATTGTTGCGGTCTATCGATAGAGCTTTTTGAAAGTTCGCACTGGCCTGCACGACTTGCCCGGCATCCATCTGTATCAGCCCGAGCAATCCGTAAGCCTCGGCTGAAGTCGGATCGAGCTCGATTGCGTGGCGCACGGTTTCCATCGCCGTTTGCAACTGGCCACTTTGGTAGTAGGTCGCGGCAAGCTGCAAGCGCACCGCCGCGCGCTTTTTCGCGTCCGCCTCGGTTGCGCCGGGTACGGGCACGTCCTTGGAGACCTGAACACCGTTGACGGTCGTGGTCGTCTTGCAGGCATCGAGCAACATCGCCGCCGCAAACAGCAGGCCCAGGCCCAGCGCTTTGCACAGGCGGCCTGCGCAAAGCGCCGGTCGCACACCCAACCCCAGGTCCGCGCGCTGCGTCGCTGCCGTCATGCCGCCGTTCGCGCCAAGGGTCGCATCGAGCCGCGTGCGCTCCGGTCGGTTCGATCGCGCACCGAGCCCGCAAGCTGCCCGCAGGCCGCGTCGATGTCGTCGCCGCGCGTTCGGCGCACGGTCGTCACCACGCCCGCGTCGGTCAGAATCGCCGCAAAGTCGCGCACGCGCTGGGGATCGGACCGTCGCAGGTCCGAACCGGAAAATGGGTTAAAGGGGATCAGGTTGACTTTGCACGCGACATCGCGGATCCGCCGCAGCAGCTCGCGCGCCTGTCGATCGCTGTCGTTTACACCGGCAAGCATGATGTATTCAAACGTTATGAAATCTCGTGGCGCGTGACGCAAATACCGCGCGCACGCCGCCATCAGTTCGGCCAGCGGGTACTTGCGATTCAATGGCACGAGTTCGTCGCGCAAGGCGTCATCGGGCGCGTGCAGCGAGACAGCAAGCGCGACCGGGCAATCTTGCGCCAGGCGGTCGATCATGGGCACCATGCCGGAAGTGGAGACCGTAACGCGTCGACGCGACAAGCCATAGGCATCGTCATCGAGCATCAGACGCAAAGCGGGCAGCAGCGCATCGTAATTTTGCAGCGGCTCACCCATGCCCATCAACACGACGTTGCTTATGGCACGCGCGCTGGCGCCGTCGGCTGTCAATTGCTTGGGGAGCCTCCCCGGCTCGGCGCCGTGCGCCCGTAACTCGTGCTCGGCCATCCACAATTGTCCGATGATCTCGGCGGTTGTCAGATTGCGGCTAAAGCCCTGCATGCCGGTCGCGCAGAAACGACAACGCACGGCGCAGCCCGCCTGCGTCGAAATGCACAACGTCGCCCGATCGGGCTCCGGGATGTAGACGGCCTCGACGGCCTCTCCCCGGCCCACGCCGAGCAACCACTTGCGCGTGCCATCGACGGAAACGCCGCTTCGCAGCATGGGCGCCGAGCGCACGCAGCCGCACTGCGCGAGGCGTTCGCGCAGACTTTGCGCCACGTCGCTCATGACGGCAAAGTCACTCGCCCCGCGCTGGTGAATCCAGCGCAGCACCTGGCGAGCGCGAAAGGGTTTTTCCCCCAGCGTCTGAAACCACGCCGTCAAAGCCTCGCGATCGAAGTTCAGGAGGTTAACGTCACTCATCTTTGCCTGCGACCAATGCCGATCAATTCGCGCCTCACGCAGGGTCGCTGTCAGCGTCGGTGAATCCCCAGCGTCGGGAAAAAGAACGCGACTTCGGCGCGGGCCGTCTCGGGGCTGTCCGAACCATGCACCGCGTTGGCGTCGATGCTCTCCGCGAAATCGGCACGAATCGTTCCCGGGGCCGCCTTTTTCGGATCCGTTGCGCCCATCAGTTCTCGATTGCGCGCGATTGCGCCTTCGCCGTAGAGAACCTGCACAAAGATCGGTCCCGAGACCATGAAATCGACAAGATCCTTGAAGAACGGCCGTTCGCGGTGAACAGCGTAAAACGCTTCGGCTTCCCTGCGCGAGAGGTGCCGCATGTGCGCGGCGACAACCTGCAATCCGGCGGCTTCAAAGCGCGCCAGGATCTTGCCGATAACGTTTTTGCGAACGGCGTCGGGCTTGACGATCGATAAAGTCGTTTCCATTGCCATGCGAACTCTCCGCGCCGGACGGCTCCCGTGAGAAAAATACGTGAAAAATTAAGAACTTGCGACATGATCGCAAAAGGTTAATTGTACCATGCGTAAACCAGGACCGATGCCGATGCGACGCGCAAGAGCGGCTGCGCGCGGGTGCGCACGAAAGGCGCATGCAAGCCGCAGCGATGAACCGCGCGCGCGATCGCGCTTCGGGCGCCACGCATTGCCGGGGCGCCAGATTCGCCTCGCTCAGAAAAAAAGAGACCTGGAAGACGCGGCGCCCTTGCACGCCTCACGTAACTGCCCGGTGCGCCCGCCCGGTGAGTTTGCAAAGTTCGCGTCCTGCCACTGCCGCGTCGTCGCCGGTGCCGAACCAAGCAACCGCTCTTGCTTGGCTCGTCGGCACCCAGCTGAATACTCTTTTCGTCGCCGATCCTTCGCTGCGTCAGCCCGAAGGGCGGGGTTCGTCCCATTTGCGCAAGCAATCTGCAATCGCCTCCAAGGCCCGTATGCAACGCCTGCTGCCCGCTTCGTTGGCGTTCGTCTGGATGTTCGTGAGGCTTGGGGCAAGAGTTCTCGAGCGAGACCTCGGCTGCGCAGGTGCGCCGCTCGGCGAGACGGGTCAGGACGTGCGCCGCAAGCGCGCGACCGCATCTTTTGCGTGTCGGAATAGGAGCAAGTTGGGGCTGTCGCCGCCGCAGCATGGGCGAGCCCCGGCTGGGGCCGGCAAACACGATGAAAAGACGTTGAACGTGTTTACAATAACTTTTATATTATTTATCAAACACTTGAATAATATTCCTACCGTAGTATATAAACAATGTCTTTCATTTTGAAATAACATTGAGATTAATATATATTTTATAATCAGTACATAATAGAATTTTACTTTTGTTAAACATCGTATTAATCATATAAGCTATTGTTTTATAAATATTTAGCTTTATATTCGTTCAAGCGGATTCCAGAACCGCGATGGACTCGACATGCGATGTATGGGGAAACATATTCACGACGCCCGCTGCTGACAAGCGCCAGCCTGCCTCCTGGGAGAGCCAGCCGCAGTCGCGCGCCAGGGTTGCGGGATTGCACGAGACATAGACAATTCGATCCGGCGCAGCGGTAGCCATGGATTGCACGACGGACAGCGCGCCGTCGCGGGGTGGATCGATGAGCACGCGGTCTATGCGTCCGCCGGCCGATAGCCGTAGCCGCTCCCAGTCAGCGCTGGTCCAGGCAAACAAGTCGCAAACCCCGAAATCCACCCGTGTGCCGAGTCCGGCAGCAAGCGCCGCGGCTTGCGCGCCTCGCACCAGGTTCGCATTTCCTTCGATCCCCAAGACACGTCGCACCCGGGTCGCAATCGGTAATGTGAAATTGCCCAGTCCGCAAAAAAAATCCGCCACGACATCGTTGCGGCCTGGCTCCAGCAGCGCCAAAGCCCGGCGCACAAGCACTTCGTTGGTGCGGTGATTGACCTGCGTGAAGTCCGTTGGGCGAAACGGCAGCTTCAGCCCGAACTCGGGAAGCGCCAGAGACAACTCGGCGAATTGCGTCGGGTTCAGGGGCTGAGCGCTGTCGGGCCCGGCCGCTTGTGTCCAGAAGGACACCTGGTGTTGGCGCGAAAACTCTTCCAGAAGCTGCCGATCGGCATCGCTCAGCGCGGCCAGGATGCGCAGCACGAGGACGGGAAGACGGTCTCCGACAGCCACTTCGATTTGCGGCAGACGTTCGCGGATGGACAACTGCCCAACGAGCGAGCGCAGCGGCACCAGCAGTCGGGAAATCGACTCTGGCAGCACTTCGCACTGACGCATATCGGCGACATAGCTGCTGGCACGTTCGTGAAAACCCACGAGCGCCCCACCCTTTTTCTTGACATACCGCACCGCAAGCCGCGCGCGCTGCCGGTAGTGCCAGGTCGGTCCGCAGACGGGCCGCAGCACGACTTCGGGGCGGACCCGTCCGATGCGCCAGAGTGTCTCCTCCAGAACCCGCTGCTTGATGGAAACCTGGGTTCGCGCGTCCAGGTGCTGCATCGTGCAGCCGCCGCAAAATCCTTTTTCGAGTCCAAAGTGCGGGCAACGCGGCGCAACCCGGCTGCCGCTCGCTCGGAGCACCTGCACCGTGCGGCCCACGTCGAATTTTGCCTTCGAGCGGGTGCGTACCCACAGCACTCGTTCGCCCGGCAGCGCGCCGTCGATGAAGGCAACCTTTCCTTCAACCCGGGAGACTCCGCGTCCCTCCAGATCGAGAGACTCAATTTCGGCAACCCGCGGCTGGGGCATCCCATCGGCCTGCCCGCCCGCAGGTGGGGTTGGCGAGGTCGGCACTAGGTCTGGCCGGAGGCCGGGTTCGACGGAGGCCATGCGGCAAGAAACTGGTCCCAGTGAGGTGCATTGAACTGTGCAAGCGTGCTGCGGACCAGATCCATCTCCTCGCAATAGGCTTTCTCCCGCAACAAACCCCGCATTTTGTCAAAGCGGCAATACAGCAAGTACGTGTTGACTGCGTCGGTTTCGCAGTACTGCCGGATGTCTGCGATGCCACCGTCACAGTACGCATCCCAAACCTTGTCGCCACCCATGGCGAGCTTTCCGGCAAAACCGCACAGTTTCGCCAGATCGTCGAGCGGCGCCGAGGCCCTAGCCTGATACATCGCCAGCACGTCCATCAGGTCTGTGTGCCTCGCGTGGTAGCGGCTCAGATAATTGTTGTATCGGAACTCCCGATCCTCATCACCGCTTTCCCAGTAGCGCGCGGCCACAACGCCGTGCACCATCGCCCGGTAGTGCAGCACCGGAAGATCGAACCCCCCGCCGTTCCAGCTCACCAGCTGAGGCGTATACCGATCGATCAAACGGAAAAAATCCCCAACGAGCTTCGATTCACTGTCCTCGGCGCTACCCAGGCACCGGACGCGAAACCCGCTGTCGTCCCGAAACGCGCAACCAATGGCGACCACGCGGTGCTGGTGCAAGGGCAAAAAATCGCTGCCGCCTGTACGTTCCCGCCGCTCCGCAAAGGCAAGAGAGGCGATCTCTCTTTCCGAGAACTCGGCCCACTGTGGTTTGAGCCGACGCAGTCCCTCGATATCCGGAACCGTTTCTATGTCGAAAGCCAGAACCGGTGTCAATTGCGGGCTCCCCACCCCTGCGCCTCGAACTATCGTGGCGGCAGCAGCTCCAGCGGATCTATCGGCACGCCTTGCCGCCGCACTTCAAAGTGCAGGCTCGGCTCCGCGCGATCGGCCTTGCCCGCGGTGGCGATCGCCTGTCCCCGCTTTACCGCCTGCCCCTGTGTGACCAAGATGGCCTTGGTGTGCGCGTAGACCGAAAGCAGGCCGTCGGGGTGTCGCACGATCACAAGGTTGCCATAGTCGCGCGGCGCTCCGGTGTAACTCACCTCGCCGTCGGCAACGGCGAGCACCTTGCTGCCCTCGCTGGTCGTGATTTCAATTCCCTTTGTATGCGTCGCGTCGAATTTGCTGCTGACCTTGCCCTCAACGGGCCAAATCCACGGAACCGAGGCGGTTGGTTTCTCGGCTGCGGGCGGCAGGTTCATGGCAACGGCGCCGCCGGCGGACTCGCCGCCGCCGGCTTTCGCCACGCCGGGTGCCACCGTCGCTTCGGCCGGGACCGCGGTGCTTGAATTCTGGTTAGCAGGAGGCGTTAACCCCGCGGCCGCCTCCTTTGGCGGCGCCGGGTTCGCCCCCAATGGCGCCATATCCAGGCCGCGCGTCTCCACAACCCCGGTTGCTTGCATGGGCACGGCGTGCACCTCTGCGGCCGAAGGTTCGGCCGATTCGGCGGGCGCCGCCAGCGCGGAATTCGAGGTATCGCCGGGCGCCGCCCCGGGCGCGCGCACGCGCAAACGCTGTCCAGCGCTAAGCGGTGTGCCCTCCGCGATGCCGTTCCACCGTGCTAAGTCTTGCACGCTGCAATGAAACGTGGTGCTGATGTGATAGAGCGTGTCGCCCTTTTGCACGGTGTACCAACCCGATGCGACGTCCCGTGCGGCACTGTTGGCTTCGACCGAGGTCGTACGCTCGGTCTGTGTACTCGGGAGTTGACGGGTCGAACGATCGACGATGGGAGCCTCGTTGAGCGAGGTTTCCGAGCAGCCCATCAGCAATCCCACAGCGACGACCGACGCAAAGGCAGTAACGGGCCTGCACCCCGGCACCTTCCAGTGATTTGCATCCCGTGGCACTTGTTTCTCCTTGCGGGCGCTGCCGGTCACGTGGCGATGACCCCGCCCAATAACGGCACGAATCTCACCGGTTGCACCTGCCGACAGACCCAGCGACCCTGCCCATCCTTGCTCAGCACCGAAAGCTGCTGGTTTTCATTGCCCACCGGCGCCACAACCACTCCCGCCGGCGCAAGTTGCTCACCCCACGCCGCCGGCATTTGCGTGCCCGCGGCTGCTGCAATGATGGCATCAAACGGTGCCTCTGCCGCCAAGCCCTGCGCCCCGTCGCCGAATGCGAGACGGACATTGGCAAGACGAAGCGGCCGCAGGTTGGCCCGCGCGCGCTCGTGCAAGGCGCGCACGCGCTCGATGGAATACACGCTGCCGAAGATCTGCGCGTAGACCGCCGCCGCGTAGCCGCCCCCAGTGCCGATTTCGAGGATACGCGCCGATTTGGGGGCGCTCATCGAGGCAAGCGCGAGCTCCGCACTGCGAGCGACGATATACGGTTGCGACATCGTTTGACCGTGACCTAACGGTAGCGCGCAGTCGTCATAGGCTCGGCTCGCGAGCGCGGCATCGACGAACAGGTGACGCGGGACCGCCATCAGGGCAGCGAGCACCCGCGCATCCCGGATTCCGAGTTCGCGCACGCGTTCTACCATGCGCTGGCGCACGCGCGCCGAGGTCAGGCCCGTGTTCCCCGCTACCTTGGTGGCTGGCGCAGTCACGCCCGCAACCAGCTGGCGATCGCGTCCAGCTGCTCAACGTGGGTGAGATCAATCTGCAACGGCGTGACCGACACATGTCCCGAGGCAACGGCGTGGAAATCCGTTCCCGGGCCGGCGAGCCGCGCCTCGCCGGCCGAGCCAACCCAGTAAATCGTCTCTCCCCTTGGACTCACCTCGCGAATGACGGGTTCGGCCTGGTGACGCTTGCCCAGGCGGGTGCAGCGCGGCTCGCGCAGTTGCTCATAGCGCACGTTGGGAATATTTACGTTCAGCAGAAATGGACCCGGGAGACGATGTTCGACAAATCGCGCCACCATGTCCGCCGCGACCCGCGCGGCGGCCTCGAGGTGGGCATGCCCTTTGTCGACATGCGAAAACGCTATGGAGGGCAAACCGAAAAGGTATCCCTCCATGGCGGCCGCGACGGTACCGGAATAAATTGTGTCGTCGCCCATGTTCTGCCCGTTGTTGATACCCGATACGACCAAATCCGGCAGGCGGTCCAGCAAACCGGTCAGAGCCACGTGCACGCAGTCGGTCGGGGTTCCACTCATGTACAGAAAGCCATTGGCGCCTTTGTGCACCGTCAGCGGGCGATTCAAGGTCAGCGAATTGCTCGCGCCGCTGCAGTTTTGTTCCGGCGCAACAACACTCACCTCACCGAACCGGCGCAGCACCTCGACCAGCGCTAGCAATCCCGGTGCCAGATAGCCGTCGTCATTAGAAACCAGGATGTGCATACCCTGCGCCTGCATCACACGCCGTGGGCGCCCGACAAGTTTGCAAAGACCGGCCACAAGCCGGCGTGAATTGCTCTACGCCATTGGCATGCGCCCAGCCCGGGCCGCTAACACGAGTATATCGGAGCGTCGAATTACCCCGCAGAAAACGACCTTTCTTTCGTATGCATCCGGGGTCCGGTATAGGCATGATCGAGTTCCCGGGAGTGCCCGTGTGCGGCTACGAAACACACACGCGGCGAAGGCAGATGGACGGCTCGAGGCGTTATTCAAAGGTCTATTGCAAAACGCAAGCGGGCGCGGATGCGTTGGCGTCTGCGCGGGGTATTCTTTCGTCGTCGGCCCGTCAGTTGCTGATCCTGCTGGATGGACAGCGCGATTTTGATGAACTTTCGGGCATCTTTGGCGAGGAGGCGCTCTATCGGCTGTTGCCCCAACTTGAATCCCAGGGCTACATCGAGCCCCTAAACGAACGCGTAGAAACGCGCCCCGAGACGCCAGCGGAAGCAACGGTCAAAACGACTGCGCCGGTGACGATTTCGCCAGCCACGGTACAGAAATCCGCCCCGACCACTCTTCCCGCAACCGCGCCCTCGAGCCCACCCGCCGAAGCGCCAGCGGTCACGACCACCACAAAAAAGGCGCCGCGGTTCCTGGCAGTGCCGATTGCCATTCTCGCTTCCTTGCTCATGGCGCAAGCCATCGTCAACTGGGTCTTTGAGCGGGAAGAGCGCGTGGCCGAAACCTCCCAGGCGCAAGAGGCGAGGCCGGCCGCCCCGGCCACGGGAAGTTCTGCTCCTGGGGGCACGTCGTCTTTGCCTTCTTCAGTCTCGGGGATTGCAACGGTCCCCCCCGAATCGTCGCCGCCGGCCAAGCCGCCCTCGTCCCCGCCTGCCCCGGACCGCCAGCATTCGTCGCCGCAGCAATCGGCGGCGGCGACTCCTAGCCCAGCCACGCTGCCGGATCAAGCAATGTCTGAGGCCGCGGCGCGCGCCAAAGCGCAGTCAGCGCCGCCCGCCAACAGTTCCCGGCCCGCTGCAGCGGAACCCGCAGCGCGGAGCGCAACTGACGGCTCCCGGGCGGCACCCCGAAGCAAGGCAGCGTCGGAATCGCCCGCGGCCCCGTCCAAGCACTCCGCGCCCGAAGCGCCTGCACCGGCGGACCAAGGCAGACTGGCCCTCTCGATGGGAGCCAAAGCACCCGGCGAGTCGACTTCCGCGGCATCAAAAGCGCTACCGTCTGGCTCCGACGAGACAGCGTCCGCCGCCGGCTCCGCGAGCGGCGCGGGCGCACCGACACCGGGGGTTGTCCCGGCCGTGTCCATGCTGCACGTACGAAGCCGCGTCTTGCCCTCAATATCCAAGCACGCGCTACAAAGCGGCGTTTACGCGGGTCACGCCGTCGTTCGACTCCACGTCAATTCCTCGGGCCGGGTCGAACGCGTAGAACTCGTCAGCGCTTCTCCGCCCGAGGTATACGGTCCGGACGTGCAGCAGGCCTTGGAGCAATGGACGTTTGAACCGCCCAGCAACCCGGCGCAATTCACGCTCGAACTCGACTTTCGCGAGAAATCCCCGGAGGCGGCCGCGGTGCCAGCCAAACCGGTTGAGGCGCCCCAGGAGTAGCGCTCCCAGACGGAACTGCGAGACACGGGCATTGCCCGTTTGCGCAATCCGGCCGCTACTGGGCCTGCAACCGTCAGCCAGGGGCCTGTCATGCGGACAAGGGCGGGCGCGCAAGGCGCACACCTGACGATCGTGGGGCAGGACACGGATCACGCGCGACGCACGGTGCGGGTTTGCCAGCAGCCATGCACGACGTGAATAGAGCGAGAGCGCGCACTGCGGCAGCTAGAATCAAAACCGACGTCGGCTCCTCGCAGCCGCCTTGGAGCCCTTGCCTGCTGAGACACGGTCGGACTCCTTGAGACGACCAGGCGAAGAAGCCTTGGAAGCCTCGAGACCGACGGCGGAATCTTCGAGACGTTCACGCCTTAGAGCTTCAGGGTCACGTTGGCCGCGATGACGTACATGCTGGGGTTGAAAGTTCCCATCAGGTTACCGCGGCCCCCCAATGCAACGGGCAGCAGACTCGTGCGGTTGAAGGTCACGTCCTGGGCGTACACATACTCAAACGCAACACCCCAACTCATCGTCTTGCTCTCCTCCTTTTGGCCGCCGACGCCAAAGCGCATCTGCTCATTGAGCGGAAGCGACGGCGAGACATTGGAGCTCTTCTGGAAGCCGGAGTCGTACGCATATCCGAAATTGAGCGTCCACGCGTTGTCGAAGTGACGCTGCGCGCCGATGGCTCCATGCCAGGTGTCGCTGTAATTGAGTTGGGTCGTTATCGTCCGCGTCGAGGCTACGTTGTCCTGCACGGAGAATTCCATTTGGCCAAACCTCGACCACTGCTGCCAGCCGACGTCCGCCATTACAGCCCACCCGCGGTTGAATTCATGGTACGCGCTGAGCATGGCCCCTTGTGGGACCCGAATGTCGTCGTTCACGGTCGCGCCCAAAAGCCCGAGACCTCCCAGCAAGGCATTGCGCCCCGGGCCCAGTCCGGAGAACTCGGCCGTGGGGCTGAAGTTCAGGTCGACTTGCGAGTTATAGGTCAAACCAAAACGCGTGCCCGGGTTTAGCTCGAAGAGCAAACCGACGTTACCTCCCCAACCCCAGTGGTTGTCGTCAAGCTTCAACTGACCGTCGCCCAGTCCGGGCAGAGCATTATTGACGGCGACCTTGTTCACCAGGCTGCCGTACATCGCATTGAGGCTGACACCGATCGAGAATTGCCGGGTCACTTTGTACGCGACAGACGGGAGAACCGAGATGCCGTACAGATCCGACTCCTCGTTCCAGTAGCGCCCAACCCAGTTGCCCGCGTACTGCAGGTTTCCTCCGAAACTCGACGCAACACCGAAACCTACCGTCAAGTCGTGCGGCAACTGGTGTGTAATAAAGGCACTACCGGAGGTTTGCATTCCGATCGGAGTGCCTCCGTTGCCCGTGCCGGCCGAGTTCACGGAAGAACTCTGCGTGAACGTGTTTGGATCGTCAAACAGTTCCACGCCGACCATTGCCTGCGTACCTTTGAGGCGGGTCATGCCCGCCGGATTGGTCAGCACGGTGCTCGCGTCCTGGGCCCTGGCAGCGTAGCCCGCGGTAGCCAGACCGACCTCGTCGCTGCCGATGTCGTAGTTCCAAAGCCCGCCTGCCGCGGCCTCCCGCGCACCCAACACGCCGAAGAGCAGGACAGGGGCAACCCGGATGAAATTCCATTGTTGTTCTTTGTTCATTTTTTTTCTTTTCGTGAGATTGCGGCCACTCTAAACAAAGTGGTGCGCTCCGGGAACGGCAAAGCTCCTTCTTCTCGGAATGTCGTCCTCGATTGTTGCATTTGTATCAAATCGGCCGAACGGTATCGCGCTTGCGGAACGCAGGCCTAGAGCCGAATGCGAAAGATCTTTGCAAACGTTAATTCGGATCTGCGGCTTGCTGGTGCAATCCTCGGCGGACGGCACGTTCGAATTGCTTGTCATTTGAGCCCTCGGGACGCTGGCGGACGCAAAACTCGTAATTGGCGCGCCACGCGAGCAACCGACCGAAATGCCCGCACGCGCTCGGGACGCGAACCATCCCGAATGCTCGCGCGTCCGCCGACAACTCCGGCGGGCGCCTGCGCGAGCCGCCTCAGCCTGTCGACGTCGCTTTTTTTTCGACCGCGGCAGGGAGACCTTTGCCGCCCTTCGTTATTCCCGCTTTGAAGTGGCAGGCGCCGTTCCCGCAGCAAAAGAGGCGTCCCCGGGAGCGCGGTCGAGATACGGTCCTGCGCCAATCGATGGCCGCTCGGCAAAAACCCTTCTGAAAGGCTGCTGCCCTGATGGCCTATTGGGCGCGCCTGGTCCGGGCGCCGTGACGGCGCGACGCGAATACACTTGCACGGATGCGCCGGCGACACCCCGGTCCTTACCATTGCAGACGTCGATGCGCCGTTGAAGCGCGAAAAAGACAATTCGGCCGCCCGGCGTGGAGCCGGCCCTAAGGCCGCGAGTGCAAAGCGCGCCGCGGCAACGAGCGGACCCCGAGACCGGTTCGCCGCCCGAGGCATGCGCTGGGTCTTGATCACGATCGCCCTTGCGCTGCTCGTTGCCATGGGTTTCGGATTTGCGTTTCACAAGGGCGAAGAATCGGCCCCCTGGGGTCCGGCCGCCTCGCCCCCGAAATTCGTCGGCAGCGAGGCCTGCGCGGGCTGTCACAAAGCGGAAACGGAACGTTGGCGCTCCTCGCAGCACAGTCTTGCCATGCAAAAGGCCACCGACAAATCGGTGCTGGGCGACTTCAATGCAGCGAGCTTTGACTATTTTGGGGTGCGCTCGCACTTCTTGCGCAGGGACGGGAAATTCGTGGTGCAAACGGACGGTCCGGACGGCAAGCTCGCGGATTTCGAAGTCAAGTACACCTTTGGTGTGGACCCGCTGCAACAGTACTTAGTGGAGCTTGCGGACGGTCGCCTGCAAGCGCTTTCGCTCGCCTGGGATACGCGCCCGAAGGAAAAAGGCGGTCAGCGCTGGTTTCACCTCTATCCGCACGAGCAAATCAGGCACGACGATGTTCTGCACTGGACCAAGCTCAACCAGAACTGGAACTTCATGTGCGCACAATGCCACTCCACCGGAGTGCAGAAGAACTACGACGCGGCAGCCGACCGCTTCGCGACGAGCTTTGCCGAGATTAGCGTGGGCTGCGAGGCTTGCCACGGACAGGGCTCTCGGCACGTCCAGTGGGCGCGGGATCGACAGCGATGGTGGAATTTCGCGCTCGGCGAAGATCCATCGATGGGTCTGGCGGAGCGATTTAGCGAACACCGGCAAGCGCGTTGGTCCCTGAACGCGGCCACGGGCAACGCGACCCGCAGTATCGCGCCACAGCCTTTGCGCGCCGAAGTCGAAACCTGCGGTTTGTGTCATGCGCGGCGGGCCCAGTTCTCCGAGGACTGGAGGCCCGGGCAGTGGCTGTCCGAAACCGCGGTGGTGGCACCGTTGCGAGCCGGCCTGTACTTTGCCGACGGACAGATGCAAGACGAGGTCTATAACTACGGGCCGTTCAAGCAAAGCAAAATGTTTGCCGCCGGCGTCACCTGCAGCGACTGCCACGAACCGCACGGCGCTGCATTGCGGGCCTCGGGAGATGCGCTGTGCTTTCAGTGCCATGCGCCCGGAAAATACGATGCGGTTGCCCACCGTCACCATGAGGGCGTGTCGCCGGCTCCCGGGTGCGTCTCTTGTCACATGCCGGTGCGGACCTACATGATCGTCGACCCTCGCCACGACCACAGCTTTCGGATCCCCCGACCGGACCAGACAATTCAGTTCAAGACACCCAATGCATGCAACAGCTGTCATTCGGACAGGTCTGCGCAGTGGGCGGCCTCGGCGATCCAAAGCTGGCACGGATCTGGGCAAAAGGGGTTTCAAACCTACGCGCCGGCCTTCGATGCCGCATGGAACGAGCGCGCCGACCCCGTTGAGCGCCTGGTTGCCGTGGCTTCAAACCCCGAAACCCCAGCCTTTGCGCGCGCCGGAGCGCTAAGTGAACTGGGTACCCAGCAGCTGCCTCCCACGGCAGCCAATTTGGATATGGCACGCGCCGCGCTTGGCGACCCGGATCCCATGGTGCGGGTTGGCGCGCTCGAGGCTATCGAGAACCTTCCGCCCGGTCAACGCTGGAGCCTTGCATCGGACCGACTTTCGGATTCGGTTCGAGGTGTGCGCATCCAGGCGGCATCGCTGCTCGCCGATGTAGCGGGCGAGCGCTTGTCGCCCGAAGATCAGACTCGCTATGAGCGCGCTGCGGAGGAATTTGTCGCTGCCCAGCGGTTCAATGCGGACCGACCCGAAGCAAGAGTGACGCTAGGCGCTTTCTATGTTCGGCGCGGCCGGCTCGCCGAGGCCGAGGCCGAGTATCAAGCCGCAATCCGGCTAAACCCCCAATTCGCGGGCGCGGCCGTCGACCTGGCCGATCTGTACCGGCAGATGGGACGCGAGGTGCAGGCCGAAGAAGTCCTGCGCGTCGCGCTCGAGCGCACGCCCGCTGATGCCGGAGTGCATCATGCGCTCGGCTTGTCACTCGTGCGCCTCGGGCGCCGCGACGCCGCGTTGACTCATTTGCAACGTGCTTCGATTCTGGAGCCGGAAAATCCGCGCTACGCCTACGTGTACGCGGTCGCCTTGCATTCGAGCGGTCGTGTCGGAGACGCGATGACAGTATTGAAGAACGCTCTGGGCCGGCACCCCTATGATCGCGACCTGCTCTCGGCGCTGATCGCATTTAGCCGCGATGCCGGCGACAAGGGGGCAGAACTCGCATACGCGGAACGGCTGCTGCGCATAGATACCGACAACGAGGATCTTCTTCGCCTGGTTGTGGATCTTCGCGGCCAAACGAAGGTGCCCGCCAGCCGCTAAATGGCGGGTAGGCTCGGAGCAAATCCGGGCCTTCGTTAACCAGGCCGTCGGACGCAAGCGCCTTGCTAGCGCGAAACTTTTGAAGTCGCGACGCGTCGCTTCGCTCTTAGAAGTTGTGAGCAAACCGCCGTTGCGGCGGCAGATAATACCAATGCAGAGACCTTGCCCGCATGGATACGTGTGGACCTTCTCCCCGCGGCAGGCTGTCCGCGCGCAGGCTCGTCGGTCCCCTGCGTCTGCGTCCCGGCGGTACATTGTCGTCAAGAACTCCGTTCAACATCCCTGGGAGGCTCGATGCTGCATGCCTGGGAGAACTTCTACATCGTGGCCGGCAGCGCCGCGGCGCAGCTAATCGGCCTTCTCTTCGTAATGATTACGCTGGGCGCGCGTCTTTCGAGATCGCGCGCTGCGCGAGGGGTGCATGTGTTTCTCACCCCCACGCTGGTGCATTTCGGCGGCGTGCTGTTCGACTCCCTGGTCATGCTCGCACCTTGGCCCTCGGCGTGGCCCGCCTGCGCACTATTGGTTGCGGTCGGCCTTGCCGGTATGGGCTACGCCGGGTTGGTCCTGGGCATGCTGCGCAAAGTCGACTACACAGAACTCGGCAGAGGCGACCGCTTCGTATACGCTGGCGCCCCGGCGGTCGCCAATCTACTGTTGATTGGCGGAGCGCTTGCGCTGCCGTTTCAGACCGAGCTCGGCACTTATACGATTGCAGGATCTGTCGCTCTTTTGCTCTTCGTTGCGCTTCGCGATGCCTGGGATCTGACACTTTGGATCGTCAGACACCAGGAGGCCGAGTGAGGCAAGGCCCCGGCGCAGTGCATCGGGTGGAGTGCCGCTGGCTTGCGTCGATGGTCAAAAACCCGAATTCAGCGGAAACGGTGCGCATATCAATCAAGACCCGCTCCTGGCCGGGCTACCAGCGCATTGGGTGCCGACGCTTCTCATCGCCGCCCACGCCAAATTTCGCCTATGGAATCTTGGCGACGAGTTTTTCCGCTGCAGCCTGCACTACCATCCCGAACGAAACCGCGTCCTCCGCGGCGGTTTCATCGGCCATGTGGAGTTCTTGCGCCCCCTCCCAGGCCACGCTTCCATCCGAACTGTTCCAGATCTGAAGGGTGAGTCGGATATTGGCCTCCTTGGTCTGGAGCAGGCGCAGACCAAATACGCCGAGACGATCGTGATAAACCTGCTGGAAGGTTGCCATGTTCAACACGGCGACGTAGCGGACATCCGCGGCCTGACCCACTTGCGCGAGCGCGATTGGGTCCAGCAGACCCGAATCGCGGTATTCAATGATCATCCGCTTATAGTTCTCAAACAGCCCCGCGCGGTTGACGCTGGTCAGCGTCTCGGTCAGGGGTACAACGCGCGTGTTCGGGCGCTGCTCCTCGAGCGTTTTGGAGAATGCGAGGGCCAGAGCCTGCTTGTCCTCCTCCTGTCCGGTCACCGTCGAGGGGGTGATAAAGGCGATGCCGAAGCTCGTCAGCTCTCCGGGTTTGAGTAACGTGCTCGACGGATCGGTGATGATCTGCGAGCTGTACATCTGCGATGTCGAGGCACAGCCGGCCAACAGCAATCCGCATGCCAGCAGACTTCGACACACCACCTTTTCGAAAACACCCTGCACCTCTTGACCCATACTCCTCATCGCTCGCTACTGCCGCACTAGGTTGCCCAAAGCCCCGCCGGTCAATGAAACCCTGACCGACTCCTTCGAGCACGAGCAAGCACTGCACGCCCCGCCCCACAGCATAAAGGATCTGCGCACCCCGGAACAAAACGCGCGCAGCGCCACTCGTCGCCGGTGGAGGGATTCGTTCGCCATCGTCGCCGTACTCTGCGCTTCGGATCCCGGAAGGGCATGCTCGACACGCAATCCCAGCGCTGCCCCAAGCGCTTTGCCTCCCCGCTCGCCGACGCCGCGGTTCTCCCAAACGCCGACCGTGTCGGCGTTGTTCCGCAGCCGTGCACAAGCAACAGCGCAACCAAGCTTAAAACGATCTTCAGCGTCCGAGTCAGTATTCTTTTTTTTGGGTAACCTCCTCAAACGTGCCACCGATGAAAAAGGCGTGTTCATGCCATATGGGCTTGATGCTCGCCATCTCTGTCCAGCGCTCGATCCGCGGACATATCTCGATCACCGTCAACAAGTCACCTTTGCTAGACTCGGGCTCTGGAACCATTCGCAATTTTCGCACAGTGGACACTCAGCGCAGCATTCTTCGGGGAAGTTAGTTCAGCGTGAAGGCACCGTCACGATCGGAGCCGCCGTCATCTGGCCGGTCTCCGCAAGCGAAAAGAGGATCAGCAAAAAAGTAAAAGTGCGCTTGCTTGCGATGTCCGTGTCCTCTATCCAGAACCAATTCCCTTTGTACAGGATGGCAGCGTAGGCATCCGCCGGTGCTTCCGTTCCTGAACGGATACGCACGAGCGGCTTGGCCTTCTCGGTGCCCGGTTGCCATTGGCCTGGCAACACCCGTCCGCTCGTTGCATCCGCGGCCGGCAGATCAATGCCGACGCCGAGTTGCAGCATGATTTCCATCATCGAACGCGTGAGCATGGCCACTTCGTTGCGGTTGCGCGGAACCAAACCATACGTGATTTCGAATTCACTCGCGTCAGCGGGCAGGCCGAGCAAGTCCCTTACCCGGCGACTATCTTCGCTTAGCTCAGTGCCGCTTTTCGCGCTTCGTATCACAGCCAAAACACCGCCGCCGTCCTTGTGCGCCTCGATGCGAATGCCGATGTCGCCGGCACGCTGAATGCGGCTCAACCGTTCAATCAACTCGCTGAAAGCGGGATCCGCGGCAATACCGGAGGTGGCATTGCGCAGTTCGTTGACCGAGCCAACCACCGTTCCAAACACGAGGTTCACCGGCCAGCCGCCCTGCAGCAGTTGGAAAACCGCAACCGGAGGAATTGGCTGCAGCAGCGATCTGGTGAAACGATCACCGATCACCGGCTGGTAGGTCACCGTCGGTGTGTTCGACCAACTGGCGGTCGCGCCAAGCTGGTAAAGATCTGGAGTAGGCGGTCGGCTGGGAATCGTTGCCTGCGCGCTCGCATTCCCGCCGAGCGTGTAGCTGTTGATGATCGAATTGACTTCGAGGAATACCGGCGCATCGGCATAGCGCAGCCGGACCACGTTCATCAACGTTTGGCGCTTCCAGGACTCTGCGACCACCTGTCCATAGTCCATGCGATCGACGGTAACGTGCGTCGGCGACACGCCCACGCAACCGGCCAGCGTGAGCAAGACGCACGAACAAAAGATCCACCTTTCCAGCGCGGACGTTCCAGAAATACCATCAGCGATATTCGCCATGGCGAATCTCCCTTTCGTCAGTTACCTCTTCGACTTGCGTCGTCTCCGACTGCCTCCTAATTCACGCACTTCAGCACCCTTAACGGCGCAAACTCAACTGAGAAACACAAGGTGACGAACTTTGCAAGCGTCCCATGGCTCGCCGCGTCCCGGAGTGTGACCGCGTCCGTGGTTACCGCGACGGCAGTATTACCTCATTACACGGATCCGGGCCCGATTACTTCTTTGAGGGCGCGATCTGCTGCTTCGCCCGCTCCGTAGTCGCTCTCGCGTCGGTCACGAGCCGGCAGGCAGTATAGTGTCGACAGGTCGGTTTTCAAGCTCGTCGACGTATATATACGCAATCGTCCCTGCTGCGGCATTTATTTCGGCGATCACACAGTATTACGTTGAGGAGATGGCTGCCATGAACGCCGAGCAAATCCGTTTGGAAGAAGCGCGCAACCAGAAGAGTCCTTGGAAGAAGTGGGGACCCTACCTGAGCGAGCGCCAATGGGGCACCGTGCGCGAGGATTACAGCGACAACGGTGACGCCTGGAATTTCTTCACTCACGACCAGGCACGCTCGCGCGCCTACCGTTGGGGCGAGGACGGCTTGGGTGGCATCTCGGACGACAAGCAGCGGCTGTGTTTCGCCCTCGCGCTGTGGAACGGGAAGGACCCGATCCTCAAGGAACGTCTGTTCGGCTTGACCAACAGCGAAGGCAACCACGGCGAGGACGTGAAGGAGTATTACTTCTACCTCGACAGCACGCCGACGCACTCATACATGAAATTTCTCTACAAGTATCCGCAGGCGGCTTTTCCCTACGCGGACCTTGTGGAAACGAACCGGCGGCGCACCCGGGACGAATTCGAGTACGAACTGCTCGACACGGGCGTCTTCAACGAGGACCGCTATTTCGACGTGTTTGTTGAGTACGCGAAGGACGGTCCTGAAGACATTCTTATCCGCATAGCCGTGCACAACCGTGGTCCTGAGACGGCCGAAATTCACGTACTACCGACACTCTGGTTTCGCAATGACTGGGCGACGTGGATAGCCAGACCAGCGGAACAGCCGCTGATGAAGCAGGTTGATGGACCGGCCGGCGCGCGCTCTGTCGCGGCAAGCCACACCGTGCTGGGCGAATATGTACTGCACTGCGAAGGCGATGCGCCGCTGCTCTTCACCGAGAACTCGACGAACCACGCGCGCCTGGGGCTTGATTATCCCGATGTCGGCCCGTACCTGAAGGATGGCATCAACAATTACATCGTTCACGGGCAAATAGACGCGGCTAACCCTGAGAAGGTCGGCACCAAGGCATCGGCGCATTACCGATTGGCTGTGGATGGCGGCAAGTTCAAGGTGATCAAGCTGCGTTTGATGAAAGCAGCGCCAGCCGGCGGCCGCAGCAGGCCGCTGTTCGGCGGCGGTTTCGACGAGATATTCGCGAACCGGCTACGCGAGGCCGACGAGTTCTATCGTGCTGTCACCCCGGCGTCAGTCTCCGCCGATGCGGCGAGTGTGATGCGCCAGGCGATTGCCGGCATGCTGTGGTCGAAGCAGTACTTCTACTGGGACGGCGACCAGTGGCTTAAGGAACACCATGCCCATCCGCTGCATCGCGGCAGCCGCCAGTTCCGCAATCGCGAGTGGTTCCACATGGTCAACGACGACATCATCTCGATGCCGGACAAGTGGGAGTATCCATGGTACGCAGCGTGGGATCTGGCGTTTCACACTCTGCCGATCGGAATCGTCGATCCCGACTTTGCCAAGGAGCAGATGTTGCTGATGGTGAGCGGCAGATATATCCACCCGAACGGCCAGCTTCCCGCCTACGAGTGGAATTTCAGCGACGTAAATCCTCCAGTGCATGCGTCGGCGACGCTGTTCCTGCTACGCACCGAGCAGTTGCAGCGGGGCGAGCTCGATGTGGAATTCCTGAAGTCTGCGTTCAACAAGCTCATGCTCAATTTCACCTGGTGGGTGAACCGCAAGGACCGCTTCGGCAAGAACGTCTTCGAGGGCGGGTTCCTCGGGCTCGACAACATCGGTGTGTTCGATCGCAGCGCGCCGTTGCCCACGGGCGGCCACCTCGAGCAGGCGGACGGTACCGCGTGGATGGCGGTCTTCACCCAGAGCATGCTTGAACTTGCTTTTGAGCTTGCTGCCCGCGATCCGACCTATGAGGACATGGCTTTCAAGTTTGCCGAGCACTTCACCTACATCGCGGCGGGTATGAACAGGAGCGATGGCATGTGGGACGAGGACGACGGTTTCTACTACGATTTGCTAGTGCTTCCTGATGGCAGCTCGACACGACTCAAGGTGCGCTCAATGGTCGGCCTACTGCCTATCTGCGCGACCACCGTCGTGGAAAAGTGGGAGCGTGAGCGCGTGCCGCGAGTGGCCGAGGCTGTTCGGTTGCGCATGCGCCAAATGCCGGAACTCATGGAGACCATCCATCCGACAGGCCCGGGGCACCTGGGCGTGGCGGAACGCGGCATTCTCGCCTTGGTGAATCCTGTGCGGCTGCGTCGCATCTTGTCGAAGATGCTCGATGAAAACGAGTTCTTGAGCCCCTACGGCATCCGCTCGTTGTCCAAGTTCCATGAGCGAAACCCATTTGTGTTCCACGTTGATGGGCAGGAGCATCGCGTCGACTATCTGCCTGCCGAATCGAACACCGGCATGTTCGGCGGCAATTCCAACTGGCGCGGGCCGATCTGGATGCCGGTCAACCTCATGATCATCCGGGCGCTCCTGAATTTCTATCTCTACTACGGCGACAACTTCAAAGTCGAATGCCCGAGCGGATCGGGCCACATGATGAACCTTTTTGAGGTGGCGAAAGAGATCTCCGACCGGCTCACTCGTATCTTCCTGCGCGACAAAGACGGCAAGCGCGCCGTCTATGGCGGCACGGAGAAATTCCAGAACGATCCGCTCTGGCGCGACTACGTTCTGTTCTATGAGTATTTCCACGGCGACAACGGCGCGGGGCTGGGCGCGAGCCACCAGACCGGATGGACAGGCCTGGTGGCGAAGCTCATTCAGCTCTTCGGCATAATCGATGCGAAGAAGGGGCTGGAAACAGGCAAGCTGGCGGGGTTCGCTCCGCCAAAATGAACATCGATCGCGGAATTAGCTGATGTATCCCATCAGGAAAGCGACTCTCTCTGCTCTCGCGTTGAGCATGCTTGTGCTTGGCGGGTGTGGAGAACTGGTCGTGCAGGACACGTCAAGCCTCCTGGTACCGTCACTGCAGCGATCCGAGGTTGTGGGATTGGCAGCAGGATTCGGCACGACGTTTGCCGCCGCGCCGGATGTGATTGCTATGTTCAGGAGACGGTCAAGCGGCGGGATGAACCCGCGGATGGCGGGCATCATGGGTGTTTTTCAAATACTGTGGGTGTACTACGGTTTACTTATCACCTCGCGACCGGTGGTTTTATGGAACGTAATCGCGGTGTTGATCAACTTCCTAAGTGTCGCCGTTTACTTTTACTACGCCCGAAGGGAAAGAATGCAAACGCCGCCGTGAGCTCGGTGGTTTCCATCGCAATTGCGAGCGAATGGCGGCATGACACTTTGGAAGTGATTCAGCGGGTCGACCATTCTATTCCCCGCTGTGCGGTTCTCGCTGAAGCCGGATGCGTTGCCGACTCTAGTTATGCGCGCGTTGACTGTTAGCTTTGCGCGAGTGCAAATGGCCACTTTCCGGAGCCGGAACTCGCTCAAACAAGTTTCGGCTCCGTTGTGCGGCCAATGGCTGGTTTCGAGCGCATTGCTGCCTTTGACGGATCGAAGTGCGCCGGCTGCTCTACGCCGAGTTGTTCACGTAGGCTGTCCGGCAGGTTTCCGGCGAGAGCAGTCATTTCGATGGCTGCTCGTTGGAGTTCAGGAAGGACGGGCCCTGGCCGGTCAGAGCTGTTGGCGTGTTGCCCGATAGCGGACTCTGCCAATGGCCAGCAGTCCGGTAAACGATTGCGGGAAACCAAACTAAGCTGGCTACGGTCTAGGGGTTTGCAGACAAACGTGGGTTCCGTCGCGACAAACGGGAAATCGGTTACGAGACTTATGTTACGGGCCGGACCCGCATCACTTTGAAAAAACGTTTGAAGCGAGCCCCTGCAACCATCAAGACAGAGGTCTGCAGCGATGCTGGCCTTGCGCGCAATGCTTTCGCGAGGCAGGACTGCGGCAACGGTGACCGAAGTTATGGGGGATTTCGCGGCTGCTATCGCGCGGTCGCAAGATGCGCGAGAAGAAACAAGCGCTCCTTGCTCAGGCGCGTTAGGCGTTCGGCAGTGCGAGACGCGGTCCTTCGCATCGGTCCATCGACTCGATCAGCGCGTTGGGTTCGTCCTTTTCGCCGATGCCTGCCCTGAATACGGCTGCGCAGGCAACCATCGATCGAGGAAAGTGAAAGTATCGCGCCAACAGCGCCTCGCCTCCGTCCGCCAGAACATCACATGAAAGGCGTGCGTTTCGCCAGGGTATTCGTGCACTTCGCAAGGCGACCGCAGCCGCTGCAATGCGCGTGCGAGGCGCAGCGAGTCATCGGCGACCGGATCGTCAAGCCCTACAGCGATGAAGATCGGCGGCAGCGGTGGCGCCGCGACCATCGCCTCGACAACCAGCAGGGGATCCGCGAGCGCGTGCTCTGGTCCGGGGCGCTCGGCGGATTCGCCCAGGTACGAGCGCGAGACGTCGTGCGCGACGCGCGCGGCTAGCGCAGAGATGCCGGGCCGCCGGTGGCGCTTTGGCATGCTGGCTTGCAAAAAACCGCAGTAAAGCAGCACGGCGCGCGGCGCAACGCCGCGCTCGAACAGCCGCGCTGCGTACGGTTCCGGCCTCGGCGTGCAGCAGGCGAGCGTAACGGCCAGCGCCAGGTTCGCGCCTGCCGATTCTCCAGCCAGTGCGGCGCGTTGCGGGTCGCCTCCGTACTGCGCGGCGTGGTCGACCGCCCAGCGCCACGCGGCGCAGGCGTCCTCGACGGCGGCGGGAAACGGATGCTCTGGCGCGAGGCGGTAGTCGACATTGCAGACGAGGTAGCCCCGCGACGCGTAGGCAGCGGCGAGGGCCCGGTGCGTGCGCTTGGATCCGATTGCGAAGGCGCCTCCATGCAGGTAAACAAGGACCGGATGCGGCGGCGGCGCTTGCGGGACGAGCAGGTCGAGCCGCAGGGACACGTCGCCGTGGCGCGCATATTCGATGTCCTCGACGAGGCGGCTAGCGGCCATTCGCTGCCGAACCGACGGCAGCAGGTCCGCGCTTACCGCAAGCGCGTGCAGCCCGACGTCGAGGACGACCCGCCTTGCGGGCTGTTGCACCCAGATCATCCGGCTCCAGCGGCGCATTAAGTTCGTCGGCAGCATCGAGTGTTCGTTTCCTCAGGCGAGACAGATTGGCCGTCCGCCGACGATAGCGATCTGCCCCAAACCCGACAAGATCCCGAAAGCGGATTACCCGGCCGCGGGGAATCGACCGGTTGAAACCGCAACCCAAAGGAAACATGAGCGCGCCCCAATAGCGGTCGCAGGATTTCGCAAGAGCGAATCTGGGGGAAAACTACACGCGTCTTATTTGTATCTGTCCGCTAATCCGCGTATTACAAGCCGCCGCCCGGCCGCCCCGACACCTCCATTGGTTGTTGCATAATGACATCGAGCGCGATTACGAAGCCGAAAATGACCGTAAAGAAGTCGATCGTCAACGCCGTGATGTAGGCTGCGGCGCTGTATTGGAGGCCTTCTACAACGTAGCCAAGCATCGCCAGTGTCACGGCGGCGCCGAATACAACGAAAACCGCGAATATTGCCGGCGGCGGTCCTTTGCCGACCACCTTGCGGCGTCGGCGCGGATAGGTGACCTGAAGAGACAGCATCGGTAGTGCGAAAAGCACACCAGAGCCTCGCCAAATCCACGTTTCCTCAATCTCGTAGAGCGCAAGTAGCGCCGGCAGCAGCGCCGCCGCCGTCAATACGAAAATGTGCGTCATGATCGTTTTTGCAAGGAATCTGTCAAGCAGTGACAACTTCGCTCCAGCGGCCGGTCGAAGAGTCAACAAGAGCGCCGAGAACCCCGCGAATGTGATCATCAGAGTAGCCAATGTGTACAAAAGGGTTGCACCTTTGACTTCCATGTTTTTCTCCACCTAAGAGCCAAGGTCGCCTTGGCGCGTCCTTGCTTTTACGACGAGAATCGTTATCGAGTGGCTACCCCCCAATCGTGAACACGTAGGCCGTAGTCGTCAAACTTTGCCCGATATGTGATTAGGGCATTCGGACACTCGGAACGGGACTGGCGAACATCACATGCATGTTCAACTTGGTCTTACATTCGCTTGCAGCAAAGCTTTTTCACGTTTTCGGGATATGCCGCGAGTTTCCGTCGATTTGCTTTCAGGAACTTCAGAGCTCTGCAATCGGAGACCGCTTCTGGCCGGATCTTCGCCCTCGGCGGCCGCCCGGTTTCGGGACCTTGAATTTTGAGGCATCGGCGTCGGACGCAGCGGCGCAGTCCCGCCCACTGCTTCGCGGCGGCACGCCAAATCAGCGTACCGGAAACGGAACGCCGGCGAGCGTAACTGGCCGATCATTGCAGCCGTGGCGCGAATCAAGACAACTGGCCTGTCGCCTGGAAAGCGAAAATCGCCGCGTGCTTCAACCGGAAATTTAGCTTGCGATTCGACGCCGCACAGTCTCGCAGGTACAGGTTGATGAGCCTCTAGTCCTCACCAGGCGGCGTGGGCTCATCGCCCTTCCAGAGTCCTGAGCTACCCCGCGGAGTCCAGTGACTGAACATGCTCGTGCTACGAGGCGACAAAGATCCCGTTGGGAGAAAGCTCAAGCCCACCGCCACAATCCCCAACAACGATTGATCCGTCTTTTCTTTCAACCCCAGACAACTTCGACAACGACCGGGGTGCTACAACCGCGCCTGCGTCATTCGTCGTCAGCCTTCGGCTCTCGCTCCCAAAACGCGCAGCCCGCGCGCGGAATCCCGATCACCTGGTTTCAGGTCTTTGTGGCGACCGATGGCCTATTGCGCTAGCGCGATCTGCTTGATGTTCTCCGTGCCCGTTTCATAGGTCACGCGTATCGCGTAGTACTTTTCTTTATCGTAGGAACTTTCTATCGGGGTTCCTGCTACTTCCCAGATTCCGAGCGTCGCAACATCAACCAATCCGTGCATCACTGCGCGTCCAGTGGATCCCTGCGCTTTTAGCACCTTATAGGCTTCGGTGTCGGGCGGTAGATTTGAAATTTGAAGCGGTTCAGCACCGGTGGCGAGCAGGCAAGTTTTTGTTTTGCACGCTTCCAAGTCTTCAAAGTCAGCCCCTTTCTTGTTGGCGGCCATGTACACGCTGCAACCTGCGTGCAGGCATGAAGCGACAAGGGCCGCGCTCGGGCGTCAATTCATTTTCATATACTCACTTCTCAGTTTCTTGGCTTGTGGATGCCGGATTTACCAATCGTTTGTTCGTCGAGCTTTGGCGCCGCAATCTACGTTGCCGCGCTCGACGCGCGTTGATGGTCGTCAGCGCGTCGGGCTACGTCGAACCTGCGGATCGAGGGTTCCGACCGGTGCAAAGTATTAGCTAGGTATTAGCTTGGATCCGAAGGGGTCGCGTGTTGAGCTAATGCATCCCAGCTAACTCTTTGATTATTTGGTCGGGGCGGCGGGATTCGAACTCGCGACCCCTTGCACCCCATGCAAGTGCGCTACCAGGCTGCGCTACGCCCCGAAGGGAAGCGATTGTACACGCAGCACTAGGCCTGTCTCACCGGGACGACGTGTCCTCGGCCCTTCGGGCGAGCAGCGCCCGAATAGACTCGAGTTCCGTTCGCATCAGATGCAATGGATCGGTTTTCGCGTCAACGGGCGGCTCTGCCTGTGCCGCCGATGCATTCGTTGGGGCTTCCGCTACTCGCTCGCCCGCAACGGTCTCGGAACGGCCGCTACGGCGCCGGCCGGTGGATGCCGCACCGTTGCCATCGAGACGATTGCGAGCGCCATTAATGGTGAAACCCTCTTCGTAGAGCAACTCGCGGATGCGCCGAATGAGCAAGACTTCATGATGCTGGTAGTAGCGCCGGTTGCCACGTCGCTTGACGGGTTTGAGTTGTGTGAATTCCTGTTCCCAATACCGCAGCACGTGCGGTTTGACCGCGCATAAATCGCTCACCTCACCAATGGTGAAGTAGCGCTTGGCCGGAATCGATGGCAGGGGATGCGCACCATCGCGGTCGGCTCCGGCAGTCTTGGACATCGATGCGCCGCTCCGGATACGAGGTTGCGCTGCAGGTGCTGGCGCTCAGCGCCCCAGCGTGCGCGTTACTGTCGCCTTGAGCTTTTGGCTCGCGTGAAAGGTAACCACGCGCCGCGCCGTAATTGCGATCTCCTCGCCGGTTTTGGGATTACGGCCGGGACGTGTAGGTTTGTCGCGCAATTGGAAGTTACCGAATCCCGACAGTTTTACGGCCTCGCCCCGAGCCAAGGCCAGGCAAATTTCCTCAAAAAAACCGTCAACCATGTCCTTGGCTTCGCGCTTATTCAAACCCAGACGCTCGAAGAGAGCGTCGGCAATTTCGGCCTTGGTCGTGGTGCGGATCTCACGTTCGGCCACCGTTTGCGCCGAAGCGGAAGGCAGCTTCGCTGCCACGGGTACGTCGGGAAGATTAACGGACGTCATGGGACGGTGTAACTCGCCGCTGTAATTTGATGTTTTTGCTGGTCGGTAGCGCCTACTGGCGCACCCTTGCGCCCCAGCGCTTTAACAGCTGCTCGACGATCGTGGCGCGCGCTGCGTCGGCATCTGCTTCCGCCAGCGAACGATGAGTATCTTGCAGAACTATCCGGAACGCAAGGCTTTTTTCCTTATTTAACAAGCCGCTAGCCTCTGTCGGCGAACCGCCCCGGGGAGAACCGTCCACGGGTCGAAAAACATCGAAAAGCCGTATTGTCCGAACGCAGGAGAGCTTCGGCTCGGAAACGGCCAAGCCGCGCAGATCTTCGAGTACCTCGCCGGCTCGCACCGAGCCCTCGACCCATACCGCAATGTCTCGGATAAGAGCCGGGAAGCGCGCTACGGGCAGCAGCGAAGGCAGCCCGACGTGTAGCAGCGGAGCAACGGTCAGCTCAAAAAGCACCGGCGCCGTGGCGAGTTCGAAGATTTTGCACAGGCGCGGATGCAACTCGCCAATCCAGCCGATCGTTGCATCGTGCAGCACAATTCGGGCGCAGCGCCCCGGGTGAAAGGCCGCGTAGAGGCGATCGGTTTGCTGCGCAGGCGAGAACCGGGTTTCTGCCGGGCGTAGCAGTCGCTCAAGGTCACCCTTCACATCGAAAAAATCCACCGACCGCGCGGGCACAGCCCACTGCTCCTCCTCGGCACCCCCGAAGGCAAGCGCCGCAAGATGCAGCGGCTGCTCGACGCCGGCGACGGCCTGCGAGACGTCCGGGGGACTTGTGCCGCGACGGTAGACACTGGCGAGTTCGAACGTGCGCACCCGGGTGGCCTGCCGATTGAGGTTGTAGCGCAGATTCGATACGAGTCCAGCCAGCAGGTTGCTGCGCATCACGCTGTACTGGCCTGCAATCGGATTCAAAACTCGAATCTGCGCCCCGGCATCAGCGCCAAAGTCCGATTCCCAGGACTCGGGCACAAAACTAAAGTTGATCAACTCCTGGTAGCCGGCCGCTGCCATGGTTTTGCGTAGATCATGGGCCGTGCGCGCATCCTCGCGCTGCACCCGCATGCGCGCACGGGCGAGCGGAGGATCGGCCGGAATTGATGCGTAGCCATGTACGCGTGCGATCTCTTCGACAAGATCGACCTCGAGCTGCAGGTCAAAGCGAAAGCTGGGCGGCGTCACGTAAAACACGTCGTCTTCGCGCCGGTAGGCAAGACCCAGCCGATCAAAGCAGCCCTGAACCTGTGCCGAGGACAACGCGATGCCCAGGACGCGCTGCAGCCGGGCCCGACGCAGGGCAACGGGTTGGCGCTCGGGCAGCCGCGCGATGACGTCGCTGACGGGTCCTACGCGGGTGTGCGCGGTGCCGCAGACCTGCACCATGAGCTCGGTGAGCCGCTCCAGCGCGACTGTCGTGGCGGCAAAATCCACGCCGCGCTCAAAGCGATGCGCCGCCTCCGAGGAAATACCCAGTCGCTTGGACCTTCCCTGTATGGCCTGCGGCCACCAAAACGCCGCCTCGAGAAACACGTCTCGGGTGTCAAGGGTCACCGACGAAGACATTCCGCCCATGATCCCGGCGATGGCCTCGGCACCCTTGCGGTCGGCGACGACACCAAGTTCCGTGTCGAGTTCCACCACCTGTTCGTTGAGTAGATGAATCGTCTCGCCCGCTCGGGCCCATCGCACTTCGATGTCGCCGTCGACCTTCTGCAAGTCAAAGACGTGCGACGGCTGGCCGAGCTCCAACATGACATAGTTGGAAATATCCACCAACGCCGAGACGCAGCGTTGCCCGGACTGTTCCAGGCGCCGCTTCATCCACGCGGGCGTTGCGGCGCGCGCGTTCAGGCCGCGCAAGACCCGTCCGGAAAATCTCCCGCAAAGCTCCGGCGCATCGATGCGCACTGCCAGCTGCTCATCGGTGTTGACCGCAGCACGACGTGTCGCTGGCGGTTTGAGCGTTTGTCTGCTTAGGGCCGCCAACTCGCGCGCGACACCCAAAACACTCAGACAATCGCCCCGATTGGGCGTCGTCTTGATTTCGAACACGGATTCGTCCAGACCGAGGGCCTCGCGCAAATCGGTACCCGGAACCAGAGTTCCTTCCAAGACCAGCAGCCCTTGGGCGTCCTCGGACAATCCGAGTTCGCGCGCGGAGCACAGCATTCCCTCGGAGCGCACACCTCGGACCGTTGAGACTCGAATGACGAAATCGCCCGCCAGGTGGGCTCCGGGGAGCGCGCAGGGCACGGTCAGACCTTCGGCAACGTTGGGCGCTCCGCAGACGACCGTTCGCGCCGCACCACCGCCCGTGTCAACCTGACAGACTGTGAGTCGATCCGCGTTTGGATGCCGCTGCACCTGCAGCACACGGGCGACGACAACTTGGGAGAAGGTGGGAGCTGCTTCGGGCTCCTCGACTTCCAGCCCTCCCATGGTCAGGCGCTCAGCCAGTGTTGCCGGCTCCTCCCGGGTCGGCACCATCTCGCGCAACCATTCAAGTGCAATCCTCACGGCGGCTCAGCGATTGAACTGTTCGAGAAACCGCAAATCGCCCTCGAAAAACAGGCGCAGATCGCCGACGCCATAGCGCAGCATCGTCAGCCGCTCCAGACCCGAACCAAATGCAAAGCCGATATGGCTCTCGGGGTCCAATCCGAAGTTGCGCACGACGTGCGGATGAACCTCTCCGGCGCCGGAAATTTCGAGCCACCGGCCCTTGCGCGGCCCACTTGTGAACATCATGTCGATTTCGGCCGATGGCTCCGTGAAAGGGAAATACGACGGACGAAAACGAACCTGCAGTTCGTCGGTTTCGAAAAAGCGCCGCAAAAACTCCGTGTAGACACCCTTGAGGTCCGCGAAACTGACGTTTTCGTCGATCCACAACCCCTCAACCTGGTGAAACATCGGCGAATGGGTAGCGTCGCTGTCGACCCGGTAGGTACGCCCCGGCGCAATCACGCGCAGCGGCGGCGGTGTCTGTTGCGCGTAGCGCACCTGGATGGGCGAGGTGTGCGTGCGCAAAAGCAAAGGGTTTCCGCTTGCATCGTGCACATCGACGTAGAACGTGTCTTGCATCGAACGCGCCGGATGGTTCTCCGGATTGTTCAACGCCGTAAAGTTGTACCAATCGTTTTCGATTTCTGGACCGTCGGCTACGTCAAATCCGATGGACGAGAAGATCTCCTCGATCCGCAGCCAGGTCCGCATGATCGGGTGTATGCCACCCGTGCTGGAACTGCGGCCGGGCAGGCTCACGTCGATTGCCTCCGCCGCCAGGCGGGCGTCGAGCTCGAGTTGCGCCAATTCTTCGCGACGCGCTTGCAGCAGCTCTTCGATGCGCTGCTTGGCCGCATTGATGCGTGCGCCTTGCGCGCGCCTCTGCTCGGCGTCGAGCTGGCCTAAGCCCTTGAGCAGCTCCGTAATGGACCCGCCCTTACCCAGAAAGCGCGCCTTCTCGTTTTCGAGCACTGCCGGCTGCGCTGCCGCCGCGAACGCACGCCGGGCATCGGCAATGAGGGAATCGAGCGGATCCATGGCAAGAATCAGGGGGCGTCGACGCGAGCGGACTCACGCCGCCAGGAGGGTGCGGATTCGCCCGCACCCTGCGCGCGACGGTCCTTCTAACGGGCCAGGCCCGTCTTGACCTGTTCGACGATGGCCGCGAACGCCGGTTTGTCAAGCACGGCCATGTCCGCCAGCACCTTGCGATCCAGATCGATCTGCGCCTTGCGCAAACCGCTCATAAACACGCTATAGGACAAGTCGTGCTCCCGCACGGCGGCATTGATGCGCGCGATCCACAGTGAGCGGAACACCCGTTTGCGGGCACGCCGGTCGCGATATGCGTACTGGCCCGCTTTCATGACCGCTTCTTTGGCGATCCGAAATACGTTATTGCGACGCTGCGTAAAACCCTTGGCAGCCGACAGAACCTTCTTGTGGCGCGCACGCGCCGTTACGCCGCGTTTTACTCGGGGCATGGCAGTTTCCTTCGACTATTCGAGACGGGAGTGGGCGCCAATCAGGCGTAGGGCAGCATGCGCCGCACCGACGATTCGTCGGCGGGATGCAGGTTCACCGCGCCACGCAGCTGGCGTTTGTTCTTGGTCGTCTTCTTCGTAAGAATGTGGCGCTTAAACGCCTGCCCACGCTTGATCGAGCCGCTCGCGCGAACTTTGAATCGCTTCGCCGCGCTCTTTTTGGTCTTTAGCTTTGGCATTTCTTGCCCTCTTTCTTCGTTGATGCCGCCGGGCGTCCGACACGGATCGGAGCTTTACGAGCCTGCAGCACTTGTTGGCGCCCCTGTTCCTGGGCGCAGGTCGCATCGATTCCCTCTTTCAGCGGCAAGCCGCTGCAACAACGGGTCAATGCAATTACTTTTTCTTTCGCGGCGCCAGCACCATCACCATCTGGCGTCCTTCGAGACGTGGCATCGCCTCCACCTGGCTCAACGGCTCCAGGTCCGCCTTCACGCGCTCGAGTACTTTCAGTCCCAGCTCCTGGTGCGCCATTTCACGGCCGCGAAACCGCATTGTCACCTTGGCCTTGTCTCCCTCCTCCAGAAACTCGGTGAGTTTGCGTATTTTGGTGAGGTAATCGTTCTCGTCCGTGGCCGGACGAAATTTGATCTCCTTGACCTGAATCTGGCGCTGTTTGAGTTTGGCTTCGTGGGCTCGTTTCTGCTCCTGATAGCGAAACTTGCCGTAATCCATCATCCGGCACACCGGAGGTTCCGCCGTTGGGGCAATTTCCACCAGATCTACGTTGCCCTCCTCGGCCATCCGCAGAGCCTCAGCCGTGCGAACCACGCCTAACTGCTCACCCTGGGCCCCGATGAGACGGATTTCGGGGACCGTAATCTCGCCGTTGATGCGATGCGCGCGTTCGTTTGCGATGGCTCTACGCTCCAAGTGCTTTCATCTTCGGCCGTGCCGCCTCGCTCAGGTCGACCGCCGCTGCTCGACATCGAGCCGCAGCCGCTCGGCAAAGGCCGCAGGCGTCATTACCCCTAGGTCGACGCCGCCACGTGCCCGCACAGCCACCGTTCCGCCCTGCATCTCTTTTTCCCCAACCACAAGGATGTAGGGAAGCTTTTGCAGTGCAAGACTGCGAATTTTATAGGCGATTTTCTCATTGCGCAAATCCGCGCTTCCTCTAAGACCTTGTTTTTTCAAGAGTTGCAGTACTTCCTGCGCGTAGGATGCAAAATGCTCCGAGATGCTGGCAACGGCAAACTGCTCGGGCGCCAGCCAAACCGGCAAGGCGCCGGCGTAGTGCTCAATAAGGATGCCGATAAATCGCTCCAGGGACCCCACGATTGCGCGATGCAGCATGACCGGCACGCGCCGAGTGTTGTCCTCCGCCACGTATTCGGCTCCCAGCCGACCGGGCATCGCGAAATCGACCTGAATTGTTCCGCACTGCCATGAACGGCCAATCGAGTCTTTGAGGTGATACTCGATCTTCGGGCCATAAAAAGCCCCCTCGCCCGGACTCAAAGTAAACGAGCAGCCCGATTTTCGAAGAGACTCCTGAAGCGCCTGCTCGGCACGGTCCCAGGAGTCGTCAGCGCCAATGCGCTGCGGCGGACGCGTCGCGACCTTGTAGCTGATGTCCGTAAACCCGAAATCCCCGTAGACCTTCTGCAGCAGCGCGGTGTACGCCACGCATTCCGGAAGGATCTGGTCCTCCGTGCAGAAGATGTGACCGTCGTCTTGTGTGAAACCCCGCACGCGCATGATTCCGTGCAGAGCGCCGGACGGCTCGTTGCGGTGACATTGGCCAAACTCGCCGTAACGTAGGGGCAAATCGCGATACGAGCGAAGGTCCGACTTGTAAATCTGTAGATGTCCCGGGCAGTTCATCGGCTTAATTGCGTAGTGCCGATTCTCCGACTCCGTCGTGAACATGTTCTCGCGGAAATTGTCCCAGTGCCCGGTTTTCTCCCAGATGCTGCGATCCAGAATCTGCGGCGCCCTGACCTCCTGATAACCGTTGTCTTGATAAACCCGGCGCATGTACTGCTCCACTTGCTGCCAGATGGTCCAACCCTTGGGGTGCCAAAAAACCAAGCCCGGGGCCTCGTCTTGCTGATGAAACAAATCGAGCTCGCGGCCCAGCTTGCGATGGTCTCGCTTTTCGGCCTCGGCCAGCATGTGCAGGTATGCGTCTTGCTCCTCCTTCTTCGCCCAAGCCGTCCCGTAGATCCGTTGCAGCATTTCATTGCGGCTGTCGCCTCGCCAGTACGCACCTGCAACTTTCATGAGCTTGAAGACTCGCAACTTGCCCGTCGAAGGCACGTGTGGGCCCACGCACAGATCGACGAAATTGCCCTCTCGGTACAGAGAGATCTCCTCTGTGTCGGCGATGCCGCTGATGATTTCCGCTTTGTACCTTTCACCGATGGATTCAAAAAACGCGACCGCGTCGGCGCGGTTCCATATCTCGCGGCGGACCGGTTCGTCGCGTGCGGCAAGTTCGCGCATCTTGCGCTCGAGCGCCTCGAGGTCCTCGGGCGTAAATGGCCGCCTGTACGCGATGTCGTAATAAAAACCGTTCTCGATTACCGGTCCGATCGTGATTTGCGCTTCGGGGAAAAGCTCCTTGACGGCGTAGGCCAGAAGATGCGCCGTGGAATGCCGGATGACCTCCAAACCCTCGGGATCCCGGTCCAGGACGATGGCGAGTTTCGCGTCGTGCTCGATCCGGTGCGACGTGTCCACCAGCTTGCCGTCGATCTTGCCCGCCACCGCCGCTTTTGCCAGTCCCGGACCAATTGCGGCGGCCACTTCGGCAACGGTTACCGGGCGCTCGAAAGCGCGCACGGAACCGTCCGGAAGGGTAACTGCGATCATTGCGCTCTCCGACACGCTTGGCATCCCCAAAGCCCAGCCGCTCTTTCAAAAAAAAAGCGCGGTCGAGCCGCACTTTTGTCGCTGCGCGCAGGCACTCCGCGGCAAATCTAATGGTATCGGACTGCGGCCAAAGCGCCCGCTTCGTCAGCTTTGAGCGCCGAATTCGTGACATCGCTCCCGCGGGCCCGCAAAAAGCCTGCGCGTGAGAAAAACAAGCGCCTGCCCGGCAGGTACAACCATGGTAGGCGCGATTGGACTCGAACCAACGACCCCCACCATGTCAAGGTGGTGCTCTAACCAGCTGAGCTACGCGCCTGCTGCAAACAAATCATGATACACGAGGCCCCATGGGCGCCCGGGATGAGGAGCCCACGGCCAACGTGGCCGCCACGCTGTGGCGTCGAAAGGCTGCCACAGGCTTCGCATGCGAAAACGCGCCTTGACAAATATGGCGATGTCACGCGCTCGTAATTTTCTGTACACAGAACTGTAAAAGCTCCTCACTAGGCTGCGCGCATCGCGTTTCTTGGGAATCCGACTATGGCTAACGCCAAATCCGGCCAACCCAGCGTGCCTAGCCTTGATGCTGCACGAGCCTCAGGAGCACTGAGCATCGGTTTGGCCCGCAGTGCAGCAGATCTAGAGGAAGCGCAACGCTTGCGTTTTGCGGTCTTTGCCGAAGAACTGGGAGCAAATCTGGGCAACGCCCAGGGCTCCATCGATCGTGACGAGTTCGACCTTTACTGCGACCATCTTATAGTGCGGGTTCGCGAAACCGGACAGGTCGTTGGAACCTACCGGATTCTTCCGCCGCATCGGCGAGCGCAGATTGGGCGACTGTATTCGGAATCCGAATTCGACCTGTCACGCCTCGGGCACCTGCGGGCGTCTCTGATCGAAGTCGGCCGTTCGTGCGTGCATGCGGAGCACCGTACCGGTTCTGCCATCTTGATGCTGTGGGCGGGCTTGGCGCAGTACATGCGTCGTGGTCAGTACCGCCACTTGATAGGGTGCGCGAGCGCGCCTCTGGCCGACGGCGGCATGCAAGCCGCAGCGCTGCGAGACAAACTGCAGGCGTATCTCTCCGACCCCGCGCACAGAGCATTTCCGCTCATGCCGTTTCCCCACGAGGAGATCCCTCGCGCCGAAGCGATCGAAATCCCGCCGCTGATAAAGGGTTATTTGCGACTCGGGGCAAAGGTCTGTGGCGAACCCGCCTGGGATCCGGACTTTAACAGCGCGGACTTTCTGATGTGGCTGTCGCTGGACAACCTGCATCCTCGATATGCGCGCCACTTCGATCTGCTTGCGGTGCAGGGTGAGGCGGCCATCGCCTAGCGGGCGCGCGGCGCCCACCGGTTTCCTCGCCCAGAGACTTCTGGTGTGTCTGCTGCGCTGGGCAGCACGGAACTTCCCGCGTCGTCCGCCACCCATGCGGCGGGGCGAGCGCATCTACTTGGCGCCGTTTTGATCTTTTGTCGGGCGCTCACTTTCGGCGCGCAACCAACACGCCTTTGACCTCGCCCAACTGCGCCAAGCACCGTCGCAGCGCCAGACTGTCGGGCACGGCAACGGTGAAGTGCATCTGCGCTTGCTCGCGTTGGGTGACCGTGTGGACTCCCAGGACATTGAATTTTTCGCGCGCAAATACCTCTGTTACGTCCCGTAGCAGTCCCTGTCGGTCGTTGGCCAAAACGACCAGTTCCACCGGATAGGCCGCTTCGGCGGCCGCCGCACCCGCGTCCCACTGCACCTCGATCAGGCGCTCCGGCTGGCGTGACAGAAGGGTGCGCGCGTTGGCGCAACTAGCACGGTGAACCGAAATTCCACGGCCGCGCGTAATGAAGCCAACAATGGCGTCCGGTGGAATGGGCCGACAGCAACGTGCCAGACTCGTGAGTAGCGAATCGACCCCGACGACCAGGACCGCTCCGCGGCCCGCGGCGGGCGGTCTGGGGCGCTCCAGCGGCGCAAACGGCTCTTCGACCGGAGGAGTCGTACCGGCGAGCGTTTGTTCGATGCTGCGTAAACTAAATTCGTCCTTGGTCGCCGCCACGGACATCTCTTCGACCGTCGCGTAGCCCAAACGCCGCGCCAAATCCTCAAGACCTACGGCGGTGCGCCCCAGACGCTGCAACTCGCGCAAAATGGTTTCGCGCCCCGCGGCAACCGACTGCTCGTGCTCCTGGGCGTGGAACCATTGCCGCACCTTGGCCTTGGATCGTGCACTGGCGAGAAACCCGAGCTCGGGGTTGAGCCAGTCGCGGCTGGGTCCGCCGCTGCGGGCGCTAATGATCTCGACGGTCTGGCCGGTCCGAAGCGCGGTATTCAGAGACACCAGCGCACCATCGACCCGCGCCCCGCGGCAGCGATGCCCCAATTCGGTGTGCACGTGATAGGCAAAATCAATTGCGGTCGCGCCTTGCGGCAACTCGACGACACGCCCCTGCGGCGTCAAAGCGTAGACGCGGTCGATGCCCTGCGGGCCACGCACGGGTTCGACGTCGCGTTGCCAGTCGAGTAGTCGGCGCAACCAGGCAACTTTCTCCGTCTCACTTCGATCCTGTGCGCCACCTTCCTTGTAGCGCCAATGCGCCGCCACACCCAACTCGGCCTGTTCATGCATGCGCCGAGTCCGAATCTGGATCTCCACCGGTTTGCCGTCGTCATCCTCCACCACCGTGTGCAGCGACTGGTATCCGTTGGCCTTGGGCTTGACGATGTAGTCGTCGAACTCGCTTTCAATGGGATGCCAGCGTTCGTGCACCAGCGCCAGAACCTCGTAGCAATGCTCGACGGAACCAGCGACCACGCGCAGGGCGCTTTGATCGAAGACGCGCTCAAACGCAAGATCCTTGGCGCTCATCTTGCTGGCAATGCTGGCGATGTGCTTGGGCCGGCCGGTCACGTTCGCCGCGATCCCCGCGCCTTGGAGCATCGCTTGCAGCGTCTTGGCGACGGTCGCGATACGTTGTTCGCGCTGTTCGCGCTTTTCCTCGAGCAAGCGCGCGATGCGCTGATAGACCTGCGGCTCCAAGAATCGAAGCGACAAGTCCTCGAGCTCCCATTTGAACTGCCAGATTCCCAGTCGGTTGGCCAATGGTGCGTATAGCGCGCGCGTCTCCCGCGCATACGCCGGGGCCGCGCTCGGACGGTGGGAAGCAAGGTAGCGCATGGTCTGCAAGCGCGATGCCAGGCGCAGAAGTACAACGCGCATGTCGTTAACCATGGCCAGGAGCATGCGCCGCAACAGCTCTTCCTGGCCTTCCGGCACCGCGGTCGCACCCTGCGACTGCGCACCCATGCGATTGCGGACGGCGTCCGAGAGGTGGCGCAGCTGGCGAAGATCGCCAACGAGCTGCGCCACATCGGGGCCGAAATTGTTTCGCAGCCAGCGGTCGGCATCGCGCACGACTTCGTGCACGGCAAACAGGTACGCGGCCGTGAGCAAGTCGGGATCCGGCCGGACTGCGCGCACGATTTCCACCATGGCCTGCGCGTGCGCGCTAAGCGCTTCCCCCGTTTCTAGTGTACGTTCGACATACAGCGGAAAAACGAGGGCGCGCGCGGCCTCCGGATCTACGGCGGAGGCTGTGGAGGATTGCTCTAAAGGGGTGCTCACGACTTACTCGCACGCGACCGCTGGCCGCGCTCGCCCGTTGGACTGACCGGCCCGCAAGACGGTTCCCTCAACGCAAAAGGCCAAGCGAAACGCGCAGCGCCGGCGTCGAGTATGTGTTGCGTGCGGACTCTGCGGCCAACACCAGATCCGGCAAAATTGCACGATGTTGCCCATCTTCGGTCGCCACTTCTTTCGTCGCCCTGCTCGCATTTCCGAGGCGCTATGGACTGCGGAGCTTCGTTCCTTTGCCGTGCTGCAACAGTTCGATGCGCCGACGTTACAGCACCTGCGCGCAATGTGCGAGCAGTTTCTGGCAAGCAAGTCCATGGTTGGCGTCCGGGGCCTCGAGCTAACCGCGCAGATGGAACTGCATATAGCTTCCCAGGCGTGCCTGCCCATTTTGCATCTGGGACTTAGCTGGTACCGCGGTTGGAGCGGAATTGTCGTCTACCCGTCCTCGTTTCGGGTGCGACGCAAGATCCAAGAAGAAAGCGGCGTGGTCCACGAATTTGACGCCGGCTTAAGCGGAGAGGCGTGGAAAGGTGGACCGGTGGTTTTGTCCTGGGAGGACGTACAAACTCAAGACGGCGTGGCGCAACATCAAAGCGAAGGTCCGGCCCACAATGTCGTCATCCACGAATTCGTCCACCAGCTCGACTTGCTCAACGGAGAAGCCGACGGGGTGCCGCCGTTTGACCGACGCCTGCACCGCGGATTGAACCCCCGCACCTGGTTGGCGGTCCTAGAGGATGCCTTCGAACGCTTTTGCGCGGAGGTCGACATGAGCGAGCGGGAGATTCCGGCCGGGGTGGATCCCGATTCGGCGCAGGCCGATCCCTATTGCGCGCACTTGCCGCTCGATGCCTACGCGGCGAGCGACGCCGCGGAGTTTTTTGCGGTCTCCAGCGAGGCGTACTTTCTTCGTCCGGGCGACGTAAGCGCCGCCTTCCCGCAGTGGTACGAACTGCTGCACCGGTTTTATTCTGGGTCCGACGCGCCGTAGGGTTTCTTGACAAGGCAATAGCCCGCAAACCATCATCGCAGGGCCGCCCGATGGAAATCTGAAGCTGCGTTCGGGCCACTGCGCCGGGAGATCAAATGCTGCACCCACAGACGCAAGCCTTGCTGGAGCTATTCGAGCAAAAGCAGGTGCCACCCGTCTATACGCTGTCACCGAGCGACGCTCGTATTTCTTATCGCGAGCGTCGCGTTTTCACACAACCCGATCCCGCACCGGTCGCCCAAGTACAAGACCTGCACGCGTCCGGACCGGCGGGACCGATTCCGATGCGACTGTACCGACCTGCGGAAACCGGATCCTCCGCCCTTGCGCCGCTGCCCGTACTCATCTATTTTCACGGCGGCGGTTGGGTGATCGGCGATCTCGATACCCACGACACGTTGTGTCGTGAGCTAGCCAACGGTGCCCGATGCGCGGTCGTATCGGTGGACTACCGGTTGGCGCCCGAGCACCGCTTCCCCGCCGCGGTTGACGATTGCGTCGCGGCAACGCGATGGTTGCAGCGTAATGCTGTGGCCTTAGGGCTCGACCCCGGCCGAATCGCCGTGGGTGGCGACAGTGCGGGGGGGAATTTGGCCGCTGTCGTGTCGATCATTTTGCGCGATGCCGGCGAGAGCGCTCCGGCGTATCAGCTCCTGATCTACCCCGCCACGGACATGCGCCGCAGTGCGCCATCGCACACCACCTTTGCGAGCGGCTATCTGCTCACTCGGGAATCGGTTACTTACTATCACGACCACTACATCGAAGATTCGGCCGACGACCTCGACTGGCGTGCCTCACCGCTATTGCATCCCGATCTGGGGGGATTGCCCCCCGCGCTTGTGGTTACTGCGGGCTTTGACCCGCTGCGTGACGAGGGGTTGCACTACGCGCAGCGCCTGAGCCAGGCCGGCAACCGCGCAACGAGCGTCTGCTTCGAGCGTCAAATCCACGGCTTCATCACAATGGGACGACTCATCGACGAGGCCAATGCGGCCGTCAGCCTGTGCGCTGCGGAGTTGTGCCGGGCACTGGCCTCTTCGTAGCCGCACTCCGAAACGGTCGAAACGCGGAGCCTAAAGAAGGTTTGCCGGAGATCGGCGCCGTGATTCGGTTGCACCCGTGGTGTTCAGGTCGCAAGAAGAAACGAGCGCACGATATCGATCTGCGCCGGATCAAAGAGCATCGGCGCATGCCCGACGCCCGGAACACGGACCAGACGTGCACGAGGCCCACGCACCGTCATTTCCGCGGCCGTATCGGGACTGAGCACGTCCGAGTTCTCGCCTCGCAAAACCAGGGTCGGACAGCGGATCGCGTCATAGAGCCGCCACGCCGCCTGCTCTGCTGCGTCGATCGTCTCCTCCGTCAATGCGCGAAACGGCGTGCTGATCGCGGGATCGTAGTGCAGAACAAACCCTTCGCCCTCGCTGCGTAAGATCGATTGCGTGATCTCGTTCCACTCCGAGTCATTGCGCATGCCAAAGCCGGCCCCGATCGTGCGGTTGTACTCCACGGCTTGCTCCAGACTGTCAAAGCGTCGCATCTGACCTACGTAGGCGGCAATGCGGTCAATCGAAGGCTTTTCGACCCGCGGACCGACGTCGTTGATCACCAGTCGAGAAATCGGCGACTGCGGCAAGCCCGCCAGTCCGATGCCTATCAGTCCTCCCATTGATGTGCCAAGCCAAGCGACCTGCTCGACATCCAGACGCGCAATCAGAGTGACCATGTCACTTATGTACTGAGGGATCACATAATGCGCCGGGTCTCGCAGCCAGTCGCTGCGGCCGCGGCCCACTACGTCCGGACAAACGATGCGATACGTGTCGCAAAGCGCGCGGGCCACGCGGTCGAAGTCCCGCCCGACGCGCGCTAGTCCGTGCGCGCAAACCAATACCCGCGCGTTGCGGGGATCTCCCCACTGCGCATAGCGCATGGTATGCATCCCCGAGGGACTGAGACATTGCACCGCGCCAAAAATCGGTTCCCTCATCGCACCCCGCCTTTGATCTTCGTCGCTCCCCTGCACCTGCCGCGATTGCACTTCCTCTGTGTCACCGAGACACCGAGAAAAGGCGCCGCTCCGGGGGAGCAAACGAACTCACCCGAGCCGGCGCGCCCTCTACCCCCGTTCGGACCGCGCAAGCAACCAATCGGGGCGCAAAGCGCATCGACCGCCGACGTCTCTCGGAAACCCGAACACGCCGGAGCCGCGGGCAACACCTTACTGCGCGCGCCCACCGCACGCCTGACCCGCCTCGCACCACCGCCCGCTCGAGCGCCTGCCGTGCTTGAGCGCACCTGTCTTCGCGCGCGCACGAGCACCCGATTGAGGCCCGATCGTACCGCGGCGCGCAGCCATGCGACGGGTCAATTCGCAACGCCTCCCAGTCGTGCCAAGCGCGGCAGAGCGCTAATTGCGTTTTTCCCGGTTACCGCAGCCAATTCGGCCAACGAAATGCCCCGCAGCGACGCTATCACGGCCGCAACGGGCGCGAGCTCACAGGGTTCATTGCGTGCAACGCTGCCGTTGGAACGCAGCCATTGCGGGGGGATGTCGGGTGCATCGGTCTCCAGGACGATCGATCCAGCGGGCAGCTCGGCCACGAAACGTCGGATTCTCCGCGACCCCTCGTAGGTAGCCGACCCGCCAAATCCAAGTTGCAAACCAAGATCCAAAAAACCTTGTGCTTGGACGGTCGAACCGTTGAAGGCATGCGCAATGCCACCCGATACTCGCACGCGGCGCAGGTAGTACAGAAGACGATCCGCCGAGCGGCGCACGTGCAAGATTACGGGCAGATTCAGCTGTCGCGCGATCTCGAGCTGCTCGCGATAAATCGGCTCCTGATCCTCGGCCGTCGGGGCGCTGGGGCTGAAATCCAGTCCGATCTCGCCGATTGCAACAAAGTGCGGGTCCGCGCATGCGCTTGTCGCCAAGCCTCGCAGCAATTCCAGATCGCTCGATTTTGTTCGAGCCGAAGCCAGCGGGTGGATACCCAATGCGTACGCATATCCGTAGCGATGTGCGCAGGCCCGTACGCGCTCGAAGCCAGTCGCATCGACCGCGGGCACTACCATCATGTGGATGCCCGCGGCGGCAGCGCGCGCAACAACCTGGTCGCGGTCTGCGTCGAACTCCTGCGCATCGAGATGGCAGTGTGTATCGATCCACATAAATGCAGTCTATCGCGCGTGTCGGACCGCAGGCTCGGTGCGAGGAGGGCGTCCCAGGACGCGGTTCACTGCGCGGGCCCCACCCCATATGGCGGCGGCACCATATTCACGATACGAGAGAACAATGTTTGGTACTCCCCCGTGGGTCCCGACCACGGTTCGCGGTTTGCCTCGAACGCCGCGTCGATGGTCGCCCAGTCCTCGGCGGTGAGAATCCGCCGTGCCTGGGGTAAGAGTTCCGTCTCCTCTGCGCGCAAATGCTCCCAAGTAAATTCCCGATAGCGTCGCACTTGCTCATCGAAGGCAGCAAAGGCTGGCTCCCCAAGCGCAAGGAAATGAATCAGCGCGCTTTGCAGCTCGCAAATGAGCATCGCACCGTCGCGATGCTGTGCCTGCAGGCGGTCCAACAGCGGGATGAGGTCGGCGGCATTTCGCTGCCGCAGGCAGGCAAACAGATAGTTGTCCTCCTTCGGGTGATGCAGTTTTTCCGGCACCTGGGTGATGTAATCGATGAGCGCGGCCAGCAAGGGGAAATCGGGCGCCCGCCCTTCGGTACGAATCTCGTCCATAACTACGCGCAGGGCCTGAAGGACAGCGGCCAGAGCACGGTGTTCATTGTGGATAATGTCGATCGCCTTCATGATCCGTCCCTGTCTAGTGCGAAGCGACGCCCAGCCAGCTCTCCAAGAGCGCGCCGTCTTGCCGCAGCATTTCACTTGGCCCAAGGTAGACGCCGCGGCCCCGCTCGAGGACGAGGGCCTGACGGGTGATCGGAAGAATCTGGCGAGCGTGCTGCTCGACCAGGATCACGGCCATGCCGGCGTCCGAGATAAGGCGTTCCACCACTCCGAGTAACTCCTGCACAATCAAGGGCGCCAGTCCTTCCAGCGGCTCATCGAGCAAGAGCACGCGCGGATTGAGCATGAGCGCGCGTGCTATGGCAAGCATTTGCTGCTCGCCACCTGAGAGTTGGTTTCCCATGTGGTTGCAGCGCTCCTGCAGGCGAGGAAACAAATGATAGACGCGCGCCAGGTTCCAGTGTCCGGGGCGCGCGACAACGCTCAGATTCTCCTGCACCGTGAGCGAAGCGAAGATATCGCGCTCCTGGGGCACCCAACCCAGTCCCAGCAGCGCACGGCGATGTGGCGCAATGGCCACCAGGTCCTTCGTGCCATACATCATCCGGCCGCCCTGCCAGCGCGCTGCCCCCATCAGAGTTGCGAGCAGAGTCGTCTTGCCCATGCCATTGCGTCCGAGCAGCGCCAGGCTGTCGCCCTCATTGAGCTCAAAGCACACGTCTTCGAGCACCCTCGCGTCTCCGTAACCCGCGCACAGCTTCTCCACTCGCAAAAGTTCACTCACTGATCGCCTCACCCAGATAGACCTCCTTGACTTTCGGGTCGCGCGCGATAACTTGCGGGATGTCTTCCCGTAGCACTACGCCATTGACCAGTACAGAGATCCGTTCGGCAAAACGAAACACCAAATCCATGTCGTGCTCGATGAGCAAAATTGTTACCTCACGTGGCAGGCGTGCAATGGTTTCAAACAGCTCGCGGCTCTCGGAGGTCGGAACGCCAGCGGCCGGTTCATCGAGCAATAGCACGCGCGGCCGCACTGCCAACGCCAGGGCAATCTCTAAAAGGCGCTGCTTGCCGTAGGCGACACTGCGCGTGCGCTCGTGAGCCACGTCCCGCAGGTGCAGCTGCTCGAGGAGCTTGGTCGTTTCTTCGACCGCTTCGCCGAATTCACTACAGGCCCGCCAGACCTGCCCCCCCAGGCCCCGGCGTTCGTTGACCGCCATCAAAACCGACTCGAAAACGCTCAGCTCCGCAAACAGTCGGTTGATCTGAAAAGTGCGTACCAAACCGAGCTGAACCCGACGATGCTGCCGCAAACGGGTAACGACCTGCCCGTTGAGCAACACTTCCCCGGCGGTCGGCTCCAAAAACCCGGTAAGCAGGTTGATCAGCGTTGTCTTGCCGGCACCATTGGGCCCGATCAGCGCATGACGGGCGCCCGCTTGAATGCAAAGGTCAACGCCATTGGTAGCGACGAAGCTGCCGAATTTCTTCACCAAACCACGGGTCTCGAGGACAGGGCCCATCACTCGTTCCGCCGTAGTAATCGCATCAGGCGACGCAGGCCACCCATGATTCCGTCGCGGGCAAAAAGCACGATTAAGACCAAGAGCAGCCCAAGCCAGAATTGCCAGTATTGCGCATTGAGATTCGAAAGCAGATAGCGCGCCACCATGAACACGCTTGTTCCGACCAAAGCGCCGTACAGAGTGCCGGAGCCGCCCAATACGAGCATCAACAGTAGTTCCGCCGAGCGAGAAAACCCCAGGGAATCGACAGCGACAAACTGTGTCGTTTGAGCGAGCAAAGCGCCTGCAACGCCCGCGTAGAGCGCCCCAATGGTGTAGATCGCGGACAGCCGCCTGTTAACCGGTGTGCCCAGCGCGGGCATGCGCCCGACATTGAGCCGGATTCCGTGCAAACTGAGCCCGAAGGGACTGTGCACGAGACGCCGCGCGAGCACGAACAGCACGAAAAGCACGGCAAGGCAATACCAGTAGGCCGTCTTGCCATACAGATCAAAAGCAAAGTAGCCCAGCACGGGATGCACGTCGATTCCCGAAAGGCCATCGACGCCGCCGGTGATGTCGGTGAGCTTGTTGGCGAGTTCGTAGAGCATCATCGCCACGCCCAGCGTCACCATGAGTCGCGTCAGGTCAGCGCCACGCAGCACCAGAAAACTCGTGATGTAGCCCAAAGCAGCGGCGCTGACCGCCGCGACCGCGAGACCCGTGAAAGGCTCGCCGTGCCCATGGCTGGCCAGCAGTCCTGCCGCGTAAGCGCCAACCCCAAAAAACGCCACGTGCCCCAGGGACACGATCCCCGCGTAGCCGAGAATCAAATCCAGCGACAGGCAAAACAGCCCGGTAATCGCTATCTGGCTCAACAGCACCAGATTGTCCGGAAACACGAAATACGCGATCACCGGCAAAGACCAAAAACCCCACTCGGCCGCTCGCCAACGCGCCGCCCTTCTTAGCGGCTCTCGTTCTCCGACATCCTTTGGCATCTCACAGGGCTGCCGCACGCCCCAACAGCCCTTGGGGCCGGAAAATCAGCATGGACACCATCACCGCGTAAATCACAAAAGCGCCAAATTCCGGCAGGTAGTACTTGCCGGCGACGTCCGCGACCCCTAGCACCACGGAAGCCAGCAGCGAGCCCTTGATGCTGCCGCTGCCGCCCACCGCGACCACGATGAGGAAGTAGACGATATATTTCAAGGGAAAGCCCGGGTCGAGCCCCAGCATTTCCACTCCCAGCGCGCCACCGAGCCCCGCCAAGGCCGAACCCAACGCAAAAGTGAGGGTGAAGACCCGGTTTACGTCGATCCCCAAGCCGCGAGCGGCCCTCGGGTTATCGACCGAGGCGCGCAACTGGGCCCCAAAGCGGGTTCGCCGCACCAACAGTTCGAGTCCAAGCGCGATTGCGGCGCCCAAAATAATCAGAAAGAGCCGATAGATTCCAACGTCGAGACCCGGCAAGTTGAACTGCCCCTGAAGGTAGTTGGGGAGCTCGAGCGGCTGCTGCTCGTCGCCAAAGACGAAATGCGCACCGGCAATGGACATCAGCAACAGACCTATGGAGAACAGAACCTGGTCAAGGTGCGTCGCGCCATACAGGCGCCGGTACAACAGTCGCTCAAGAACGACACCAACCAGACCGACGCCCACAAGAACGAGGGGAAGTGACGCTAGGAACGGAATTCCAGCATGCTGCGTGAGCGTTACGCAGATATAGCCGCCCAGCATGGCAAAGGCGCCGTGCGCCAAGTTCACAAAATTCATCAAACCCAGCGTCACCGACAGCCCAACGCTGATCAGAAACAACAGCATTCCTGAAGCGATGCCATCGAAGAAGATCGTCACGACGCGCCCCTCGCGCCTCCGTTAGGGTTTGCCCGGATCCTTGAAGTCTGGCACCTGGTCGAACTCCACGTTCTGCAGCTTCTCGCCGACTTTCTCGACCCGGCGAATGTAAATCGTCTGCACGATGTCTCGCGTGGCCGGATCGATGCTGATGGGTCCGCGCGGACTCACCCATTTCATTCCTTTGGCGGCCTCCACGAAACGGTCACCGTCGGTGCTGCCCCCGGTCTTTTTTAGCGTCTCCGCAATCAAATGCATGCCGTCGTAACCCGCCACGGCCATGAAATCGGGTCTGTCCGGACCGTACGCCTTGTACCAGGCGTCAACAAAGGTCTTGTTTTCGGGGGAGTTGTGGGCCTCGGCGTAGTGAAACGAAGTAATTACCCCGAGCGCGGGCGCCCCGATCGCATCGAGGGCCGTTTCGGCCGTCAGATCGCCGGTGGCGATGAGTTTGATGCCCGATTTGGCAAGGTCGCGTTCCGCAAACCCCTTCATAAAAGCCACGGGTTGCTCTCCGGCGGGAAGAAACAGAAACACAGCGTCGGGCTTGGTGTCCTTGACCTTTTGCAAGTACGGGGCGAAGTCGGGATTCTTCACCGGGGTGCGAATTTCCGCGACGATTTGGCCACCGGCCGCGACAAAGGTCTTCTTGAACTGTTCCTCGGCGTCGTGCCCAGGGCCGTAGTCGGCGACAACCGTTACGACTTTGTGGATGCCGTTTTTCGCCGCCCAGCTGGCGATCGGGGCGGTGACCTGCGGCAAGGTCATCGAAGTGCGCAAAATGTAGTCGGACTTGGTCGTAACCGACGAGGTAGCGGCGTTCATTACGACCATGGGTTTTTTCGCTTCCGTCGCAATCGGTGCAACCGCAAAGGCCGAAGGCGTAAGACCGAAGCCGGCAAGAATGTCGACTTTGTCTTGCACGACCAACTCTTGCGCATCGCGCTTGCTCACTTCGGGGGCCACACCCGTGTCATCCTTCACGATCAAGACAACCTTGCGGCCCGCGTACGCATCGCCATGCTGCTTGAGATACAGACGAACCCCTTCTTCGATTTGTTTGCCGTAGCCGGCAAACGGACCGGACATCGGCAGCACGAGCCCAATTTTCACGGGTTCCGCAGCCGCCACCGGCAGAGCCAGCAGCACCCCCAAAAAGGCGCAGAGGGCCGTATTCATACGCAGTATCAATTTCATTTGCAAATTCCTCCTAAGCTGTTGTCCACCCGCCGCATAGCCGCACGTCCGTCGGCGGACACGCCGCGGGCGCCAGCTACGGCGCCGATGGCGCTCTAGCCATGATTTTCGATCAACATGGTCGCCGCCGCCGTGTTCGAGATCGGAATATGAAAATTCGAGTGCTCCAGCCTCACCCGCCCCGTCAGTGCGCCGCGCGCGACCAGCCAGTTGAGTAACTCCACGCCTTGGGTGCCGGTTTGTTCGACAAGATCCAAATCGGAGAACTGTGTCGCCCAAGTCGGGTCGCTGATCAGGCTGTCCATGAATTGCAGATCAAATTGCTTGTTGATGAAGCCAGCCCGCTTTCCGTCGAGCTGATGCGACAGGCCCCCCGTGCCAATGATCACGACCCGGCTGTCTGTCGGAAAGGACTCGATTGCGCGCCCAATCGACTGACCCAGCTTGTAGCAGCGCTTTGCCGATGGCAGGGGAAACTGAACCGTGTTTACACACACCGGAACCGTTCGCACCGGCCACTTTTGATCCGGCCACAGCAACGCCATCGGCACCGTGAAGGCGTGGTCGACCACCATCTCCTGACAAGTGACCATGTCGAACTCATCGGCGACCAAAGAATTGATGAGATGCCACGAAAGGTCGAGGTCCCCCGCAAACGGCGGCACTACCGGGATGCCCCATCCCTCGTCGGCGTTGCGGTACTCGGGTGCGGCGCCGATAGCAAAGGTAGGCTGTTTGTCCAAAAAAAAGTTCAACCCATGGTCGTTGTAGACCACCAGCGCAACGTCTGGCCGGACCTTGGCAAGCCATTCGCGAACCGGCGGGAAGCCATCGAAAAACGGCTTCCAGTAGGGATCCTCCTGCAGCCGCTTCGCGATCGCCCCACCGATAGCCGGCACATGCGAAGTGGTAATGGCGCCCAGGATCTTAGCCATCTTCTATCTCCCGGCGGCGAGCAGCTTCGCCTTGAATTCGTCCTTGCTCACACCCGTTTGCTGGGCGCCGATATCTTGCATATCGAGTCCGAAAATGCCCCCGAACTTTGCCAGATAGTAAACATTGCCTCCGGCTTCGAGCAGTTCGAGGACACTTCGATGCGCAATCGCTGCCCTTTGCTGTTCGTTCAGACCGAACTTGGCACAGTAGGCGTTCTCGTCGCGGAGAAACTCCTCGCGATTGGCTTGTTCGTTAAAGGAGTAGCACATTTTGTTGAGGGCATAGCCCTTGCGAGCAACATCACCGTCAAAGACGGTGGTTCCGGGAATACGGCGCTTTGCGGCGGTCAGATTCATCGGCCTGCCTCCTTCCAGTACAGACGTATCGGGTTATCGACCAGTAGCGCCTGCTGCAAGGCAGCGCTGGGTGCGATGGTTGGAACAAAATTGACCAGGTCCCCATCATCGGGCATGTGCGTTTTCATGTTCGGATGAGGCCAGTCCGTGCCCCACAAAACGCGATCCGGAAACGTCTCAACGACCCGACGGGCGAAAGGCACCACGTCGTCATAGTTCGGCGGTCCGCTGTGCGACAGCCGCTCGGGGCAGCTCACCTTCGACCACACATTGGGGTGTTCGCGCAAAAGCCGGACAAAGAGCTCGAATTCCGGGCCGTCGGGAGCCTTGCGGACGTCCGGTCGACCCATGTGATCTACCACGACGACGGTGGGCAACGCGGTAAAAAAGTCCCATAGCTCCGGAAGGTCCTGCGCCTCGAAGTACACGACGACGTGCCAACCCAGCGGCGCGATTCGCCGGGCGATCTCGACGAGCTCCTCGCGCGGCGTGAAATCTACCAGACGGCGCACGAAATTGAACCGCGTCGCGCGTACCCCGGCCAGATCGAGCTCTCGGAGTTCCGCGTCCGTGATGTTCCGATCGACTGAGGCCACGCCGCGTGCCCGGCCTTGGGCGCTGCGCAATGCGTCGACAAGCGCACGGTTATCGTTACCGTGACAAGTGGCCTGAACGATCACGTTGCGCTCAAAACCAAGGTAGTCGCGAAGCGCGAAGAGTTTTTCCTTGGGTGCGTCGCAGGGCGTGTACTTGCGCTTAGGCGCATAGGGGAACCGGTCTGCCGGACCGAAGACATGGCAATGCGCATCGACCGCACCCCGCGGTGGGACGAAGCGGGGTTTGCTGGGATTGGGATGAAACGGCAGATAGTCGGCGTCCATGCGCGCAGTTCCTCGCCGCCTAGCGGCCGAAGACGATTCCGTCAAAAAGCTTGCGCGCTGTCAGCAACACAGCCGCACTCGCGACTTTTCCGTCGGCGTCGATGTCTACGACGATCGTCGACTCCCCGATGGGATGTTCGATCGGCATCACCTTCGAGCGCCCCGCGGGAACTCGCGCCAGTGCCGCGGCCGGACTGCCCGCCAGAACGCAGGCCGTGGCGACGCTAACAGCACCGAGCACGCCTATAGAGGCGTGGCACCGGTGGGGAATGAAGGTACGCGTGTTGATGACCCCTCCGGCCCGCGGCGGGCTCACGAGTGTCATTTTGGGCACCGATTTCTCGCGAACGTTCCCAAGATTCATCATCGGTCCGGCCACAAGTCGTATGGATTCGAGTTTTGCCTTCAGATCGACATCGGCGTCGAGCTGCTCGCGAGTCTCGGTCCCCGCCACGCCCAGGTCGGACGCGCGCAGTATGACTACCGGCATGCCGTTGTCGATACAGGTCACAGCGATACCACCGATCGTGTCGACCGCGTTGCCCGTCGGCAAGAGCGAGCCGCAGCTCGAACCCGCCGTATCACGAAAGACGACGGGTATTGGGCTTGCCGTTCCCGGAACTCCGTCAAGGTGCGCTGCGCCCGCGTAGGTAACGCGTCCCCCGGGCGTACGTACACGCGCTTCGGCCACCTGGCCGGTGTTTTGCATGTAAATCACAACCGTCGTCTCGCCATCGGTGGTCTTCACCAGGCCACGCTCAATCGCGAAAGGCGCGACGCCGGCCAGGATGTTGCCGCAGTTTTGTGCGTCCGTGACGATCGGTTGATCGACGAATACCTGAAGGAACAGATACTCGACGTCCACGCCTGGCCGCCCCGAGGGCGCGATCACGGCGACCTTCGACGTCAGCGGATCCGCGCCGCCCATGCCATCGATCTGTCGCGCATCCGGGGAGCCCATGACGGACAGCAAGAACGCGTCGCGCTCCCCTGGTGAACTGGGCAGCTCGGTAGCGAGAAAATAGCCCCCCTTGGAGGTGCCTCCGCGCATCCACATGCACGGCGCGCTATACATACCGCAGACCCTTTTCCGCAAGCCGTTTGCGCATGTCGTAGATGTCCAGTCCCAGTTCGCCGGCAGCCAAACGTGCGCGTTTCGCTTCCTCGCCAGCCATGCGCGCGCGGGCCTTCTGGAGCACCTCGGCGGCCTCCTGACGGCGCACGACACAGACCCCGTCATCGTCGGCGACGATGACGTCGCCAGGGTTTACCAATGCCCCGGCGCACACGATGGGAACGTTCACTGAGCCAAGGGTTTCCTTCACGGTCCCCTGGGCAGAGATTGCCTTGGACCAAACCGGCATTTGCATCAGCGTCAACGTACGGACATCGCGTACGCCCGCATCGATGACCAGACCAACCCCGCCTCGCGCACGCACAGAGGTTGCGAGTAGATCCCCAAAGTAGCCCGCGTCCGATGGCGACGTGGGCGCGAGAACCAAAATGTCGCCCGTCCTGACTTGCTCCACCGCCACGTGAATCATCCAATTGTCCCCGGGCGGCGCCGAAATCGTGATCGCCGACGCGGCCAAGCTGGCGCCTGCGTAGATCGGGCGCAAATACGACGCCATCAGCCCCGTTCGGCCCTGCGCCTCGTGGACCGTGGCCACGCCGCACTGCGCCAATTCGGCAATGATCGACGCGTCAACGCGCTCGACGTTGCGCACGACAATCCCTTGGTAGTTCATACTCATACAAAACCCCTTCCTAGCGCACCTTGGCTTTGAGCGCGGCATCAAGTCGCGGGTAGACCGCACGCGCATTGGTTTCGTAGATCCGGCGCCGATCCTCTGCGCAGAGCGCCGCGGCCTCGATATAGCGCTTGGTGTCATCGTAAAAATGACCGCTCTCCGGGTCGATCCCCCGCACGGCACCGATCATCTCCGAGGCGAACAGGATGTTTTTTATCGGTATCACACGCAGCAGCAAATCAATCCCAGCCTGGTGATAGACGCAGGTGTCAAAAAACACGTTGTTGAGCAGATGCTCGGCCAGCAGCGGTTTGCCCAGTTCCTGCGCGAGGCCGCGGAATCGTCCCCAGTGGTACGGAGCGGCGCCGCCACCGTGCGGGATGACAAACCGCAGCGTCGGGAAATCCTTGAACAGATCTGACGTCAGACACTGCATGAACGCCGTCGTGTCGGCATTCAGATAATGCGCCCCCGTCGTGTGAAAGCATGCATTGCAACTGGTGCTCACGTGGATCATGGCGGGGATGTCGAGCTCCACCATCTTTTCGTAGATGGGGTACCAATGCCGTTCGGACAGGGGCGGTTCCTTCCAATGGCCGCCCGAGGGATCGGGATTGAGGTTAATGGCGACAAAGCCGTATTCCCGGACGCATTTCTCCAGCTCGGGGATCGACGTCCGCGGGTCGACACCCGGGGACTGCGGCAGCATCGCGGCGCCGACGAAATTCTCGGGGAACATGCGCGCAACCCGATGACACAGCTCATTGCAGATCGCGGCCCAGGTCGCGCTCACCCCAAAGTCCCCTATGTGGTGCGCCATGAAACTTGCTCGCGGCGAAAAGATCGTCAAATCGCTGCCACGCTCCCTCATTTTCTTGAGCTGGTTCGATTCGATCGATTCGCGCAGCTCATCGTCCGAAATCCTGAGCTCCGAAACTTTGGGCGCTAGCCCCGGCTGACCAATGGCTGCAATCTGGCGTTTGCGCCAGTCTTCGAGGGCCTTGGGGGCGGTCGTGTAGTGACCGTGGCAGTCGATAATCACGCGGGTTCTCTGGCGAAAGTTGGCAACGGGCGCGCAGCAAGTATCTACCTCCGGCGCGCATTTTCCATTCCAATCTTTCGAGATATGTATAAGATTTTGGTATAGATGTCTTTTGCGAACGGCCACTTGCATGCAACCGCCACTACCCAATCTGCGCCATCTGCGCGTTTTCCGAGAAGTTGCGGCGCAGCGCAGCATCAGCCAGGCGGCGAGCCGGGTTTTTCTCTCACAGCCCGCGATCACCCAAGCCATCGCCAAGCTCGAGCGCCTGCTTAATACCGTCTTGTTCGAACGTCACAACGAAGGCATGCGCCCAACCGAGGCCGGTTTACTGTATGCGGAGCGGGTGGACCGCGCCCTGGCGTTGATCCGATCGGGCGTCCAAGACGCGTTGCGCGTGGCTCCGGAAAAAGGCCCGCGAAGCCGATTTCCGGCCGAACAGATGCTGACGATCACCCAATTGCGGGCGCTCGTGGCGGTCTCGAATGCGCGCAATTTCAGCCTCGCGGCGCACTCGGTAGGAACCTCGCAGCCCGCTTTATACCGTGCGGCGCGAGATCTCGAGGGTCTGTTGGGGATCGCGCTATACGAAAAGAACGCGCAAGGCATCGACCTGACGCGTCAAGGGCAGAGTCTGGTTCAGCAAATCAAGCTCGCCTTTGCCGAATTAAGCCAGGGCTCCGCGGAGATCGCCGCGCTTGCGGGACAGGACAGCGGCCGCATCGTGATCGGCGCCATGCCATTATCTCGGCACTTTCTGCTGCCAGCGGCCATCAACGCACTCGCTCGCCAACGCCCCGAGGTTGAGGTGCACGCGGTCGATGGCCCCTATGAGGAACTGCTGCATGGTTTGCGTCACGGCGAGATCGACTTGCTCATTGGCGCGATGCGCGAACCCGTGCCCGTCGACGATGTCGTCCAAGAAAAACTCTTTGATGACCCGTTGAACATCGTTGCCCGAGCCGGCCATCCCCTGCAGGGCAGGAGCCGAATCGGACTTCGCGACTTGGCGGCCTACCCCTGGATCGTGCCCCGACGGGGAACGCCAACCCGGGAGCACTTCGAGAGCTTATTTCGCAAGGCCAAGTGCACCCCTCCACCGGGACTCGTGGAGTCAAGTTCCCTGGTACTGATACGCGCCCTGCTGTTGGGCAGCGACCGTCTCACCCTCATCTCGGCGCATCAAGTACGCCTTGAAGCCGGCCAAGGCCTGCTGACAACACTGCGGTATTCCTTGCATGACACTCGACGCCCCATAGGTATTACCACGCGGCGAAACTGGCGGCCGACCGCTACCCAGCGCCTGTTTCTGGAGCAGCTCCGAGCCACGGGACGCAACTATTCAGAAATCTAATAGCAATGTCCAGCAATCAATTACCCCGCGGCGGCATTCGGGTGCTAGATTTTGTGTGGCCGCGGACTTTGCGCCGATGAGTCCGCACGGTGTTCGTGGGTCTCGGGGGAGGCGTCAAGGTGATCGCCTTGCAAAACATTGATCTGGCGTTTATTGGTTTTGGAGAGGCTGCCGGTGCCTTTGTCCGCGGATGGGGCGCCGCTCGACCACGCCACGTCCTCGCCTACGACGTCAAAGTCGACAGCGGCTCCGACGCGGTGCGTGCCGCCAAATGGCAGGACTATCGGCGTTTGCAGATCGATGGCTGCGAATCGCTGGCCAAGGCACTTGCCGGAAGCGGTGTCATTTTCAGTCTGGTGACGGCTGACCAGGCGCTCACCGCCGCTCGTCAGGCTGCGGCCCATATCGAGCCGGGCGCACTATACCTGGACGGCAACTCGTGTTCCCCGGGCACCAAACAACAGGCCTCCGAACTCATCGAGCGGGCGGCGGGACGCTACGTCGACGTCGCCATCATGGCACCGGTGCACCCTGCGCTGCATCGAGTGCCCCTTTTGGTGAGTGGGCCCCGAACCGAATCCGCGCTCGGCGTGCTTGGCGCCTTGAATATGTGTGCTGCAGTGGTGGACGGCCCGGTGGGAGCCGCCTCTTCGGTGAAGATGGTACGAAGCATTTTGGTCAAAGGCTTGGAGGCGCTGGTGGCCGAGTGCGTCCTTGCGGGTCGGCGCGCAGGTGTCGATGAACGGGTTCTTGATTCTTTGGAAGCGACATTTCCCGGCTTTCAGTGGAAGGAGCGCGCGGCTTACATGCTCGAACGCATCATCGTGCACGGCGTGCGCCGGGCCGCGGAGATGCGCGAAGTGGCCAGGACGGTCGAGGAGCTGGGACTGCCGGCGCCCATGTCCCATGCTGCGGCGCAGTGGCAGGCAAAGGTCGGCCAAATGGGTCTGGCGGCCGGCTCGGGCGACTACCGAACTCGCGCCGATGCGATCTCGCGGACGCTATCGACACCTGGTCGCGAAACCGAAGGCGGCGCGACTAACGAGTATGACGACATCCCCGGCACCTACGTGTTTGATGCGGAACACTCTCGTAAGGGGTATGAGTTGAATATGTTTTGCATGTCGCTAAACCACGAGAGCAACCGACAGGCGTTTCGCGCCGACGAAGTTTCATATCTGCGGCGTTTTGCTCTGAGCGAGGAACAAAGGGCGGCCGTGGTGCGGCGCGACTGGAACGAGATGCTGCGCTTGGGTGGAAACATTTACTACACGGCCAAGCTGGCGGCCGCCGACGGCCTGACGTTCCAGGATTTGGCCGCAAAGATGACCGGGATGGAGCGCGAGGAATATCGCAAGATGATGCTCGCTGGAGGCCGCCCCATCGCCGGGAATCGCAGCAAATCGGAATGGCACCATGGGTAAGATCGTTGCGGGCGTCGCAACCTCCCATGTTCCGGCGATCGGTGTGGCCATGGATCAGGGCAAGGTTGATGAGCCCTATTGGCGTCCCGTCTTTCGGGGTTACGAGAAGTCTCGTCTGTGGATGGCCGCGCTGCGCCCAGACGTGGCCATCGTGGTCTACAACGACCATGCAACCGCCTTCTCGCTGGAGGTGATTCCCACCTTCGCGCTGGGTTGCGCGGCCGAGTTTTTGCCCGCTGACGAAGGCTGGGGCAGGCGCCCGGTTCCACCAGTCCAGGGTCACCCGGAACTGGCCTGGCACATGGCGCAATCGCTCATTCTCGACGAATTCGATATCACAATCGTCAATAAAATGGAGGTCGATCACGGCCTGACCGTCCCACTGTCGCTGTTGTTTGGACAGCCGCACAGTTGGCCCTGCCCGGTCATTCCGCTGTGTGTGAATGTCGTGCAATACCCTCCCCCGACGGGACACCGGTGCTTTCAATTGGGCAAGGCCATTCGCAAGGCGGTGGAGTGCTTCCCCCAGGGTCTTCGGGTGGTCATCTTCGGAACCGGTGGCATGTCGCACCAGCTCCAGGCCGAGCGCGCCGGGCTTATCAATTCCGAATTCGACAGGCGCTTTCTTGACACCTTGGTCGAGGACCCGAGCGCGGCCGCCGCTCTGCCCCATATCGAATACCTTCGGGAAGCGGGTTCAGAAGGCATCGAACTCGTGATGTGGCTGGTCATGCGTGGCGCACTCGACGGACATGTGCGAGAAGTTCATCGCCATTACCATGTGCCCGCATCCAATACGGCCGTGGGCCATCTGGTCCTGGAAAACGCGACGACCTGAGCGCCGTGCACGATTTGCAGTTAGCAGTTTCTGGGGAGAGGCAAAAATGAAAGTGTGCGTAGCCGGCGCCGCCGGAGCATTTGGACTAAAGCACCTGGACGCCATCGCCGTCATCCCCGGGGTCGAGGTCGTTTCCATCGTCGGTCACGGTGCGGATTCGATCCGAAGCCTTGCACAGCAACGCAACATTGCGCATTGGACCACGGACCTGAGCCAAAGCCTCTCGCTGCCGGGTGTCGAGGCCGTGGTTTTGTCCACTCCGACGCAGTTGCACGCCGCCCAGGCCATTCAGTGCCTCGAGGCGGGCAAGCACGTGATGGTGGAAATTCCCATGGCCGACAATCTGGCCGACGCGGAACGAGTCGTGCGCGTGCAAAAACAAACTGGCCTCATCGCTATGGCCGGACACACGCGCCGCTTTAACCCCAGCCATCAGTGGATCCATCAACGCGTCAAGTCCGGCAAGCTCAGGATCCAGCAGATGGACGTTCAGACATATTTTTTTCGACGCAGCAACCTCAATGCGCTGGGAAAACCTCGCAGCTGGACCGACCACCTGCTTTGGCACCATGCCTGCCATACGGTCGATCTGTTTCAATATCAAACCGGCGACGAAATCACACAGGTGCAAGCCTTGCAGGGCCCCATCCATCCCGAATTGGGCATCGCGATGGACATGAGCATCGGTCTGAAGGTTGCCTCGGGAGCGATTTGCACCTTGTCGCTATCGTTCAACAACAACGGTCCGCTAGGAACTTTCTTCCGCTACATCTGCGACAACGGAACTTATATCGCCCGCTACGACGATCTGGTTGACGGATACGACAAACCCGTGGACTTGCAGGGTGTCGCCATCTCAAAAAACGGCATCGAGTTGCAGGATCGCGAATTTTTCGCGGCGATTCGGGAGGGACGGGAGCCCAACGCCAGCGTCGCCCAATGTCTGTCCGCGATGCGCGTTCTGGATCGCATCGAACGCAAGCTAAGCGGTCGCGATTAGAGCGCAGCGAGCAGGCGCGATGAAGTTGCGTACATTGGGCCCGTTTTCGGTTTCCGCCATCGGCCTGGGATGCATGAATCTTTCGCACGCTTATGGGACACCTCCAGACACCCAAAGCGCCACGCGCCTCCTATTGCGCGCGCTGGATCTCGGTTACACCCTTTTTGACACGGCGGCGCTTTACGGATTTGGCGCCAATGAGACTCTCGTGGGCCACGCGTTGAGCCATCGACGGGCACAATTCGTTCTGACCACGAAGTGTGGTGTGTTTCGCAATGCTGCGGGCGTGCGCGAAATCGACGGCCGGCCCGCCATCTTGCGACAGACGGTCGACGACAGCCTGAGGCGCCTGCGCGTCGAGTGCGTTGACATTTGCTACCTGCACCGTTGGGACAAACGGGTCCCAATCGAAGACAGCGTCGGCGCGCTCGCGGAGATGGTCGCCAAAGGAAAGATCCGCGCCATCGGGCTGTCGGAGATTTCCGCTCCGACACTCGCGCGGGCCCATCGGGTTCATCCCATTGCGGCAGTGCAAAGCGAATATTCCTTGTGGACACGCAATCCCGAAATCGCACTGCTGGAACAGTGCCGTCGCCTGGGCGTGAGCTTTGTTGCGTTCAGCCCTTTGGGTCGCGGTTTTTTGGGCGGCACGCTGGGAGACCCAAATAGTCTTGAGCCGAAGGACATTCGTCGGCAAATGCCGCGATTTGAGCCGGCCAATTACGCTGTCAACTTGGCGCTGTATCGGTCCTTGCGCGATATTGCGCAGGAAGTTGGCTGCACGACCGCGCAGCTCGCCTTGACCTGGCTTCTCGGACAGGGGACGGACATCATCCCGATCCCCGGCACGACCCGCATCGATCACTTGGAGGAGAACGCCGCGGCCGAGCAAATCGCCTTGTCCCTGGACGTCAGAAAACGTCTGGACACGCTGATCAATGCGAAGACCGTCTTGGGCGCGCGTTACAACACGGCGACGCAGGCCGAGATCGATACCGAAGAATTTACCTGACAGAGCATTGCACGTACGCACGCGCGAGCGCAACTGGCACAACGTCGAGCGCCCGAAAGTTTGCGTGCGTCGAAGTCTGCGGATGACGCGGTACCGTATCACGAGACGGCCATCGCTCGGGTTCGGTTCTACGCCGCGAAAATTGCACTTTCGTTAAATTGTCCCCCCAGCACGGCGTCGCGCCTTTTGTCGGACTTCCGCATGGCCGGGCTCAGAGCATTGGCGTCGCGGTCGCCGCCGAAGTCGTATCCCACATTGCGCGTCTTCGTACCGCGCGCTGTCACCGCAGCGTCGCAAAGATTCGTTAGCGTGCCCGCGCCCTAGCCCGCACGGTTTCACCGCGCGGCGCACCGGCAACGCGATATGACACACCGATGACTGGCACACAACCGTGCTTCTCGCCCGCAACCGCCATGCGCGATCCGCTGCGCACAAAAGGCCGCCAAGGTTTCTTGGCGCGTGCGACGCGGTGCGACCGCATCACCTCAATCCCCTTGCCCTTTCACCATCGTCAGGAGTTCGTTTATGAATAGGCCAATGAATGCGGCACTCGCCTGCGTCGCCTTTACGGCGACAGCAGCGGTAGCGACCACGGCAATGTCCGCGGAAGGATCCGTGCCAACCGGCATCGCCCGAATCGACCACATATTTTTAATCATGATGGAGAACCACGCCTACGCGCAGGTCATCAGCAATCCGAACATGCCGTTTGTCAATCGTCTGGCCAACGAGGCAAACCTTGCGAAAAATTACTTTGCAGTCGGCCACCCGAGCCTGACCAACTACCTGGAGATCGTCGGTGGATCGAACTTCGGGGTCCGCAACGACAACGCACCGAACTGGCACAGCACGAGTTGTGCGACCAATCTCAGTAACGGCTTTGTCTCCTTGGAGTCCGTTTCCACCCCCATCTGTCCTATCGAGGGCAGCGGAACGGACGCGGCGACTCCTGCCCTTGACTGCACGAACGAACCTAGCCCACCCGGAAACCCGGCCACCGGCGCGGGCTGCGACATCGATGTCGACGGCAAGCTGGCCTTTACCGCCGTTACCAACACCACCGGCAAAACGATTGCAGATCAACTCGTAGAGTTTGGGATGAGTTGGAAGGCGTACGAAGAATCCCTGCCACCGACAGGTGCCGACGGAGTCAACAATGCCGACGGCCTGTTTTCAACGCTGACACTCGTTTCGAACCCCCCCGTTCCCCCAGCAACGGCTTCGACAACGAGCAATTTCACGATTCCCGTGCCGCAAGGGGCCGAAACGGGCACCGTCGGGGGCACCGTGCAGGCACTGTATGCCGTGAAGCACAATCCTTTCGCCTATTTCGCAAGCGTGCAGTCCGGTCAGGACGAACGCAACAGCCTGAAGAATATGGTGGGTTTCGATGGTCCGCACGGACTGTTTGCCGATCTGGCACGCGGCGAGCTGCCGAACCTCGTCTATATCGTGCCCAACCAGTGCCACGACCAGCACGGCCGCAACGGGGCCACTGCCGGGCCCGAGTGTGCGTATGACCCCAACGACAACGGGACTCTCGTGGGGCTGAATCCCGCACTCATGTACGAAGGCGATATCGCGTTGGAGCGGCTGGTTGGCGCGATCCACAGTTCTCCGGCGTGGACTGAGGGCAATAACGCAATCGTGATCGTCTGGGACGAAAACGATTACAGCGTGAACCCGACGACTAACCAAGTGGTATTGCTGGTCGACACGAATAATCCGAACGCGCACGGCACCAAGAGCAATAAGTTCTACACATCCTTCTCCTTGCTCCGCACCATGGAAGCCGGATTCGGTCTCCCCTGTCTGAACCATGCTTGTGACAGCGCGGCCACCGTCATGGCAGATCTGTTTCGTACCCACTGAGGTGCGCCAGCCCGCCTCGGGCGCCGAAGGCCGCAATAGCGGTTTTTGGCCAAGGACAAAGAGCCGGGCGCCATGCCCGGCTTTTTCTTAGAGTTTTAGGGCAGTTGAGTCGCGAGCGTCCACCCGCGAGTATTCAATTTGAAATGCGGCCTCCATTCGGTAAGGGGGTCGACCACGAAATTGTCCGAACGGCAAGCTCACGGCAGCAAACCAGGGTGTGGCGCGGTCCTCGCGCGTCCTGGCCCGCAAGAGCGAACGCCCGAAACCCGGAATTGCCGAACTTGTTCAGCCTGGGGGTCCCGATTGCGCGCTATACGCGACCGTCTATGAGGCGCAAGGTTCGATCGCAGCGTGCGGCGAGTTCGGCATCGTGGGTGACGATCACGACGGCCGTTCCGAACTGACGCGCAAGGGTCAAAAGTTGATCAAAAACCCCATGGGCCGTCTCCCGGTCGAGGTTGCCCGTGGGTTCGTCCGCCAGTACGCAGCCAGGACGGGTCACGATTGCGCGCGCGATGGCGGCACGCTGACGCTCCCCGCCGGAGAGTTCCCCCGGAAAGTGCTGCCGGCGGTGGCTCAGGCCGACTGCCGCCAGCGCTTCTTCCGCCCGAGCCCGACGGCTTTCTCGCGCTTCGCGCCGGATCGCAAGCGGCATCGCAACGTTGTCCAGAGCCGAGAACTCGGGAAGGAGGTGGTGAAACTGGTAGACAAAACCTAAGGTCTGGTTGCGCAGCACGCCTCGTTGGACTTCACTTAACGTAGCGACGTCGCGTCCCTCGATGGCGACCGAACCCGAAGTCACGGCGTCCAATCCGCCAAGGCAGTGCAGCAGCGTGCTTTTCCCCGAGCCCGAAGCGCCTGTCACGGCGAGTATCTCGCCCCGATGCACATCCAGATCCACGCCGCGGAGGACTTCCACATGCAGACCGTCCTCCCCGTATGTCTTGCCAACACCGCGCGCCGAAATGACAGGCGCCCCGATAGCCTCCGGCAATGGCCGGTTCGCTGTACCCTCAGTCATATCGTAATTCTTCGGCCGGTTGCACGCGTGCGGCGCGCCAACTCGGATAGAGCGTGGCCACAAGCGACAGCAAGAGCGAAATGAGGGCGATTGGCACGATGTCCGCAGCCCGCGGATCCGACGGCAAAGCACTGATGAAATAGATCGACGGATCGAGAAAATGCACCCCGAACGTGCGCTCGATCGCGGGCACAATCACATCGAGGTTGCAGGCCAGCAACAGGCCGCTTCCGACTCCCAGCAGAGTTCCCAGAACCCCGATGAGGCCGCCTTGGATGACGAAGATCGACAAAATGCTGACCGGGCTTGCACCGAGCGTACGCAAGATCGCTATGTCCGAGCGCTTCTCCGTGACCGTCATCACCAAGGTGGAGACGAGATTAAAGGCGGCCACTGCGACGATCAAAGTGAGGATCACGAACATCATCCGTTTTTCGACCTTCACGGCAGCAAACCAGGTTTTGTTCTGACTCGTCCAGTCGCGCACCCATAGATCGTCGCCGAATGTGCCAGCCATTCGTCGGGCAACTTCCGGCGCGCGCTGCATGTCAACGAGGCGCAAGCGCACGGCATTGGGTCCGTCCTGCCGAAATACGCGCTGGGCGTCGTCCAAATGGACCATCGCGAGCGCGCTGTCGTATTCGTAGTGTCCGGATTCAAATGTCGCCAGAACCCGAAACTGTTTGACTCGCGGCAGGATTCCCGCCGGGGTGAATGTCCCCTGCGGCGCAACCATAGTCACCTTGTCGCCCGGCCCAACCCCCAGCGAGCGAGCAAGATCGATACCCAGCACGATGCCAAATTCACCGTCCCGAAGTTCGCTAAGAGGTGCGCCCTGCAAGCGCTGCAGAACCTCCGAAACGCTTGGTTCTAGCGCCGGATCCACACCCTCGACCAGGGCTCCCCGAACGGTGCCGTCGCGAACGAACATCGCCTGCGATTCGAGCACCGGCGCGGCCGCAAGCACTTCCGGATCCTTGCGGGCCTTTTGCGCGACGGTGCGCCAATCCGGCAGCGTCCCCGAGATGGACTGAATCTCGATGTGCGGAAGCACAGAGAGCATGCGATCGCGCACCTCGCGCTGAAAGCCGTTCATCACGCTGAGAACCACGATCAGAGCCATCACGCCCAGCGCAATGCCTGCCATCGACGCTGCAGAAATGAAGGATATGAACGCGTTGCGGCGTCGCGCACGCCGGCCTGCGCGCGTATAGCGCAAGCCAATAACAACTTCGTAGGGAATGTTCAAGGAGGAGGTGCCAGTTGGGATCGCGCCGCGATTCTAGCGAATCGCGCTGGCCGGGCGCTCACAGCAGTTGCAGATCGCGCGCCGGCGCTCCAGGAAAAACGCGCTCAAGTTGCTCAGGCCGCAAACCGTAGAGCCGCCCGAACAACCCTCCCAGTAGGGCTCGATATTCGTTGAGTACCGGCAAGTCACGCTTTTGGAACAATCCCGCTTCCGTGATTTGTTGCTGCTCGCCGGCAACCCGCCCACCGCGGACCGCGCCGCCGATGACAAAGTAGGTTGTGCCGTGGCCGTGATCGGTCCCCCGGTTGCCGTTCTCACGCATGGTTCTGCCGAATTCACTCATGACCACAACCGTCGTGTCGCGCCAACGCGGCCCCATTGCGGCGGCAAATGCCGCTAGCCCTCGCCCGAGTTCCTCCAGACGGGTCGCCAGATACCCCTTCGCGGCGCCCTGCCCCACGTGGGTATCCCATCCCCCAACATCAATGAATCCCAGATCGAAGCTTTCGCTCATCAGCTTGCCCATGCGCTGAGCGTCTCTCTCAAAACCCTTCGACGATACGGCGCCCCGTCCGGACGTGTCCATTTCGTCGGCCAGATCGCGCATGATCTCTTCGCGTACCGCAAAGCCTTCGCCAACCGGTACGGAAAAGCGGGTCGGCGCATACATGCTCGCGATCAGATCGCGCTGATGTGCGTCGATGGCCGGCCGGCTTACCGATTGCAAGGCGATGTTGCCGATGTGATGCTCGCCGCGCATGCAAAGCGGCAGTTGTTCGGTAAAAGCAATGGGATTGACCCCGCCCACCACTGACGCGAGGCGGTTAAGAAAGCCCGAACCGAAATCTCGAGACGTACCCAAACCTTGGCCCAGTTCGATGCTGTCTTGCGTCTCGAAATGACTGCGAGAAACGTCATCGGTGCCCGTAAACACGACGAACGCCATCTGCTTTTGTTCGTACAGCGGCAGCAGCGAATCGCGCAAGGCGGGGTGCAATCCCCAATAGCCGTCGAGCGGCAAGGCCGCGTCGGACTGCGAACCCGGTGCGGGAATCGCAATATTCGGCCGCACGCGGTAGTAGAACTCCGATCCTACGGGCACAACGACGCTTGCGGTATCCAGACCGCCGCGAAGGAAGACAAGAAGGAATTTGCAGCCGGAGGCGGGTGCCGCGAAAGCTTGCATGCGCACCGAGGCCCAAGGCAGTGTGGCCAGCGAGCAGATTACCTGACGACGGTTCATGGTCGCGCAACTACCGCAGCATGAACTCGGGCGAACTGAGCAACAGCAAGTTCCATTCTTGCGGCGAGGCGGCCTGATCCATTGCCTGACGCGTCGCCGCTGCTAGGCCCTGCTGCGTATTCTCGTAGTACACCGCGTTGGCAAGCTGAGGGAACGCGGGCTTCTCCGACGGGTTCGGTCCCTCCGATTTGAATAAACCCGCGCTGCCGTAGCCGATGGCTTTTGCGATTTCAAAGCGCACCGCCATCTGGCCCGGCCCATCCCAGGCCGATTCCGCAAGGGAGTAGCCGTCGGGCGTCTGGTGGTTAAAGGGCGCCTCTCCCAGCCGGTTGAGCCAGTTGATCATGGGATTGGCGTTCATGACCGGCTTCCCATCGTAGGCAAGGCGAACGGCGGATACGACAAAATGCATGGGGTCCTTGAATTTCTGGTGCAGCGACGCGGCAAACTCCGGCGACTCGAAAGCGACGCGCAAGGTGGCCGGGATGTTGCCGTCTGTGCGCAAGAATTCCTGCTGCATCGCGGCCACGAGGTGCGCCGGTGGTTCGTCCGCGACCAAAAACCGCGCCAATTTCCGGCTGACGTTGCGTGCCGTCGCCGGATGCCGGCTGAGCAGATCCAAGACCTCGTCGAGCTCGACCGGCCCCCGACCGCGAATCGTCTGGCCGAGAACGACCTTGTCTCCGTAGTCGTGCCGGTTCGGGTTGAATTCAAAGAGTCCGTTGCGCACGTATTGCGAAGCCAGCGCATGCCTGAGCCTCGGCGGTTCGGTTCGAGTCGGGTCATTTTTGTTAATGCCAAATCCCGTCAACACCCGTGCCAACTCCTGCACGTCGCGCTGCGTGTAGCCGCCGTCGACGCCCAGGGTGTGCAACTCCAGCAGTTCGCGCGCATAGTTCTCATTAATGTGGCCCAGCGCGTTCTGCGCGTTGTCCAGATACATAAGCATTGCCGGATGCCGCGCGCTGGCCGCCAGCAGCTCGCGAAAGGTCCCCAAAGCGTGCGCCCGCAGCTCGCGCTCATAGTCCCCGAGCATGGCCCGAACCATGTGCTTGTGTTGATACACGTTGAAGTGGTTCACCCAGAACCACGTCATTTGTTCCTGCAGCTGTTTGGGCGAATACAGGTCGCGCAGCAGTTCGCGCGTCGCGGCCTCCCGCGCGAGCCGATTTAACTCGAGCTGATAATCATGCTGCGCGGCCTTCTTGGCCGCATCGTCCGCGATTTCGTCGGCGCTCTTTCTTTGTGCTTCAAGCGCGTAGATGAGTTCGGGGAGCGCGGTGCGCTCAATCGTCATCGCTGCGATTTGTTCCTGCACCGAAGGCGGCAGCGCTGCTTGTTCGTCGGGCTGCAGTTGATCCGTCACCCAGTGGCTCACTCCCTGGGTGCGTACCAGCCGATACGCCGAGGTGGTTACGCCCCAGGACAGGCGATCGAGCACGCCGACCGGATCGTCTCCCGTGCTGGCGCCTTTCTGCCCTTGCAAAGCGCTAGGCGCGTGGGCGCCCGTCGCCCCGGAGCCGCTTGCGCAAGCCGCAAGAAGGCCTGCGCCGACACCCAAAAAAAGCGCTCCGGCGAGCCACCCAGGCAGCGCTGCGACAAGCGATCTCATGGCGCCACGATAGCTCACAAGTCAATCCCGCGCGCACCGAGCGCAAATCGGTGCGTATCCAATTGCAACGCCCCGCGCGTACCGTTGCCGTTGGTTGCAATTCCGCGCAACGCACGGCGTCCGCCGCGCGTTTTTTGCCTCCCGCAAATATCGCATACACTCAATTCCATGAAATGGACCTTGGTGGTTCCGGGCGCGTTGACGCCGGCGGCGCTGGCCCCCGAGCTGAACTGCGCGGTGCGCGCGCCGTGGCTTTCGGAGCTACTGCTCGGCGCCCGATCCGCGGTGGACCACCACGAAATTGGACCAAATATCGGGGCCCCCCACTGGTCTTGGTTGGCCCGCAAATTCGGCGTAACCGCGCAGCCGCCGGTGACCGCCCCCTACGCCTGGCAGGCGCTGGGAGGCGCCTTTGCGCCGGGGCAGCGCCATTGGATCGCCTTTTGTGATCCGGTGCACCTAGCCGTGGGCCACGATTCCGTCCTTTTAACGGACCTTGCCGACGCGCCCCTGCGAGAGGATGAATCCGATGCTTTGCTTTCGCTGGCCGGCGGGGCGCTGCGCGCAAACACTCCTATCGATCGCGCTGCGGACTCCTCTCAGACCACAGGCCCTGTCGATCTACGGATCGAGGTTCGGCGCGGCCAATGGTTTTTGCTTGCGGACGCGCCTCTGGATTTGCAGAGCGCCGCACTGCCTGCAGTGCTCGGACAGGCCGCCCACCAGCGACTGCCGACTGGAATCGACGCCCGCTTGTGGCGAAAGCTTGCCAATGAGATTCAGATGCTCTGGCACAGCAGCGAAGTTAACGCGGCGCGCGAGGACCGGGGCGAGCGCACGGTAAATGCCCTTTGGGTTCATGGCGGCGGGTTGTGGACGCCGTTGCCGCCGAACCCGGTTGCGGAGCTTTTGGTGGAGGAAGATTCGATCGATGCGGCCGTGCTGCACGGATGGTTGCAGGCTACCTCGACGACTCGCCCCACGGGCAAGGCCCCGAGCGTCGAGCGATCGCCGGCCAGCGAGACACTGTCGCTTTGTCTTGCGCTCTCTCGGCCTTTTGCTTTCCAGGACTGGGAATCGTGGCTGCGCGAGCTGCCTGCCGTGCAGGACCGATTGCAGCGAGACTTGGCCGGCGCGCGCGAACGTGGCGCGGAGCGCCTGGACCTGGTACTTTGCGGGACGCACCAAGTACGCACCCTGGATATTCCGCTGCATGCCTCCCGGTGGAAATTGCGCCTGGGTTTGCAGCGCAGCCGCGCGTCGGAAATGCAACGTTGGTTCGTCGAGCAGGATCAGCCGACAGTGCCGAGATTTCGCTTATGAGTGCGCGATTTCATACGCGCGCATTTGACCTGGGCGCCGCGCATCGCCTGCAGCTTCTGGGTATACCGGCACCGCTGGCGCGAGTGCTCGCGGCTCGTGGCGTCCGAAACGAGGCGGAACTGCAACTCTCAACCCGGCAGATTCTGCCGCCGGAGACCATGTCGCACTGTGCCGAGGCAGCGGTGCTCCTCGCCGACGCCATCGACCGGCAACGGCGATTGCTCGTCGTGGCCGACTATGACTGCGACGGCGCAACTGCCTGTGTCGTAGCGCTGCGCGGCTTGCGTGCGATGGGAGCGCAAGTCGATTATCTCGTTCCCAACCGCTTTGAATACGGTTACGGCCTAACCCCGGAACTGGTCGAACTCGCGGCGCGCCGCAAACCCGACATGCTGATAACCGTGGACAACGGCATCGCCAGCATCGAGGGCGTGGACCGCGCCAATGCGCTCGGCATTGATGTTCTGATCACGGACCACCACTTACCAGCCGGCCGCCTGCCGGCGGCCCGCGCCATCGTAAATCCGAATCAAGCCGATTGCTCCTTTGCGTCCAAGCACCTGGCCGGCGTTGGCGTGATGTTCTACTTGCTGCTACAGCTGCGCGCTGAGTTGCGCCACCGAGGGCGCTTTGACCGCGACTCCCAACCCCGGCTCGACTCGCTGCTCGATCTGGTGGCCCTCGGAACCGTGGCCGACCTTGTCCGACTCGATCACAACAACCGGATTCTTGTGCACGGGGGTCTGGAGCGCATCCATCGCGGGGCGATGCAGCCGGGCATCGCTGCCCTCTTTCGTGTTGCCGGACGCGACCCGCGGGGCGCCCACGCAGCCGACCTGGGGTACTGTCTGGCACCGCGCGTCAATGCCGCAGGGCGACTTGCCGACATGACGCAGGGAATCGAATGCCTGCTGACGGACGATCCGGCGCTAGCAATGGAACTCGCCCAGCGCCTCGACGGGTTAAATCGCGAGCGACGCCAGATCGAAGCCGAGATGCAGGCCACCGCCCAGAGCGATCTGGCGGCGGCCGAGGTCCAAGGCACTCCGCTGGCCCAGCAGCGCACCATAACGATTTATCGAGAGGACTGGCATCCGGGCGTCGTGGGTCTGATCGCTGCACGGCTGAAGGAACGCCACCACCGGCCCACCATTGTTTTTGCGCCCGCGGACGCAATGTCGTTGCGCGGGTCGGGCCGCTCCATCGACGGCGTCCATTTGCGCGATACGCTCGATCTGGTCACCAAAGCGGCGCCCGGACTGATCACTCGCTTTGGCGGCCACGCGATGGCTGCGGGTCTGACGATCGGGCGCGCGGCGCTCGGAGAATTCGCGCGCGCATTCGAACAGGCGGCGCGCGGGAGCACGGATCCTTGCCTTTATGCGCGCACTTTGTCGGTTGACGGCCCCTTGGAGGCAGGGGAGATCACGACATCGTTAATCGAGGCGATCAACGCAATCGTCTGGGGACAGGGCTTTACGGAGCCACTGTTCGACAACGAATTCGAGGTGCTGGAGCAACGACTCGTGAAAGGGCAGCATCTGCAACTCACTCTCGCGCTGGGTGGCCGGCGCTGGCCAGGGATCTGGTTTCGCCGAACCGAAACGCTACCGGATCGGGCGCGTCTGGCGTATCGCCCCGTCATCGATGAGTTCCGCGGGCAGCATCGCGTTACGCTCCGCGTCGAGCAGCTGTCCTCGTGAACGTATAATTGCGGACCTTTGGCGGGACGCAAAATGGACGCAGAACAGCTCAATCAGATTGCCGGGACTCTATCCGACCTTCAGGCTCGCCTAAACGAGCTGCGGAGGTACCTTTGACGTCGATGCCAAAGAGCACCGGCTGACCGAAGTCGTACGCGAGCTGGAAACCCCCGAAGTCTGGAGCGATCAAAAACGCTCGCAAGAGCTAGGCAAGGAACGAAAACTGCTCGAGGACGTCGTCTCGCGCATGCGTCACATCGGCAGCGAACTGCGCGATGCCGAGGAGCTCTTTGAACTCGGGCGCGCAGAAGGCGACGACGCCACGCTGCAAACCATCGGCTCGGACGTTGCCAAGCTCGAACGCCAGGTGGGGGAGCTGGAATTCCAGCGCATGTTCAACAACCCGCTCGATCCGAACAACTGCTTTCTCGACGTTCAGGCGGGCTCTGGCGGCACCGAGGCCCAAGACTGGGCCTCAATGCTCGAGCGCATGTACCTGCGCTACGCCGAGCGCAAAGGGTTTCACGCGGAATTGCTGGAAGAATCCGCGGGAGAGGTCGCCGGCATTAAAAGCGCAACGATCAAAATTACCGGAGCCTATGCCTTTGGCACGCTGCGCACAGAAACCGGTGTGCACCGACTGGTGCGCAAGTCGCCTTTCGACGCCAATGCTCGCCGTCACACCTCGTTCGCGAGCGTCTTTGTTTATCCGGAGGTCGATGAAAACGTCGCGGTGGAGATCAATCCTGCGGATCTTCGCATCGACGTGTACCGCGCATCAGGGGCGGGTGGTCAGCACGTGAACAAAACCGAATCGGCGGTGCGCATTACGCATTTGCCGACGGGAATCGTTGTCCAGAGCCAGAACGACCGCTCGCAGCATCGCAACCGAGCCGAATGCATGGCCATGCTCAAGTCGCGCCTTTATGAATTGGAGATGCGCAAGCGTTTGGCAGAGCAAAACAAGATCGAGGAATCCAAGACCGACATCGCCTGGGGTCATCAGATCCGCTCGTACGTGTTGGATCAGTCTCGCATCAAGGACCTGCGCACCAACGTGGAAATTGGAAACACCCAGGCGGTATTGGACGGGGACCTCGATGCATTTGTAACTGCGAGCTTGAAGCAAGGCGTCTGACCGCGCATGCCGGAAGCAATCATTCATTCACGATAGGACTGCCGTGACCAAGGACGTGCCGCCCCCAACCGCCGCCGCGGACGAAAACCAGGTGTTCGCCGAGCGCCGCGCCAAGCTTGCCGCCTTGCGTGCCACGGGTCCGGCGTATCCCAATGACTTTCGCCGCACCCATTGGGCAGCGGCTTTGCACACCGCGTACGGGGGCAACAGCCGAGAACAGCTCGAACAATCCTCCACCCCGGTTGCGATCGCAGGTCGGTTGATGCTCAAGCGCCTGATGGGCAAAGCAAGCTTCGCAACGGTGCAAGACGGCTCAGGTCGGATTCAGTTCTTCGTGAGCGACGAGGAAGTCGGGGCAGCCACGCACGAAGCCTTCCGCCATTGGGACATTGGGGATATCGTTGCCGCGCGGGGAGTGCTCTTCAAAACCAATCGCGGTGAGCTCTCGGTGCGCTGCCGCGAGCTTCGCCTGTTGGCTAAGGCGCTGAGGCCCCTGCCCGACAAGTTCCACGGGCTTGCGGATCACGAGCAGCGCTACCGCCAGCGCTATGTCGACCTGATCGTAAACGAATCCACCCGAAAGGCGTTCGAGACACGCGCGCGCGCCATATCCGCAATACGGCAGTTTCTGCTCGCACAAAACTTCGTCGAAGTCGAAACCCCGATGTTGCAGCCGATCCCGGGCGGCGCACTCGCACGGCCTTTTGTGACTCACCACAATGCGCTCGACATTGACATGTTTTTGCGGATCGCGCCCGAACTGTATCTAAAGCGGCTTGTGGTCGGGGGCATGGAACGAGTATTCGAACTCAATCGCAATTTCCGCAACGAAGGCATCAGTCCGCGTCACAACCCCGAATTCACGATGCTGGAATTCTATGCCGCGTATCACGATGTGGGCTGGATGATGGATTTCACCGAGGAGCTGCTGCGCGCGGTGGTTGAGGCGACCCTCGGCGACCCTTCCTTGAGTTACCAGGGGCAGCGCATCGACTTCGGCAGACCTTTCGCGCGCCTGCGCATCGTCGAGGCGATCGCCCGCCATGCTCCGGGCTACGCCCCCGAGTCGCTCGACGACCCCAGGTTCTTGCACGGTGAGCTCGCGCGCCTCGAGGCTCCGGCACCCGCCTCAGCTGGCGTCGGGGCGCTGCAGCTTGCGCTATTTGAAAAAGTCGTGGAGAACCAGCTCCTGCAGCCGACGTTCATCATCGACTATCCGGCCGAGGTTTCCCCTTTGGCGCGGGCCTCCGACCGCAATCCCCAAATCGCCGAACGCTTTGAACTCTTCATCGCGGGGCGCGAAACGGCAAACGGTTTTTCCGAGCTCAATGATCCCGAGGACCAGGCTGAACGCTTCCGACGCCAGGCCGAAGCCAAAGCCGCGGGCGACGAGGAAGCCATGTTTTACGACGCCGACTATATCCGCGCGCTGGAGTACGGCATGCCGCCGGCAGCAGGCTGCGGCGTGGGCATCGACCGGCTTGTGATGCTTTTGGCGGACGTCCCCAACATTCGTGACGTCATTTTCTTTCCGCACATGCGGCCGGAATAACTTCCGTGGGCGGAGCGGTCGGCCTGCTGCAAACGCGCCTGCGGGCCTTGGCGCGCGCAACACCGCCAGCCGATGCCATGACCTTCGTTGTAGCGCACCGGATCTGCGGCAGCGTCGCCCCGGCAGTGGCCCAGTGTCTGGTGCGCAGCGTTGCGGGCTTTCGGGTCCGAAATGGTGCACTGGAGCTCGCTGATCCGAACTTTGATGCTGCGCACATAACCTTACGACTGGAACAGGCCGCGCGAAAGCTGCTGCAGGCCGGTTTTATCAGCGCCTGGCGCGATGAGAAGCTTGATCTGCGCCCCGAAGCCGACCAGCCGGCGCTGGCGCAGATCGACCGGTGCGCGGTTCGGGTACTCGGAATCACGACCTATTCGGTGCACCTGAACGGCCATACGGCCGACGGCAACCTGGTTGTTGCGCGGCGGGCCGCACACAAACGCGTCGATCCGGGTCTCTGGGACAATCTTGTCGGCGGCATGATTGCCGCCGGGGAAAGCGTCCGCGAGGCACTGGCGCGCGAGACCTTTGAGGAGGCGGGCCTGCTCCTCGAGGACCTGCCGCTACAAGAAGGCGCTCGCATCCCGGTGCGCCGGCCGATACGCGAAGGAACCCTGTCTGAACTCGTGCACGTGTTCGACGTCGATTTGCCGGCGGGCACGCAGCCAGTGAACCAAGACGGTGAGGTGGAGCGCTTTGAAGTCCGTTCTGTGGGCGAGGTGCTCGCGGGCATCGAGCGCGGCGAGTTTACGGTAGAGGCAGCGCTGGCGACCCTCGACTCGCTAGAGCGTCGCGGGCACCACTAGACCCCGCAGCGCGGGCGCGCGGCTATATCTCGTCGATCCAGGCCATCTGAATGGCCTCGAGAATTTTCTCGTTGGAGTGGTTTGCGGGATCGGCAAATCCCTCAAGCGCGCAAACCCATCGGTGCAGGTCCGTAAAGCGGATGGTCCGCGGGTCGACGGCCGGGTGCGCCTCGTGCAATGCCTGGGCAATCGCAAGCGAATCGGTCCAATGCAGGGTTGTAGCGCTCATGTTCCCTCCCTTATTTTCCCTCTTTCACCTGATTGATCGAATAGCGCGGAATCTCCACCACCAGGTCGGAGTCCGCGACAATCGCCTGGCAGGACAGCCGCGACAAGGGCGTCAATCCCCAGGCCTTGTCCAGCAGATCGTCCTCGTCCTCCTCCGACGGTGCTAGCGACCGAAAGCCTTCGCGGACAATCACGTGACAGGTCGTGCAGGCGCACGACAGCTCACAGGCATGTTCGATGGGGACCCCACCCTCGAGCAAGGCTCGGCAGATGCTCTGCCCGCGCTTGGCGACCACTGTTGCGCCGTTAGGACAGAATTCTTCGTGGGGCAATACGCGAATCGTGGGCATTGCTACACGGAGGGCCGCGACGGCACCGACGCAAGCACCTCATCGACGCGGGCCCCCGAAAGCGCGGTTCGGATAGAACGGTTCATGCGTTGCATCGCGAATTCCTCCGTAGCGCCAGCCAAAGCCAAATTGGCCGCCACAATCGCATCCGCGGATGCACTGCTCGCGGCGCGTTCGAGTTCCGCAATGGCCATGTCAATGGCCGCCCTTTGTTCCGTCGAGAGGAGGTCGCCGTCGATGCGCAATGCGGCCCGCGCCGCCTCGAGCATGCGCTGCGCCTCGACTTGCTGCTCCCGCAGCATGCGTGCCGTGCGGTCTTCCGCCGCCGAGTCGATCGAATCGGCAAGCATCCGCGTAATTTCCTCATCGCTCAGACCGTACGACGGTTTGACGATCACCGAAGCCTCAATTCCGCTCGTCAATTCCGTCGCACTGACGGACAGCAGTCCGTCGGCATCCACCTGAAAGCGCACGCGCACGCGCGCCGCGCCTGCCGGCAATGGAGGCAATCCGCGCAGTTCGAAGCGCGCCAGGGATCGGCATCGATCCACGAGTTCGCGTTCCCCCTGAACCACGTGCAACGCAATGGCGCTTTGCGCATCTTTGAACGTTGTGAAATCCTGCGCGCGGGCCGTCGGGATCGTGGAATTGCGCGGAACGATCTTTTCCACGAGCCCACCCATTGTCTCCAGACCAAGAGATAGCGGAATGACATCGAGCAGCAGCCAATCGTCGCCTTCGGGCCGATTGCCTGCCAGGAGATTCGCCTGGATTGCGGCCCCCAAAGCGACAACCTTGTCCGGATCCTGATCAACCAGCGGCGGCTTGCCAAAGAAGTCGGCGACGGCCTGACGCACGTGAGGCATGCGCGTCGCTCCGCCGACGAGTATCACTCCCTGGATGGAGGAAACAGCGCAACCAGCGTCGCGCAACGTGCGACGCGTCGCGTCGATTGTTTTTTGCACCAAGTGCTGGGTCAGTGCCACGAACGTGTCGCGCCCAATATTCAAATTTACCCATTTGCCGTCGCTGAGCCGCGCCTGGATCGTGGCCTGCGTCCGAGTCGACAACGCCTCCTTGGCGCCGCGCGCAAGCGCGGTGAGCAACCGGCTGTCCTCCGGCGCAAGCAAGGACAAATTGGCCTGTTCCAGCGCCCAGCAGTACAGACGGTGGTCGAAGTCATCCCCGCCCAGCGCGGTGTCTCCTCCGGTCGCAAGAACTTCAAAGACGCCCTTGCTCAAGCGCAGAATAGAAATGTCAAACGTTCCCCCACCCAAGTCGTAGATCGCGAAGACGCCCTCTGCCCCGCTATCCAGGCCATAGGCCACGGCCGCTGCCGTCGGTTCGTTGAGCAGACGCAAGACGGGTAATCCCGCCAGACGCGCGGCATCGCGCGTGGCCTGACGCTGCGCGTCATCAAAATACGCTGGGACAGTGATCACGGCGCCGGCCAAGGCTCCGCCAAGCGAAGCTTCGGCTCGTTCCCGCAGCACCCGTAAAATCTCCGCGGACACTTCCACCGGGCTCTTGATTCCGGCGGCGGTTCGCAGCTGCACCATTCCCGGGGCGTCGACAAAGTCGTAGGGCAGGTTCTCCGCATATGCGACGTCGCGCAACCCCCGCCCCATGAGGCGCTTGGCGGACACGACCGTATTGCGCGGATCGCTGGCCAGGGCCGCCTGCGCCTCGTATCCGACCGCCGGCTCGGCGTCGGCGAAGTAGCGCACAACCGACGGCAGCAAAGCGCGGCCCTGCGCATCGGGCAGCACTACTGCGCTGCCACTGCGCACGGACGCCACTAGCGAGTTGGTCGTCCCCAGGTCGATTCCGACGGCCAGCCGATGTTGGTGCGGAGCGGTCGATTGGCCCGGCTCAGCAATCTGTAAAAGGGCCATAGACTATTTTTGCGCGGCTGCGGTCTCATCGCGATCGGCGAGCGCGCGATCGATTTCGGCGTGTATCTTTTCAAGAAACATAAGCGCGCGGACCGCCTGCGCCGCACCCGTGAAATCGTGGTTCACATCGATGAACTGCGCAATGCGCCCGAGCAAATTGCTGTGCTGTTGCTCGACCTCCTCCGACAGTGCCACGATCGCGTTGGCATCGCCGGCCTTGCGCGCGGTCTCAAGCGCTTCGTGCCACCGCATCTGGCGCTCGAGAAAGGACGCCTCGGGCGGGGCGGCGTTCGGCCCCTCAAGCGGCGCACCATGGCAACGACAAAGGTAGGCAGCCCGAGCGACATCGGACTTGAGAATCCGGTATGCCTCATTCGCGTGGCTGGCCAGCTGCATTGCCGCCCGCCGTTCGCTGGCGCCCGCACCCGCGTGGCGATCAGGGTGAACTCGCGAGAGAACCTCGCGATACGCGTTTGTCAGTCCCGCCGCATCAATGGAAAACCGCGGCTCCAGACCGAACAGGGCGAAGTATTCGGGAATCGACGAAGGCACGTGCGCGACACACTTCAGACCCGAAACGACTCGCCGCAACCACAGCGGTCCTTTTCATTGGGGTTGTTAAATCGGAAACCTTCGTTCAAACCTTCCCGCACGAAGTCAAGTTCGGTGCCGTCGAGATATGAAAGGCTGCGCGGATCGACAAGCACCGTCACGCCATGGCTTTCGAAGCGCGCATCGCTCGGATCGACCGTATCGGCAAACTCCAGCTTGTACGCCATGCCGGAGCATCCGCTCGTCTGCACCGCAAGGCGCAGACCGACACCCTTGCCGCGTTTGCTGAGATAGGCGGCGACGTGCCGGGCCGCGCGTTCCGTGACAGTAATGGCCATCGTTCCGGTCCCTCAGGCCGCTGCGCGCGCCGCAGCGTCCGCGGATACCTGCGAGCTTGCGGCCTCCCGCGAGTGTTGCTGATGCTTGTTTCGATAGTCTTCGATCGCGGCCTTGATCGCATCTTCGGCCAGAATCGAACAATGAATCTTCACCGGCGGAAGAGCCAACTCATCGGCGATTTGCGAATTGCGAATCTCTAGTGCCTGATCGAGCGTCTTGCCCTTGACCCATTCCGTAACCAGCGAACTCGACGCGATCGCGGAACCGCAGCCGTAGGTCTTGAAACGGGCATCCTCAATGATTCCTTCCTCGTTGACCCGTATCTGCAACTTCATCACGTCCCCGCACGCCGGTGCACCCACCATACCAGTGCCAACGGCCTCGTCGTCGCGGTCGAACGATCCGACATTACGCGGATTTTCGTAGTGATCGACAACTTTCTGACTGTAAGCCATCTTCTACTCCATCGGTTCAGTGGGCAGCCCACTGCACTGAGTTCAAATCGATGCCATCCATATGCATTTCCCACAAGGGTGACATCGATCGAAGCTTAGCGACCTTCTCGGTCATAAGTTTTACGACGAAATCGATTTCCTCTTCCGTCGTGAAACGTCCAACGGAAAACCGGATCGAGCTGTGCGCCAGCTCGTCGCTGCGTCCCAGAGCGCGCAACACGTATGAGGGTTCCAGGCTCGCGGACGTGCAGGCCGAACCCGAGGATACCGCGATATCTTTGACCGCCATTATCAGCGATTCGCCTTCGACGAAGTTAAAACTGACGTTCAGATTTTGCGCAACGCGCCGCTCCAGGTCACCGTTGAGGTACACCTCTTCCATGCGATGCAGGCCGTTCCAGAGTCGATCGCGCAATTGACGAATGCGTTCGTTTTCCGACGCCATCTCCACCTGGGCGATCTGAAATGCGGCTCCCATACCCACAATCTGGTGCGTCGGCAGCGTTCCCGAACGCAACCCGCGTTCGTGTCCGCCACCGTGCATCTGGGCTTCGAGGCGCACGCGCGGCTTGCGACGCACGTACAGCGCACCGACGCCCTTGGGACCATAGGTCTTATGCGCCGAGAAGGACATCAGGTCGACCTTCAGCGCCCCAAGGTCGATATCGACTTTACCCGTCGCCTGCGCGGAATCCACATGCAGCAAAATTCCGCGATCCCGACAAATCTCGCCTAGGGCAGCGATGTCCTGGATGACGCCGATCTCGTTGTTGACGAACATCACGGACGCGAGCACCGTGTCGGGGCGCAAGCTCTCCGTGAAGCGACCGATGTCGAGCAGACCGTCGGCCGCGACGTCCAAGTAGGTGACCTCGAAGCCTTCTCGTTCCAACTCCCGCATCGTATCGAGGGTCGCCTTGTGTTCGGTCTTGACCGTCACAAGGTGCCGACCCTTCTCGCGGTAAAAGTGAGCCGCACCCTTGATGGCCAGATTGATCGATTCGGTCGCTCCCGACGTCCAGACTATCTCCCGCGGATCGGCGTGTACAAGCGTCGCAACCTCCGAGCGCGCCTGCTCGACAGCCCGTTCGGCCTCCCACCCAAATGCGTGGCTCCGAGATGCCGGATTGCCGAAGCGCTCCCGCAGATACGGAAGCATCCTATCGAGCACGCGCGGATCGACCGGCGTGGTAGCTGCGTAGTCAAGATAAATCGGCAGATGCATGGCGTGCCATCACCCCTTAGCCAATGGCTGTACTCTCGTCGATCGTTGTACGCGCTCCCGTACCGCTCCAACGATTGGTCGTCGTCGGGCTCGTCACCGAACGCGCCGCAGTCGATTGTTGGGCCACCAGGCTCGCGAGCGATACGGAATCCAGGAAGTCGACCATATGCCGATTGAGGCTCGTCCACAGGTCATGGGTCATGCAGCGGCGATCGTTATCGCAGTTGGCCTGACCGGCACACTGCGTGGCGTCCAAGGGTTCATCAACGGCAAAGATGATATCGGCAACCGAAATATCGGTGGCGGGTTTCCCTAGCCGGTAGCCGCCGCCCGGGCCGCGCGTGCTTTCCACCAGACCATGACGGCGCAGCTTGGCAAAGAGCTGTTCGAGGTACGAAAGAGAAATCGTTTGCCGCTGACTGATTCCCGCTAGCGTCACCGGCCCTTTGTGCTGCCGCATTCCCAAGTCAATCATCGCCGTAACGGCAAAACGGCCTTTGGTCGTTAATCGCATAGGTATTCCCTTTCGGCTTATGGGCACCACGCGACGCCAAAGAGCAGGCGTGAACGCAGTTAAACCCGACTGTTTGTATACACAATCGTAGTTTAACCTACAAAAATGGTCAACAATTTCGGCTTCGAAAAGGCGGTACGAAACGTACCGCCCTTCCGCTGGCCTCCGGGGTGCGACCCCGGCCGGGCGGTGGCCCGCGCCTGGGCCCTTTACGCTGCCGCGTACATGGTCGCCCGCTTGCGGACGACTTCAATTAGCCCCTGGCACGCATCCTCGACGTAGTCGAGGACGGTATTGAAGCCCTCCGGCCCCCCGTAGTACGGATCCGGGACCGTTGCGGCGTCATGCTCGCCGGCAAAGCGCATGAGCAGATGCAGCTTGTGCTTATGGGCACGTGGGCACTGCTGCTGCAGCAGCGCCAGATTTTCCCAGTCCATGGCCAATATGAGATCAAAATCCCGAAAATCGTCCTGCGTGATCTGGCGCGCCCGCATACCCCCGATTTCCACGCCGCGGCGCTTGGCAGCCTGCACCGCACGAGCGTCTGGCGGCTCGCCCACGTGATAGGCGTGCGTGCCGGCGGACTCCACTTGGACGCTTCCCTCTAGCCCGGCCTCCGACACCATCTTGCGAAAAACGCCCTGGGCCATGGGGGAACGGCAGATGTTGCCCATACAAACAAACAGTACTTTGGTCATATACATCGCGCCTTTCGGGTGCGGTGCCGTGGTCATCAACGGCTGTTCACGAAGGGCGGGTTTCCCGCCGCCGGCCTCTGCTTTTTTAACGGTCTGCATCACTTGTTCCAAGTAAGTCCTCGCCGGAAAGACTCAATTCCCGCCAATAAGTTCAAGTTCTCGTCCGTACGGACGCCCCGGCGACCTGGGCATGGCTGCCCCATCGTCCCGGAGCCCATCAATCCGCCTTCTCAGCCAAGGCCGAGCGTTCTTCCATACCGGAACCAAAGACGCGCTCGCGAAGCACGGCCAACTGGTCCCGAAACTCGGCCGCCTTCTCGAACTGCAGGTTCTTGGCAAACTCCAACATCTGCTTCTCGAGGCGCTTGATTTCGCGTCCCAGCTGGCGCTCGCTCATGGACGAATAGCTCGGCGTCTCCTCGGACGCTCGCAGAGCCGCCTCCGACTCGACCGCGCTAACGATCCCATCGATGAGTTCGCGCACGTCTTTGCGCACGCCACGGGGGATGATGCCGTTGGCCTCATTAAATGCACTTTGGCGGCTGCGCCTTCGTTCGGTCTCCCCGATTGCCCGGCGCATCGAATCCGTGATCGAGTCCCCGTAGAGGATCGCGGTGCCCTCGAGATTGCGCGCCGCCCGTCCGATCGTCTGGATCAAAGAACGCTCGGAACGCAAAAAACCTTCCTTATCGGCGTCGAGGATCGCCACCAGTCCGACCTCGGGCAAATCCAGCCCCTCGCGCAGCAGGTTGATCCCGACGAGCACATCGAACACGCCGTTACGCAAGTCCCGGATGATTTCCACCCGCTCGACGGTGTCGACGTCGGAGTGAAGGTAGCGCACCTTGACGCCATGGTCAGCGAGAAAGGCCGTCAAGTCTTCCGCCATGCGCTTGGTAAGCGTCGTGATGAGTACCCGCTGGCCACGCCGCACCCGCGCGTTGATCTCGCCCAGGACGTCGTCGACCTGAGTGCGCGCCGCGCGCACTTCCACCCGCGGATCGATCAACCCCGTCGGTCGAACGAGCTGCTCGACGACCTGCGAGGAATGTTCCATCTCGTACCCGCCTGGCGTCGCCGATACGAAAATGCACCGGCGCATCTTGCGTTCGAATTCGTCGAAACGCAGCGGACGGTTATCGAGCGCCGACGGCAGTCGAAATCCGTACTCAACGAGGGTCTCTTTCCGGGACCGGTCCCCCCGGTACATGCCCCCGAGCTGGGGAATTGTCACGTGCGACTCGTCGATGATCATCAACGCGTCGGTCGGCAGATAGTCGATCAGCGTCGGCGGAGGTTCACCGGGCGCGGCTCCGGACAGATGCCGCGTGTAGTTCTCGATTCCCTTGCAAAATCCAACTTCCGAGAGCATTTCTAGGTCAAAGCGCGTGCGCTGCTCCAGACGCTGGGCCTCGACGATCTTGCCCGCCGCATAGAGCTGCGGCGCGCGCTCTTGGAGCTCGTCGCGAATGGTTTCAATGGCCCGCAACACCGTCTGCCGGGGCGTCACGTAGTGCGAGGACGGATAGACCGTAAACCGAGGAACGCGCTGGCGCACCCTGCCCGTCAAGGGGTCAAAAAGCAAAATGCTCTGCACCTCGTCGTCGAGCAGCTCGATGCGCACCGCGACCTCGGCGTGTTCGGCCGGGAACACGTCGATCGTGTCCCCGCGAACGCGGAATTTTCCGCGGACGAACTCGCCCTCGCTGCGCTGGTACTGCATCGAAACGAGCCGCGCGATGATCTCGCGCTGACCGATCCGATCTCTCTGCCGCAACACCAAAATCATGGAGTGGTATTCGTCGGGGTTCCCGATCCCGTAAATGGCCGAGACCGTTCCCACAATGATGGTGTCGCGCCGCTCCAGCAGCGACTTTGTCGCCGACAGTCGCATCTGCTCGATGTGCTCATTAATCGCGCTGTCTTTCTCGATGTAGAGGTCGCGCGCAGGAACGTATGCTTCGGGCTGGTAGTAGTCGTAGTACGACACGAAGTATTCGACCGCGTTGTGCGGGAAAAACTCGCGCATCTCCGAGTACAGTTGCGCCGCCAGCGTCTTGTTGGGAGCCAGGATCAGTGTGGGCACGGCAGCGTGCGCAATGACGTTGGCCATGGTAAAAGTCTTGCCTGAACCGGTGACGCCGAGCAGCGTTTGACCGATGAGCCCGTCAACGACACCCTCGGCCAGACGAGCAATCGCGCCCGGCTGGTCTCCAGCAGGTTCATAAGGCCGATGCAACCGAAACGGCGATTCGGTGAGAATGCTTCGCACGGGAATGGGGCGAACCAATGACGCAGTGCAACGCGAAATCTTAGCATCGGACCAAAAAAAATCCTAGTGTCGGAAACATATGCTTACAAGTTGAACCTTTAATATTCAATGACTTATCTCTAATAGTGACCTGAATGGGGGAAGCGAATGTGACGCCCCGAGCCCTCGGAAGCGATGCCCGCGATCGGGAGAGATTTGGCGCGTTGTGTAAACTGGCGGATCGCGCCCGAATTTGAGCTCGTGGCCGTGCTTGAGCCCGAGACCTGCAATGATCTCTTCGCTTTTTTCCGCCGTCGAGTTGGCGCCTGCAGATCCGATACTCGGACTGAATGAGGCCTTCAACGCTGACCAGCACCCCAACAAAGTCAATCTAGGCGTTGGTGTCTACCTGGGCGAGGACGGCAAGATCCCTTTGCTTGACTCGGTCCGACAGGCCGAGGCCCTGCGCTTGCAAAACCCCTCAGCGCGCGGTTATCTACCCATCGACGGCCTTGCGCTCTATGACACGGCCGTCCAGCGCCTGCTCTTCGGTGAGAATTCCGAACTGATCAAGCAAGGCCGGCTTGTTACGGCACAGGCCCTGGGCGGCACCGGCGCCCTGACAATTGGCGCCGACCTGCTGCGGCGACTGCTGCCGGATGCGCGCGTGCTCATTAGTGATCCGAGTTGGGAGAATCACCGAGCACTCTTCGAGGCGGCGGGTTTTGCCGTTGCCAATTATCCCTACTACGACGCGGCGACACACGGGTTGAATTTCGCCGCGATGCGCGCGTCCCTCCAGGCCGCGGCACCGCGCACCATCGTTGTGCTCCATGCGTGCTGCCACAATCCAACGGGGGTCGATCCGTCGCCTGAACAATGGAAGCAGATCGTGCAGATCGTGCGCGAGCGCAACTTGGTGGCGTTTCTCGACCTCGCCTACCAGGGATTTGCCGAAGGCATAGAGCCCGATGGTGCCGTGGTTCGCGCTTTTGCTGCGAGCGGCGCGCAGTTTTTTGTCGCCAGCTCGTTTTCTAAGTCCTTTTCGCTTTACGGCGAGCGCGTCGGAGCCCTGACGATCGTAACGGCAAACGCTGACGAGTCCAAGCGTGTCTTGAGCCAGCTCAAACGGATCATTCGGACGAATTACTCGAATCCGCCGACGCACGGCGGCGCCCTGGTCGCCGCCATCCTGACAAACCCGGAACTGCGGGCTCGTTGGGAGAGCGAACTCACCGCGATGCGCGAGCGCATCAAAGCGATGCGCGAATCCTTGGTGGATTTGTTGGGCAAACGCATCCCAGAGCGGGATTTTTCGTTCGTGCGCCGTCAGCGTGGCATGTTTTCCTTCTCGGGACTGACGGCGCCACAAGTCGATCGACTGCGCACCGAATATGGCATCTACGCGGTTTCGACGGGACGCATTTGCGTCGCCGCTCTCAATCGCAGGAACGTCGAAACGGTGGCCGACGCAATTGCGACGGTCGTAGGCGGCTAAGAAGAAATTCTTGCAACTATCGCGCCATCGCCGTCGCCGTTACAATTTGAGTCGTGTTCCCCGATAGCTCAGTTGGTAGAGCGTCGGACTGTTAATCCGCAGGTCGCTGGTTCGAGTCCAGCTCGGGGAGCCAGTTGCAGCAAGGTATATACCGAACACATTGTTTTCAGTTTATACCGAGCACATGGTTAAGGCGGTCTCAAGCGGTCGACGAAACACCTGGTTGTAATCTGAAGACCAGGAGGTAACCGCATGAGTCGAGGACGCCGTCGGATATTCACGGACGCCGAGTGCGCCGAGCTTTGGCGCATGTACAAAGCCGGAGAGTCCATTCTTGGGATAGCTCGGGCACTAGGGCGGGGCGCTGCCGCGGTCCACCGCGTGCTGCAGCCCACTGGAGGCATCGCACCTGCTATTAGGCGTCGTTCTTCGAGGGTACTCAGCCTTGTTGAGCGGGAAGAAATTTCCCGTGGCATTGCCGCGGGCTGCACGATCCGCGCCATCGCGAGAGGACTGAACCGGGCGCCTTCCACGGTAAGTCAGGAGGTCTGCCGACATGGTGGCCGAATGCGCTATCGAGCCGCCAAAGCCGACTTGGCGGCTTGGGATTCGGCTCGTCGACCAAAGGCTTGCCTGCTCTCCCAAAACCTACCGTTGCAGCAGATCGTTGCGAGTAAGCTCAAGGAGGATTGGGCTCCGCAGCAGATCGCCGGCTGGCTGAAGACCGAATACCCTGAGAACCCGGAGTTGTGGGTGTCACACGAGACGATTTATCGAAGCTTGTTCGTGCAGGCTCGCGGGGCACTGAAGAAAGAGCTGATCGGACATCTGCGCTCAAGGCGGCGTATACGTCGTTCACGCCACGCCACCTTTCGAGGAGAGGGCCGCGGCGAAATCGCAGATGCCGTTTCGATTCGGCAAAGACCGGCGGAGGTCGAGGATCGTGCGATCCCGGGCCACTGGGAGGGGGACTTGGTCGAGGGTTCGCGAGGAAACTACTTCGC
>DASPPB010000035.1:0-28160 GCA_035625725.1 Burkholderiaceae bacterium
GGAATTACGGCACGTTGAACAACACGGGCTACGGCAGAATCAGAAACAACTCCGGCTACCTCAAAAACTACGGCACCATAAACAACGGGCCAGGGGCTTCGATCCTCAACTTCGCGTGGTATCTGAGCAATAAGGGGACGATCAACAATGCCGGCTTTCTGTACAACGGCGAAGGTGGTTTGCTGTTGAACCGGTCTACGGGCACGATTAACAACTCGGGTTATCTGTCAAATGAGCAGACCCTCCGAAATTACGGCGTGGTCAACAACTCGGGGTACCTCAGGAACAATGGTTGGTTTGGCAACTACGCGAATGCGACCCTGAATAACAAGTCGGGCGGAACGCTGAACAATATCGGTACCCTTTATAACCAAAGCGGCGGCGCGATCCTGAACGCGGGCGTCCTGAACAACAACGGAACCCTGGAGAACTACGGCACGCTGACAAACACCGCAACGGGGTCGCTCAACAACTTCATCTACCTGAGAAACATTTCGGGAACGATCAACAACGCGGGCAACTTCTACAATGGTGCGGAGGCGGGCATCTACAACCGGTTTGGCACGATCAACAATACCGGTACGTGGACCAACAGAGGTTACGTGGAGAACCTGGGCGGTACGGTAAACACGTCGGGTGTGCTCAACAACAGTGGCCTCTTTACGAACTTTTATGGTTTGCTGAGCAATTCGGGCACCCTGAACAACCAGGGGACGCTGAACAATTCGTTCGGCACGATAAGCAACAACGGGTCGCTCTATAACGGAGAGGGAGGCACGCTGAACAACGGCTACGGCGGCACGTTCAACAATTCCGGGTTGGTAAATAACTCGGGTGTCCTGAATAACTGGTCGGGCGCCACCCTCAACAACAACCCTGGCGCGACGCTGAATAATTTTAACCAGGTGTACAACGGAGGTTCCTTATACAACCGTGGCACATTGAGCAATTTCAGCTATGGCACCGTCACAAACGGCTCGTCCACAAACAGCACGGCCTTGCTCGCGAACAGCCGCGTGTTCGTCAACAACGGCACCTTCAACAACTGGGCCAACTTCACCAACACGGGCACCGTGACGGGTACCGGCACGTTCACGCAAAATGGCGGCACCACCGTCAACAACGGGACGGTGACCCAGAGCCTCACCACGTTAAACGCCGGTTTCGTCTTCGGCACGGGCACGTTTGTCGGAACGGTCATCAACAATGGAGCCACCATCCAGGGCGGCGATGCGCCGGGCACGCTGACAATCAACGGAAACCTGACACAAGGCTCCGGCGCAACGCTGCAGGAGGCGATCAACGGGACCGGTGCCGGGCAGTTCAGCGTGCTCAACGTCAAGGGGACGCTCACCCTCAACGGGGGCACGCTCAACGTCATTCCCGGGGGCAGTTTTGCCTTTGCCGCAGGACAGACGTTCGATATCGTGAACTTCAACTCGCTGGCAGGCTCGCCGGGAACGTTTGCTACGGTCGAGGATAACGGTGCCGTCATCGGAGGTGCGGGCGGCGGTAGCATCGGAGGCGGACTGGCCCTGGACGTGCTCTACAACGTCGTTCCCGGGGAGATTCAGCTCGACGTGGTGGCCGTGCCCGAGCCCTCCACCCCGGCCCTGCTGCTCGCGGGACTGGGCTTCGTGGGACTGTGGAGCTGGCGCCGGAAGCTCAGTGGCTACCGCAATTTGAACGCAGCATAATGGCGGGCACACGCCCCGGTCCGAAAACCGGGGCGTGATCGGCACAAAGACACCGGCTCGATTTTGGGGCTCGAAGGGAGCCTGGTTTTCGTGTGCCCCCGAGAATCCGCTGGCCCGCTTGACGCTGTTCCGCTATGGATAAACGCATCTACTTTCTTGCCGGCCTGCCGCGCAGTGGTTCCACACTGTTGGCCAATATTTTGGCGCAGAACCCGCAGATCTACGTGACGCCCACCTCGGGCATCGTCGACATGCTGGTGCAGGTGCGCAACTCCTGGGACCGCAACGACGCATTTCAGGCTGCCGACCGAAAGTTAAGCGAGCAGATCAAGGAGCGCGTGCTGCGCGCCATGCTCCAGGCCTACTTTGCGCACGTCAAGCAGCCCATCTGCATCGACAAGAACCGGTACTGGGCCGAGTTCCTGGAGATGGGCGCGACACTCGTTGGCGGCCGCGAGAAGGTCAAGGTCATCGTGACGGTGCGCGATCTGCGCGATGTGCTGGCCTCCTTTGAGCGGCTCTACCGCAAGACCTCCGCCTTGGGACAGATTCATCAGGAGGCAAACCTTGCGCTGAAATTCAAGACCGCATTGGGAAGGGTCGAGACCTTCATCGACGACGGGCAGCCGGTCGGGAGAGCGTACAACGCGATTCGCGACGCGGTGACGCGCGGCTGGAAGGACCGGATGCACTTTGTCGATTACGATGACCTCACGCGCCATCCCAAAGAGACGCTGGCAGGCGTCTATCGCTTTCTCGGGGAAGAGCCGTGCGAGCACGATTTTGACCGTGTGGAGCAAGTGACCTTCGAGGACGACTTCGTCTACGGTTTCAAGGATCTGCACCAGATCCGGATGCAGGTCAAACCCCAGGAGCCGCAGTGGTCGCAGGTGTTCGATGACGCCGTGTTCCAGACCCCCGTGTGGAAGAACGTCGAGAACGCGGCCACATTCTGGAAGCTCTACAAGGCAAGAAAACCGACATAGGGCCCGCAGGTGCCCGGTTTGCTTATTCGCAGTTCGTCATTCATAGGACCATCGTGCTCAAACCCCTCGAATACTGGGTGCTCTTCGCCCTTGCTGCTGTGAGCGTCGTGCTGGCAGCAACCAACGCCGGATTGTTTTTTTCGAACCGTTCGCTGCAGATGAGCGTGAGCGCGCGCGCGCAGTACATCCAACAGAGCCAGTCGATCGCAACGCTCTACCAGGAGATTGCACGCACGTTGGCCAAGCTCGCCATCGAGCACCACGACGAGGACGTCAAGGCGCTCCTCAAAGCCGAGGGTTTCACGCTCAACGCCTCCGATGCGAATGACGCCACGACGAGGGGCAAGTAATGAACATGCCCTCGCCGGCTTCGCGCCTGCCCGTACGCGATACGGGCTCCCAGAGCGTTTTCGTTCCGCTGCTGCTGCTTGCCGTGGGCGTTGTCGGCGCGCTGCTTGTGCAGACGGTCGGACTTGTGCGCGAACATCAGGCGCTTACCCAGACCTCCTCCCAGCAGACCGCGGCTCTGGCTGCCGCCTACAAGGTCCGCGTGGCCACGGACTCGCTGATCCCCAAGATGCAGGCCCTTGCCGACAAGGGCAACGCCGACGCGCAGACCGTGGTGGCCGAGTTAAAGCGCAGGGGCATCGCCATCAACGCCGCCGGATCGACCCAGGCGCCCCCGCCCTGATCGTGCTCCAGCGTCGCGCGCCGGGCTGAACGGAAGAAGAATCGAGCAGCCGCGGATTTCGTTACACCTGCCCCTCAAAGCGCAGGCTGTGCACGCCTACGACCCCGGAGAGTACCTGGATCTGCTGCAGGACGGCCGACGGTATCTCCTGATCGACGGAGACCAGACACACTGCGTCGGCCCCGGGCTTGGCGCGCCCCAGATTGAAGTTGGCGATATTGATGCGTGCCTGTCCCAGGGCCGTTCCCAGGGATCCAATGAAGCCCGGCGTGTCCTTGTTGCGCACAAAAAGCATGCGGGGCGTCAATTCGGATTCGAGCGCGACGTCGTCGACGCCGATAAGGCGAGGCTTGCCGCTAAAAAGCGTCCCGGCCACGCTCATGCCGCCGTGCGCGCTGCGCACACGCACGCGTATGAGCGTGTGGTAGTCGCTTTCGCTCTCAAGCCGGGTCTCGGCTATGCGTATGCCCCGGTCCTTGGCGATGACCGGCGCGTTGACCATGTTCACGAAGTCCGAGGAAGGCCGCAGCAGCCCCATGAGCACCGTGCTCGAAAGCGGCCGGGTGTTGAGCGAGGCCACGTGACCCTCGAAGGCAATCTCGACGGATTCGATGCCCCCCGTCGTCACCTGTCCCAGAAAACTGCCCAGCTGCTCGGCCAAGCGGATGTACGGTCGCAGCCGGGGCGCGTCCTCGGCCGAAACCGAGGGCATGTTGAGCGCATTGGCTACCGCCCCCGTGAGCAGAAAGTCGCTCATCTGCTCGGCGATCTGAAGCGCTACGTTTTCTTGGGCTTCCGTCGTCGACGCCCCCAGGTGGGGCGTGCACACCACGTTCTCGAGCACGAAAAGGGGGGAGTCGCGCGCGGGCTCCTCCGCGAACACATCCAGGGCGGCGCCCGCCACCTGCCCCGAGCGCAGTGCATCCAGGAGCGCCTGCTCGTCGATGAGCCCGCCGCGCGCGCAGTTGATGATGCGCACGCCGTGCCGGCAACGCGCCAGTGCGCGCGCGTCCAACATGTTGCGCGTCTGGTTCGTCAGGGGCGTGTGCAAGGTGATGAAGTCCGCGCGCGCAAGCAACACATCGAACTCGACCTTCTCCACGCCAAGCTCCTGCGCGCGCTCGGGCGTCAGATAGGGGTCGCTTGCCACCACCTTCATCTTGAGGCCCAGCGCACGGTCGGCCACGATCGAGCCGATGTTGCCGCAGCCGATGATGCCCAGCGTCTTGCCGGTGAGCTCCACGCCCATGAAGCGGGACTTTTCCCATTTGCCTGCGTGCGTCGAGGCATTGGCCGCGGGAATCTCGCGCGCCAGAGCAAAGATCATCGCGATGGCGTGCTCGGCCGTGGTGATCGAGTTGCCAAAGGGCGTGTTCATCACGACGATCCCGCGGGCCGTGGCCCCGGGCACATCGACGTTGTCCACCCCGATGCCCGCGCGCCCGATGACCCGCAGGCGCGTTGCGGCGCTCAAAATGGAGGAGGTCACCTTGGTGTTGGAGCGGATCGCCAGACCGTCGAACTGGGGTATGAGGGCGCGCAGCTCCTCGGGTTTGAGGCCCACGCGCTGCTCGACCTCGATGCCGCGCTCGCGGAAGATCTCCACCGCGCGCGGCGAGAGCGCATCGCTAATGAGAACCCGCGTGCTCATGAGCGCGGGTGCGTGACGCTGCCGGAAGCCGCGGCAGCGAGTTCATCGGCATGAATCGCGTAGGCCCAGTCGAGCCATTGCGTCAGGGCTTCGATATCGGCCCGCTCGACCGTGGCCCCGCACCAGATGCGCAGACCCGGCGGCGCATCGCGATACGAGCCGATGTCAAGCGCGACGCCTTCGGCCTCGAGCGAGCCCGTGATTTTTTTGAACCACGCCGATTGCTGCTCGGTGCTGAGGTGTGTGGCGGCCGGCTGCGCGAGGCGCAGGCAAACCGACGTGGGCGAGCGGGTATCGGGATCCACGGCGAGGTAGTCGATCCAGGGCGTGCGATCGACCCAGCGCTGCAGCGCCGCGGCGTTTTCGCGCGTGCGCCGCGCAAGGCCGTCGGCGCCCCCGATCGAGCGCGCCCAGGCCAGCGCGTCGAGCGCGTCTTCCACGCACAGCATGGAGGGCGTGTTGATGGTCTCTCCCTGGAAGATTCCGGCATTTAACTTGCCGCCCTTGGTCAGACGAAAGATCTTCGGAATCGGCCAGGTGGGTGTGTGCGATTCGAGCCGGCGCACGGCGCGCGGCGACAAAATGAGCATCCCGTGCTGCGCCTCGCCACCGAGGATCTTCTGCCAGCTAAACGTGACGACGTCGAGCTTCTCCCAGGGCATGGGCACCGCGCAAGCCGAGGACGTGGCATCGCAGATGGTTAGGCCGTGCCGGTCGTCGGGGATCCACTCGCCGTCGGGAACGATGACGCCCGAGGTAGTACCGTTCCACGTAAAGACGATGTCGTGCTCGAAATTGGCCTGACGCAAATTGGGCAGCTGGCCAAATTCCGCAATGAATGTCCGGGTCTGCAGGTGCTTTAGCTGCTTCACGCAGTCGGTCACCCACTCCTTGCCGAAGCTCTCCCAGGCAAAGACGTCCACAGGGCGTGGCCCCAACAAGGACCACAGCGCCGCCTCAACCGCGCCCGTGTCCGAAGCGGGCAAGATTCCCACGACGTAGTCTTTGGGCAGGCCCAGGAGCGACTTGGTCTCCTCGATGACCTGCAGCAGCCGTGCCTTGCCGTCCTTGGCACGATGCGAGCGGCCGACCAGTGCTCCGCGCAGCAACTCCACGCTCCAGCCGGGGCGCTTGGCGCACGGGCCGCTTGCAAAATTCGGGGATTTGGGACGGTGCGACGGCTTGGTCGCGCTGGCAGCCGACATGCGGGTGGTTCCTGTGCAAAACGACTCGTTGGGGAGTCGCGGCCCGCTGGCAGCGTACCGAAAAGCCGCCCGGCGCGTCAACTGTTGCCCCTATGCAAGCCACTCCCTATCCCCCGGCGGGTTTCTCCTGAATAATTGCCCCTTTTGTGCCGCCCGCCTCCCCGCCCCGAACCGCCACTCAAGGCCGCCGCGCCCAACCGACCTTGACCATGTCCGCCTCCCGCAGGTGCCCGCCAGCGCCACTGTCCCGGGTGTCGCTGCGCAGGCGCCTTTGCGCAGTTGCCCTTGCGCTTTTGCTGGGATCCCCGCAGGCCTTCTGTGCGGCGGGCACGAGGCCAAGCGCACCCGCGGCAAAAAGTGCGAAGAGCGCCGCCTCGCCGCTTTCCACGCGCATCCTGAGTCTGCGCGAGCTGGGCGCCTGGCAGCCCATCGAGATGCGCGGCGTGGACCGCAACGTCTACCTGCCCCTGACCGTGCGCTTCGACGAGTCCGTGGTGAGCGCGCGACTCCATCTCACCTTCACGTTTTCGCCGGCATTGCTGCCCGATCTCTCGCAGCTTCGAATCCTCATCAACGAGGAGCCGCTTGCGACGGTGCGATTGCCCAAAGACCGCCTGGGCAGCCCCCAGCATGTCGACGTGGACCTCGATCCGCGCTACTTCGTCGAATACGCCAAGCTGCACTTCGAGTTCATCGGGCACTACTCGTCAGACTGCGAGTACCCCTTTCATACGAGCCTTTGGGCCACGGTGAGCAACGAGAGCACGCTGGAGCTCGTGACGCGTCCGCTCGTGCAGCGCAATGACCTGGCGCTCCTGCCCGCGCCGTTTTTCGATGTGCGCGACAACACGCGGCTGGAGCTGCCGTTTGTCTTTGCGCGCACGCCCTCCTTTGCGACGCTGCGCACGGCCGGCATGCTGGCCTCGTGGTTTGGCGCCGACGCAGCCTATCGGGGAGCGCACTTTTCGGCGCTTTTCGATGCGCTGCCCGCGCACCACGCGGTCGTGCTGGCTACCAACGAGGAGCGTCCGGCCAGTCTCGCGCTGCCCCTGGTGCAGGAGCCCACCATCGCGGTTGCTTCGCAGCCGGACGACCCCTCGAAGAAACTGCTCTTGGTGCTCGGACGCGACGCCGAACAGCTGCGCACCGCGGCGCAGGCGCTCGTCTTGGGCCAGGCCGTTTTGTCCGGCGAGCGCGTTGCGGTGCGCTCGGTGCGTCTGCCGCAGCCCGCGGCCGCCTATCAGGCCCCCAACATGGTGCGCACCGGTGAGCGGGTGCGCATCGGCGAACTCGTTGGCAGTCCCGCCGAGCTCCAGGTCACGGGCCAGACGCTTGAGCCTGTGCGCGTGAACCTGCGACTGCCCGCGGACATCTTCACGTGGGAAGCGCGCGGCATGCCCATGGAGTTGCGCTACCGCTACACGGTGCCCCGCGAAAACGGCCGCGGCAACCTCACGGTGCGCATCAACGAGGAGTTCGTCCAGTCCTTTGCGCTGCGCACTTCCGACGAGGTGGCCACTTCCCGGCATCTGGATCTGCCGTTTCTGCAAGACACGGGCACGCTGGTCACGCAGGGTCTCACGGTCCCGGCCTTTCAATTGGGCGCCAACAACCAGCTGCAGTTCGTCTTCGACATCCCGCCGCAGGACGAAGGCCGCTGCCGCACGACACTGGGGGCGGCACAGGCCGCGATCGATCCCGACTCCGCGATCGATCTCACGCACATCGAGCACTACGCGGCAATGCCAAACCTCGCGTTTTTTGCCAACAGCGGATTTCCCTTCACCAGGTATGCCGACCTCGCGCAAACGGCGGTCCTGTTGCCCGATTCGCCTCGGCCCGCCGAGGTGGAGACGATGCTCACCGTGTTGGGGAGTTTTGGCGCGGCAACGGGCGCGCCCGCTACGCGCTTTGAGCTCCTTGCGGCAAGCGCCGCGCAGCAATCGGGTGATCGGGATCTGCTCATCATCGCTAGTGGCGTGGACGTGCCCTTGCTGCAGTCCTGGAAGGACACGCTGCCGGTGCGCATCGACGCCGCCCAACGCGCAGCCTCGGCACTGGGACGACTCGCCGACGCGGGCGCGGAGTGGTTTAGCGGCGCGCTGCCGCGGGTCGTGCCGCACGACGGCTGGACCGAAATCGCTGCCAAGGGTCCGCTTGCCGCGATTTTGGGGTTTGAGTCGCCCTTGGCGGGCGGCCGCTCGGTGATCGTGCTCAACGCAACGGATGGCGATACGTTGCCGCGAACCGCCACCGCGCTTCTCGACCCGGGCAAGGTGCGCGAGATGCGGGGCGATCTGGTTTTGCTGCGTGACGATTCGATCCGCTCGTATCGCGTGGGCGAAACCTACTACGTCGGGCACTTGAGCTGGTGGCGCTGGATCTGGTTTCAGCTGCACTCCCACCCGTTACTTCTGGTTGTGCTGGGTCTGGCCTTGGGCGTATTCGTTGCATTGGTTGTCTTTGGCGCCTTGCGCCGGATGGCGGCGCGGCGTCTGGCCACAGGTTCGTGAGTCCACGCCGGCAGGCGCAGTGTCGGCGCCGGCTGCTGCAGGCCGGTGCCCTGCTCACCTGCTCGCACTTGTGTCCGGCGCTGGGCAAGTCGAGCGTGCCCGTGGTGCCCGCGAAGACGCTCGGCTGCTCGCAGTGGCCGGACTGGCAAGCCTTCGCACAGCAGTTCCTGAGTCAAGACGGGCGTGTGATCGATCGGTCGAGCGCGCGCGCGCACTCGGTGTCCGAAGCGCAGGCCTACGCCTTGTTTTTTTCTCTCGTGGCCAACGATGCGGGGCGCTTTGAACAGCTGCTGCGCTGGACGCAAGACAATCTTGCCGCTGGCGACCTCTCGATGCGGCTGCCCGCGTGGCTCTGGGGCCGGCGCGACAATGGCAGCTGGGGAGTGATCGATGAGAATTCGGCCTCCGACGCCGACCTGTGGATCGCCTATGCGCTCGGTGAGGCCGGGCGGCTTTGGCGCGAGCGCCGGTATGTGGCGCTATCTTCGCTGCTCGCCGAGCGCATCTTGCGGGAAGAATCCGCGGCTCTTCCGGGCCTGGGCCGAACGCTGCTGCCCGGTGCGCAGGGCTTCGCCCTGGCCGAGGGCCGCTGGCGCCTAAATCCGAGCTACGCGCCGCTTTTTTTGTTGCGCTGGTTTGCCGCGCGCAGTGCCGATGCGCGCTGGCAGGAGCTGCTCCAATCCTCGCTTATCCTTTTGCGCGAGTCCTCGCCGCGCGGCTTTGCTCCGGACTGGGCGTTTTACCGCGCAAGGCCGCAGGCGGCTGTCGGGGATCGAGGCGCGGGGTACTTCGAGACCACGCAACTGGCAGCCGCCGAGCGCGTCGGAGGCTACGACGCGATCCGCGTGTATTTGTGGTTGGGCCTGACCTCGCGCGATGAGCCGGCGCGAGCGCCGCTCCTCGCCCACTTTGCGCCGATGGGCGATCTTCTGGCGCATCAAGATGCGCCTCCCGAGACGCTCGATGTGATCGATGGCAAAGCGACGGGCGAGGGCCCCGCAGGGTTTTCCGAGGCGCTCCTGCCCTTTCTGGCGGCGCTCGGGCGCGATGAGCCCCTGCGGGCGCAGGAGCGGCGTTTGCAGATGCAGTCGGTGCGCAAGGATGCCTACTACGAGCAGGTGCTGCATCTGTTCTCGACGGGCTGGCGCGAGGGCCGTTTTGCCTTTGGCGCAGACGGCAGCCTGGTGCCCGCTTGGGCGCCGTGCGCGGAAAGCGCGCATTGATGATGCGCCGGGCGCTTCGGCCCGACGGCCGTTGCCGGCTGCGCCAGGCGGCTTTCCTTTGGACCGCGCTCCTGTTCGTGCTCCTCACGCCTTCCGCGGCGAGGCCGGAAGGCGTTGGCCAGCGAGCGGTCGATCAGGAGGCGGTTGCCGAACTGCTGCGCAGTGCCCGCCTTTGGCAGGCGCTGGAGAATCCCGACGCAGAGCGGCAGGTGTTGCGCAAGCTCCTTGCCGTGGCTCCCGATCAGCCGCGGGCCTTGTTCCTGCTGGGCGAGCTCGAGCTGCGCGCGGGTCACATCGAACAAGGTCGGCGCGCGCTGGAGAAGCTCAAGCATGCCCCCGACTCGGCCGCACTCGCGCGCGAGCTTGAGGCACTCGTGCGCATTTACACGCAGGAGCGGGCGCGCCTCTCGAAGCTGCGCCTGTATGTGCGCGGCGGCAACCAGGCCCGCGCTTTGGCGCTCGCGCGCGCGCTTTTTCCCGATGGGCGTCCGCCCGGCGACCTGGCCAACGAGTTTGCGCTGGTGCTGGCCGGCACGCCGGGCGGCTGGCTGACGATGCGCGAGCTGCTGCAAGAGCGCATCCATGAGGATCCCAATCCGCGCGATCGCCTCACGCTCTACGAGGTGCTGGCGCTGCACGCCGAAACGCGCGATGAGGCGTTGCAAGGTTTTGCCGAACTGGCCCGCAGCCACGACGTGGATCCGCAGCGCGTCGCAGCCGCGTGGCGCCACGCACTGCTGGCGGTTGCGTCCGACGAAGAGGGTCTGGCGCAACGGCGCTTGTTTCTTTCGCGCTATCCCTCCGACGCCGAGGTGCGCGCGCAAGTCGAGCAAATCGAGGCCCAGCAGCTCGCCGAGCGCGAGCTGCAAAACGACCCGGGCGTGGAGCTGCGCCAGGCCGCGGAGCGCTCGATGCAGGAAGGCCGACTCGATGACGCCGATGCCGAGCTCGCGCGCAGCCTGCAACTTCGTCCGAACGATGCCGAGACCGTAGGCACGCTCGGCCTTGTGCGACTGCGCCAGGGTCGCGCCCAAGAGGCGCTCGCGCAGTTCGAGCAGGCCGCGGAGCTCGAACGAAACGATCCTGCGCGTCGCGCCCGCTGGCTCGATCTCACGAAAACGGCGCGCTATTGGAGCGCGCTTGCGCGCGCGCGCGAGCTGCGCGACGCGGGCCAGTTCGACGAGGCCGCGCGCCTGGTCGAGTCGGTGCGCGGGCTGCAGCCCGACGAAGTCGAGGACCTGCACCTGCTCGCGTCGCTGCGCGTGGCCCAAAAGCAAGACGCGCAGGCCGAGCGCATCTACCGCGACTTGCTCGCACGCGACCCGCGCGATGTGCGTGCCTGGCGCGGCCTGCTGTCGCTTTGGCTCGAGCAGGGGCGCGTGCAGCAGGCGCTCGATGAGGCGCAGCAGCTGCCTCTGACCTATCAGATCGCGCCCGAGGCGGTCCTCGACGCGGGCACGCTGCGTGACGCCATCAGCCTGGCGGGCGCGCCGCACCCCGACACCCAAATGCGTCTGCTCGAGCGCAGCGTGGAGCTCCTGCCGCGCGAAGCCTGGCTGCGCTACGACCTGGCGCGCCTGTATCTGCGGTTCAACCTGCCAACTCTCGCGCGCGAGGTCATGGAGGAGGGCGAGCGGATCGCGCCGCAGGACGCGCAGATGCGCTACGCCGCGGCACTCATCGATTCGGCGAGCGGTCGGGACGAGGAGGCGCTGGCCAAGGTTCAGGGCATTGCGCAGGAGCAGCAGTCCCCGGGTATGCGCGAGCTCACCGAGCGGCTGCGCTTTGAGCACGCGCTGCAGCTTGCGCGCGACGCCCGCGCGCAAGGGCAGGCGGGCGAAGATGAGCGCTGGCGCAATGAGGCGCTCGCCTACGCGGCTGATGACCCCGCGCGAGTGCTGCGCGTGGCGCGCGCCGACCTCTGGGCGGGCGACGTCGCGAGCGCCCGCGTTCTGATCGATCGCGTAGCGGCCGCGCAGGTCTCGCTCGAACCCGAGCAGCGCCGGGACCTGGCGGCGGCAATGATCGAAGCGGACGAGCCCGAACGGGCCCTTTTGCTCATTGATGAGCTCGGAGGCGAAGGCGCGAGCGATGCGCGCGCGCAGGCGCAGCTTGCGCTGCTGCGCGCCCGGGCCCACCACGCCCAGCGCAATGCGCCGGCGCTGCGCGAGGATTTCCGAAAGCTCCACGAAATGCTCCCGGGCGACGACGTCGAGATGCACATCGAGGCGCTCTCGCTCATGGACGATGATCGGGCCACGGCGCACGAATGGATGGCAGAGCTTTTGCGTGCGCATCCGACCGATCCCGAGGTGCTCCTGGAAGCGGCGCGTCAGGACGAACGCGACCACAACTGGGCTGCCGCCGCGGGGTATTTGCGCGCCGTGGCGGGCACCCAGGTCCAGGCAGCGCCGCCAGCGGCCATTCCCGTGCTCCTGCCCGGTGCTGCGCCGCTGGCAGCCGCGGCGCCGCCGCAAGGCGATGTGCAGACGCGGGCGAGCCGTGAACTCGCGACGATCGAGGCGCGGCGCCAGCCGCAGATCGACGTGGGTTTTATGCAGTACTGGCGCAACGCGACCGACGGATTGTCGACGTTGCGGGGCACCGAAATACCGGTTGTTGTGCAATGGCCGGGCGGCTACGACGGACACTGGTTTGCGCAAGTCGATTCGGTGCGCGCGTATGCGGGCACGCTTCCCGCACCGTTGGCCTTTTCCTCGCAGTTTGGCCAAGTCCTGGCGCTCGCGCCTGCAGGGCTCACGCAGTCCGTTTATGAGCAGGCGAAGGGCTTTTCGGCCGAGATGGGTTGGCGGGGCGATGAGCGGCGCTTTGACCTGGGCGTGGTCGGCATGGGTTTTCCGGTATCCAACATTGTCGGGGGCCTGCGCCAGAGCGCGACGTGGCACGACACGGACGTGAGCGCGGAAATCTCGCGACGCGTGCTCACGGCGAGCCTGCTCTCGTATGCGGGAGCGGTCGATCCGGTGAGCGGCGCAACCTGGGGTGGCGTTACTGACACCGCGCTCGTTTTGCGCGGTGCGCGACCGCTCGCGCACGGCTGGGGTCTGTCCGCGAGCCTGTCCGCGGGGGTGGCCACGGGTCGCAACGTGCAATCCAACCCCAACGTGGAGTTGCGCGCCGCCGCCGACCGCGACTGGGTCCGCAGGCCTAATTTCGTTTTCAACGCCGGGCTCGCGGCCTCGTACTGGCACTACCAGTACAACGAAGACTTCTATACGTACGGACAGGGCGGCTACTACAGCCCGCAGCAGTACGTGTCTTTCGGCGTGCCCGCCGAAGCACAGGGGCGGCGTGGGGCGCTGTCCTACGATTTGCGGGTCGTTCCTTCGTGGGCCTGGAGCTATCTGCAGACCGCGCCCTACTATCCGACCGACGCAAGCCTGCAGGAGCGCGCGGGCAACCCGGTGTATACCTCAGGCACGGGAAGCGGCGGCGGCCCCGCGGCCAGCCTGCGCGCGGCCCTGGAGTACCGCTCCTCCGCGCACTGGAGCGTGGGTGGCTGGCTCGACATCGACCGCTCGGCCTATTACGCGCCCAACCAAGTGATGGTCTACCTGCGCTACTGGATCGATCCGCAGACCGGCCCCGTGGCATTTCCACCGCGCGGCGTGCAGCCCATCTCGCGGTTTTAACCGGCCCCAAGACGCGGCCCCGGGTCGTGGGTCCGCGCTACGAGACCAATTTCTTTTCAGGCGGCAGCAGGTGCGGAACCATCCAGTCATAGAGGTGCCGAATGGCCAGCGCGATGCTTTGCGAGTTCACGTGCAGCAAGATGCAGTGCAGCTCTTCGAGAAAGCGCAGGTTGCGCATCCGCGCCTCGCCGCTTCCGTCGAGGCTCGAGCGTCCCAGCAGGCTGTCCTCGGTGGCGAGGTGCGCACGCAGCAGCTCGATCACCGCGCGCACGTCGTATTCCAGCGTCTTGGGGTTGGTTCCTCCGGCGAGGTCGTCGATCAGCGCGTTTAAGCGTGCGACGAGGTCCCGGTGCTCAGCATCGATCTCGGGAATGCCGACGCGGTAGGCGGGCTCAAACTCCAGAGGCTTGAGCGCCGTGAGCTCGGAACTCGTGGCATCGGCCAGGACGAACCCGCCATCGACAATGCCCTGCGCTCGGCGCATGGCCGCCTCGGCGCTTTCGAGCAGCCGCTCGACTGCCGTGCCGTCGGTCGGATAAACCGCGACCCCGATGTGCGCACTGACCCGGAAGCGGGGTTCGTTGTGCGCGAAGAGCGCTTCGATCGACTGCACGACGCGTGCAGCGGTAATGGCAGCGTCCTCGCGCTTTCCGATCTCGGGCAGCAGGACGACGAACTCGCTCGCATCGATCCGCGCATTGGTGTCGCAGTCGCGCACGCAGTTGCGCAAAGTCTCGGCAAGGGTTGACTGAACCTCGTCGGCAGCCTCGACGGACAGCGATTGGAGCAGGGGTTTGAGTCGATCCAGTTCCATGCGCAAAAGGGCCGCACGCCGCCGGTAGCGACGCGCGGCCGCCAAGGCGATTTGCGCACGGTCGAGAAGAAGGCTGCGCGTCGGAAATCCCGTTGCCCGGTCATACGCGGCGAAGGTCATCGAGCGCTCGCCGGCCTGGACCTCGGACACCCAGCGCGAGACGTCGGTGAACGTGATGAGCAGCTGGTGCACGCCCTCGAGCGGGACCGGCGCTGCGGTCAGCACGACGGCCAGGGGACTCGCGGCGGTCCGAACCAGATGGCATCGAATTTCGGCACGCGCACCCTCGCGCAGCGTGTTGTGGCAAAACTCGGCGACCCCCGGCCGATCGATGTCTCTCACAAGGGAAAGCAGGTTTCTGCCGTCCAGGCTCGGGTATGGCGCGGAGCCGCTCAGCATTTCGCGCAGCGCAGAGGAGGCGGTCACGATGGTGCCCGAATCGATGAGCGCAAAGGCGACCAGTTCGCTCTTGAGCAGGGCAACGGCCAGGTCTTCGGCGCCCGACGGAAAAGCGCTGCGCGGGGGGTGGTCGGCGATGCGAAACAGTGAATTCATAATGGGGGCGGTTTCTCGGGTAGAACCGGGCTCATCCGGCGCGGCAGGCAACTACAAGTTTGGCCAAGGCCCGATGCGGCCGTCCGCTCGGTAAAGCGCGAAAAACGCTGGCAATTGGGCTGTTTGAATCGCCGGCCGCGCTCTGTGGGCCATGCGCGGGGACCCGCGACCCGCTCCTGGGCGCGGATCGTTTCAGCGCAACGCAGCAGCGGGCAACGGTGCGCTCGCCGGCGCTCAGAACTCCTCGATCCGATATAGGGTCGTCAAGCGGTGCTCGGCGCCTGGGCCCACGCGCACGACGTTGTCGAGCGCGTTGGCGCTTTCCACGCAAACCATTTCCCTCCACCCGCCCTGATCCTTTGTACCGCGGCCAAAGTCGCCCATCTGCTGGGCCTTTTGCTCCCAGGGCGTCCAAACGACGGTGGAGCGACTGCCCGACTTGCCGATATGAATGCGTCGTCGCAGCTCCGCGTCCTCGACCGCGCATTCGGAGGCGTAGTTGACGTAGACCCGGTCGACCTCGCCGCGGAAACGCACGGCACCCTCCTGGCGTGCGCGCCGGCCCCCGCCCACCTTGTCCACATACTCGGCGCCGTCCAGGCCCAGGATCCGAATCGCCTCGATGTCGCCGATCCGAAAATACGTGTGCAGGGCCTCGCCGATCGCGAACTCGTCGATGCCGGTGTTCGTCGTGACGAGCTCCACGCTCAAGGACATGCCGATCGTGAGCGCCATCTGCAGGTGGAAGTGATGCGGCCACAGGTCGCGGGTGTGTTCGCTGTCGGAGAGCTCAAGGGTGAGCTGCGTCTCGCCGCCGCCCATGCGCCGGCAGTCGCGCATGTTCCAGGCCATGGTGCGCACAAAGCCGTGGCTGGGCAGGTGGGAGTGTGTGCCGTGCGGACCGAACCAAGGCCAGCATACGGGTATGCCGCCACGGATCGATTTGCGCGCTGCGTACTTTGCCGCGGGCGAGATCCAGATTACGGGCAGTTGCTGTGAACGGGGCTGCCAACTCGTAAGGTGCGCACCCTGCAGGCACAGCGTGGCGCTCGCCAGCTCATTGTGAATGTCGGCAAAGACAAGGCCCTCGGGGTCTTCGCGAAACTGCACTTCGCCCGCCAGGGCATATCGATCGTTGAGTCGCGCTGCGGAAAGCGTCATGGAGTTGCTCTTGCAATAAAAATGGATAGGCTGACCTTGGTGCGTGCGCGAGCCTCGGCCGCCCACGCGAGCGCAATCTGTCACGGCACCAAAAAAAAAGCAAATGGACCACGGTGGGCCGAGCGCGTGCTCAGGGATTGGGCGCGTCGATATAGTCGGTCCACTCGCCTTGCGGCGTGCGCAGGTACGATTGGCTGTCGCGCCGCAGCAGCACGGTGCCGTTGTTTTCGGCGATCCATTGGGTCGTCGGGAGTGCGCGCACGAGGCCCTCGAGTGCGCCCCGGTCCGACGCAGCGCTTCCGAGCCGCGTGATGCCCGCAATGAGCGCGGTCAGGGCGAGATAGCTCGATGGAGCATCGACGAGCAAGGGAGGCTGTCCCGCGGGCTTGCGGGCACCGAGGCCGATGAGCTTGACGGCGACCGGCACGTTGGTAATGGCGCGCGTTGGCAGCTCACGCAAGCCCGCAATCTGCACCGCGTCGGCGTGCAGCGCAGCGCCATGCTCGGGAATGAGCACGACGACCGTGGGCCGGCCGCTTGCCTGCACCAGATCGATGAACCCGTTCAAGTCGGCAAACAGACGTCGCAGTCGTGGGACATACGTGATAAGGCTCGAGGCGCTCGCCTGGCCCGGGACGCGGTTGCCGTCGTGCAGGCTGATCGTGTTGTAGAGCAGCGCGTTGTGGCCTTCATCGCGCTGATGCGCGCTCCACCAGTGCGTGAGCACGTCGGCATCGGAGCGAAGCGGCGTGCCGTCAAAAGCCGTCATGAACACGCGCGCCGCGCTGTTGTCCTCCGGGTCGATCCCCATGCCGCCTTGCACGCGCAGCTGCTCGGCGAAATGGTCAAAGCGTCCGTCGTGATTGAGCAGCAGCGCCGGCTGATAGCCTGCGGCGGCGAGACCGCGAAAAAGATAGCAGGCCTCGGGCGACGGGTTGTAGAGCTCTCCTTGCGGCATCTGGCCACAGGTGCCGTGCAGCAGGCGCAGCAGCGCCGGGCCGCTATAGGTCGCGGCCGTGTTGAACTGCCGAAAAACGACGTCAAAGCGCGCGAGCAGCGGATCCTCGCGCATGTGGGTGTAGTCCAGATCGTCGTACGAGAGCGAGCAAACCGACAGCAGCACGAGATCGAAGCGCGCCGTGCCAGCGCGCACAAACGAGACGGTCTTGCCGCGCTGGCTCGCATAAAAGGTCTGCAGCGCCGCATCGAGCGCTGCGGGCGAGAGTATGGAGCCGGGCGCAGGACTGTCTCCCGGACGCACCGAAGTGCCTGTTGCCGCGACCGCGGGACCCGGCTGCGACGGGGGCAGGATGGCGGCTGCCACAAGACCCACGAACGCGAGGGTCGCAAACCGCAGGCGCTCATGCAGTGCCGAGTACAGGAACACAAGCGCAATCAGGGCAGCGGCGAACGGCAAGAGCGCGGCGCGCCGGGCGAGCTCCAGAAGGTAGCCCGCGCGAAAACCCGCCAGTGCGGCCACGTCATCGACGAGTTGCGGCAGCGGCGGCAGGCGCAGGTCGTAGTAGGCGAGCGCGAGCGCCAGCGGTATGGCCGCCCACGTACGTGCCTTGCGCAGGCGCGCGTGCTCCAGCGGCCAGGCCAAAGCCACCGCCAGGGCGAAGTTCTCCAGCCAGTGCAGGTCACTCGCATGGCTGTAGTACAGGCCCAGCTTGGCGAGAAAATACAGGCTCCAGGCGCCCATCGGAGTTTGGGGAAGTGTCGTGGCGCATTGCCCGGGCCAGCGGCCGGGCGGGCAACGCGCCCGTGGCCGGATGCTACCCGGGATTGCTCAGAGCGTCGGCCGCCGGCGCGGCGGCGCGCGGGCCCCAGGCTCCCAGCCGGCGGCGCGCCTCGAGCAGAGCCCAGCGCGCGAGCTGCGCGTAGCCGCGCAAACCCAGCGAGGCGATCTCCCAGAGGCCGCGCAAGGGCAGGTCGCTTGCGTACTGTTCCTGCCAGCGCGACCAGGCATCGGCGCGGCCAAAGGTGCACTGGATGAGCTGCTCTTGGGCGCGCAGCGACATGTTGGTGAACTGCACACCCATGTAATGGCCCTTTTGTGCCGTAACGCGGGCGCTGAAGGAGTGTTCGACGTTGCCCGACTCCATGGTGAGCTGCAGCGTCGCCCCGCGCCCGAGCGCAATGGCCTCGGCCAGTTCGAGGCCCAGGCCATTGAGCGAATAGTCCTGTGTGTAGCAGCGCTGCGTGTGGCCGTCGGGCAGTGTCAGCATCACGGGCAGGCGCGCGGTCACACGGTGAAAAACCCGCAGCTGCCGGCGCTCGTGCGCCACGCCGATCGCAGCTCCGAGCATGAGCAGGTTGAAAGTGGTCCAAAGCAGGTTCAGCACGACCGTGCCGGCCTCGAAGCGGTTCCAGGACACGAGGCGGATGAGCCCAATGGCCAGACCGATGCCGTTGAGAAGCACGAGCCCGAAGTAGGGGCGCGAAATGCGCCAGTCAAAGTGGGTGCGTTCGACCAAACCGCCCTTGGCCGTAACGTTAAATCGGCCCTTGTGCGGGTTCAGAAAGGCGATCGTCGTGGGCAGCGTGATGTACCACGCAAGGACCGTCTCGTAGACCTCGGCCCAGAAGGAGTGGCGATACGCGCCTTGCATGCGTGCGGTGGTGATGTGCGGCAGCACCAGGTGCGGCACAAGGTACAGCGCAAAGATCGCGGCCGAGGAACGGATGATGTGCAGCTGAAAGTACAGGTAGGCGAGCGGCGCGGTGAGAAAGATCAGGCGCGGTATGCCGTAGAAGAAGTGCAGCATCGAATTGCTGTAACAAAGCCGCTGCATCCAGCTCAGCCCTCGCCCCAGCAGCGGGTTGTCGAGGCGGAAGATCTGCGCCATGCCGCGTGCCCAGCGGATCCGCTGGCCGACGTGCGCGGCCAGGCTCTCCGTGGCCAGCCCGGCGGCCTGCGTCATGTTCAGGTACGCGGTGGTGTAGCCGTGGCGGTGCAGTTTCAGGGCGGTATGGGCGTCCTCGGTGACGCTCTCCACCGCGATGCCGCCGACTTCCAGCAGCGGTGCCCGGCGCAGCACCGCGCAGGAGCCGCAAAAAAAAGTCGCATTCCAAAAATCGTTGCCGTCTTGCACCAGCCCGTAGAACAGGGAGCCTTCGTTGGGAATGCGGCGGAAGGTCTCGAGGTTGCGCTCGAAGGGATCGGGCGAGAAGAAATGGTGCGGCGTCTGAATCATTGCGCAGCGCTTGTCGCGCAGCATCCAGCCCATCGACGTTTGCAAAAACGAGCGCACCGGCAGGTGGTCGCAATCGAAGATCGCTATGAATTCCCCCTTGGTGTGGGCGAGCGCGTGGTTCAGGTTGCCCGCCTTGGCAAAACTGTTGTCGGGTCGCGTGAGGTATTCGACACCCGCTTCCAGTGCGAACTGGCGCACCGGCTCGCGGCGACCGTCGTCGAGCAGGTAGATGCGCATCTTCTCCGGCGGCCAGTCGATTCCCTTGGCCGCCAGTACGGTGGGCCGGATCACGGCCAGCGGCTCGTTGTACGTGGGAATGAAGATGTCGACGGCGGGCCAGTGCTCCACGCGCGCGGGCAGCGGTGCGGTCGAGCGCTTGAGCGGCCAGGCGCACTGCAAAAAGCCCAGCAGCATGATGAGCCAGGCGTACACCTCCGCGGCCAGCAGGCACATCCCCAGCACGCTCTCCCAGCCCGGATCGAGATCCATCGATTGGGTGATGCGCCACCAGCCGTAGCGGCACGAAGCCACGAGCGCCAGCGTCATGAGCACGAGCGTGGGCACCGTGCCGGGCGTGTTGCGGATCTGGATGGCGAGAAGGCAGATCACGAGCCCGAATACGAGCTGCGAGATCCAATCAAACGGTGTGGTGATGGCCAGCCAGGCGCTAAAAGCGCACAGGACAAGGCCGAGCGCGCGCACGGGGCGGGGTTGCAGCCAGGGGGCATCGGCGGCGGCTTCGAGCCATTTTCCCAGGCGCTCGTGGTCAATCTGAGGGATGCGCGCGTTGACGTTTCGCACCAGCGCGAGCGCTCGCGCGCCCGGGCCCAGCGCGCGCGCTGCGCCGGCGCGAGAAGGACGGCGGGTTTCGAGCAGTCGTGCGGCCACACCGAGGGCCGCGCTCACGGCGCGCACCGTGCGCGTGGCTCGTTGCGGGGCAGGACGAATGAAAAGGCGCCAGAGCCAGGCGCGCCAGCGCCCGGGATGCTCGACCTCCAGCGCGCGCGCGCCGGCGGCGAGCAGCTTAGAGAACATTACCGGTGCGCGGTTCCGTCATGAGGCGGCATTGTCGCTGAATCCAGCCAAAAAGCCCATGCAGGTCGTGGATGACCTGTGCGTGAGCCGAGTGGTCCTCGGGCGACATGCGCCGAGCGAAGGCCTCCGGCATCGCCTCGTCGCGATGCACGGGATAGGGCGAAAGGCGCTCGCCCAAGCGCTCGTAGAACACGGCCAAAACGTCCTTTTGCAGCGAGCGGCTCGGGTCGAACGCATTGACCACCGCCAGTACCGGCTTGTCCTCCAGCATCGCCAGGGCGGACTCGAGCATCGCCATCGAGGCGCCGTCGGCGCGCAGCACAAGCAGCACCGCGTTGGCCGCCCGCACCGCCTGGCGCGTGAGCACGGACGGAGCACGCGGCGTGTCGATAAACGTCCAGCTCTCGACAGGCCGCGCCAACGTGTCCAGGCGTGCGGCGAGCCAGTCGGGCTCGACGATTAAGCGCCGCTCCCAGTCCACCAGAGCCGGAGCGTCCATTGCCCCGAAGGGCAGAATCAACGTTCCGTCGCTCGCCGCGAGCGCCGCGGTGTTCCACACCTGACCGCGTGAAGCCCGGCTCGCAAGGCCCTCCGTGGGGGCCTGCTCGGCGCCAAAATGCAGCGCAAGCAGATTCTGCGGGTCGCACTCGACGGCCAGGCCCCATACGCCGCTTCGCGCCGTGAGCGTGGCCAGCGACGCGGTCAGAGTGCTTCGGCCCGTGCCTCCACACGCGGAAACGATTGCGAGGCAAGGCATAGCTCAGTGATCGCCCAAGTCGAGCGGGCGTATGCAGCGCAGCGCGGCCGTGAGAAGTTGAATCTGCTGGCGGCGCGCGGCGGCGCGCCGCAGAAGTGCGCGCAGGACAAAAAGCGCCGTGGCCAGCAGCACGCCGATGATCAACCATTGCGTAAAGATCTGCAGCATCCGCGCCTCCTCGATGGCTACGCCGTGGCCGCGCGCAGGGGCAGCACGTGCGCTTGCACGCAACGCGCGGCCTCGGCACTGCGCGTGGGCAGCACTGCGGCTTGCACCGGAGCGGGCCGCTGCGCGGGCGAGATGCCGCGCAGGACCGTCGAAAAATCGAGTGGCGAGGTGTCGGCGGCGCGCCGCAGGCGCGAGAGCGCCTGGCGCTGCAACGTGCCGTCGGGCTCGATCTGGACCATGCGCGCGAGCTCCGAGCAAGGGATCGCGAAAAGCGCCTCGAGCGCGGCCATTGCGTCTTCGGGGGCGCAGCCAAAAAGAAACAGCACGAGCCCCTGGGCGTCGGCGGTCACGACGTCGCCGTCGCGGCGGCAGTGGCAGGCGAGCAGTGCGTCGAGGTGCGCCACGTGCGGCAGCAGCGGCACGTGCACGAGACTGTGCTCCAGGGCCGTGTCGGCCGTGCGCTCGAGCATGCGCTCCACCGCGTTACAAAATGCCGGTAGCGCCAGATACCCCTGGATGGGATCGGGTGCGAGCGCCTGCAGCGCGAGCTCGGGCTTGATGTGCGCCACCTTGGCGTTGGGCTGCTCGCGCACCTCGGAGACGACCTGCACGAGATGGGCAAAGCCCTGGCCGCGCCCGACGACCGCGTTGGCGCCCAGGCGCAGCAGCGCAATCTCGCCGTTTTGGCGCAGCGTCGCCCCGGTTTCGCGAACGATGATCTTGAGCAGCCGCGGGTGCTCGCGGCGAAGTTGGTGCACGGCGTCGGCGAGGGCGATGACGTCCTCGGGGCTTTCGTGGGCGAGCACGACGGTTGCTGCGAGCGCGTCGCGCGCGGCGGCGAGCACAGACTCCAGGCTCGCGTGCACGCGCCAGTTCGGGGGCGCGCCCGAGGCGTCGAGAAGCGCGCCACGCTGCACGTGTGTCGTTTGCGCGTCCTGGGCCACGAGCAGCGGCTGCGCGTCGAGCACCTCGCGGCCGCGCGCGCGCCACGCGCCGTCGGCGGCTGCCTCCAGAAAGTAGCGCGCGCCCTCCTTCTCGGAGGCTGCGCGGCGCAGCGCATTGCCGCGCAGTAAATCGAAGCGCGGCGTCTGTCCCTCGAGGTCGACGGCTGCCAGGCATCGGATGGGATTGGAAGCCCACAGAGGCAGCACTTGCAGGCCTCGAAACTGGGCGCTTGAGAGCGCGAGGACGGGGCCGCGGTGGGCCTTGGCCAGACGCAAAAGGGCCGCGGCAGCCTCCTCGACGGCCGATTCGAGCGCCGAGTCCGCGTGCAGGTGCGAAAGCCATGGGTCGAGCGCGTCGAGCACGAGCAGATCGTCGGGGCCCATGCTGGCAAGTGCGAGCTCGCGCAGCAGCTGCGCGGGGCCCAACTGCGCAATCTGGCCTGCGGCCTCGCCCGTCCACGAAAACGCGAGCATCTCGCCTCGTCCGCGGGCCACTCGCAGCTCTTGGGCGAGCGCACGCGGCATTGCGCCCGGGGCGCAGACCCAGGCGGTACGCCGTGCGGGCGCCGTACTTGTGAGAAGTGCGCGCAGCAAACTCGTGCGGCTTGCTTCGCCTTGCAGGACCAGCACGCACAGTTCGCCCGCGGGCAGCTCGCCCGCCTGCTCGGCGAGCCCCTCGATCGGCAGATGGGCGCTGCGCTTGGGGCCCGCGGCCGCAATCGATGCCACGCGCGCAAGCCAGCGGCCAAAAGAAAGAGACGCGGGGCCCGCGCCGATGTCTTGCAAGAGCGGCCGTGCGCTCATGAGTCCACGCTTTCGTTGGCAGCGCGCGTGTGACGCAGCAGCGGCCAACGCTGGCGGGAACCCTGGATTTCGAGCAGGCGCTGCGCATCGAGGTAGCGGGGCAGCATCGTGCCGTAGCGCTCCAGCATGCGCCCGACGTCGCGCGGAGGCGCGCCGAGGCAGGTAGCACTCGCACTCTGTGAGTCAGCACTTACTACAGTGGAATGCTGCTCGTCGTGCTTGAAGCGGTCACGATTCGCGGCGCGCTCCGAGCGCGAAAGGGGCAGAGAATCGGCCATGGCGTGTCCCTCCGGCTTGCGACGCACGGGCGTCAGACTGGTGTTTGGATCAACGGCCCCAAAGCCGGGAACTTGAGGACAAAACGCATCTTTTTTTCTGGCGCTGCGAAACCATGCCTCGAGCTCGTTCGCACGATGCCGATGCGCCCGCGCTCGCAGGCATCGCGCTGCGCCCGGGCCGCGGCTTTTGCCCAACGGAGGGCAGCCGCTTTGCGTGCACAATGCGCGCACCCGGAGCGCGGGATGCCGCCCGGCCCACCGTTGCCAGCGCCTATGCACCACACCAAAGCCCGAGCCCAGGGGCCCACGTCCCGATGAACATTTTGCTTACCGGAGGCATGGGTTACATCGGGTCGATGACCTGCGTGCGCCTGATTGAAGCGGGCGAACAGCCCGTGCTGCTCGATAACCTCTCCAACAGCAAGGCGGCGGTGTTGGACCGCATCGCTGCGGTCACCGGGGTGCGGCCGCCCTTCGTCCGAGGCGATGTGCGTGACCGCGCCAGCCTGGAGGCGCTTCTGGCAGGCCATCGCATCGAGGCGGTGATCCATTTTGCGGGGCTCAAGGCCGTGGGAGAGTCGGTGCTCGAGCCCCTGCGCTACTACGACAACAACGTGCACGGAGCCCGCGTGCTGTTGAGCGCTTTGCACGATGCCGGCGTGCGCAACTTCATCTTCAGCTCTTCGGCCACGGTCTACGGCGAACCCCAGAGCCTGCCCATCACCGAGGAGGCTCCGACGGGTGCAACCAACCCCTATGGACACACCAAGCTCGTCGTCGAACAAATGGCAACGGACCTTGCGCAGGCCTGCCCGGACTGGTGCGTGACGCTGTTGCGCTACTTCAATCCCGTAGGCGGCCACCCCAGCGGAATGATGGGGGAGGATCCCCAAGGCACGCCCAACAACCTCATGCCGTTCATCGCGCAGGTTGCGGTCGGCCGTCGGGAGCACCTGACGGTATTCGGAGACGACTACGACACGCCCGACGGCACGGGTGTGCGCGATTTCATCCACGTTCTGGATCTGGCCGACGGACACCTCGCGGCGCTGCGCGCGCGCCGGGGCCAGCGCGGCGCGCGCGTCTACAACCTGGGCACCGGCCGCGGCTACAGCGTCATGGAAGCGCTGCGGGCCTTTGAGCAAGTCTCGGGCCGGCGCGTGCCGTTCGTCGTTGCGCCGCGCCGCCCCGGCGACGTGGCGAGCTGCTGGGCCGACCCCGCGCGGGCGCAGCGCGAGCTCTCCTGGCGCGCGCGCTGCTCCCTTGAGCAGATGTGCCAAGACGCCTGGGCCTGGCAGCAGGCCAATCCGCAGGGCTACCCGGCGTAGAGAAGTTCGCCGAGGAGGCTCGGGGTGCGCGCGCCTCCTCCTTCCGCGCGCCGCTTCGGGGGAGCCGTCGCGGCTGCGAGCCGGCAGGCCGCGCGCCAATCGTATACAGTCCCGCTCCTCGTGACTCACCCCCGACAGCGCGCCAGGGGCCCGCTGTCACAACCCTGTAGAGCCGCCATGACCATGCGTTTTCACTTTCCGATCGTCGTCATCGACGAGGACTTTCGCTCTGAAAACGCCAGTGGCGTGGGCATCCGGGCCCTCACGCGTGCGCTCGAGGAGGAGGGTGTGGAGATCATCGGTGCGACGAGTTTTCGCGATGTGAGCGGCTTTGCGCAGCAGCACAGCCGCGCCTCGGCATTCATACTGTCGGTCGACGACGAGGAACTGCCTGCAACCGAGGGCAGCCCCATTGTCGCGGACCTGCGCGCGTTTCTGGAGGAAATCCGGTTTCGCAACGCCGACATTCCGGTTTTTCTCTACGGCGAGACGCGCACCTCGCGGCATCTGCCCAATGACATCTTGCGCGAGCTCCACGGCTTCATTCACATGCACGAGGACACGCCCGAGTTCGTGGCGCGCTATATCGTGCGCGAGGCGCGTTCCTACTTGGATGGCCTGGCGCCGCCTTTTTTCCGCGCGCTCACCCAGTACGCGCAGGACAGTTCGTATTCCTGGCACTGCCCGGGCCACTCGGGGGGCGTGGCGTTTCTCAAGAGTCCGGCCGGCCAGATGTTTCACCAGTTCTTCGGGGAAAACCTGCTGCGCGCCGATGTTTGCAATGCCGTCGACGAGTTGGGCCAGCTGCTTGACCACACCGGCCCGGTGGCCGCCGCCGAGCGCAATGCCGCGCGCATCTTCGGTGCCGACCACCTGTTTTTCGTCACCAATGGCACCTCGACATCCAACAAGATCGTCTGGAACTACGTCGTTGCGCCGGGCGACATCGTGGTCGTGGATCGCAACTGCCACAAGTCGGTGCTGCACGCGATTACGCTGACGGGCGCCATCCCGGTGTTTCTCAAACCCACGCGCAACCACTACGGGATCATCGGCCCGATTCCGATCGACGAGTTTCGCTGGGAAACGATCCACTCGCGGATCCGCGAGCATCCGCTCGTGCAAGGCACGGAGGGCAAACCGCGCGTGCTCACGCTCACCCAGAGCACCTACGACGGCATTGTCTACAACGTCGAGACGATCAAGTTGCTGCTCGACGGACACGTCGATTCGCTGCTCTTCGACGAGGCTTGGCTGCCGCACGCGGCCTTTCACAACTTCTACCGCAACATGCACGCGATCGGAGGTGTCGCGGCGCCGCGCACGCGTCCGCGCAACACCATGGTGTTTTCGACGCAATCGGTGCACAAGCTGCTCGCCGGCCTGTCGCAGGCTTCCCAGATCCTGATCCAGAACTCGCAAAGCGAAAGCCTCGATCGCTGGATGTTCAACGAGGCCTACATGATGCACACATCGACTTCGCCGCAGTACGCGATCATCGCGTCGTGCGACGTGGCCGCGGCCATGATGGAGCCCCCCGGCGGCCCGGCGCTGGTCGAGGAGTCGCTCACCGAGGCGCTGGATTTTCGGCGCGCCATGCGCAAGATCGACGCCGAGTATGGCGACTCCTGGTGGTTCCAGGTGTGGGGGCCGGAGGCGCCCTTGCCCGAAGGCGAGCCGCGGCGCGATTACTGGATGCTGCGTGCCGGCGAACGCTGGCACGGGTTCGGCGAACTTGCCCCCGACTTCAATTTGCTCGATCCGATCAAGGCAACGATCATCACGCCGGGCCTGGACGTCGATGGCTCCTTTGGGCCGACCGGCATTCCGGCCGCGGTTCTGACCAAGTACCTGACCGAGCACGGCATCGTCGTGGAAAAAACCGGTCTGTATTCGTTTTTCATCATGTTCACGATCGGCATCACCAAGGGGCGCTGGAACACGCTGGTCACCGAGTTGCAGCAGTTCAAGGACGATTACGACAGCAACCAGCCGTTGTGGCGGGTGATGCCCGAATTCTTGCGCGCGCAGCCCCGCTACGAGTCCCTCGGATTGCGGGATCTGTGCCAGGCGATTCACTCGATATACAAGGCGAGCGACATCGCGCGGCTCACCACCGAGATGTACACCTCCGAGATGGAGCCGGTGATGACGCCCGCGAAGGCCTACGCGCGCATGGCGCACAACGACATCGACCGCGTGCCCATTGATACCATCGAAGGACGCATCTGCGGCGTGCTGCTTACGCCCTATCCGCCGGGCATTCCGCTACTCATCCCGGGCGAGCGGGTCAACGCGCAGATCGTCAACTACCTGAAGTTCGTGCGCGAGTTCAACGCCCTGTTCCCGGGCTTTGAAAACGACATCCACGGTCTGGTCAAGCGCGAGCGCAACGGACAAACCGAGTACTGCCTGGACTGCGTGCGCGAATAAGCAGCACAACTGCCGCATCCCGCTCAGCGGGTGGTCACCGCCTGGCGGATCTCGCGCAGCTTGGCCTTGATCGCGCTCTCGTGGGCCGGTCCGACCCGCACCAGGATCTTTTGCCCGATGGCGAGCGCCTCCAGATCGGAGTCCGAATAGTGGAACATGGCCCGGGGTGCGGCCACCGCAATGGGCGGCTTGGGGTCGGGCGCCTCGAGCAGATCGTCGATGACTTCCACGAGACGGTCGTTGAAGTACCCCTTGGGGTAACCCAGATCGCGGTAGGCCTGTGCAAACAGGGGATAGAAGTGGCGGTAGACCGCGACGAGCTGCTCCGTATCGAGCGCCGTGAGCGCCTGCACGTACGGGTCATAGCGCCGCGCGTTGGCCGCGGCGATGGTCGCGCTTTTGGAGGTGCCTGCGACTTGAAACAGTCCCGGCACCGGGCGAGTGGGCAGCACCTGGAGCGCGAGTTTTTCGCGCGTAAGCCCGTCGACCGTTGCCACGATGTGGCGTACCAGGTCCTTGGGTACGAGCAGCTGCAATGCGCTCGCGCGCCAGCCTTGCACGTGGGCAATCGCGTCGAGCAGTGCCGCATCGCTTTGCTCGAGCGTGGTGGTGTGGTCGGCGCCGCTCTCGTCGATGGGGTATTGCGGCTCCGACTCGACGCCTGCGACCGGTGCGGTCGCGGCGGGCGCAGGCGCGGGGGCGGGCGCCGGCGCGCTGGGGGGTGTTTCCGACCCGCGCTGGTACCAGTAATAGCCGCCGATGCCGGCGGCCAGCACCGCGATTGCAGCGATGCTTGCGCCAACGGGTCTCCAGGACATGCTACGCGACTCTTCTTCCATAGAAGTCTCCGCTCGGGTTGGGCGCCATCTCGGGGTACGCGGGGCAGCCGCGCGATCCTGACTCTAGCGCATGCGAGCACTGGCGCGATCGCCAAGTCGCGCGTGGTCCTGCCGCTGAAGACCGCTCCATCGGGCCGTCGGTCCCCGTCGCGCTATGCTGCAGGCGGCACTGCGCCGGCCACCGGGAGCGCGGGCGCCCCAACGTGCGAGGATCGCGCAGGCGTGGCA
>DASPPB010000036.1:0-14550 GCA_035625725.1 Burkholderiaceae bacterium
CGATTCCCCCTCGAGCGGTCCGCGGCGGGCACGCTGGAGCGCCGCGCTCGTGGGCGTATTCGTTGTCCTGGTACCGATGGTGCTGTACGCCGCACTCGGCACCCCCGATGCCCTGATTCCGGGAATGGTGGACTCGGGTGCCGATGCACACCCAAACACGAAAGGCGGCGCGCGCGCGCTCACGAACGCGCAGGTGCAAAAGATGATCGAGACACTGCAGGCCAGCCTGAAGAAATCCCCGGGCGACGTGAGCGGATGGGTCATGCTCGCGCGCGCATACGCCTACGAGCACCAGTACCCCGATGCCGTGCGTGCGTTAACGCGAGCGGTCGCACTGCAGCCCCAGAACCCACACTTGCTGGCCGACCTGGCCGACGCGCTGGCAATGACCAACGGTCAGCGTCTCGACGGTGAGCCACTCAAGCTGCTCGAACGTGCACTGCAGATCGATCCGCACGAGGTCAAGGCGCTTGCGCTGGCTGGCACCGCGGCCTTCGACCATCAACAGTACGTCAAGGCCGTCGACTACTGGGAGCGGGCCTTGCAGGTCGCACCCAACGAGGGGGAGTTTTCGCAGAACCTTCGCAACAGCCTGGAGGAGGCGCGCCAGCTTGCAGGGACCTCGTCCACCGTGCCGGCGCCGTCGGCCAACGCGGGCGAGAACAAGCCGGCAGCCCCCCAAAACGCTGCGGGCAGTGCGACAGGAGGAGCGGTACGCGGCAAAGTCATGCTCGCGGCGAGCTTAGTGTCCAAGGCGCAGCCCGGTGACACGGTCTTCGTATTTGCGCGTGCGGCCGAGGGTCCGCGCGTTCCTCTGGCCATGGTGCGTCGCCAGGTCAAGGACTTGCCCTTTGAGTTTGCCCTCGACGATTCCATGGCGATGATGCCCGAGTTCACGGTATCGAAGTACTCTCCGGTAATCGTAGGCGCGCGCATTTCGCGCTCGGGCGACGCAATCGCGTCGCCCGGAGACTTGCAGGGTTTTAGCAAACCCGTGAGCGTCGGTTCGGGCGCCGTAAGCATTACGATCGACCAGGTCGTGCCCTAGTCCTGCAACAAGGCGGGGCGGCGCAAGCCAGACATCGGATTCGAAACCCTTCTCGCCTGCGAGCATCACGGAGCCCACCATGCGCCTGCTCGACGACATCATCGCGGCAAAGCCGCTCCTGCAGTCGATTCGCCGCGATATTCATGCCCATCCGGAGCTGCGCTTTGCAGAGCATCGCACGAGTGAACTCGTCGCCAGCACGCTCAAGGGCTGGGGTGTGGAGGTTCATCGCGGTCTCGGCGGCACCGGAGTGGTCGGCGTGATCCGGGGAGCGAGCGACGCTCGCGCCGCGGGCGCAGTCCTGGGTCGCAGCATCGGACTGCGCGCCGACATGGACGCGCTTCCCATCCAGGAAGCCAATGAATTCGCGCACCGCTCGACGCACGCCGGACGCATGCACGCTTGCGGTCACGATGGACATACGGCAATGCTGCTTGCAGCCGCGCGGCACCTCGCACAAGCGCCGAATTTTTCTGGAACCGTCGTGCTCATCTTTCAGCCGGCCGAGGAAGTGGGCGCCGGCGCACAAAAAATGCTCGACGACGGCCTCTTGGAAAGGTTTCCGTGTGACGCGGTCTTTGCCATCCACAATTGGCCCGGCCTTGCGGTGGGTAAATTTGGCGTTGCCACTGGGCCCGTGATGGCCTCGACGAGCGAATTCGAGATCCTGGTTCGCGGCCGCGGCGCGCACGCGGCGATGCCGGATTTGGGCGTGGATCCCATTTTCGTGGCCATACAGATCGCCCAGGGACTGCAGGGGCTCGTTACGCGCGTCAAACGCCCCATCGACCGGGCGGTGCTGTCGATCACAATGATCCATGCCGGCGACGCGAGCAACATCATCCCCGATACGGCCGCGATCGGCGGAACCGTCCGGACCTTCGATGACGCGGTGACCGACGTGATCGAGGAAGGCATGCGACGAATCGCGGGTTCGACCGCCCAGGCGCACCAGGCACAGGCGCAGGTGAGTTTCGAGCGCAACTACCCACCGACCGTGAACCACGCCCGCGAGGCGCAGTTTGCGGCCGCGGTGGCCGAAGAAGTGCTTGGCGCGGAGAACGTACTGCGCGACATGGAACCGACCATGGGTGCGGAGGACTTCTCCTTTTTACTGCGCCAGTGTCCGGGTGCATACCTGTTTCTTGGCAACGGCACCAGCGGCAGCCATCGGGCGGCGGGTCACGGTGCTGGCCCCTGCACGCTGCACAACGCGAGCTATGACTTTAACGATGAATTGATTCCGATCGGCGCAAGTTTCTGGGTGCACCTTGTCGAGCGGTTCTTAAGCGATGCCTGAGCGCATGCAGCCGCGGTGTCGCCAGGACTTCTCAATCCCGGCGCCCGGTGGGCAGGAACTTTGGGCCGCAGCGGCCCCGATTCGGGCCCACGAGCCGAAGCGGCGGGCGCGCTGCTCGTGGCGGACGCGTGCACGCGGGCGCCTGCGAGTGCAGTGGGTTGACTCCGTGAACGCATTTGTGGGCATGACTCGCTAGGACCTTGGCAGCGCTGCGGCGCGCAAGTGCCGGCGCTGGCATCACCCCGTCGTCGAATACCATCACCGACATGTCCGGACGTCACAGCTGGATCCGCATCCGCGGAGCGCGACAAAACAACCTGCGCAACCTCGACCTGGATCTTCCCACGGGCGAGCTGATCGTCGTCACCGGCGTCTCCGGTTCAGGCAAAAGCTCTTTGGTCTTTGACACCCTGTACGCGGAAGGTCAAAGGCGCTACGTCGAAACGTTTTCGCCGTACGCGCGCCAATTCCTCGATCGCATGGACCGGCCGGCGGTGGACCGCATTGAAGGCGTCCCGCCGGCCATTGCCATCGACCAGACCAACCCGGTGCGCACATCGCGCAGCACCGTGGGCACGATGACCGAGATCAACGATCATCTGAAGCTTTTGTTCGCGCGCGCAAGCCAGCTGCACTGTCGTCGGTGTGGCCGCGCTGTGCAGCGCGACACGCCGCAGAGCATCGTCGAGGAGCTGATTGAGCGCAGCCGCGAGGCCGCCTCACCGCGGCTTTTGATCACCTTTCCGGTGCGCGTGCCCGCCAACTTCACGGCCGAGGAGATCGGTGATTATTTGCGCGCGCAGGGCTACAGTCGGGTGCACGCACAGAGCTCCGATGCAACGCAAAGCGGCGCGCTCACGCTCCACGTCGTGCGCGACCGTCTGCGCCTGGGCGCGGGCGATACCCAGCGACTGCTCGAATCGATCGAGGAAGCGCTGCGCCTGGGCGGCGGGCGTGTCGACGTGTGGGTCGAACCCTCGCCGGCGGACTTGGGCGGGCAACCGGCTGCAAGCGACAATCCCCCGGAGCAGTCCTCGGCTCCGCCCGCCGCCAGCGACTCCGTACAACCGTGGGCGCGTTTTTCTTCGGGGCTGCATTGCGCCCATTGCGACATCCATTACGTCGAACCTACGCCGAGCACGTTTTCGTTTAACTCCCCGTTGGGCGCCTGCGAAACATGCCGCGGGTTCGGTCGGGTGATCGGGATCGATCACGATCTGGTCATTCCCGAGCCTAGCAAGACGCTGCGCGAGGGGGCCGTCAAGCCCTGGCAAACGGCAAGCTTTCGCGAGTGCCAGCAGGACCTGGAGAAATTCGCCGCGCGCGCGGGCGTGGACCTGGACACACCGTGGGCGCGCCTCGATGAGCAGGGGCGCCACTGGGTGCTTGCCGGCGATCCGAAGTGGACCGGCAACTGGAAGACGCAGTGGTACGGAGTCGATCGCTTCTTCGAATGGCTCGAGACGCGCGCCTACAAGATGCACATTCGCGTACTGCTGTCGCGCTATCGCTCCTACACGACTTGCCCGGCTTGCGGCGGGACGCGTCTGAAGCCCGATGCCCTGCTCTGGCGCCTGAGTCTTGGCGACGGCCAAAGCGGTTTCACGCTGCATGAACTGATGCTTCTACCGGCGCAGCGCCTGCGGGCGCTGTTTGACCGGCCGCTGGAGACGGCGATCCCCGGGACGTCGGAGACGCTGGCGCGCGCCCGCGCAGGCCAGGATGCCGCAACCCAGATACTGGTTGGCGAGATCCGGTCCCGATTGCGCTTTTTGTGCGACGTCGGGCTCGGATATCTCACGCTCGATCGGCAAAGCCGGACGCTCTCCGGCGGCGAAGTGCAACGCATCAACCTCACAACCGCACTGGGCACCTCCCTGGTCAATACGCTGTTCGTGCTTGATGAACCGTCGATCGGCCTGCACCCGCGCGATATGCAGCGCGTCATCGGGGTCATGCAGCGATTGCGCACGAGCGGCAACTCGCTGGTCGTCGTGGAGCACGATCCGCAGATCATGCTCGCGGCCGATCGCGTTTTGGATCTGGGTCCGGGCCCGGGCGAACGCGGTGGCCAGATCGTCTTTCAGGGTACGCCGGCGCAGCTACAGCGTGCCGACACGATCACCGGCGCGTACCTCGGCGGGCGCCGCCGAATCGAGGCGCCCGGCGCACAAAGCGTGGAGGTGGCCACGCCGCGCATCGTGCTCGAGGGCGTGCGCGAGCACAACCTCAAGGCGATCGACGTCGAGTTTCCGCTGCACCGCCTGGTCACGGTCACCGGCGTGTCCGGATCGGGTAAATCCACGCTCATCCAGGATGTGCTCTACCCGGCACTACGCAAGGCACTACGCAAATCCGCGCCCGGCACGCTTGCTGCCCCTGGGGCCTACGAGCGCTGCCTGGGTGCAGACTGGATCGAGGACGTTGCGCTGGTGGACCAATCCCCGATCGGCAAGACCACGCGCTCGAATCCGGCCAGCGTGGTGGGCGCCTTCGACCCGATCCGTCGGCTCTTTGCTCAGGCGCCGCTTTCCAAGGAACGGCACTACACGCCGGGCACCTTCAGTTTCAACACCGGCGCCGGCCGCTGTCCGACCTGTGGCGGAAATGGCTTTGAGCACGTTGAGATGCAGTTCCTCTCCGACGTGTACCTGCGCTGTCCCGATTGCAACGGGCGGCGCTTCCGCCCCGAGGTGCTCGAAGTGCAGTTGCAGCGCAAAGACCGCTTGCTGTCAATCGCCGATGCCCTGGAGCTGACGGTGGCCGAAGCCGTGGAACTCTTTGCGACAGACGCCGAGGTCGTACGCACGCTCGGTCCGCTGGCCGATGTCGGATTGGACTACCTGCGTCTGGGTCAGCCCGTGCCCACGCTCTCGGGCGGGGAGGCCCAACGGCTGAAGATCGCCGCCTTTTTGGCCGACGCGATCAAGGCGCCTGCGCGCAGCGCCAGGGCGCGCCGCGGCTCCCTACTGCTGTTCGACGAGCCCACGACGGGGCTGCATTTTGAGGACATTGCGCGGCTCATGCGTGCGCTGCGCAAGCTGCTCGCCGCGGGCCATTCGCTGATCGTAATCGAACACAACCTGGATGTGATTCGCGCCTCGGACTGGATCATCGACCTGGGTCCCGAGGGAGGAGAGGCCGGAGGCAGCATCGTCGTGGCCGGCAGCCCCGAGCAGGTCGCGCACCACCCGCTATCGCACACCGGAGCCGCCTTGCGCGACTACGAGCGGGCGGCTGAGGCGCCCTCGGCATCGATGCATACTCCGACGGCCGCCGAAGAGACGGAACGGCTCTACACCGATCGCGGCGCAATTGAGCTGCACAATGCGCGCGAACACAACCTCAAGGGTATCGATGTCTGCATTCCGCGCGATACGTTCACGGTGATTACGGGCGTTTCGGGCAGCGGCAAATCGACGTTGGCGTTCGACATCCTGTTTCATGAAGGTCAACGCCGCTACCTCGAATCGCTCAATGCCTACGCGCGCTCCATGGTGCAGCCCGCGGCTCGTCCCAACGTGGACGCCATTTACGGCATTCCGCCCACGGTATCCATCGAACAGCGCACCAGCCGCGGAGGCCGCAAAAGCACGGTGGCCACGCAAACCGAGCTGCACCACTTCTTGCGCCTGCTGTTCGTAAAGCTCGGCACGCAATACTGTCCGCAATGCCAGCTGCCGGTTCAGCCACAGTCCTTCGAAGCGATCGTTGCATCGATCCTGCGCCAATGGCAGGGGCGCGAGATCGGCGTTTTGGCGCCGCTCATCGTCCATCGCAAGGGCGTGTACACCGACCTGGCGCGCTGGGCTGCCAATAAAGGACATACGCACCTGCGCGTCGATGGACGCTTCGTCCCGACCCGACCCTGGGAGCGGCTCGATCGCTTCCAGGAGCATTCGATCGACCTGCCCGTCGGCAGTCTGCTCGTGCACAGTGAGCACGAAGACGAACTGCGCGCGCTAGTGCATACGGCGCTCGAACATGGCCGCGGGGTGGTGGAGGTTGCCTGGCCCATGCAGACACTGCGCGAGGCCATCGAGCAAGGTCGCAGCGACCCGCAGCTGCAGCGACGTGCGTTTTCGATCCACCGTGCCTGTTCGGGCTGCGGCAGATCCTTTCCGGAACCCGATCCGCGCATGTTTTCCTACAACTCCAAGCACGGCTGGTGCACTCGCTGTTTTGGCACCGGGCTGCAACTCACGGGCTTTGGCGAGGAGAACACGGGCGAAGAGATCTGGTGGAACGAGTGGTACGAAGGCGAGGAGACGCCGTGCCCGGCGTGCCAGGGCCAGCGGCTCAACCCCGTGTCTCTGGCCGTGCGCTTTGACGGGCGCTCGATCGCGGAGGTCGGAGCCATGACAGTAGAGCAGGCCAGGGCCTGGGTCGGCGGCCTCGACCTGCAGGGACGCGCCGCGCACATCGCGCGCGACGTGGTAACGGAAGTCCGGGCGCGCCTCGATTTTCTGGCGGAGGTCGGCCTGGCCTATCTGGCGCTGGACCGCGCCGCGCCCACGCTCTCCGGCGGGGAGGCGCAACGAATCCGCCTGGCCGCGCAACTGGGCTCCAACCTGCAGGGCGTCTGCTACATCCTGGACGAACCCACGATCGGGCTGCACGCTCGCGACAATGGCGTGTTGCTCCATGCGCTCTCAAAGTTGCAATCGCGCGGCAATACGCTCGTCGTCGTCGAACACGACGAGGACACGATACGGGCGGCGCAGCACCTGATTGACATCGGTCCGGGCGCCGGCTCGCGAGGCGGCCGCGTTGTTGCCCAAGGCGGGGTGCAGGACCTCATCGCGTGCGCCGAGTCGGTCACGGGTCGGCATCTGCGCCCCGACGGACCACGCCTCGCAGCCGCGCCGCGGCCGCTGGACGGGGCCACGCCGGTACTGAGCGTGCGCGGCGCGACGCTGCACAACCTGCGCGATATCGACGTGGATTTTCCGCTCGGACGCTTGATCGTGATCACAGGGGTTTCGGGTAGCGGCAAATCGACCTTGGCACGCGACGTATTGTTGGGCAACCTGCGACGCGCACTCTCCGAGGCCGGCGCGAGCGCAAAGCGGCGGCGCGACGCACCTGCGCACGGCGGCGCCCCGCGCTGGCTCGGCTGTCGCGCCATCACCGGATGGAGCTCGATTGCGCGAGTGCTTGAGGTCGACCAGACGCCCATCGGCAAGACCCCGCGCTCCTGCGCGGCAACTTACGTCGGACTGTGGGATGCGGTTCGCAGGCGCTACGCGGAGACCACCGAAGCGCAGATGCGCGGCTTTACTGCGAGCCGCTTTTCCTTCAACACCGCTGGGGGGCGTTGCCCGGCCTGCGAAGGGCAAGGTCTGCAAACGATCGAGATGAGCTTTTTGCCCGACGTGAAGGTCGTGTGCGATGGCTGCGCCGGTCAGCGCTTCGAAAAGTCGACGCTCGAGGTGCTGTGGCGCGGCAAAAGCATCGGCGACGTACTGCAAATGCCCATCGATGAGGCCGCGGATTTTTTCGCCACCACCCCGCAGATCGCCCACACCCTGCGTTTGCTCAAGGACGTGGGCCTCGGATACCTGAGCCTCGGGCAGTCCTCGCCGACGCTCTCGGGCGGGGAGGCCCAGCGCATCAAACTCGTCACCGAACTTGCCAAGGCACAGCCAGGGCCGCGCCTCGCCCTGCCATCGGGGCGAGCCGGTGCCGGGAGCACACTGTACGTGCTCGACGAACCGACGGTGGGGCTGTCGATGGCCGATGTGCAGTTGCTATTGCAGGCACTGCATCGTCTTGTCGATGCGGGCCACACCGTGGTCATCGTCGAGCACAACCTGGAGATGATCGCCCAGGCAGATTGGATCATCGACCTGGGGCCGGACGGCGGCGATTCGGGTGGACGCGTCGTGGGCACCGGAGCCCCGAGACAGCTTGCCACCGGCGAGACCCCCACGGGCCTGGCATTGCGGGCGTGGCTGCAGGGCCGGTGATGCGCTCCGGGGCGCGCGCGGGGCGGCGAAGCGCGCCGATTGTCGGCGGCGCCCGCGTCGAGGCGAAAGCGCCAAAGAAGGATCAATCCCGAGCGCGACGAAGACCGCAATTCGGGCGAGTCAAAAACGAAGGCAGACTTCTCGGCACTGGCGCAGGAGGTATCGCGACGCGGTGGCACGCAGCGTGCGGCCTCCAGTGCGCTCAACGACGAAAAACGTCCTGGAATCTTTGTGCGCGCCGGCTGTGGCTTGCTGCTGGTTGCCAGCGAATCGAAATATGACAGCGCATCGGGCTGACCCAGTTTTTACCCGGTGCCGCCCGGTGGCGGGGAATTCGAGCGCGACTGTCGGTTGGCCGAACCGCGCAGCGGCAGCGACGTTGCCCGGTGCGGCGGCGATCACGGCCACATCGTCGGCGACGGTTTGCTACCCGCCGGTCTGCGCTTTTGCAGTAACGTTGTATCGGCAGGCTTCGTACCGAAAAACGAAGCAAGGCATTCGCGTCGGCGCGGAACGGGGCCGGCCCGCGATTTCGAAGCGACAAGCGGCCCCGACGGCCTTTTTTCCCGATCCCTTCGAGTAGCAGCACCTCTTGGTCGCGCTGGGTCGATGCGGGATGCGATCCCGCGCGCCGGCGACGTGGGCGCACGCAGGGCCAGACGAGATGCAAAAAACGCTGGGGCTCAAATCGTCGGTTGCCCGATCGTCGGCCGACCGAATCGACGGCCGAACCCTGCATCGGTTCAGATCGCGCGTCGCCCTTGGATTGCCGACGCGACGCACGACTTGTTTTCGCCGGAACGACTTGCAGGCCGGGACACGGAAAGGCTTATGGGGAGAGGATTTCGCGGTTAAAAAGGAAGATGTTCTCGCCTCGGTGAACAATGTCGAAATCGTACTGAGCGGCGGCACGCAGAAAGTTCGTCGAGTTGCCGGAGAAGGGAAGCATCCAGTCGTGCAATTCGATGATGACGAGCGGGAACTGGCGCATCCAAGAGGTGTCGCCGCGAAACAGATTTTCCTCCCCCCCTTCGATGTCGATCTTGAAGAGCAGCGGTTGCGTGCCAGCCACCGCGCAATGGCTCAGGATGCCCTGCGGTGTGATGACTTCGACTTCCGTGCCGCCCGAGGCGAGCGCATCGGTCTCGGCAGCAACCGTGCGAAACCCCCAATCGCTCAATCCCGGGTCGATCAGCCGGACTTTTCCATCGGTGCCAGCCACGGCTCCGCAAAAATTGAATTTCTCCCGGTAGCCGCGCGTATTGCGTTCGAGCAGCTCGAAATTATTTCTATCGGGTTCAATGCAAAACACAAAGGAGTCTGGAAAAGCATTGAGGAACCAGACTGCCGAGGCGCCGATGTTTGCGCCCGCGTCCACGATCAGCGGCCGAGTGCTTCGCCGGGTCCGCTCGTAAAAGGATCGGAGGGTCCTGCCTTGCTCCCAGAACTCGACCTTGTAATCCTGATTGGCAAAGATTTGCTGCAAGACGCCCTTGTCTCCGACCGAATCGCCGCGGAAATGAAAGTCGAGCAACCTGCCGTTGAGGTTGATTTGGACTTTGCTTGACGGCACGGGAGAGCGAAGATTATCGCGCGAGTCGTTGGCGGCGCCCGCACCACGCGCACCATCACCGTTTTGTTCGCGGTTCGCATACACGAGATCGCGAAGCTGCTGCCGATTGTTTTTCACCCACTGCGGCAATTCGGCTCCGTCGGTCAAACCCCAGACATACCCCGGACGGTTGTACAGATCCGCACCTCGGGTCACGAACGACCGCACATCGATCGATTTGAGAACCGCATCGGTGTTGAGTTCCTGGTGCGAAAACGCGGCAATTTTTTTCCTGATGCCGGCATCGTCCATGAGGTAGGAGAAGTGCCATCCGGCGTTGGTCAGTACGAGCGCGTCGGGGGCGATCCGCACGCGAAGACTCTGCGGCCCGATTGTCTGCGCCTCGCTTCGAATGGCGGCACAGTTCCAGATCTTGTTGGCCTCCGGTCCGGCCAGATTTCTGTAATTGAGGAAAAAATAGTAAAGCTTCAGCTCGAAATAAAAGACACGGTGCTGTTTGTCGTCTCGCGCATACGCGACGGCCGCCGCCCGCGGGATTTCGTCGACGTCGGACATCAAGATGAGGTCCTCCTCGGCAGCCTCGCCGAGGCCGCGCAGTACTGCGTTGCGCTGCCAGGTCTCCCGGTCCCAAGGGTTCTCGGTGTTGGGCATGTCGCGCACGACGACATGCCGCAGTTTGTGCGCGAAGGGCGCAATGAGAGGATGCTGGGGATCGAACTGTACGGGCTTCGGTTTTCCGCTGAACGTGGTATCCGATTCCACGACAACGAACTGATCGACGACGGCGTCGAGTTCGTGCAGACGGATCTGCAGGATTTCGATTTCGCCATTGTAGAGGACACAGTCAAATACCCGCTTGGTTGCCGTCGGACTCTTCACGGGCAAAACGGTTGCGCCGTCCGCGATCCGATGCACATCGCACGGGGCGGGGCTTTTCGCAGCTGGCATTTGCCGGATTGCGCCGCGCAAAGTTGGGATAAGTTTCAAGTCCGGGTTGCGTTCGCGCAGGATGCGCGCACCGTCTTCGAAGGCCGACGTCAGTTGGTAGTCGCTCTGGGAATTGTGCAGCAGCGGGACCCGCACGATGCGCGGCTGCGGGTCCGCGTTGGCCCGCAGCGCTTCGATGCACAGCGCCGTGGCCCATAGGCTCCACCCCATTGTGGGATCGATGCGCAAGCGGCAGTCACGGTGCATTGCGACCGCGAAGTCCTCGATCGATACCGCCTGGTTCGATTCCTGCCCGAAATCGAGCCGGTTCCGGCGGTCGACGAAAAGGCCGCATTTGGCGATCTTGCCCGTCGCGTCGAGGCCGATTCCGGCAAAACCGATGATGGCGTCGCGCGCGCGAGCGTCGTGCATCGTTCGGAGCAGACGGGAGACGGCGTGTCCGCTGCCGGCGGGAAAGTAGACGTCCTGATGGCAAAAGACGATCCATTCGTGATGCGCGTTGCGCCGCGCACTTTCATACGCGGCGGCGGCGTTGGGCGCGTTTTTCGCAATGATCACCTGGGCGCCGACTTCCAGCAGACCCGGCGATTGCGCGATGTTGCGCTCGAACTGCACGCTGTCGTTTACGGGGACGATGACGGTGAAGGGTTTGCCGGCGCCGGTGGCCGTAGGGGGCGGCAGGTACTTGGTGCAGTCAATCAGGGGCCGCTGCGCGAGCAGATTGCGGCGAGCCGGAAACGCGGGGACGCCGGCTTCCTTTGCTGCGTTCAAAAGACCCGGGATTGCGGAGGCGTCGGCCGGCGAATGCGGCTCGTGATTCATGTTGGGAAGCCAGCCGCAGTCCAACAGCAACTTGAAGCAGCTACCGATGGCCGCTGCCGGCCCCAGGCGCAATTGGGCGCCACCGGCTTGCGAGGAGATCTCTCCGGCGAGCAGCTGACGGATTGCAGCGACATGCGCCTGATTGGGCACCGAGAGCAACAGGCGTGCGCTCGCCGGCGTCGCGTGGTGCAGCCACGTAAGGATCGCGGCGGGGTCGCACTCCCGCGCGAGTAAGTCGGATAGCAGCACCACGTCGCACGAGGAAAACGCGGGGTTGGAATCACCTACGATTGCGTGGGTCCACTGCGCGTGGGGCATGAGGGGGCGCAGCGCGCTTTCCCATGAGACAGCATGGGGCCCGAGTACCAGAACATGCCTGGTGTTCTCTCCGACGAGGCGGTGCAATGTTTCGGACGCGATTGACTCGCCAGGCCGGCTCTCCTGCAGTGCCACTTCTTCGATGCGAACCGCCTTGGCGGGATCGTCTGCCTGCCCGGGGTCGAGCAAACCCGGCTCGGTCCCGTCCTTCGGGGCCTCCACGGAACAAACTGGAACTGCGGAATCTGCGCTTGGGGTCATGATCGCGTCGGACGAAACTCGAAAAACTGTAGTGGCACGCGGGGGCCCAGTTGCTCCGAAAACTCCCGTTGTCTCGTGCCACTTCCGCCGTTCGAAGCGCGGGTGCGCCGGGCGCGCGCGGTAGGCCACGCGGCCGGCGGCCTTCAGCCGGAAGGAGAGCGTCCGGGGTCGGATCGCACCACCATCGAGGCGGTCAAGACGCGAGCTTGCGATGCTCTGTGCGCGCCAAGCGGACTTCCACGCTCGGGCACCGCGCCTGACGGGCACAGCGCTTTGTCAATTGCGAGCGTGAGGCGTGCGTGCCCTTCGAGGAAGGGCACGCCGCTCGGCTTTGCGCGCTGCCTGCTGGCTCAGTGCCTCGGGCGGGCCCGAAACCGCCGCGACAAGTTTGTGGATTTATGCCCGGTAGTCGCTTTTTCGTGCGCCAAGCGACTTGCCGGCACTTGGGCCCGAGGCGCTGGCCGCGCGCGTCACGGGCGCGCACAAGGCGTGCAGGCGTTCGTCGCCATCGTGCCAAGCGGAGTGAAACGTCGCAAACGCCGCGCTGTTTGCCGCGTCGACGGCGCGCGCGGCTTCGATCCACCGACGCGGTCTGCGCTGCAGCTCGTGGCCAAAGGCCATGAGGTCGTCGACGGGCGCAGCCCCCATGCGCCCGGCGCTGCGCAGCTGCGCATAGGCCGAGAGCCGCGCCATCGCCTGCAGCGTCTCATCCAAGCGGTTGATTCGCAGCGCCAGCGGAGCGAGCGCCATCTTGTCCTCGACGGGCTGCAACTCGCGCACGACAAATGCGCTGCTGCCCAGGTGCATGGCCGACAAATACGCGGGCGAGGCCGCCTGGCAGACGTCCTGAACGCCAACGACGCGCGCCGCTTCGCTCGACCAGCGCGGCTGCTCGTATTGCGGAAGGGCCCGCGCCGCCGCGGACGGCACCGCTTTTTTAAAATCGATCAGCGCGTTGCGATCCGGATCGCCTTTACCGCGCACGAGCGCGACGTAGCGTGGCACACCCAGACTGCCCATCCCCGCGACGCGAAACGCTACGTCGCGTAGCGCGAAGAACTCCCGATTGCCGAAGAGGCGCGCCAGATCTTCGAGAGCATTGCCGATTTGCGCCCGTATGGCCGCGTGGCCCGCCACCGGCAGGTAGCGCACGCCGTCGACCTTGATCTGGCGATCCGAGCCGAGCATGTGCGTGCGCGGCCCCAGCATGCTGCGTCGCTTGCGTGTGGAGGCCTGCCGCAGCAAGCCCCCGATGGGGCCGCTTGCCGTCTCGCGCTCGAGCCAAAACGCCTTGCCGCGCACCAGCGCCGCACCATACGCGGTCAGGGCCAGCTGCACCATGGCATCGGCCGCACTTCGCTCCAGCCCCATCCCCGGTGCGGCGCTGTAGATGCTGCCCAAGAAACGCAGCAGATCGACGGACACCGGCAATCGCGCGGCTTCATCGAAATCATTCAGATCGAAGTACACCAGGCGATTGAGGCCGCGAAAACAACCAAAATTCTGCAGGTGCAGATCGCCGCAGACCCAGCCCAACGGAGTGGCCGGCAGTGCGGAAAAGTCTGGCGTGCGATGCCCGAGCATCGCCGTTGCGCGCAAAAACGCAAAACGATCCTCGGCCATGGCATCGAACTTGCGCTGCAGCAGCTGCGGCACTCGGCCGCGGTTGACCTGCACGATCAGATCGATCGCATCGGCCGCGGGACGGCGGGAGGCACTCGATACCATGCGAGACGGACCAAAGCCTCGTTGCGGTTGTTTATTTGGGCGGCTGGCGCCGCGTACCGGCCGCGCTGTGTCCGGCGCGGTGCGCGTGCGCGCCACGGTGTGCAGTGTACGCCCCGGTTTCGGGCGCGATGCGCGCGCGCCAAAAAACAACGAGCCCCGCCAGTTGGCGGGGCTCGTTGTTTGGCACGGTTAGGTTAGCCTGACGATGTCCTACTTTCACAGGAAATACATCCCACTATCATCGGCGCAGAGGTGTTTCACGGTCCTGTTCGGGATGGGAAGGGGTGGTTCCACCTCGCTATGGTCGTCAGGCTGAAGAGGGACGACCTTTCGTCGTGATCCGACGAACGATCCAATTGGGAAGAAGCAAGGCGCTGCGCTCAAACGCGGTTGGTTCGGTGCGCGCCCGGTTGCAATGCATTCGTGCCCTCAGCCCCGCATGCGAGGCAGCACGGTTATAGGATCAAGCCGCACGGGCAATTAGTACTGGTTAGCTCAAGGCCTTACAGCCCTTCCACACCCAGCCTATCAACGTCCTGGTCTCGGACGACCCTTTAGGGAGGTCAAGCCTCCGGGAAGACTA
>DASPPB010000037.1:0-4933 GCA_035625725.1 Burkholderiaceae bacterium
CGGAAGTTTCGACGCGTACCTGTGGCAATTCACGGGGGGAAAGCCCGCGAGAAAAAAGGACGCCGTAGCAATCAGTCAGCGGTTGAGCAAGGACCTCAAGCGGCGCGGCTTCAAGTTCGTGGGCGGCGAAATCTGTTACGCCTTCATGCAGGCGGTCGGGATGGTCAACGATCACTCGCGGGGGTGCTTTCGCGCCAAGACCGTTTCGCGCGCGAACTAGTTCGCGATCCGGCGAAGCTGCACCGCGTCTCTGTCGATTCGCAGCACAGTGCCCGTTGCGGGTCCCGCAGCGCGTTGCCTTCGGGCTATCACCTCCGGAGTCGGTGCCGATTCGCAACGGCCTGCGGCGTTTGCCGCTCGCGGCCAGTGCGCGGGCAGCATTGCATCAGGCCACCTTGCTCGCCCCCAAGACACGCAAAATTCTGCACCGCGTGGCGAGTCGGTGCGCGCCCCCGCCCAAGCCGCGATCTGAGCGTTGATGGTGTGGCGCGCAGCTTATGGACCGCGGCCGACTGCGTTTCGACATTCGGCCGTGCGGCTTGCAAGAAAGCCGCTGCCATTGCGGTGGTGGACGACTTGCCTTCGCGTCTCATGAGCCCTTTCGAAGACAGTCCGGATTGCGAATGGGGCCGATTTCTGAGCGTACGGGTTCCCGCTTTGGGACGCGAATAGTTCTCAGATCGGCCCTGTATCCGGGGCCCGCGGCCGTGCCAGCTACCGCGGAGATGTTTTGCCGCCGGCCTCCCGGGCACCATCCTCGGTGCTGTGAAAACCACAGATATAATATGGTTTTGCCGCTACTAGACCCAGGACGGTCGATCCAACATTCTCGTGAACCCCCGTAATTGGCCCGATTGAGATGTGCGCTGCACAATCGAGCATAACCCTCCCAGCTTTTACTCCACTCCAGGTACGCCATGTTCTTTAAGTCTTTGGGACTCATTCCAAGTCTGATGATTATCTTTGGTTCTGCCGGTGTCATCGGTTCGGCCCTCACGCTGGCTTTCATGGTATTTCGCACGAAAGCCGAGTAGCCGGCGCTGCGCGCCGAGCCTGCCCGCGCACGACGGCGGGCTTCATGCTCTAGGACGAAACAGTCCGGGCGCAAGCGCTTTGGCCGCCAGCGCCCCAGAAATCACAGCCGCTTCGACGCCTGCGCCTTGCGTGGCGCTTCCGGCCACGACGAGACCCGGAATTGGGCTCTTTGGTCCATTGAGCCGAGCGCCGCCCGACACGCCTTAGATCGAACCATCGCTCGCCCAGTCGTAGCGCGCGTAAGTCACCGGGCTCGCATCGGTGCGAAGGACTCTGTGCGCAGACAATCCTGGCATCACTTTTTCGGCCGCCGCGATCATCCGATCGCCAAAGGTGCTCTTGCGCCGGGCGTACTCGGTGGACTGACGCCAATCGTCCCAGGAGCCGGAGGCACCGCCCGGGAATCAGGTGCGGGCCTCTTCGTGCGGCAAGAGTGTGACGATCCCCACCGTCGAGTGGCCAGGCGGAGCGGCGCTCGGATCGACGAGCGAAAGCACTTCGATGCCCACATCCAGCTCTCCCGAGACATGCAAGGCCGGTCTCGTGTCGGGGACGAAGTCCACACCCGGATGCACCATGAATGCGGAATTGGCGGGGCGCGCCGCTTTCACGCGAGCAAGAAAATCCGAGGGTAAATGCTGGCGCTCGACGAGCTCCAGAAAAGTGCGCTTGACGTCCGCATTCGAGACCACCGCGCGGCAATCGATGCGAGTGCCGTCGCCCAACACAATGCCCGCGGCGCGACCGCGCTCGACGACGATCCGCTCGACCCAGGCCTTAAGCCGGACCTCGCTACCTCGTTCGCGGATGGTCTCGGCCAGTACATCGGCGAGCTTTCCCAAACCGCCCAGCGGGTTGAAACCCCGTGAAAGCAATACCCGAAGCCAGGAACCATCTGGGCACAACTCAGGGATTGCTTTCGGTCGCCAAGATAGCCGGCGAGCGCGCAGACAATGCGGCGCGCCCCAGGGTCCTGCAGGTGTTTGGCGAGCAGCTCCTCGAAAGGCCGTCCAATCCAGTGGAATGCGAGCGGATGGTCACGAAGGCCTGCCCCGCGGGCGGCTTTGAGGATGCTGTCCGTGCAAGAAGGGGAGTTCGCGGCCCGCCGGCGGTCGCGCGACGAAGAACCTCCTCAAGGTGGCAGCAGGCGCCGCGCCAGACTAAGCTTTCCCCAATGCAAGCCACGGAATTCTTCCTTACTGCGTCCGATGGGGTGCGGATCTTCGTGCGCCGCTGGCTTCCGGAGCAGTCGCCGCGCGCGGCAATACAGCTCGTGCATGGGCTTGCCGAACACTCGGCGCGCTATGCCGGGCTGGCCACCGCGCTGACGGCCAAAGGCTATGCGGTCTACGCCCATGACCTGCGCGGGCACGGGCGCACTGCCCCTGAAGCCGAATTGGGCTATTTCGCCGCTCGCGACGGCTGGCAGACCTGCATTTCCGACGTGCTTGGGCTCAATCGCGCGATTGCTGTCGAATTGCCGGGCGCACCGATCGGGCTCCTCGGGCACTCGATGGGATCATTTCTGGCGCAACAATTTATCGCCGAACACGGGAATAGCTTGTTTGCGGTCGTGCTCTCGGCCTCCAATGGGCGGCCGCCTCCTATCGCGGCTCTGGGTCGATTGATCGCACGCGTGGAACTTCTGCGCCTCGGACCGCGTGGCAAAAGTCCGCTGCTGCAGCAGCTAATGTTTGGCGAGTTCAACAAACGCTTCAAACCCGCGCGAACTGCGTTCGATTGGCTCTCGCGCGACGCGTCGGAAGTCGACCGCTATATTGCCGACCCACTGTGCGGATTCGAATTCACAGTCCGGTTGGCAGTCGATTTGCTAGATGCCCTGGGGCCCCTGCTCTCGCCGTCAAACATCGCGCGAATCCCCAAGCGCCTGCCGATCCTCGTATTGTCTGGCGCACAAGATCCCGTCGGCTCCAATCTGCAAAACCTCATCGAGACCTATCGCGCGGCCGCGCTCAATGTGACGACGCGTCTCTACGAAGGGGGACGCCACGAGATGCTGCACGAAACCAATCGTGCTGAGGTCGCGAGCGACATTGCAGCGTGGTTTGACGCGACCTTGGCACTTCGCGCCAGCGGATAGCCCCGGCGCCGAAAGGCGGGCCGTCTTCATTCAAATAGACGCCTGGAGTCTATGGATTTGCGGACTGCCTTTGGGAGCTGGCCTGCGCGTGGGCGACTTGCCCTGAAAGCAAATTCTTGGCGGACTCGGTTGCAGTCGCAAGACGCACGAAAGGATTACGAAGACTGGAAAGATGTCTCGACTTGAAACCTGAAGCGCCAAACAAATTACGTCAGCGGAGTGCGGCAATGCCCTGCCCCCGTCTTTAGTGCCAGTGCGGCGTTCGTAAAGTCCGGCATTATCACCTCGCAGCCGGTGAAAAGGCCATCGTCGAATTGGCGCGGTTTTGTCGAGCGACTAAAAGCCGCCATTGCGCGCCGCAGGCGGTCGGCGATCAAAAACTTGCCGCGCACTGCAACGCGCTCGAAATAGAATTCGACGATTGACGTAGCGGGCCTGTCTGGAATCCAGGAAGTCATTGATGAATCGCGATATTCAAGTGCCGGGCTGTGCGTTGCCATCGATGGGCCGGCGCACCATCTTCGGCGCAGCCGCCGCGCTCGGCGGCGCAGGTCTATTGGACGCCTGCGCACTGTTCGGACCGGGGCTGCCCGAACCGGCACCGGGCACCGAGGCGATCGCCAGTGACCCCCTGGACACGGCCCCCGGCAACCGGGCTGCCACCTTCCGCAACATCGATCGGCTTGCACCGACGCGCACCATTCGCTGCGGCGACGAGATCAGCGCCACCTTGCGAGACGACGCACCGTTCGGTCCGTTCTTCCTGCGCGGAGGCATCATCCGTGGCGAAGCGGTGTTGCCCCCGGATGGCGCGACCTTGCAACGCGGCCACACACGCCGGTTGTGGCATACGGACAAGTCGACGACGATCCGCTGGAGTATGGCTACCGGTGGTGGGCGTTTCCGACGGCACAGTCGGCCTTGCCGTTTCACGACGGGGCGTACACTGCGCAGCGCATCTTCGGCCAGTTTCTTTATGTCAACCCCGCGGAAAACATCGTGGCGGTCATCGGGAGTGCGTGGCGATCGCCATGGTTCGACCGGGCCGAGATCGAGACATACGCAATGATCGGCGCCGCCGCGTCGATATTGCACGAGCGGACATGAGGATCTTGCGGCCGACTCCATTCCCGGGACGGGTCGTGGCGCAAGCGTTCCTTCTGATGATGCCGACGGCGGCTCTCGCAGAGTTATCCGACGAGTCGCTCGCTGGCCCGGGGGCGTGGTGGCGCCCCGCATACGATGGATCGGCTTCCCAGGTTACGGAGTTGATTCCGGTCGTCCGGTACCTCGGCGTACCTTGGTTCGTGCGCACGACCCAGGACGTGTTCGAGGGCGGAGTCCGCGTGGAAGTTGCGCCCGGTCTTCATGCGGGGGCGCAATTGGCGTACGAGCCCGGGCGCCATGCCAGCGAATCCGGCTTTCTCGAGACACACAACGTTCCCGACGTCGACCGTGGGGCCTCGGCGGGCATGCATGTCGAGTGGGACGTATTCATCGGCCCGATGCCAATCAATCTGCTGGTTCGTGCGCGGCAGAACGTCGCCCTTGATCGAGGCGCCCAGGTGGATCTTCGCCTCAGCGCAGGGGTCTTCCGCGGCGGACCCGTTGCTATGGGTGTCTTCGGGCAGGTGACGTGGGCCGACGCGAAGTCGGCTTGCACCCTATACGGGATCACTCCCCAGGAATCCCTGACGACAGGCCTGCCGGCATTTCAACCGGGAAGCGGTGTGATGTACACGGCCTTTGGTTGGCTAGGCTCGGTCGATCTTAGCAGTCGATGGACGGTGACTCTCA
>DASPPB010000038.1:0-22960 GCA_035625725.1 Burkholderiaceae bacterium
CCCCGAGACGGCGGCGTAGACGCCCAGCGCCGTCGTTGCGACGATGACCACCAGTACCAGCGCCGCGTAGCCCCCGCGCAGCCGCTCCTGCGGCGGCAGGCGCCGCGCCAGCAGGTACAAGAAGCCAAGCACGATGGGCAGCAAGAGCGCGTTCATCACCTGTACGCCGACGCTCACCTTTACCAGGTTGATGCCCGAGCCAACGAGCACTGCGCCCAGGCCCAGGCACAGGGTGTAGAGACCATAGAACCACGGCGCCTCGCGCGCCGAGTGCTCCAGAGAGTGGCGCACCCCGAGGACCTCGGAGAGCGAACGCGCCGCGGTGAGCGTCACCACGATCGTGGCCACGAGCGCCGAGCCGGCCAGTCCCAGCCCGAAGAGCACGGCACCCCACTGGGCGCCCAGCACGCGGGTGAAGGCCTGCGCGATCTGCGCAACGCTCTCGAGCGCCACCCCGTGAGCCCCGGAGCCGCGGCTCGCGGCCGTTGCAACCAGCACGCCGGCCATGACAAGCTGGGTGACAACCGCACCGATCGCCGTGTCCCAACGCGCGGCCGCCAGATCGGGGCGGCTCAGGCGCTTTTCGACGACGGAGGACTGCTGGAAGAAAACCATCCACGGCATGAGCACCGCGCCGATATTGGCCGCAACGAGGTACCGATAGCCGGGCTCGTGCCAGGGCATCTCGAGCGCGCCCGAGAGCAGTGCGCCGGCGTCCGGGCGCGCCAGCCAGGCGACGAGCACGAATACGATCTCCAGGGCCCCGAAAGCCATCGCAATGCGCTCGACCGTCCGATACGAACCGGTGAACGCCATCGCCGTGAGACCAGCAAACACCACGCCCATCGTGAGCTTGACCGGCACGCCAAAGAGTTCCCCGGCCCCGGCCAAGCCGCTCAGTTCACTGAGCAGTGCCCCCAAGCAGGCAAGCACCAAAGTGCCCACCGAGAACCAGGCCCAGGCGGCACCGAAATGCGCCTTGATCAGATGTCCGTGGCCCCGGCCCGTCGTAATTCCCAGGCGCACCGTGAGTTCCTGGACAACGTAGAGCACCGGAATCAGCACAAACTGCAGCGCGAGCAGCCCGTAGCCCCAAAGCGCGCCGCTTTGCGCCGCAGTCACGACGCTGCCCGCATCGGTGTCGGCGAGCATCACGACCAGGCCGGGTCCGGCCACGGCCGCAAACCGCCTCCAGCGCAGCGGGCGCGCCGTCAGCGCCAAGCGATGGGCCGCGCACCCACGCCCGGCTTGAGCCCGGGCGCAAGCGGGATCGATGCGGGAGCGCGGCCCCGCCGGTTAGCCGTCTTCGCCACCGAGACGCGCCGAGCGCGCTATTTTTTTATCGCCTCGACTTCGATTGCGATTTTCACATCGTCGCCGACAAACGGCACGTACGCGGTCATGCCCCAGTCGGAGCGCTTGATCTGGCTCGTGACGATCGCGCCGCACACATACTGTTTGTCCGTGGGACGGCTGCCGCATCGGGTCGGCTGCACCTGCAAGGTGACCGGCTTGGTTACCCCCAGCATCGTCAGGGCCCCCGAGACGTTCACGGCCTTGTCGGGCTCGAGCTCAAACGCGTCGGAGGCAAAACTCAACGTCGGATACTTCTCGACGTTAAAGAAATCCTTGCTGCGCAGATGCTCGTCGCGCTTGGCAAAGCCTGTGAAGATCGAAGTCGCGTCGACGGTTGCCTTGACGCTGCCCTTGTGCTGCTGCTCGTCGTATACGAGCGAACCCGCGGTCGCGGTGAAAGTGCCGTGCATGACCGAAAAACCCAGGTGGTTGATCTCAAAGCTCGGATAGGTGTGGGCCGGATCGAGATCGAAGTTCTCCGAAGCAGCCCAAGCCGGCGCCAGGGCGCCCAGCGTCACGGCCGCTGCCGCGCAAAGATTTCGTAGCATCTTGTTTTTCCTTAAACGATGGGTCAAATCCGCGCGCGCCGCGCGCGCGAAGCCGCAAGCATAACGCCTCGTCTGCCATGCCCCGTGACATGCGTGGCGGGCCGGGGCGCAGCAACGCGCAGGGGTGGTTTGCGGCACGCGCCCGAACTGGCTACCCTAGCCTCGCGCACGAGCTCGAGTGGGAGGACAGGGATGAACTGGTATCCGCTGCTGCTGTTCGCACATGTGGTCGCGGTTGTCGTCTGGGTGGGGGGCATGTTCTTCGCCCACCAGTGTCTGCGCCCGGCCGCGGCGCAGCTGCTCGAGGCCCCGCAGCGATTGCAGCTCTGGAACGACGTCTTTGCGCGCTTTTTTCTCTGGGTCTGGGCCGCGGTCGTGCTCATACCGGCCAGTGGCTTGTCGATCATCGCCACGATCGGCTGGAGTGCAGCGCCCCTGCGCTGGCACCTGATGCTCCTCGTTGGGCTCGTGATGATCGCGATCTTCCTGATCGTCTTTTTTTCCCCCTACCGCAGGCTGCAGCGCAGCGTCCGCGCACAAGACTGGAAGGCGGGCGCCGCCGCTTTGGCCCGTATACGCCACCTGGTGGGTGTGAACATCGTTCTGGGTCTGGCCACCATCGCCATCGCAACCGCGGGACGCTTGTTCGCCTGAGCCACGCGCGCTCGTGCGGCCGGGGCGACTGGGCGCCGGCCGCTCGCGCATCCCGCTTTTTCTATCGGTCGCGGAACAATTGAACCACCGAACTGTTGCTGTAGACGAAGATCGACCACACCGAGCCCACCGGGGGATCGAACGCAGGCTGCGCGCCGGCGTAGGAGTAGCCGCTGCCGTTGGCCGACAAAACAGCGCTGCTTGAGGGCTGCACGCCGTAGTACGCGGAAGCGGCGCCCAGCTGCACCTGGTTGGCGATGGGCACGCCGCCGTAGTACACCGTTATGCCGTCAGCAGGTGACACGGACCCGTTGATGACGCGCACACTGGCCGAGACCGCACGGATCTGATTGTTGTCCGTGAGTATCGTCGCGACATTCGTTCCGCCGCTCGTGTACGCCATCACCGTGTAGTCGTTGCCCGCGACGAAGGTGCCCGCAGGCGCGGTGATGGCCGCACCTCCGACCGTCATCGTGGCCACCGAGTCGCCACCGCTCACCAGCTTGTAGCCGCTGGAGTTGGGTGCCGCAACGGAGATCGCGGTGCCCCCCGCCGTCGTCAAGCCCACCGTGGGCGGAGGCGAGGACGTGGTCACGGCCGAGATCAGTCGTACGCGCGCCATCGTGTTCGGATACGGAACCACCCCGCCGCCAGCGCCTTGGGTGATCACAAACCCATCGACCAGCGTGCCGCCGGGCGTGTCGGTGAGCGCCAGGTTCGCAACCTGCTGCGACGTGAAGCTGACCGCCCCCGCACCGTTGGCCCCGATAATGGAAAGACGCACGTCGCCTTGATTGCCCGCACCCGTGACAATGATGTTGTAGCTGCCCGTGGTAAACGTCGCCGGAGGAGACTGCGTGCCTTGCACGGCCGCAAAGTTGGGCGAATCGCCGGGGGAAAGCGACGTGGTTCCGGGCGGAAGCAGATATACGTCCAGCGCCCCGGCATCCGGCGAGGCGTTGGCTACGTCAAGCGTCGTATAGCCCACGGCGGGAATCGACAGATCGTCGGTGATCGTCGTGGTGTAGGCGCTGTTGCCGCGTTGAAACGCAATGGTCGTGTAGTTCTCGGCGGTGCCCAGCGCGACCGTCTGCGAAGACGGATTGAGGCTGCCGTTGACGCTCGAGACGCTGATCGTGTACGTGCCCGGCGGGATGGACGCGTAGCCGCTCGCCGTGTCGCTCGCAATGCCCACGAGCGGATAGCCGCCGTTGAGCGTCGTCGTGATCGGCGTGCTCGTCGTGTTCACCGTGCGCATGTTCGCCGGTGTTGTGTTGTTATTGCTGCTGCCGCAAGCGGTGAGCAGGGATACGACGACGGCGCCTACGGCGCACAGCAAGGTTCTCATGACAGAAATTTCTTCCCCGACAGTCTCTAAGTTCGCTTGCCTGGGGCAAGCATGTCGATCGCGCCCCGTGCTGTTGCGCGATCTCTTTTATTTGCGGTCCGCAATCATACGGAAGTTGTCCACGACAGCGCCGCGTTCGCGGCCGGGACCAGCCGATCCTACGGCAGGCGGCCCGCCATCGCAGCCGTTACGATCCGCACCGAAGCGCAGAATCGTAACCACATGCAACGGGCGGGGCGCTACCAAGCCGGTGGCGGCGAGCCTGCGGCCTGGCCCGCGGGCACGATTGCAACGCCGCGCTTGCTGCGCTTGAACCCTCGGCGAAGGCCGGGCGGCTCTTGCGCAACGGTGGCGCACGTGGCTTTACTTCCGCTAAGAACGCTTGACCCGGACCGCGGCGCCCGTTGACGCTGCGAACCCGGCCCAAGCCTCTCCCACAAGTCCGCATTGTAACAAGCTCGACACGAAAGCGCGGCCGCCCTCCAGTTTTGCTCATGCGCGTCGATATACCGTTGATACGGCGAACTCAATAGCACGAACGCGTGTTTCGCCTCCAATCTCTTCGGTGGGACGGACGTGCCGCTTCTGACACCTCACTATGAGCCCTGGGTGGTCGCCGCCTCGATCGCGATCGCCATTGTGGCCTCGTACGTCTCGCTGCATCTGGTCGAGCGCGTGCGCGCCGCCGATCGGGTGTTGACCGACACGTGGGTAATCGGCGGCTCTCTTGGCATGGGCACCGGAATGTGGTCGATGCATTTCGTGGGCATGCAGGCCGCGACTCTTCCCTTCGAGATCGGTTTCACGACGCTGCCGACCATCGCTTCCTGGGCGAGCGCGGTGGCCCTGTCCGCACTGGCCCTCTGGATGGCGGCAACCGGCGAGCTGCGCGCCCGGCGCCTGTGGCTTGGCGCTCTGGCAATGGGCCTTGGCATCTGCGCGACGCACTATATCGGTATCGCGGCGCTCTCCGTGCAGCCCCCCGTCGTATGGAACCACTGGCTCGTTGCGGGCTCGGTACTGATCGCTGTACTGGGATCGGCCGCCGCGCTGCACCTGTTCCGGTGGCTGCGGCGCGAAACTGGCAGACGGCGCTTGCAGCGCCACCGGTTCGCTGCAGCGCTGCTCATGGCCCTGGCCATCAGCGGCACGTACTACTGCGCAATGTCGGCCTGCGGCTTTGCGGCGGGTACGACTTCCAACGGCGTCGGTGGCCTGCGCGGCGCGGGCCTGGCCACGTTGGTGTCGATGGTTTGCATCACCTTGCTTGCGCTCGCCCTCGGGGCATCGGTCCTGATCGACCGCATGCAATCGAAATCGGCTGCACTCGTGCGCGCGTTGCGCGACATGAACGCGCAGTTGCGCCGCGCCAATGAGGAACTGCAGCAGCGCGCGGTGCTCGACGTCTTGACCCATTTACCCAATCGCACGCTCTTCGAGGATCGACTGATGCACGCGGTGCGGCGCAGTCGGCGCGACGAGCAGCGCATCGCCGCTCACCAGCAAGAAAAGCTCGCAGTGCTGTTCGTCGACCTCGATGGCTTCAAAGCCATCAACGAATCGCTGGGCCACAGCGCCGGCGACGAGATTCTGAAGGAAGCGGCGCGGCGGTTGCGCCGCACGGCCCGCGACAACGATACGGTGGCGCGCGTGAGCGCCGACGAGTTTCTCGTGCTCATGGAGGACGTGCCGAGCGTGGCCGTGTGCGCTGCGCTCGCGCAACGGCTCCTGGGCACACTGTCGCAGCCTTTTCCGATCGCCGGGCGCGAGCTGCACATATCGGGCTCCATCGGCATTGCCGTGTACCCCGATCACGGGCATCACGAGCGGCTCATCGCCAACGCCGACGCGGCAATGAACGCGGCCAAGCGTGCGGGTGGAAACGGCTACGCATTGTTCGAGTCGCACATGAACGCCGGAGCGCTCGAGCAGCTCTCGCTTCAGAGCGACCTGCGCCACGCCCTGGAGCGCGACGAGCTGCAGCTCGTCTACCAGCCCAAGCTCGACGCACTGGGCGGACAGCTGTGCGGGGCCGAGGCCTTGTTGCGCTGGCGCCATCCCGAGCGCGGCATGGTGAGCCCCTCACTGTTCGTGCCCGTGGCCGAGCGCTTCGGACTGATCAACGCGCTGGGCGACTGGATCATCGACGAGGCCTGCCGTCAGAGCCGTGCCTGGTCGCAGGCCGGCCTACAGGTGCGCATCGCCGTGAACCTTTCGGCGCAGCAGCTGCGACTCGGGGATCTGGTCGGACGCGTGCACTCGACGCTGCAGCGCCACCAGGTCGATCCCTCCCAGCTGCTGTGCGAGATCACCGAATCGGTGGCGATGGAAGACATCCGCGCCACCCAGATCACCCTGGAGAACCTCGAGAAGATCGGCGTGTTTCTCTCGATCGATGACTTCGGCACCGGCTACTCCAGCCTGAGCTACCTGCGCCAGTTGCCCGTGCGCGAACTGAAAATCGACCGCAGCTTCGTCAATGACCTGGAGTCCAGTACGGACGCCTGCGCGGTCGTCGACGCGGTCGTGCGCCTGGCCCACGCTCTGGGTCTGCGCGTCGTGGCCGAAGGCGTGGAGACGGCCAAACAGCACACCATCCTGCGCCACCTGTCGTGCGACGAGCTGCAGGGCTTCTTGTTCGCCCATCCGATGAACGCCTCGGAGTTTCTCTCCTGGGCTCGAACGCACGACTATTCCGTGGCGGGCCCCGCCCCGGCGCCCACTACGCACTGAGGCGCCCGCCGCAACCACGGCGACCCCGGGACGCGCCTCTTGTCCCGGCCCCGGCTCCTGACATAGGATGCGGCGAGCAGCCGCGTCGCGCGCGCGGTGGCGCGTGCGACCCCCATGGCCTATGCCCACACCGTTGGTCAACAGACCTTTCGTTTTGCCGACCTGAAGACCCTGCTCGCAAAGGCGGGAGCGGCGCGCTCGGGCGACGCGCTCGCGGGCCTGTCCGCGTCCTCGGAGCGCGAGCGCATGGCCGCGCGCCTGGCTCTGTCCGAACTGCCCCTGCAGCGCTTCTTGGAAGAAGCCCTCGTGCCCTACGAGCAAGACGAAGTCACACGCCTCATCATCGATCGGCATGACGCGGGCGCCTTTGCACCGGTGGCCGCGATGACCGTCGGGCAGCTGCGCGACTGGCTGCTCTCCCCCAGGTGCGATGCGGCCGCGCTCGGGCGCCTGGCAAAGGGGCTGACCCCCGAGATGGCCTCGGGCGTGAGCAAACTCATGCGCAACCAGGATCTGATCCTGGTCGCCAAAAAATGCCGGGTGATCAGCCGTTTTCGGTGCACCATCGGCCTGCCGGGGCGCCTGTCGGTGCGGCTGCAACCCAATCACCCCACGGACGATCCCAAAGGCATTGCCGCGGCCATCGTCGACGGACTGCTCTACGGCGCGGGCGACGCGGTCATCGGTATCAACCCCGCGGGCGACGAGCTGCCGACCATCGTGAGTCTGCTGCGCATGATCGATGCGCTGCGCCAGCAGTACGACATTCCCACCCAGTCGTGTGTGCTCACGCACGTCACCAACACCATCCGCGCGATCGAGGGCGGTGCACCGGTGGACCTCGTGTTTCAGTCGATCGCGGGAACGCAGGCCGCCAACGCCGCCTTTGGCATCAGCCTGGCGCTGCTCAAGGAGGCGCACGAGGCCGCGCAAAGCCTGCAGCGCGGCACGGTCGGCAAGAACCTGATGTACTTCGAGACGGGCCAGGGAAGCGCGCTCTCGGCCAATGCCCACCAGGGTGTGGATCAGCAGACCTGCGAGGCGCGCGCCTACGCGGTGGCACGCGAGTTCTCGCCCCTGCTCACCAACAGCGTCGTGGGCTTCATCGGCCCCGAGTATCTCTTCGACGGCAAACAGATCATTCGCGCGGGCCTCGAAGACCATTTCTGCGGCAAACTGCTCGGGCTGCCCATGGGAGTGGACATCTGCTACACGAATCACGCCCAGGCCGATCAGGACGACATGGATACTCTGCTCACGCTGCTGGGCGTGGCCGGCGTGAACTTCATCATGGGAGTCCCCGGAGCCGACGACATCATGCTGCAGTACCAAAGCACGTCCTTTCACGATGCGCTGTACCTGCGCACGGCATTGCGGTTGCGGCGCGCCCCCGAGTTCGAAGAATGGCTTGTGCGCATGCGCATCATGGGCGCCGGTGGAGGGTTGCGGCGCCTCGCCGGATCGCAGCCGCTGCTCACCCACGCACGCGCGCTCATCGCCAGGCCGTGAGAGCGCTCGTTCGCCCCGATGCCTGGCGCGCGCTGCGCCGCTTCACCCCAGCGCGCATCGCGCTTGGACGCGCCGGCACCAGCCTGCCCACGAGCGCGCTGCTGGAGCTCGGAGTCGCTCAGGCGCAGGCGCGCGACGCGGTGCACGAACCGGCGCACGAAGGCGAGCTGCGAGAGCAGCTGCTTGCGCAAGATTTCGAGGTCGTGGCCGTGCACAGCGCCGCGGCCGATCGCCAGCAGTATCTGCTGCGCCCCGATCTGGGGCGCAGACTCGACGCGCCCAGCCGCGAGCGGCTGCAGGAGCTGGCCGCGCCCGAGCGACCGGACGTCGTATTTGTTCTTGCCGATGGGCTCTCCGAACTGGCGCGGGCACGCCACGGGCTGCCGCTCTTGCTGCTACTGCGAGCGCAGCTGCACCAATTGCGCGTGGGCCCGATCGTGCTCGCGCAGATGGCGCGCGTTGCGCTGGGTGACGAGATCGGCGAAGTGCTGCGCGCGCGCCAGCTTGCCATCCTGATCGGAGAGCGGCCCGGCTTGAGCGCTCCGGACAGCTTGGGCATCTACTTCACGCATGCGCCGGCGGTTGGGCGCACGGACGCCGAACGCAATTGCATCTCCAACGTCCGCCCCGAAGGCCTGGACTACGGCACCGCGGCGCAGCGTCTGCTGCAGTTGATGGACGGCGCGCGCCGTCTGGGCCGTTCGGGCATCGCACTCAGCCAAGAGCGAGGCGGCCATTCCGATGCCGTGGGCGCCGCGGCTACGATGTCACCCGCACGACATACTCCAAGATAGCCGCACCGCCGGCCGGAACCTGCACCTGCCACTGTGCACGGTGCGCCGACTCCTTGCTATGGGGCAGCGACTCCTGCACGATTTCCCAGTCATCGGGCATCGGTTCGAGCACTTTGACCGTGACGGCCTCCTCCTTGGCGTTGTGCAGCTCGATACGCCAGTTGCTCTCCACCACGTTCTTGGCGACGCGCCGAAACGCGCTCTGGGTGCGTTCGGCCGTGATGTCGAAGGCCTCACCGACATCGAGCTTCACGGTTTCGTTTTTCGCCGTGTGCTCCATGCGGTCCTCGCCGACGAACTGCAGCGCTCCCGCGCTGTCGCGCGCGTACACGCGTACGATGCCAGCGGGCAGCGGCCGGCCCAGCTCGGAGCCCTTGTTCTCGAACGACATGATCGTGGCTGGCCGTTGCTTCTGACTTGCGGTTCGCACCTTGTCGCGAAACATCCACTCCGCGCCGGCCAGGACGTATTCGCGATGCACGGGAACCTGGTGCGCGGACAGTAGCGCCAAAAGCTTGGTCTGATTCTCGGCAATGCTGACGGGCTGATCAAAGCGGTAGAGGTAAACGTCGCCGAGCGCTTCGGCGGCCGGTTCACTGGGCGCGGCACGCATCGCCGCAAATTCCGTCGCCGCGAGCTCGCGCGCGGGCGATGGCGCGCGGGCCCGATGCACGCTGCCCGCCACCAGGCGCAGCGAGGCATTGTCAAAGGCCGCGCCGCTTCGATTGACGAGCGTCGCCCAGCCATCGAGCTCCAGGCTGCGGCCATCGGGTGCGAGGCTCGCCACATAGTCGGCCTTCCAGCTCATGGCGCCAGTGAGATAGGTCAACTCGACGGTCTGCTTGCCGCCAGCCGTTGCGTCGAGCAACACCGAGAGGGTCGGTCGGTCATGAAGTCCGGGCGGGATGCCGTCGAAGGCGATGCGCCCGGCGGCTGCGGACTCGATGCGGTCGGCAAAGCGCAAAACCGGGCCCTCCGCCACCGAGAGCAACGTCGCGCGTTCGCGCCGATCCTCGCCCGTGGACGGATTGGGCCGGAGCACGGTGACCTCGCGGCCCACGTTTTTTTCCAGGAGCTTTTGCGTCGTGAGCAGCTCATAGTCAAACTGCTGCTCGATCACGCGAAAGCCACCCGCGCCCGCGGCGTGCACCATTGCGCTCTCCGGGCGCAGATGAACCGCAACGTCGCGCAGCGCAAGACGCGTTCGTCCCGCTGCCAGCTCGATGCGGCGCTGCTCGCGCACCAAGGCCAAGTCATCTGCGTAGACGGTGAGCATGAGCGCCTGGCGCTCAAGCTGGCTCGACTCGACGTCCTTGACCGGTTCGGCGCCCTGCACGACGCCCGCAACAACGATGAGCCCAAGAGCTGTCTTACGTGCCCGCATACTGCAACCCCCCTGCCCGCATGATTGCCCAGAGGATACCGTGGCTCACGTGCGCGGGGTGGCCAGCGGTGGCCAACGCCGTGGCGCGTGGCTCTTGGGCCGCGGGCACGTACAATCCGCCACGGCCGTGGAGGAATGCCAAACCCGGGGCTGCGATGCCGCGGCCCCACGACGGATGCTCGATGACACCTGCTCGTGAAGCTCTGCAACGGTTGCGCGATGGGAACCGTCGATTTGTGGCCGACTTGCGCAGCCATCAGACCCTGGAGAGCGCGGCTCGCCGCAGCGCCTTGATCGCCGGACAGGAGCCTTTCGCCGCCATTTTGGGCTGCTCCGATTCCCGTGTCCCGGTCGAGATCGTCTTCGACCAAGGACTGGGCGACTTGTTTGTCATCCGCGTGGCCGGCAACATCGTTGCGCCCTCGCAAATCGGCAGCGTCGAATTTGCGGCCGAGCAGTTCGGCACGCGCCTCGTGGTCGTGCTCGGGCACACGCAGTGTGGCGCCATCGAGGCAACTTTGGAGCAGCTGCAGCACCCTGCGCTAAGGCCCTCGCGCAACGTGCAGTCAATCGTCGATCGCGTGCGTCCTGCGCTGGAGGGCTTGCTCGCTACCGAACTGCGTGATGACCCCGTGGCTCTTGCCCGCGCGGCGGTTCGCGCCAACATCCGCGCCGCAGCCAGCCATCTGCGGCACGGATCGCAGTTAATCGAGGAGCTGTGCTGCAACCAGGGTCTGCTGATCGTCGGCGCCGAGTATTCGCTGGAGAGCGGCGTCGTCGAGTTCTTCGACGGCGTGCCCTAGGGGCGCGCGCGCGCGCGCACGCGCGCTCCGCGGCCCCGGCGGCGCAGGCGCGCCCCGCACGACCGGTGACCATATAGAAGCGCGCTGCGCGCAGCGCACGCGTTATACTGTATGAATTCACAGTGACCGCGCGGATCGCCGAGGGCATGGAACCGGCCTTGGATCGCGCCAAAGCGTTTCGATGCATACCCGTGTGCTCTCCCCAGGCCTTGCTGTCGGTGGCATCGCACCCGCCCAGCCTCAGGCCGCGGCCGCCGCTTCGAGCGCGCCCCCGTATTTGCAAGGCCTCAATGAGGCGCAGCGCGATGCGGTGCTCTACGGCGCGCAAGAAGGCGGCGGCCTGGCTGCCGGCCCCCTGCTTGTTATCGCCGGTGCCGGATCGGGCAAGACAAATACCTTGGCGCATCGCGTCGCGCATCTTGTTGCCTGTGGCGCGGACCCGGGCCGCATCTTGCTTTTGACTTTCACGACACGCGCCGCCGAGGAGATGACGCGCAGAGTGGCGCGCATTCTTGCGCAGCTCGCCCATGCTAATAGCCGCGCGCGGCCCGCATCGATCCCCTGGGCGGGGACCTTTCACAGCGTCGGCGCGCGGCTGCTGCGCGAGTACGCGCCGCGGGTGGGCCTTGCCCCGGCCTTCACGATCCACGATCGGGAAGATTCCGCCGACTTGATGAATCTCGTGCGCCACGAGGCGGGCGGCTCGGCCAAAGACAAGCGCTTTCCACTCAAGGGTACCTGTCTTGCGATCTACTCCGCAGTCGTCAACACGGCCAGCACGCTGCACGAGACGCTGCACTCGACCTACCCCTGGTGCGCCGAGTGGGAAGAGCAATTGCGGCGCCTGTTTCTCGCCTACGTGCAAGCCAAGCAGGCGCAGGCGGTGCTCGACTACGACGATCTGCTGCTGTACTGGGCGCGCATGGTCGAGCAGCCGCAGTTGGGCCGGGAGATCGGCAGCCGCTTTAGCCACGTGCTCGTCGACGAGTACCAGGACACGAACCGCCTGCAGGCCACGATTCTGCTGGCGATGAAGCCCGACGGGCGTGGCGTCACCGTGGTGGGTGATGACGCGCAATCCATATACGCCTTCCGCGGCGCCACGGTGCGCAACATTCTGGATTTTCCGCGGCACTTCGAGCCGCCCGCCCGCCAGGTGACGCTCGACCGCAACTACCGCTCCACCGCCCCGATCCTGGCGGCGGCCAACGCGGTCATTGCGGCTGCCAAGGAACGCTACACGAAGGATCTATGGACGGCGCGCAGCACCGGGCGCAAGCCACGCATGGTTTTCGTGCGCGACGACGCGGATCAGGCCCAGTACGTGGTCGAGGCGCTGCTTGCGCGGCGCGAACGCGCCATAAAGCTCCGATCGCAAGCGGTTTTGTTTCGCGCCGCGCACCACAGCGCGCGTCTGGAGCTCGAACTCACGCGCCGCAACGTCCCGTTTGTCAAGTTCGGTGGGCTGAAATTTCTCGAGGCCGCCCACGTCAAAGACGTGCTGGCGCTCATGCGCTGGGCGCAAAATCCACGTGACCGCGTCTCCGGATTTCGCGTGCTGCAGCTCCTCGAGGGGGTCGGACCGAAGATTGCCGCGCGCATCCTCGAGCAGATTGCGCATTGCGCTCCGGGCTGCGAGCGTGTGCCCGAAGCCCCGATGTCGGCGCTCGCCGAAGGTGCTTGGCGCGATTTTCACGCGCTCATTGCGGCGCTGGCGCGCCCCGATGCCGCCTGGCCCGCCGCCTTCGAGCATGGCTGCCGCTGGTACGAATTGCAGATGCCTCGGCTCTTCGAGGACGCACATATCCGCGTCGCCGATATTCAGCAGCTCGCGCGCATCGCGTCGACATACCCGAGTCCGGAGCGGTTTCTCACCGAGTTGACGCTCGAGCCCCCGCAGGCCACGAGCGACGAGGCGGGCGTGCCATTGCTCGACGAAGATTATGTGATTTTGTCCACGATCCACTCGGCCAAGGGCCGCGAATGGACCGCCGTTGCGCTGCTCAATGCGGTTGACGGTTGCATACCGTCGGACCTCTCCACCGGCAGCAGCGAACAAATCGAAGAGGAACGGCGCCTGCTCTACGTTGCGATGACGCGAGCGCGCGAGGATCTCGAAATTCTGATTCCGCAGCGCTTTCACGTCGGAGGCCAATCGACACTCGGGGACCGGCACGTCTACGCGATGCGCTCGCGCTTCTTCACCGCGGTAGCCCTGGAGCATTTCGAGCAAGTGTCCTGGCCCGCGCCCGCAGCCCCGGCGCAGTCCGGGGCGAGCCACGAATCCTCCCCAATCGATCTGGGCGCGCAAATGCGCGCGATGTGGCGCTAGCGCCGCTTGGGGGGCGTACCGACACGAACGGGTCTGCGCGCGCAGGCCCGCCGCACGCATTTTTGTTCCTGTTCGTCGAAAAGACCACGGTCGCGTAAGCGTCTTGACCTTAAGCAGAACGATTCGTGTTCGTTCTTGCAAAGCAACGAGGCCTTGGGGAAAATTCGTTTTCCACACTTAACCCTATGAATTTTTAACGCTCTGGCGCCGGCTCGAGGCGATCCGCGTTCGCGGTCTTGACAGCTATCTGAGAACGATTATCATTCGCAAAACAGGGCGGATCGTTGCGTCTCGGCGCAAAAGTGACCTCCCGACGGCCGACGTGGCCGCTGGTGCGAAGAATGAACCAACAACAAGTAGGGGTTTTCGGGGCGATGCAGCATCAGCTATCACGATTGGCCTTGACCGCGGCATTGGCGGGCGCTTTGCAACTCGCTGCCATCACTGCCGCGGCCGGTGAACCGGAGATCGCGATCGTGATCAAGAACGGTCATTTTCAGCCCGACACCATAGAAGCGGCGGCGGGTCAGAAGTTCAAGCTCGTGATCAAAAACGAGGACGCGGGCGCCTCGGAATTCGAGAGCGTGGACTTTCATCGGGAAAAAGTGGTCCAGCCGGGCCACGAAATCGCAATCTTCGTCGGGCCGCTTGAAGCCGGCAGCTACGAATTCTTCGACGATTTTCATCCCGAGATGCGCGGACATCTCGTAGTCAAGTAGCGCGGGGCGCGCGATGGTTGCCACCTTCATCGTCGTCTTTCGGGAGGTTCTCGAAGCCGCGCTCATCGTGGGGATCGTCTTGGCCGCTTCCCGCGGAGTGCGCCGACGCGGCTTGTGGGTCGGGGGTGGCTGCACCGCGGGGGTAGCCGGCGCGCTGCTCGTTGCGTTTTTTGCCAGCGAAATCTCCTCCTTGATGGCGGGACTCGGCCAAGAACTCTTCAACGCCGGCATTTTGTTTGCCGCGGTGTGCATGCTGGGCTGGCACAACATCTGGATGACGCGCCACGGCCGCGAGCTCGCGATGCAGGCAACGCAGCTGGGTAAGGATGTTGTCTCGGGCAAGCGTCCCCTCTATGCCCTTGCCCTGGTGTGCGGCATCGCACTGCTGCGTGAGGGCTCCGAGGTCGTGCTTTTCTTGTACGGCATTGCCGTGGGCGGCGGCAGCGGGGCCACCGGCATGGCGCTGGGCGGCGCTTTCGGATTGGCGGCCGGCGCAGCCGTGGGAGCTGCGATGTACTTTGGTCTGCTGAGCATCCCGCTGCGCCACTTGTTCAGCGTGACGAGCTGGCTCATCTTGCTGCTGGCCGCGGGCATGGCCTCGCAAGGCGCCGCATTCTTGGCAGCCGCCGATGTCCTGCCCTCGCTCGGCGACCGCGTCTGGGACACGTCCTTTCTGCTTACCGAGCGCAGTCTGCCGGGCCAGGTGCTGCACGTTCTTATCGGCTATACCGCGCGCCCGGCCGGCATACAGCTTGTTTTCTTTGCCGCTACGCTCATCATTATTGGTTCGCTGATGCGTTGGACGCGCAATCGCCCACCGCCCGCGAAGCAATCCGTGCCGTCGGCAGCCGCCAAGGCCTCCTAGCTTTTTGTTTCGGCCGCGCACCACTTCATGCCACTGTGTCGGGCCGATCGCAAGGCAGCCGCTGCCAGCGGCATGAGGCGCTCAGCCGCATTCCTTGCTCGCGCATCGTGATTGCCACGACCAAGGCAAAAGTCGCCTCATGAGGGCACGAGCGGCGGCCGCGTCCACGGCGATTGCGGCCCAGCTGCTTGCCTGGTGTCCGCCGGCGGCGGCCGACTTCAAGGTCTGGACGCCCGACGTGAACCAAGGCCTGATCGAGCTGGAGACCGTGGGCGACGTCGCCACCGATCCCAACGCCTCGCGCAGCGGAGAGCAAAGCTACACCGTCGAGGCCGAGTATGGCGTCACCTCCTGGTGGCTGACCGAGCTGGAATTTGAATTCAATCGCGACCCCGGCGAGAATCAGTCGACGTATTTCAGTCAGATCACATCCGAAAACCTCTTTCAATTCACCGAGCGCTCCCAGTACTGGGTCGATGTCGGTTTCTTTGCCGAGTACGGCCAAGCAATGCAAAGGGGCAACCCCAACGAAACGACCTTCGGCCCCGTGCTGCGCAAGGACTTCGGCGGCACGAGCAACTCCATCAACTTGTTTCTCGAAAAGGACCTGGGACCCAACGCCGTGAGCCGGCCGGCGTTCCTCTACGCCTGGGAGACCCGCATCGACGCCTGGGTGCGCACGCTGGGGCGATTCGTGGTCGAGCCCGGCTTTCAGATCTACGGCCAGCCCGGGCGTTTGGGCCAGTTCCCGAGTTGGAACCATCAAGACACGCGCGCCGGACCCCAGTTCTTTGGCAAGGTGCTGAGCCTTGGTCCGGGCACCCTGGAGTGGAACGGCGGTGTCCTCTTCGGACTGACGTCAGCCGCGCCCAAGACCACGGTGCGCTGGCAGCTCGAGTACGAGCTGCACTATTAGCGTCGAGCCGCGGCGTGCGTATCCAAAACGCCTACCGCGTGTCGAGCACGAGTTGGGTTTGGGTCACGAGCGCGCAGATCTTGCCCTCGGAGGAGCGGATTGCCGTCTGCCAGACCATTGTCGTTTTTCCGCGGTGCACTGCAGTGCATTCACCCGTCACGGTCGTATGCACCTTGGCGCTGGCCATGAACTTCGTGTTCGAATCGGTCGTCGTGGTACGAGCACCCGGCGGCAAATTGAGCACCGTGCCGATCGCGCCCAGCGTGTCGGCAAAGGCCATGTGGGCGCCGCCGTGCAAGATGCCCCCCGCGGTGCACAGATCGGGACGCACGACGAGTTGTGCCACGACGCGCGTGGGTTCAAGTTCCATTAGCCGAACGCCCAACAGCCCGGGCAAGAGCGGGTCGAGCAGTTTCTGATAAAAGTCCAGGGAGTGCACGGTTTCCTCCTTGTGCCTTCGCGCAGGCGCCCTCATCGGCCCCACGGCGCAGACGCGCCTGCAGGCGCGCCGCCCAATTGCGCCCGCAGGCAAGGCGCCCAACTCCGAACGCGACAGCACCGCCCGCCAGGACACTCCAGTGCATCGCGCGCTGCGCGAACGCGCGCCCGCGCCTTTTTTTACGACGGCATCAAGGCCTCGATGTCGCCTTGCAAGCTTTCGGGTTTCACGCTCGATGCGTAGCGATGCACCGCCTGACCGTGGCGGTCAATCAAGAATTTCGTGAAATTCCATTTGATCGCTTCCGTGCCCAAGACGCCAGGAACGGACGATTTCAATAGCTTATAGAGCGGATGCGCTCCTGCCCCATTGACTTCGATCTTGGCAAACATCGGAAACGTGACGTCGTACTGCAGGCTGCAAAATTGCGCAATCTGCGCCTCGTCGCCCGGCTCCTGGTGCCCGAACTGATCGCAAGGAAATCCCAGGACCGAAAACCCGCGGCCGGCATACCGACGTTGCAGCGCTTCGAGCCCCTTGTACTGAGGTGTGAAGCCGCATTGGCTGGCCACATTGACGACCAGCAAGACCTTGCCCGCAAACTCCGCCAGACTCTGGCGCCGACCATCGATACGCGTGACTTCGATCTCGTAGAGATTCATGGTATCCGTTGAATCTTCGCTTTCGCACGGCTTGGGGCCGCCCTCAACGGGGGTCGGGCCGCAAAAAAGGGCGGCCTGATACCTCCTGGGCGCGCCCTTAGCTTAATGGTGAATCCGGATTTTCACTTGCCTGCCGGGCGGAACTTGGCGGCAATGGATCCGGCCTTTGTACAGCAGTGTTTCATGTCGGCCGCGCTGATGACAGCCGTCGTCTTCAGATCGGTTACCGTGCCACTGGCAGCCGCAGCGAGCAAGGAACTGACCACGTCCCTCTCGTTTGGCCCCTCGGCAATTACCATGAAGTCATATTCTCCCAGCGTATAAAAAAAGGAATGCAGCTTGCCTCCGCCGGCCGCAATGAGCTTGCCCACTTCCTCCGTGCGGTCCTCCGGCTTGGTCACCAACCCCTTGATTCCCTCGCTTGTATATCTGCCTTGCGTGACGAAGATCGGCATCCTGAGCTCCCTTCAAGAATGAAAGCAACTGTGCGACCCCGATTGCCCATCGGGGGCAGCCAGTCTGAGCCTGCTTTGGTCGCCTCGCAATCGCGCAATTGCCAGCCCTCGCTCTATGACCAAGCGCGCCAGACCGATCGAGAATTCACAAGAAAATCAACGGCAAAAAAACGGCTGGTGCCGTCGCGGATCGGGACGCGGGCCCCGTGTTTGCCTTCCGCAAAGCAGCACCAGCGACATCCTTGGGCTGTATTGAGGAAAACCTAGGGTTTGATCTGCCCGCGCAATTCCCCCTTGTCGTGCGCGTCACTGTGCACGTTGACGTACAGGTCACCCGCCTGAAAACTCTTGAACTGCTCGCTTGTGAGTTTCGTGCCGGGTGGCACCATCCAGGCACCATCGGGTGACTTCTTCAAGTGGACGATGACGGGGCCATTCTTGCCCGACGCCCCCACGTGAATGTGCGCCATCGTGCCTTCGACGCCGGAGGTCTTCACGCTGCCGCTCACCGACATGTCGTCGCCGACGGTGATGGTGCCGCCGCCCGAGGCCATGGTGGAAACAGGCGGAACTTCCTGGTCGCCACTGAGCGTGACTTTGACTTCCTTGCCCAGCGCGGGCGTCATGCCCAGCGCCATAACGGCCGCGGCCATTGTCATGGCCCCTACGATGGATCGCAAACTTCGAAGAGTCGGTTTCATCGGTCGTCTCCCGTAACTTCTGTCCTTTCTGCGGATCGCGGCACCCGACAGCATCGCCCTGCTTCTGGCCCTGCCGCGCCCGCAGGCCAGACAGGCAGCGTACTCCGAACGCCGCTGCATGAGGATCACCCGCTCAGCACGCGGGCTGCGTACCACACCACCGCGCGGCAAGGCCGGCCCAGCGTTCCCTCAGGGATGAACTGCAATTCCGATGCGGCGCGTTCGATTTGGGCGGGCCCGCCAGGAACACCCGCTGCGCCGCGAAATCGGGCGCCCGACGTGCGGCATCGGTCACGCGGCGGCCGCCTCAGGCAGCTGCCGCCTCCTTCGGGATGGCCGCGACGCGTATGCGGGCACCACCTCGCAGCACATCGACCGCAACCTCGCGATTGATGCGCTCGGCGCTGAGCAGCCGGTGCAAATCATCGATCCCCGCTACGGTCTGATCCGCAAAACCCAAGAGCAGGTCGCCCGTCTCGATTCCGGCGCGCTGCGCCGGGCCGTGGGGCTCGATTTTTTCGACGCGCACCGCGGTACTTTGCGCAAGCTGCGCCTGGTGTCGCATGCGCGGGGAGAGCGCAACCGTCTGAACGACGATCCCCAGATGGCCACGGCGCACGCGCCCATGCTGCAGCAGTTCCATGGCAACCCACCGCACGGTGTCCACCGCCGTCGCAAAGCAGATGCCTTGCGCGCCCGCAATGATGGCCGTGTTGATGCCGATCACGCGTCCGGCGCTGTCGCACAACGGGCCTCCCGAGTTGCCGGGGTTGAGCGCCGCATCGGTCTGAATGACATCCTCGATGAGGCGCCCCGTGCTGGCTCGCAGGCTGCGGCCCAGGGCGCTGACCACGCCCGCGGTCACGGAGCAAGCGAAACCAAACGGGTTGCCGATCGCGATGGCAAGCTGCCCGACTTGCAGCGTTTTGGAATTGCCGAGCTCGAGCGGCTGCAGTTCGGCGTCGGCGCGGATCAGTGCCACATCCGTGTGCGGATCTGCGCCGATGAGTGAGGCCTCGCGCCGCAGCCCTTGCGTCGTTTCAATCTGGATGCGACGCGCGCCGTGCACGACGTGGCTGTTGGTCAGGATCAAGCCATCGGGCGTGAAGGAAACGCCCGAGCCGGTGCCGGTCGCTCGGTTGGCGCTTTGCGGCTGGATCGTCACGACGGCCGGGCTAGCGAGCTGAGCAACGCGCACGATCACCCTTGAATAGGCATCGAGCGCTTCCTCGTCCCTGAGTTTCTCATCCATATCGTCTCCGCTTGACTCTAAATCGAGAGTTCGCCGCGGCGCATTGCCACTGCCACCGCTTCGGCGCGCGAGGCCACACCCAGCTTGTCGAAAGCCTCCTGCAGATGGAATTTGACGGTGTTGGGCGAGAGCGCGAGTTGCCGCCCGATGAGCTTGTTCGATAGGCCCGCGGCAACCCCTGCGAGCACTTCACGCTCGCGCGGCGACAGGGGCGCCGGCTTGGCGCCTGGCGATGGGTCGAGCTCCCCGCTGGGCTGCCAGACGACCAGCCCCGCGTGGATCGCGGCCGACGAGGCGCGTATCGCCTCCGCGCTCGCGCGCAAATCGAGCACTGCGGCCGCGCCGCCCTGGAGCATGCCGCGCAAGGCCGCCGGGTCGCCTTCGATGAGCGCGAGGACCGGGACGCGAGCCTGCAGGGCCGTGCGAACAAACGGCCGCACCAGATTCGACGGGCCCGCGGTTACCACCCAGCTGCGCGCCTCCTGCGCAAGCGCTTCGTGCAGCGCCTGCGGATCCTCGACGAGCTGGGCGGCCTCAAAACCCGCGGCCTGCAGTCGAAGCGCCAGTTCCTGGCGCAACGGGGCTGTGGCCGCCGCCGCGATCGCTTTCACATCGGCAAGATCGGGGTACAAACCGCAAATGCAACCGCGCTAGCCTCGCGGTCGTTCGCCAACCGTTACCGAAAACCCCTTCTTCGTGCCACCTCGCCGCACCTCGAGCTGCACCACCGCACCAATTCCTGTTGCGGCGATTTCGCGCGCCACCGCTCCCGCGGAGTACACCGGACGATTGTCCAAAGAAAGCAGCAGGTCTCCGAACGCGAGGCCCGCGTCTTGCGCCGGCGAACGCGCATCCACCCCCGTCACGATAACCGCCGTGTCTCGCTCCCGTTCGAACTCCTTTCGCTGAACTTCGTCAAGCCAGACCGGCTGCAGCCGCACGCCCAAGTAGGGTTGCGGCAAATATCCGAACTGCGCCACCCGCGCAGTCACGGCCTCGAGCGTCTCGACCGCAATTGCGATCGCGCGGCCCCGCGCACCCGGCACCGCCATGGCGCAAAGCGCCCCACTGGCATCGAAGACCGCGCTGCCTTCGAGCGCTGCGTCGAGCCGGAACGAAAAGCGGATCGTGCGCGCAATCTGGCCGCCCCGGCGTGATCGCCACGCCGGCCCGACGCGTTGGACGTCGGCCCATTGCGCAAGGGTATCGCCCGCATCCTGTCCCACGAGCACGACCGGTTGCCCCGCGCGCAGCGAGCCCGAGTCCCCGCGCGCGGGCGCAGATTGACCCGAGCGCACGCGCAGCACGCCAACATCGGTTGTCAGATCCAAGGCGGCCACCTCGGCCTCAAAACGATCCTGGCGCGTGTGCACCAGCGCCCGATCCCCGCTTAGGCCCTCGGCCGCGGTCACGACGGTCTGTTCGTCCCAGACGATTCCCGAGAGTGACCGTCCGGGGCCGGTTTGAACGCAGACCACGGACGACGCAACGCGCGCCACCAGATCCGCACGCTCCTGCGCCCAACTCTGCAATGCATTCATTTCACACCACCACAAAAGTCACTATGGACGCATTGTCGGGGGACTGCGTGGTTCCCGGGACTGCCCAAACGGGTGGCCGCCTGCAGTGCGTCGGGCGCGCAAGCGCGGCCAGGTTGCGGATCTTTGTGCCAACCGTCAACGAACTGCGGCAGCGGCCTCGTCCGCGAGCACCACGGCGTTGTCGCGCGCGATCGCACCGGCCGGAACGCTGCGCTCGCCGCTACGCAGGCGTGCCAGCGCGCCCGCCTTTTCTGCGCCCGTGACCAGCCAGAGAATTCGCCGACAGCGGTTAAGGATCGGATAGGTGAGTGTCATGCGACGATGGCCCTCGTAGACGCCGGTCAGAGCCACATCCCGATCGGTAACCTGAAGCACCGCATCGTCGGGAACGAGCGAAGCCGTGTGGCCGTCGATCCCCAATCCCAGGTGCGCCAGGTCCAGCACCGCGGGCGAGCCGGCAAGCTGCTCGAGCGTTGCCGCATAACGGGCCGCCGCGAGCTCCAGATCGGCCGCCTCGACAGGCATCGGGTGCAGATTTGCGGAAGGAACCTGCTCGCGCAGGCACTTGCGCAGGTGCGTGAAGTTGCGCTGAGTATCGCCAGCAGGAGCAATGCGCTCGTCGACCTGTGCGACGTGGACGTTCGCCCACGGCAGATCCTCCTGAGCGAGCGCGCGCAGCATCTGCCACGGCGTCTTGCCACCGCTTACTGCCATGACGAAGACGCCACGGGCAGCCACGCACGTGCGCGCCCAATGCGCGATTTGCCTAGCGGCCTCGCGGGCAGCCGCTTCGGCGTCTGCGAGCACTTCGATTTTCATTGCGGATATTGTCCCAGGCGCTCAAACGCACTACAGGGGCCAGCTGCGCATGACAGCCCAAGTATAGGAAACACCGCACGGCCACCTGCGAGCAGCCGGTCGATCGGCAGGGCTGCGAGCCCGCAGCGCCCGCCGATGAACCTCGTGCGCGCGCCTTCGCAGCTGCGGTCAATGGAATTGGGCTTCCCCCAAGAGCGACGCGGAGGACAGAACGTCGGCGATTTCTTGCGCCGGCGTGTTTGCTCGGTCTGGGGGTTCAGCAACCCGCCGGAAAACGGGTTGTGAGCGCACGCCCGTGCGCACACGTCGCATTCGCTCCTGCAGCGGCAACTCCGCAATCGGGGACGTACGCAGTCGTGTCGCGTCGAACTCGACTCGTGGCGCCGCAGCTTGCAATCGAACGAGCGCGCGGCGTCGCAAGCAAGCCGTGCTCGCGCTGCCAGCCGCGCTCAAGCAAAACCGTCAGCGCGGCGATCCGCGCTGACGGCAAAACGGAGAGCAAAAAACGAGGGAATCAGAACACGTAACCGATGCCAAACGTGCCCACGGTTTGCTTCGGCTTGACCTCAACCGAAGTGGTGCCCACCGTGTAAGTCTTGCTGCTGAAACTGGCCTGATACGTGTCGACCCAGATCAACCAGTTGCCGGCAAATTGATGCTTCAGACCAAGTCCGTAGCCCACCCCGTGGAACTGATCCGACGGGCTGATCTGGCCCTGCGCGTTGGAGGCGTTGAGCTGGCCCGTGATCTGGTTATATCCAACCTTCAAATATACGACGGTCTCCTTTCCGAGATAGTAACCGGGTTGAAGACCGAAGCCCCACTGGTTCTTCCAGGTCGTATAGGCACTGGCTGTGCCAGGGTAAGCGGTGTTCGAGTTGACGTTGCCCGGCAAATAAAACACGTAGGGCCCGACGTTCCAGTCGCCAACGTCGGAGTGCAGTTGCCACGCATAACCGCCCTGGACCATTCCGAATACGCTGGTCTTGCCGGCCTGGATGTCGGCGCCGTTGCTCAAAGTCAATTCGTTGGTCTGGCTGCGGAATCCCATTCCGATGCCGGCCCACGGTCCCTCCAGTGGTGCATCGGCCAGTACTGACGTGGAGACCGCCAATGCGCCGGCGAGGGTT